>UQTJ01000015.1 GCA_900544075.1 uncultured Bacteroides sp.
ATATTGTTTATCAATCAATTATAATATTGAGGTTTTTTGAGTGACGAAGTCAGGGGCTTGGAATAACAAAATAATACTCGGCCATTGAAAATACAATGGTCGAGCGGTATTTTTTATTTTTAATCGATTTTATCGGACAGCAATAAAAAACTATACAGCCTGCCTTCACCAACTACTTTAAGAGCCACATCCTTAGAATTGCATGGTAAAGTAGCAAGCGTTTCTTTTTCTCCACATGAAGCTTCAAGAACCATAACCTGTTCACCGTTTCTTACGCTACGTCCTAATACGAAATAATGGCTTTCATCCTGATAACAAACCATACCTGCCATATCAGTTTCTTTTCCCGGAACAGCCAGCAAGGTACTGTCAAAGGCCAGATGCTGCTGCCTTCTGCCGATAAAAGCCGGATTTGCCACTTCTGCTATAGAAACAGGCTGAGGAGTTATAACCAGTTTTCCATCCTCTGCTCCCCACCACTGGGAACGAGGAGTGCGTATAAAGCTCCATCTGTAATCCAGGGTGGCAGTGTCGCCCTCAGGAGCATCATTATTCACAATATACCCCTTACCATTATCGTCAAAAAACAGCGACGGGTCGATTCCACCTACCTGTGGAAGCAAAATAGGGTCACTCCACTCCCCTTTCATCGGATTATCCGTCTTAACAAGGAAATTGCCTATTCCGTCCACACAAGTAGTAATCATATAGAACATATCATTATGCGGATTATACTGGATGGCAGGTGCATAAATCCCTCCACTGAGTCGAATACCGTCCAGATTAAGCTGCGATGGGCGGTTTAGCACATGCCCCAACGGTTTCCAGTTCACCAAATCCTTACTGTGGAATATAGGTACCCCCGGATAATATGAGAAAGAAGAATTCACGAGAAAATAATCGTCCCCTTTTCTGCATATACTCGGGTCCGGATAAAAACCGCCAAGAATCGGATTCATATACTGTGATGCCGAATCTATATCCTGTTCCACACCGAATCATTACCTGAATAGCAGAAATTACTGAACACTGCTGTTTCAGTTTTCTGCAACGAAGGAGAGCATGCACTCAGGCATGCTGCTCCCATAGCCATTACGGCCACTACTGATTTTATGTTTTTCATCTATATAGTCTTTTTGAAATTCCAATTCTGAATCAATTCCTTTTGCAGTCCGATTCATTCATATAAAGATAAGATTTGCTATATCCACCGTAATCCACAACTATTTTCTCCAGAACCACAGCCGGATGCAAAGGCTTGAAGTCAAGCACATAAGTACTGTCTTCGGAAACCGGAAGCTCCAGATTTACCTCTTTTTCAATAACCCTTCGTGCCACAGTAGGATAGAATACAGTATATACATTTTCCTTATCCTCATTCATATTATGGTTGAAGTTAACAGTTTCAGTATTTCCACCTCTGAAACCGACAGTATATTCATGTCCCTTCACATCAGCAAAAGCAAGAGTGGATTTCACTACTACAATCACTTTCACATCTTTCACACCTTCCGGCAATTGCATTTTATATGAAAGCGAAGCCCCCTCTGCAGATTTAGTATAAGGCATCAGTGTAACGCCACCAAGCGTACGTCCCATATCAGGAATAATTTTCCACTCCGTACCTTCCGGAGCATTATTCTCATAGAAATGAGGAGCCTCCATAGCCACATATCCGTTCTTTCCGGTAAACACATATCCTCCAACAGCCTTTTCCGCTTCAGCTATACGCTTCACTTCTGGAAGTTTGTCAGCCGGGAAATTATCATTCCACGAAGTATATCCGATATGCTTCTGTATCATCATTCCCTTCCATTTGCCTTCCGCCATCACATTATTATAGTCATCACTCAATGCCTTATCGCGTGCAAAACATTTCTCCACCTTGTCTGCCCACAAATTTGCCATAGGATTACCATCAGCATAAAGTTTATGGTTCATAGCCTGAGCATAATACATTTCATAAAGATTCGACATAGCCTGAACAGGATAAAGAAGCAACTGCTTGTAAGCATCTCTATATTCCGGAGAAAGCGACATATACTGTCTTAAAGCCTCCATTTCCAACCTTGCATAATCATCCGCCACCTGTTTCCACTCTCCCGTTTCAAGATTATACGTTTTGGCATCAAGCATTTCGGCAGTCACCCTTCCGTTATACTTAGTGTACAGATTCAATATTCTTGCTGCCTCATCAGCCTGACTTTCTCCGAATGACTGTACACAGAACTTACGTGCATGCTCCATAAAGTTTTCGGCAGTATAAGCATCAGGATTCCAGGCCATATCAAGGAAAAACTCAATAGGATACTCCATAGGTTTGAGGTCACCCACATTCAGAACCCACAATCTGTCTACGCCATATTCATATGTCAGATGCAACTGTTCCCACATACCCTGAATAGGAGTCATATTCATCCATTTTGAGTTACGCGGAGCACCTACATAGTCTACATGATAGTACATCCCCCATCCTCCTGGATGCAAACGTTCCTTTTCATTAGGAAGGCGGCGCACATTCCCCCAGTTGTCATCACAAAGCAGCATGATTACATCTTCCGGCACACGCATTCCCTTATCATAATAATCAAGGACTTCCTTATATAAGGCCCAAAGTTGCGGAGTTTCCTTTGCCGGCTTACCAGTTACTTCCTTTATTATTTTACGCTGGTTCTCAACCACAGACTCCAGGAGTTTAACGTTAGTATCCTCACTCATAGCCTCGTCACCATCACCACGCATACCTATAGTGATAATATCCTCAGTATCTTTCACCCTTTCAATTCCTTCGCGGAAGAACTGGTCTATCACTTTCTTGTTCGTAGAATAGTTCCACGCACCATATTCCTTACGTTTTCTTGCCCATTCCTGATGATTTCTTGCCATCGGTTCATGATGAGAAGTACTTATTATCACCCCCATTTCATCCGCAGTCTTGCTGTTCAAAGGGTCATCGGCATAAAAAGCCCATCCCCACATAGCAGGCCACAGGAAATTACCCTTAAGTCTGAGAATAAGCTCAAACACATCTGCATAAAATCTATGATCACCAAAATCTGTACCATAATGATTATTTACCCAGCTGGTCAGACAAGGAGCCTCATCATTAAGGAATATTCCACGATACTTTACAGCTGGCTCACCGTCTGTATATACTCCCGGCATGGCATAAATCTCAGTATGTTTTTCTACAGGCACATCCATCCACCAGTACCACGGAGAAACGCCCATCTGTTCAGACAGTTCATATATACCATATATAGTTCCGCGTCTGTCGCTACCGGCTATAACAAGAGCCTTGTCCACTCCTTCCAGCGGATTGTCAACCGTCGTTATAATATATTTCTCGCTTTTCCCTTGAAGTTCCTTCTTATCAAGTTTTTTAGATTTTATAAGCTGTCTGATATATTTCGACTCAATACTTCCGATAATAATACAATTCTTATCTTTAACCTCATCAAGTAGTTCCGGCTTGACTCCACACACACGGTTAAAATCTTCAACAAGATTATTTATTGCTATACTAATACCTTTCTGATCGGAATTATCATATATAATATTTACTACTTTCCCATTTTTTAATATCTGTAAAGAGCCATCAACTCTTTTAAATGAAATAAACTGATTTGCTGAGTTTGAAAACACAGAAATAAATAAAAGGACAATAAGTATATATGGTTTCTTCATACAAAACTATTATTTAATCAACGAGGCTGTCTTAATACAGCCTCGTTACAATCTTTACTATTAACTTTAATTTTTATCCATTGTTAATTTATTTTTTGGGTATTTATTGTTGCAATATACGGTTTATGCTGCCCTTCCATAAATACCTTTACTGTAATTTGACCTTCATTTCTTAATGACTGAACAATTATTAAAGCTTTACCAAAATATGTTTTTAGACTATCTGTTGAAAAAGTATCTAATCTTCTTAAATCTCCATTATCAAGACCTAGAAACCTCCCTTCTCCTTCAACCTTGACAGTTATCTTTTTATCATCTGTCTGAACTTCATTTCCATTTTCATCATAAAGTTGCACTATTATATGAGAAATATCATGTCCATCAGCCTTTATATTAGTCCTATCAGCGTTCAAAGATAAATAAGATGTTTTTTTAGTTGTTTTAAGAGTATGTTCAGCAACTTTTTCTCCATTTCTATATCCAATTGCCTTTATTTCACCTCTATTATATGGAATATTCCAGATAATTGTATTATTTTTAAAACTATCAGTTTTTTGAATACCCATAGATTTTCCATTCAAGAATAGCTCTACACTTTCACAATTAGTTATAGTACACACTTGTATAACCTGCCCTATATATGAATTTGGTAAATTCCAATGAGAAGCCATTTTAGGCCATTGCCATAAATCACGTCCATGATCAATATCTAATGATGGATCTAAAAAAGCAATCGACACTATAGGTTCTTCATTCCACATCGCTCTATGATAAGCAGCACGTGGTTTTTCAAACATACAAATATCAAATAAGCCATTAGGCCAACCTCGACTTTTTCCTCCTACTGCCTCACCCAAATAATCAACACCTACCCATATAAAACCTCCTGCAACAAAATCATTATCTGATATAATATTCCATGGATTATATGTGGTATAACTTCTAATATTCCCTTCCTCACCACTATAATATGGCAATTCTTCAGTAATAATAAAACGCCTATTGGGAAATTTTTTATGATCACTCAGCATTCTAGCCTCCAAATAATTATACCCAATAACATCTGTTATTCCTGCAAATTTTTCATTATGGTTATTCTGTGCTGCTAATATTGTCATTCTAGTAGGTTCTATTTTATGTACAAAATCATTTAGCATTTTTGCACGTTCAACACCTTCATTAGAATCATCCCATGCTTCCTTTAATTCGTTTCCTATACTCCAAAGAATAACAGAAGGGTGGTTTCTATCACGCAATATCATATTTTCAAGGTCTTTTCTCCACCATTCATCAAAATATTTCTCATAATATCCTGATTTCCATTTATCAAAAGCCTCATCTATTACCAATAATCCCATTTTATCACATAAGTCCATAAATTCAGGAGAGAATTGATTATGTGCACAACGTATTGCATTACATCCATATTTCTTTAAAATCTCCAGTCTTCTTTCATTACTTCTATCAGGAACAGCCACGCCTAATGAACCTGCATCTTGATGTAAACACAAACCTTTCAGTTTTATCCTTTTCCCATTAAGGAAAAAACCTTTATCTGAAGTAAACATTATCTCACGTATACCAAAAGATGTTTTGTATACATCTACAACTTTACCATTTATCTCTACATATGTTTCCAAATTATATAAATATGGATCATCTATCGACCATAAATTAGGTTCATTTACAACTAAATTCTGTTTTATATCCAACGTATCATTCGAGGATAAAGTCAAATTATATTTGGAAGATGATGAAACGAATTTTCCATCTGCATTAAATACGCTGTGCCATACCCTTGCTTTAACTCCATACTTTAATGTATTGGTTATAGAAGTGACAATATCAACGTCGGCTGACTTTGTATCTATACTAGGAGTAGTTACATATGTCCCATAATTAATTACGTGTACTTTATCCTTAATCAACAACCATGCATGACGATAAATACCAGAACCTGTATACCATCGAGCAATATCATTTTTTCCAGAACGATCCACTCTTACACTAATTGTATTTTTTTCACCTATTTCAAGAAAAGGTGTCAAGTCATACTCAATACTACAAAATCCATAAGGACGAAAGCCTAAATGTTTACCATTAATATAAACATCACTTTGATGAAAAATACCATCAAAAAGGATTGATATAGACTTACCTTCATAAGACTTTGGTACAATAAATGATTTACGATACCAACCTATACCACCTGGTAGATTTGCAACTGATCCACTAACTTTAGAATCAAAATTTAATTTAATGCTCCAATCATGAGGTAATTGAACCTCTTTCCAATCATTATCATTATAATCTTCTTTTAAGTAAGAAACACTATCAGAAAGAGTAAATTTCCAATCAAAATCAAAATTTTCTTTTATTCTACTTTGTCCGCCAGCAAATAGACAAAAATAAAACGAACTAAATAAAAAATACAAAATAACCCTTTTCATACATATATAATTTTCACTGTAATATATTAATAAAAAATTATTCATATAAACCTTTATAAACAAAATATTATCATAAACAATAAATAGGTTAATTATACTCAACTACAAGAGTATATTATAAACATATTATTAAACTAATTTATATTTAATAGTTACCAGTTGGAATTTAAATTCACTTACGACTAAGGCTTGTCAACAATAAATAACATCTTTAAAATATCATATATATCACAATTATTAAAAAAAATAACTTATCTTTCAAATACAAATACAGCTACAGTATAAGGTTCAATATTTATACCAGAATCTATATTTAATTCTGAAATTATATCAAAATCTTCACTATAGTTAGGAAAAGCTTCATTAGGAACAGTATAATAAATTTTCTTAACTGAGGATGGAATAAATGGTAAATTCAATAATAAATCTTGAATTTCTTCATCTCCACTATTAATACACATAAGTACAATGTTTTGAACATTATCAATATATGCAGAATTTTTCAGTTTATCAAATTTTTGATTTGATAATATTGTCTTAATTCTTGTTTTTCCTGTTACAAACTTGGAAAATAAAGAGAAAAGATACCCTCGTGGAGTAATCTTACTCATTTCAGATCCTGCATTACCATCACCTAACATACCATAATATCTACGACCATACCAATATATATAGGCATTCATATCAGAAAGCATAGATTGATTTACACTATTTATAAACTGTAAAGCTTCATCTCTTGGACTTCCTATTAATTCAAACGGAGAAGACTTATCCCATGCTTCATTCAATAAATATTCGGTCATCCAAACTTCTTTACCTTTCTCTTTAGCTAAATCATACGAAGTATTACCTCCTCCATAAATATGACCACCTACAATATCAAGATTAGAACACGCCTCTTCATCTTCCAACACAGCATCTGTAGCTTCATGACGAAACTGGAACGATTCACCAGTCATTAACTTTACAGAAGGATAAGCTTCTTTAATGCCTTCAGCAAAATTCTCGAAAAAATACGCTTGTTGCTCACCACTCCAAAAACAGCTTTCATAACTAACTTCACAATCAGGTTCATTTTGAATAGACAAAACATCAATATCAGCATTATTTTGCTGCATATACCCTAAAAACTCTTTCAGATACTCTGCATATCCTTCATAATCTACCAGTTCACCTCCAACTATATTGTTATTTGTTTTCAGTTCTGCAGGAGGAGTCCATGGCGTAGCCAATATTTTAGCTCCTAAAGATTTTGCCTTCTTTACAACAGGAACAATTGTCCCCCATCTGTCATCAGCATTCTGGCTACTACTTTTGGGAGCTATTCTTACTCTCAATATATTAAGTGACAACTGACCTTGCTCTTTTCCAAAAAGTTTAGAAACCTCAGCATCTGTAAGAGCCGTTTGCTGCCACGATGTTTCCATAACTCCAAAACCTGTCACTGTTTGATACTTAGTATTAGTATCAATAGTTAAGGTTGCTGGAATTGGTTCTGGCACATCAATATTTATATATTCAGCTTTATCACAACTGTACAACCCCAATAAAGCTGAAAAAGCAACATATAATAATTTATTATTTCTATTCATATCAGTCTATTTTTCATTTTATTATTATTCTACCGGACCTTTAACATAAGGAACTAAACGGAAAGCGCCAAAAGCAAGTTGATACCCCTTCATATCAGTACCTTTTGAATAATTTCCGTCAGAATTCTTAAAGTTACCCGCTTTCAAAGAAATATATGTATTGGTAGTAAATTCAGTCTTAGCTTGAGCTATCGTCAAACCACCAAAGCATGAGAGCTGTGATAATGGTAAAATCATAGTACGCCATCCACCATAAAATTCAAAAGGTACAATTGTTTGCTGATTCCATAATGCAATAGTCATTCTACCATTTCCATCAGTACTATTTTTCCCTGTTTCCCATCTCCAAGATCCAAGTGTCCATGGACAAGTCATATAGAAATCAAATTCTATAGCCAAATTTTCACATAAAGTTTCATCTGCTATTCCTGAACTCGTTACATTTGCAACTCCCCATAATTTATCATAAGTAAATCTAAATTTAAGCAGATCATCCCCATCAGTACTTATTAGAGAAGTTAAAACGTCTATTGCCCCATCAGATGGAATTAATCTATAATTTGCCGGAGAAGCTGGAAAACCTTGAGTATTTGCCGGATAAGAAACCGTTTGTGTTCCTGACATTGTAATATCTTTTCCATTAAATTTTGCTTGATTGCTACCTGCATATCCATCTCCACTAAAAGTACTAATAAACAAATTATCTTTCCTGTTTATATCATTATAAGAATATCCTTTTTTACCTGTAGTAGTTTCAAGAGTGATATAACCAGGGGTTTCATCACCTCCCTGAGGTACTTTAACTTTAATAGTCTTATTATCAACTTTCTCAAATTCTGTTGCCGATACATTACCTGGGAAAATAACAGAACTTACATCATTAAAATTCTCTCCCCAAATATAAATATATTCTCCGGCCTTAGCCATCGTGTGAGAAACAGATGTCACAAGAGGAGAAGGTTCATTACCTGCTATTGATATTTCAATAGTAGTAGAGCCATAAGGAGTTTTAATTATAATCTTATTCATATCCTCAAGTTCTACATTATCCTCACCTACAGGTAAATCGCTCGGTATAGTTATAATTAATGCCACACCGTCATAACTAAATGAAGTATTTTCAAGCTTTGTACCATTACACCACACTTCATTTACCAAATCCATGTTGACACCTTTTATCTTTATTACATCTCCAGGATTAATAACAGATATTGTTGAACCATCTTCATTTGTAATACCATCTTCATCCACTTTTGCTGTTGGTCCAGTAAACGTAAACGAATAAGAAGAAGACAACTTTTCGCCAGTAGATGTTTCTACATCTATTTTATTCAATTTACTTTGATCAGTAACATCTTCTCCAACAGGTGTTTCCATTGGAATATTCACTTTAAGAGCCGTTGAAGAGACTCTATTCTCATCTGTAATATCTACAGCATAACCGTTAAAAAATAATTTATTAACGACGTTCAGTCCGGCACCTTCTACTTGTATTTGTGTACCTATTTCTGCAGATGCAACAAGCTTACCAACATAATCTTCTGAAGATGAAAATACCCTAACTCCATTTATTGATAATTTACTACTTATAATAGTAACTTTATCAAATACAAATTCGTTTATATCAGTTTTAACCTTAATAGTGTTAGCGACTGATTCTTCTAATCTGTTCAATGGTGTAGTCTGTGGAATTACAACTTCCAAATAGGTGTTACCTAACTTAATAAAATCAGTCGATGCAACTTCTTTACCATTAAAAGAAACGCTTGTAGCAGTTTCTAAATTTACCCCCTCCAATCTTACATGTGTACCAACCTTAACTTGTGAAACAGATTTCCATTCTTCACCATCAAATTCGCATACAGACTGAATCACTGTATTTTTGAGAAAATTATCTTCCAATGATGTTATATTTTCTTCTGAACAGGATAAAAAAGAAAACATAAATATCATTGTAAATAAAGAACTCAGATTTCTAAAAATATTTGTCTTCATAAATCAACAATTAATCATTTACATAATTTTTCTTTGTATATGGAACTAAACGGAAGTTACCAAGATAAATCTGTGCATCTTTCATTTCAGTACCTCTGAACCAGTTACCTGATGCGTCTTGGAATTGTCCGTTAAGCCATATGATTCTTGCATTTTTCCCTGTCAGAGCCGACTTTAAATCTCCTAATGTCATATTAGCATAAGTTGGAATATCCTTAATGGCCCAAGTCATCGTTTTCCAACCATTCTCGAAAGCATAAGCTACGACTGAAGCATTTTGTAGCCAAGGGGTCAAAGTATTTCTGTTACCATTCAAATCCAATCTTAAAGCAGCAGTTGTCCACGTTTCGATATTGATATACATGTCACATTGGAATGCCAATTCCGAACATTTTGTTTTTTCCGTAATTGCGCCATTACCTGAATTTGCATCTAGTACTATTTGTATAGCTTTATCAGCATAGAAATTAAACCCACCAATTTCCCCTTCTTTAGGTGTTGTAGCAGGCTCTTTCGGTATTGCACGATAACAATCAGGACTTTTAGCTCCATTACCTTCAGTAGGTATTACATCTGTAAGATTGGCTGAAATATTACTTCCATAATTAAATGCTTTATCACCCGAATCACTACTAAACTGCCATATAAACTGACCACTTTTAAAATTAAAATCAGAATATGAATAAGCTCCTCCATTTGCACCATATACAGTCAATTCTCCATAGTTTTCACCGATTCCTTCAGGAACTTTTACCGATAGGATTGTATAATCCTCATTTACGCTAAATTCTGTGGAATTAACCCCTCCTGGAAAAGTTACATATTCTATATCCTTAAAACTTGTTCCATAGATATCTATCCATTCTCCAGCACGAGGCAATGTATGTGATACACTTGTAATTGTAGGAGATGCAGCCAGTATATCAAATTTATAAACGAACTCGTCATATTCTGTCACAATCCTAATTGTATTCCTTACGTTTTCATCTTCAACATCAGAGCCAGTCGGTAAGTCTGAAGGTATTTTTAAGATAATACAATCATCTGTAATGTAATTTGTATTCACACCTGAAATTTCTACCCCATTACAATAAATTACTTTAGTTGTAGAAAAACCACTACCTTGAATTCTTATCATTTGCCCTAATCTAACTTTAGACAATTCAGTAGTAGTATCATCCAAAGAATGTATATATATCTTATCAATAGAAATTAATTCTTCATTACTGCAACTATTAAACATAACATTAGCTATGAATAAGCCTCCAGTAACAGTAATATATTTAAAAAGATTTGTCTTCATAACTCTTTATTTTATATCAAAATGTATTGGTTCTTCTTTTAATAGTGGATTAAGGGTTTCTTCATTTAATGGATATGCCATCAACAGACAGTTTTCATCAGGTGTCTTAGCTTCTCTACCATCAGAGCCCAACCATGTAAATGTATTTGGATCTGAATAATCATACCTGTATCCTCTTTTCTGACCTTTCATAAACTCTATTACCCACTCTGTATCCCAATATCCTCTTCTCACTATATCATACCAGAATTGTCCTTCCATTGCAAGTTCACACCTACGTTCATCCCATATATCTTGCAAAGTAATTTTATCCACTTCATCAAGTCCTGCTCTTGTTCTTACTTTATTAAAATACTCCAAAGCATCTTGATCAGTTGTTTCTGAATTCATTCCTAATATAGCTTCTGCATATAACAGATAAACTTCAGCCAGTCTAAGCATTGGAGTAGCCATACCTGAATTCTGACTTATACTTTGTACACCAGTATCCAAACTACTTCCGACAATATGTTTCTTAATTGGACAATACTTAGTAGATGGAACAACAAAATATCCTTCAGTAGTGCTTTTACCTATATAATCATATCTTGCACCTGTATAAAACATCGTCCCCCTTTTTCTTGACCATTCACCGCGATTATGCATAAGTTCAACTAATTCGCCAGAAATATATTCATTTCCACCCCACGCGTTATCACCATCCATCAACTGTGAATACTTATTCAGACGTGCTTGTATAGCATTACCTACTCCATTAGTAGTACTTCCACCTACCCATTGTAATGCAAACAAAGACTCTGAATTATTATTATTTTGAACAGTAAAGAGCTGTTCATAATCCTCCATCAATTTATTAGGACTTTGCTTACATACAATTTCAGCAGCTTCCTTTGCTTTGTTATAATATTCCTGAGCAGTCATCGGATATCTGTCTTGAGTAAATTTTCCACCTCTTGCATAACATGCTGCAGTAATATAAAAACGGGAAAGCATACCTAACGCACTGTACCTTGTCAATCTACCAGTTTCATCAGTTAATGGCAAATGTTCTGCAGCATATTCCATGTCTTTTATAGCATACTGCAATACATCTTCTTGATAATTTGTATTAATAAGATACCCTTTCGCAACGACTTCAGGATCTTCCACTATAGGAACATTTCCCCAAACACTTGTAAGATACCAATATGCCAATCCTCTCATAAATCGAGCTTCACCTTTACAAGCATTTACAACCGTTTCATCTACACCGTTCTCTAAAGCTTTATCAATATTATTCAATATTATATCAGCCTGACAAATTACAGAATAGAAACTATCCCATCCTGCTTCAACGTTAAGTGTACTTGAAGTATCTACTAAACGATTTAAAATAGCACCAGGATTAGTAACCTGATCTACAAACTGATTATTTGCTCTGGCATCACCTACAATAAAATAAAATCTACTATTAAAAGGATACCATGGTCTATTATATAAAGCTCCAGTTGCTGCTCTACAATCGTCTTCCGTTGTATAAAAATCAACTAACAACATCTGATTTTCAGACGTAACATCCAGGAAATCATCACATGATGAAATTGACATTCCTACAAATCCTGCTAATAATAATGTATATAGTTTTTTCATAATAGTTTAATTAGAATCCAACATTAATTCCAAATGTAAAAGTTCTAGGAGATGGATATCTTCCTGCATCAAATCCATTAAGCAAAGCACTTTGTGCATAATTTGAATATTGATCACGAGCCATACCTACTTCCGGATCATATCCCGAATATTTTGACAAAGTAAACAAATTTGAAACATTACAATAAAGTTTCAGCATATTTAGATTCATCTTTGTAATTATCTTTTGTGGGAAAGTATATGACAACGAAAGTGTTTGCAAACGTATATATGAAGCATCTTCAATTAAGTTAGAAGAAATTCTGTTATTTTCATTCAAATCATTTGAACTAATTCTTGGCATATTTTCCTTTCCACTAACGACACATACATTATATATGTTATTTGAAGAGCCTTCAGGGTCTATCAACCCCAATCGTGCATAATCCAAAGCAGCATCTTTTAACAGATTATTTGTATAATCTCTTGGATTATTTATTGTAAGATTCAACCAGTTCATTACTTGATTTCCGTAACTGAATGTAAAATACATATTTAAATCGAATCCTTTGTAACTAAAGGTGTTACCAAATCCACCAGTAAATTTAGGAAGAGGATTACCTATTATTTGCTGATCATCTGAATTAATTATTCCATCTTCATTAACATCCTCAAATAGCAAATCTCCTACCCAAATTCCATTTGTTTCGTTAATTGCTTTTGGCTTTCCGGTAGCACCTTCTTCAGGCAACGCTACTTTAATATTTCCATTTTCATCATACAAGTCAGCAGCAGAATTGATTCTACCAATTACTTTGTAACCATAGAACTGCCCTATTGGATAACCAGGTCTTGTAACTGTTACCTGCTTGTCATTTCCACCATACTGATATGTCTTAAATACTTCAGCCGTAGCAGTATTCAAGCTAAGTACTTTATTTCTATTTAAAGAGAAAACCAAACTAGATCTCCATTGAAAATCTTTCTTTGATATATTTACTGTATTCAAAGTGAATTCAAATCCTTTATTTTCCAATGAACCAACATTTCCCCATGGAGCAGACATTGAGCCAGTTCCATTAGTTCCTGTAAATCCCGGTAAAGTAAGAACTATAAGCAAATCATCTGTACGTTTGTTATACCAGTCTGCGATGAATTCAACCCTATTATCCCACAAATTTAAATCCAATCCTACATTATAAGATTTAGTAGTTTCCCATGTAAGGTCATTATTAGGCAATCGAGACAATGCACTTCCACTCCCCCAAACAGTTTCTGTATTATTTAAGATAGATGTATAAGCAAAAGAAGCTACATTAGAATTACCTACTACTCCATAACCAACCCTAATCTTTAAATTATCAAGCCATTCAACATCACACAGGAATTCTTCTTTATTAATTCTCCAAGCCAAAGCTGCTGAAGGGAAAGTACCCCATCTGTTTCCTTTTGCAAAATTAGAAGAGCCATCATATCGCATAGTAGCAGTAATCATATATCTATCCAACAAAGAATAATGCACACGGCCAAAATAAGACAAGAACGAACTACGTCCCGTATAACCATTATTTTCTGCTGTAGAAGCATCACCTGCCCCCAGATCTGTAAGAGAACTACTTCCTAAGATTCGTGTACCATATAAGTAATTACTTGTAGTTTCAGTCATTTCATGTCCTAACATAAAATTCAAATCATGACTATCATTGAATTTGAAATTTAAGTTTATAAGATTCCTCCAAGCCAAATAATAATTCACTTTCATTGTTTCTTGACGGTTTGCATAGTCATTTTTCTGCCAAGAAGTAAAATAATATGAAGGTGTAAAACTGTGAACTTCTTCCGCCCCGATATTACTTGAGAATTCAGTTTTATAACTCATCCATTTAAAAGGCTTAATCGTTGCATAAATATTAGATCTGACAGATAATTTTCTATTATTCTTGTCTACTAATTGAGCTATAGCCAAAGCATTTACCTGGCTATTATTATCATCTGTTTCAGATGGAGAACCGTACGAACCATCAAGATTATATACTGGTACACTCGGTTTCTGAAGAACTGCACTGTTAATCAGGTTCCAGTCTGCAATTGAAGTTGTCTGCGTTGTTCTTGACAAATTAAGGCTTGCTCCAATCTTTAACCATTTAAACACTTCTGAATCTAAGCCCGTATTCAAAGTAAGACGGTCAAAATCAGACCCTTCTGCTATACCATCTTGTTTAAGGTAGCCTGCTGAAAGCTTATAGCTAGTACCCTTCGTACCACCAGACAAACTTAAGTTATAGTTTTGCATTGCTGCTGGTCTAAAAATTGCTCTTTGCCAATTAGTTCCTTCACCCAATAAAGTCGGATCAGCAAATTCAACAACACGACCTCTTCCCATCAATCCTACTACCTCATTATTATGTTGAGCATATTCTCTAAGGTTAGCCATATCCAACTCTTTAGCAAGATACTGAATTCCATATTGAGCATCAAAATTTACCCTCGGCTTACCTTCTTTACCTCTTTTAGTTGTAATTATAATAACACCATTTGCTCCCTGAGCACCATATATAGCTGTGGCAGATGCATCTTTCAACACCTCCATAGATTCAATATCTGAAGGGTTTATAGAAGACAAAGCATTGTCTGTTAGTGTTCCAGTATTACCACTAATAGTAACACCATCAATAATATAAATTGGCTCATTTGTTCCATTTATAGAGTTCAATCCTCGAATCTGTACAGAAGAACCTCCTCCTGGCATACCTGAATTTTGTACCATTAAAACTCCAGCAGCACGTCCTTGAAGAACTTGATCTATTGAAGTTGGATTCATTTGTTCTATAGTTTCTGCACTTACAGAAGTAACTGCACCTGTCAAGTCACTTCTTTTCATCTGTCCATAACCTACAACCACAACTTCATCAAGCATCTCGGTATCTTCTTTAAGGACAATGTTGAAAGTTGTTTTTCCGGCTACAGCAACTTCCTCTGTTTTATAACCGATAAAAGAAACTTGCAATGTAGCTTTTGAAGATACGCTAAGGCTGAACGCACCATCGAAATCAGTAACGATACCGTTGGTAGTACCTTTTTCTATCACACTCGCTCCGATTACAGGTTCACCGGCAGCATCTTTTACGATACCTTTCACAGTAACACTCTGCGAAAGTCCCCATACAGGTATGAGGCACATCAAAAACAAAAGCCATAAAGACTTAAAACGATTTGTGCTTTTCATAAAATCACTAATTAATTAATAAATAATATATTTGCATACTAACTGATAAAATTGTCATACACATCTTTTATATTATAAAACCGGAGAACTATCTTGTCAATAATAGTCCGAACCGGACTTTGTTAAATCATCATATGCTTTCGTACCATCAGTTGAAGCTTTTTTTAGTCGAATTTTCAATGATATACCGCTTTATTACATTAAATGTTGCATATATGATATTATGTGTAACATTTTCGCCTGTGGATGTAACATACGTGATATTACTCGTAATGTTTGATGTTACATTTTATTTATTAATATGTAATTTTGTAACGATGAAAATGATATGGTTTTACACTTAAAAGATAGTAGATATGAAAAATGATTTTAATACAGGATGAAAGACCTTTTTTACATTATTACATTTATAAAAGAACTTTGTTCAGTTATATCATTAATACCTTATTTAACAAAGTTCGGTTCGTACTTTGATAAGACCAAGAAAGAATATGGAAAGATTTGATTTAAGACAATGAATACACGATAAATCCAACACTAATGTAACACAAAGTTTACTGCAAGACCATTTAATTTTTCTGTTAACATCCGCATATTGTCTATATTTCAGAGTAAAGTTTTTGTTCTGCTTGTTACAAAAACTTCAACGTATATTACATCTGCATATTTTCAGCGTTTCAACTTTTATCATGAATTATAAAACAAAGTATATTTGCCCGAAACATTAAACTCAAATTCATGAAAAAACATTTCTTATCCATGGCTTTGTGCCTTGCCTTATCATCATTACAGGCACAAGACCTGCCACATTGGGCCAAACAGGGAACTGCCACACAGCTTATAGTAGACAACAAACCGATGCTTCTGCTGGCCGGAGAGTTGGGCAATTCATCGGCTTCTTCAACAGAGGACATCGAGAATATTTTTCCGAAACTGAAACGTATTGGGCTGAACACAGCTCTTGTTCCTGCATACTGGGACCTGATTGAAGCGGAAGAGGGTAAATTCGACTTCACTCTGATAGATAAAACCATAGCTGAAGCGAAGAAGCATGACATGAAGGTAGTGTTTCTATGATTCGGAGCATGGAAAAACTCAATGAGCTGTTATGCGCCACTGTGGTTCAAATCGGACTATAAAAAATATCCGCGCTGCTACACGGAAAGCGGAAAGCCTCTGGAGATAGCGAGTCCGTTCTCGGAAAACGTATTCAAGGCCGATTCAAGAGCATTTGTCGAACTGATGAAACATATCAGGGAAGTGGACGCGAAAGAGAACACCGTAATAATGATACAGGTGGAAAATGAAATAGGTATGCTGGAGAGTGCAAGAGATCACTCAAAAACGGCAGACAGACTCTTTGAATCTGAAATACCGAACGAACTGAAAAAATATCTGAAAAGCAACAGCAAGACTCTTCATCCGTGGCTGGCCGAGAAATGGGAAGAGGCAGGAGGAAAAACTGATGGAACATGGGAAGAGGTGTTCGGCAAGGACATATATACCGACGAAATATTCATGGCATGGCAATACGCGGCGTACGTGGAAAAAATGATTCAGAAAGGAAGGGAGGTATATAATCTGCCTATGTACGTCAACGCAGCAATGAACAGCCGTGGCAGAAAACCGGGGGAATACCCTTCGGCAGGACCGCTTGCACACCTTATAGATATATGGAAATGTGCTGCTCCGGGCATTGACCTCCTGGCACCGGACATTTATGACAAAGGATTTACAGACTGGGTATCGCAATACAAACTGCACAACAACCCGCTTTTCATTCCGGAAATAAGACTTGAAGCGAACGACGGGGTAAGGGCTTTCTATGTGTTCGGACAACATGATGCGATAGGTTTCAGTCCGTTCTCGATAGAGGATGCTCCGGACGACGGCAATTACAAGCTGACAAAAGGATACAGGAAACTGAAAGAGCTAATGCCTGTCATTACAAAATATCAGGGTAAGGGAATGATGAAAGGTGTATTGTTTGACGGTGAGAACAGAGAAAAGAATATAGAATGGGACGGAATGACTTTGGTATGCAAGCATTTCTTCACTCTTCCATGGGATGCAAGGGCTACTGACGGAAGTATCTGGCCGGAAGGTGGAGGGCTGATTATCAGGCTGAACGAACTGGAATATATTGTAGCCGGAAGTGGTATAGTAATGGAGTTCAAGACACCGGACGAAATGAAGGGGTATGTGAAGAAAGAACTCGGTGAGGATGGTTTTGTGGCTTCAGGAGGAAAGGCTACTGCAAAAGAGGTGTGGAACAACGGGAAACGCATCGGAATAGGCTCGGTAGACGAAGTGAGTGTAGACAGTAATGGTAATTTGAAATATCTTCGCCGTCTGAACGGTGACCAGGACCACCAGGGAAGGCATGTAAGAATCGGAGTCGATGATTTCAGTATTCTGCACGTTAAACTATACGAATACAGATAAAAAAACGGAGAAAAAAAACGCTTCGTCATTCGAAGTAAAACGCTTCGTCGTTTTAATCCAAACGACGAAGCGTTTTTTATTGCCCGAAAATGAATACGGGAAGGCGCCGACGAAATAGTAAAAAAATAAAATCAAACTGTTAATTACAGTACTGATAATTGCATTTATATCAGATTTTGAGTACTTTTGCACATTAAAATAGTAATGTATCTTTATCACAAAGATAAAAAAATATTTACCTGCGTATTAAAGATTTTATATAAATAACGGCCCAAATTGATTAGTAAATTATAATTTATAATATATCATCACTCATGAGTAACCAAAGATACATGCAGCGCGGCGTATCGGCATCTAAGGAAGATGTACATAACGCTATCAAAAACATTGACAAAGGTATTTTCCCTAAGGCTTTCTGTAAAATCATTCCTGATATTCTTGGCGGAGACCCTGAATACTGCAACATCATGCACGCAGACGGTGCAGGAACCAAATCATCACTGGCATATCTGTACTGGAAAGAAACAGGCGACTTGTCTGTATGGAAAGGTATCGCACAGGATGCTCTAATCATGAACATCGACGACTTGCTCTGCGTAGGAGCAGTTGACAACATACTTGTTTCTTCTACTATCGGACGTAACAAACTGCTCGTTTCGGGAGAAGTTATCTCAGCTATCATCAACGGTACTGACGAACTGCTTGCCGAACTCCGCGAAATGGGTGTAGGTGTTTACGCAACAGGTGGTGAGACTGCCGATGTTGGCGACCTGGTTCGTACTATCATCGTTGACAGTACAGTGACTTGCCGTATGAAGCGTTCTGACGTGATTGACAATGCAAACATCCGTCCGGGCGACGTTATAGTAGGTCTTGCATCTTACGGACAGGCTACTTACGAAAAGGAATATAACGGCGGTATGGGTAGCAACGGTCTGACAAGCGCGCGTCACGACGTATTCTCAAAATATCTTGCAGAGAAATATCCTGAAAGCTACGACAAGGCTGTACCTGAAGACCTGGTTTACAGCGGTAATCTGAAACTGACTGACGCTGTGGAAGGTTCTCCACTTGATGCAGGTAAGCTGGTTCTCTCTCCTACCCGTACATATGCTCCTGTAGTAAAGAAACTGCTTGATGCTCTCCGTCCTGAAATCCACGGTATGGTTCACTGCTCGGGTGGTGCACAGACTAAGGTTCTGCACTTCGTAGGCGACAACTGCCGCGTGGTTAAGGATAACCTCTTCCCTGTTCCTCCATTGTTCCGCACTATCAAGGAACAGAGCGGTACAGACTGGGACGAAATGTACAAGGTATTCAACATGGGACACCGTCTTGAAGTATATCTCTCTCCTGAACACGCTGAACAGGTTATCGAAATCAGCAAATCGTTCAATATCGACGCACAGATTATCGGTCGCATAGAAGAAAGCAACGGCTCCAAGGAATTGATTATCAAGAGCGAATTCGGAGAATTCAGATACTAAAATTTAATTTGACCACATGGCCTATGGAAAAAGAAAAGAAAGGGTGCCTTATTCCTTTAGCTTTCTTAGCAGCAGGCATAATAAGTTTTTGTATAGGATTAGCATATGACATCCATATACTTTATGTTTTGGGATTCCTGATACCGGCATACGGCGGTACTATGTACAGCCAATACACTGGTAAAAAGAAAAAATGGAGTACCATGAAACATATTCTCGTTTCATTTCTTATGCTACTGATTGCTGCTATTGTATGCTTTATACTATACGGTAAATTGTGGTAAAAAACAAAAAAGATTTAAATGGCGGAAAATAACACCATATTAGAGAAACTTGAAGGACTGGTATCACGTTTTGAGGAAGTATCTACACTGATTACTGACCCGAACGTGATAGCAGACCAGAAAAGATATGTAAAACTGACAAAGGAATATAAGGAGCTGGGCGACATCATGAAAGCTCGCAAGGAATACTTGCAATGTCTGAACGGACTTGAAGAAGCCAAAATGATGATGAACGAAAGCGATCCAGAAATGAAGGAGATGGCACGCGAAGAGGCAGCTGCTTGTGAAGCACGCATCCCGGAACTGGAAGAGGAAATAAAGCTTCTGCTTGTTCCTGCCGACCCTCAGGACGACCGCAATGCGATTCTTGAAATCCGTGGCGGTACGGGTGGCGACGAGGCTGCTATATTTGCAGGCGACCTGTTCCGTATGTATTCGAAATACTGCGAAACGAAAGGCTGGAAACTTGAAGTATCAAGTGCTAACGAAGGTGCAGCAGGCGGTTTCAAGGAAATAATCTGCTCTGTAACCGGAGAAAAGGTTTACGGAACTCTGAAATACGAATCGGGAGTACACCGTGTGCAGCGTGTACCTGCCACTGAAACTCAGGGACGTGTACACACATCGGCCGCATCGGTAGCCGTACTGCCTGAAGCCGAACCTTTCGATGTGGAAATCAATGAAGGCGAAATAAAATGGGATACATTCCGAAGCGGCGGTGCCGGAGGACAGAACGTAAACAAGGTAGAATCCGGAGTTCGTCTGCGCTATAACTGGAAGAACCCTAACACCGGAGTTGTGGAAGAAATCCTTATTGAATGTACCGAGACACGCGACCAGCCAAAGAATAAGGAACGTGCTCTCTCGCGCCTGCGTACATTTATATACGATAAGGAGCATCAGAAATACATCGACGATATAGCTTCAAAGCGTAAGACTATGGTCAGCACCGGTGACCGTTCGGCTAAAATCCGTACTTACAACTATCCTCAGGGACGTATTACAGACCACCGCATAAACTATACAATCTATAACCTCAGTGCATTCATGGACGGAGACATTCAGGACTGTATAGACCATCTGATTGTGGCTGAAAATGCTGAAAGGCTGAAGGAAAGTGAACTTTAAACAAAGAAAAAAACACTCAAAAACTTACCTGATATGAACAAACAACAGTTATTCGAAAACATCAAGAAGAAACAGTCATTCCTATGCGTGGGACTTGACACTGACATCAAGAAAATTCCTGAACACCTTCTGAAAGAAGAAGATCCTATATTCGCATTCAACAAGGCAATTATCGACGCTACAGCACCTTACTGTATCGCTTACAAACCAAACCTGGCTTTCTATGAAAGCATGGGTGTGAAGGGTTGGATTGCCTTTGAAAAGACAGTAGAATACATCAAGACAAACTATCCTGACCAGTTCATCATAGCAGACGCAAAACGTGGCGACATCGGTAATACTTCGGCTATGTATGCACGTACATTCTTCGAAGAGTTGAACATCGACTCTGTAACTGTAGCTCCATATATGGGCGAAGACAGTGTTACTCCGTTCCTTACTTACGAAGGAAAATGGGTTATCCTCCTTGCACTTACATCAAACAAGGGCTCACACGACTTCCAGCTCACTACCGACACAGAAGGCGAACGTCTATTTGAAAAGGTATTGCGCAAGAGTCAGGAATGGGCAAACGATGAAAACATGATGTACGTGGTAGGTGCTACTCAGGGACGTATGTTCGAAGATATCCGTAAAATTGTTCCTAACCACTTCCTTCTGGTTCCGGGTATCGGAGCACAGGGCGGTTCACTGGAAGAAGTTTGCAAGTACGGTATGACTAAGGAATGCGGACTTATAGTTAATTCAAGCCGAGCAATCATCTATGCCGACAAGACTGAAAACTTTGCAAAAGTGGCAGGCGAAGAAGCTAAGAAAGTACAGCAACAGATGTCTGAACAACTAAAAGCTATCCTCTGATTTGAAGAAGAAGTGAATACCGGGCATTAAACGTTTCTTAAATTTAGCTGAAATATATGTTTTGACACTATAATGATGTTTTCTGGTCATAATGTAGAATCTATCAGGAAACAAGTGAAAAACATAGGCAAATTCACGGAAACGTCATTGGCCGAGATTATTTCTTTCAAGATAATTTCGTATTGTAAAAACAGTTATATCCTCCTATATTAGGCTGATATAACTGTTTTTTTGTTGAAAACGATGTATTTATGTAAGTAATTATGCAAATATTTTGCTTTTTTCTCTGATATGTAAAAAAAAAACACGTAATTTGCATAAACAAGTAATTGAACTTACTTTACTTTTATTAAGGGTAAGAAAAACAATAAAAACAAAACCAAAGGAAGAAAAATAACAGATATGGAGTTCTCGGCTAAACAAATTGCAGAATTTATCCAAGGAATTGTTGTAGGTGACGAAAATGCCACAGTACACACTTTTGCAAAAATCGAAGAAGGTGTACCGGGTGCATTGTCGTTTTTGGCAAACCCCAAATATACTAACTACATCTACGAAACACAGTCATCAATAGTGTTGGTAAACAAAGATTTCACTCCTGAACATGAAGTCAAGGCAACACTTATAAAGGTCGACAATGCATACGAAAGTTTGGCTAAGCTTATGTCACTCTATGAAATGAGCCAGCCTAAAAAGACAGGAATCGACCCGCTTGCTTACATCTCGGATAAAGCAAAGGTAGGAAATGGCTGCTATATAGGCCCATTTGCCTGCATAGAAGAGGGTGCCGTTATTGGTGACAATGTATATATACATCCACATGCAACAGTCGGGAACAACGCTAAGATAGGTAACAACTGTATTATCTACCCACATGTTACGATTTACCACGATTGCAGAATAGGAAATAACTGTATTCTACATGCAGGCTCTGTGATTGGTGCCGATGGTTTTGGTTTTGCTCCATCGCCTGAAGGATATGAAAAAATTCCACAGATAGGTATTGTGATTCTGGAAGACGATGTAGAAATAGGAGCTAACACATGTATCGACCGCGCTACAATGGGAGCTACCATTATTCATAAAGGTGTAAAACTGGATAATATGGTACAAATAGCTCACAACGTAGAGGTAGGAAGCAACACTGTAATGGCATCGCAAGTCGGTGTGGCCGGTTCTGCCAAAATTGGCGAATGGTGTATGTTTGGCGGACAGGTAGGAGTTGCAGGACACATAAAGGTTGGAAACAGAGTAACAGTAGGAGCACAATCCGGAATACCGGGAAACACGAAATCGGATATAGCAATTATGGGATATCCGGCTATCGAACACAAACAGTTTGCACGAGCTGCTATTGTTTACAAAAAATTGCCTGACATGTATTCTGAATTAGGCAAACTACAAAAAGAGATAGAAGAATTGAAAAAACTAATAAACAAATAAGACCCATGTTGAAACAACAGACTTTAAAAGGCAGCTTCTCACTGAATGGTAAAGGACTCCACACGGGAGTGAAACTGACAGTGACATTCAACCCTGCTCCGGAACATCACGGGTACAAGATCCAACGTATAGACTTAGACGATCAGCCTATCATAGACGCTGTGGCCGAAAATGTCATTGATACGACAAGAGGTACAGTGTTATCAAAAAATAATGTAAAAGTCAGTACAGTTGAACATGCACTGGCAGCTCTTTATGCAGCCGGAATAGACAACTGTCTGATACAGGTGGACGGTCCTGAGTTCCCGATATTGGACGGAAGCGCAAAGGCTTACGTGGAATGTATCGAAAGAGTGGGCATTGAAGAACAGTCGGCTCCAAAAGATTATTACATTATCAAATCAAAAATAGAATTCCGCGACGAAGCTACAGGTTCATGTATCACTGTGTTGCCTGACGACAGATTCAGTATAAACACTTTGATATCATATGATTCGCAAATTCTTACAAATCAGTTTGCTACACTTGAAAATATGGCTGATTTCCCTTCGGAAATCGCTTCTGCACGTACGTTCGTTTTCGTTCGCGAAATAGAACCTCTGCTCAATGCAGGACTGATTAAGGGAGGTGACCTGGACAATGCTATCGTGATATACGAAAAGCAGATGACTCAGGAAAGCTTTGACAAACTGGCTGATGTAATGAATGTTCCTCATATGGATGCAAGCCATTTGGGATATATCAACCATATTCCATTGGTATGGCCAAACGAGCCGGCAAGACACAAACTGCTTGACATCATTGGCGACCTTGCTCTTATAGGCAAACCTATAAAGGGAAGAATCATTGCTACAAGACCGGGACATACGATAAACAACAAGTTCGCAAGACAACTGAGAAAAGAAATAAGAATGCACGAAATACAGGCTCCTATCTACAACTGTAATGAAGAGCCGCTGATGGACGTGAACCGCATACGCGAACTGTTGCCTCACAGATATCCGTTCCAGTTGGTAGACAAGGTCATTGCTATGGGTGCCAACTATATAGTAGGTGTAAAAAACGTTACATCAAACGAGCCTTTCTTCCAGGGACATTTTCCGGAAGAACCTGTTATGCCGGGAGTGCTTCAGATAGAGGCTATGGCACAGGTAGGAGGTCTGTTGGTTCTGAACTCAGTTGATGACCCAAAACTATATTCTACATATTTCATGAAGATAGACAATGTGAAATTCCGCCAGAAAGTGGTACCGGGCGATACTCTTATCTTCCGCGTGGAACTTATGGCGCCTATCCGCAGAGGTGTATCTACAATGAAAGGATACGTTTTCGTAGGTGAGAAAATAGTTTGCGAAGCTGAATTTATGGCTCAAATCGTAAAAAACAAATAATATAGATATGATAAGTCCATTAGCATACATACATCCTGAAGCACAGATAGGAGAAAATGTAGAAATAGGCCCGTTCGTGTACATTGACAAGAACGTTGTAATAGGCGACAATAATATCATAATGCCTAATGCCAACATTCTGTATGGAGCACGTATCGGTAACAACAACAGAATTTTTCCTGGTGCTGTGATTGGAGCTGTTCCACAGGATTTGAAGTTTAAAGGTGAAGAAACTACTGCTGAGGTAGGCGACAACAACACTATCAGAGAGAATGTTACCATTAACCGCGGTACGGCTGCTAAAGGCAAGACTGTGGTTGGAAGCAACAATCTGCTTATGGAAGGTGTACACGTGGCACACGATGCTATTATAGGTAACGGATGTATCATCGGCAACTCCACTAAATTTGCAGGTGAGATTATAATCGACGACTACTCTATTATCAGTGCAAGCGTACTTATGCATCAGTTCTGCCGTGTAGGCGGTTACGGAATGATTCAAGGCGGAAGCCGTTTCAGCAAGGATATTCCTCCATTCATCATCGCAGGTAGAGATCCAATAGCGTATTGTGGTATCAACATTGTAGGCCTTAGAAGAAGAGGTTTCTCAAATGAACTGATTGAAAATATTCACAACGCTTACAGAATTATCTACAATAGCGGTAAGAATACTGCTGAAGCGCTTGAACAGGTTAAACAGGAGGTTCCTATGAGTCCGGAGATAGAATATATTATCTCTTTCATAGAAAATTCTCAAAGAGGCATTATAAGATAATCATTTTTTGTATATTTACAAAATAAAGATTTAACACTATAATTAAGATGGTTTACAAATTCAGACTCATATCAGACGAAGTCGATAACTTCTTAAGAGAAATAAAAATCGACTCAGATGCTTCATTCTATGACTTGCATGAAGCAATTCTTAAATGTACAGGTTATAAAGATGACCAGATGACTTCATTCTTTATATGTGATGACGACTGGGAAAAGGAAACGGAAATCACTCTTGAAGATATGGGTACAAGCAGTTCTGACGAGGATATATATATAATGAAAGATACTCCGCTGAGCGAACTTCTTGAAGATGAGAAACAGAAGCTGATTTATGTTTTCGACCCATTGGCTGAAAGAATATTCTTCATCGAACTGTCGGAAATAATAACAGGTCAGGATTTGAAACATGCCATTTGTTCACGACAGGAAGGGGATGCTCCGCAGCAGACTATTGATTTCGATGAACAGCTGAATACAAGCCAGTCGCTTGACCTCGGAGAAAACTTCTACGGTGACGAAGATTACGACATGGAAGATTTCGATATGGACGGATTCGACATGACAGAAGGTAATCCTTACGATGACGACAAATATTAATAATAATATTGACTGAACAACGAAGCGAAGAATACGGCTTCAACGAAAATGTTGATAAATCCGTTATTCTTCGCTTTCTTAATTTATATATCTGATGAACAGCAAAAAGACTCTCATAGTACTGATAGGACCGACAGGGGTAGGAAAAACAGACCTCAGCATAAAAATAGCCGAGAAATATAACTCTCCTATCATTTCTGCCGACTCCAGACAGTTGTACTCCGATTTGAAAATCGGTACGGCCGCACCTGCAGAAGAATACCTGAAAAGGGTAAAACATTATTTCGTGGGTACACTGAAGCTGACTGACTATTACAGTGCCGCACAATATGAGAGTGATGTCATCAGTCTGCTTGAGGAGCTTTTCAAGGAAAACGATACAATACTTCTGACCGGTGGCTCGATGATGTATATTGACGCTATCTGTAAGGGCATAGACGATATTCCTACAGTAGACAACGATACACGCCGGATGATGATGGAGAAATACGAGAAAGAAGGTCTGGAAAGATTGTGTGCAGAACTGAAACTACTTGATCCTGAGTATTACTCCATCGTCGACCTGAAGAATCCTAAAAGGGTGATACACGCACTGGAGATATGCTATATGACCGGAAAGACTTATACTTCCTTCAGAACCGGAAACAAGAAACAGAGGCCTTTCGATATCATAAAAATAGGACTGTGCAGAGAGAGGGAAGAGCTTTATGAACGTATCAACAGAAGAGTGGATATGATGATAAACGACGGACTGGTAGATGAAGTCAAGTCTGTTTATCAATATAGGGATCTTAATTCGCTAAATACAGTAGGATATAAGGAGATTATCCAGTATCTTGACGGCAACTGTACGTTAGACTTTGCTATAGAGAAAATAAAGCAGAACTCACGCATTTACTCCAGGAAGCAGATGACATGGTTCAGAAGGGATAATGAAATCACATGGTTCCATCCGGACAACGAGGAGGAAATCATGAATTTCATTGAATCTGAAAAAGAGAAATGATATAAAAAGTAGCGGAAAGACTACTTCACAAGACGTGAATAGGTAGTCTTTCCGAATATTTTTGATTGCAATATTAATGAGAAATCATATCTGAATTTCAACTTGCTCCACTTGGTCTGTCTAAGATTTTCATCTCTCAATGATTTAAAATCCTTACGCATGAATGAATAGTCCTTCCGGGCCTTAACAACTGCAGATGCATTTGAAAAATCAAATTTCAAGATGTAGAAAACTACTGCAAGATAATCGAGGAAACAACGTACAATCATTACTTTCCGCAATTCATCTGACGGAAGATTCTTGTACATCATCAACAGATTATTACGGAAATTAAGGTATGTCTTTTTCGGATTTTCTTTCTTAAGCGTCGCTCCTCCTACATGATAGACTTTACTTTCCGGAATACACACCAGACGATATCCCCTACTCAACAAACGCCAGCAAAGGTCTATTTCCTCCATATGGGCAAAGAACTTGGGGTCAAGTCCTCCAACCGCAACATAGACATCTCGCCTGACGAACATGGCTGCTCCTGATGCCCAAAATATGTCTGCAGGTGTATCGTATTGGCCATTATCTGTTTCGAGAGAATCAAAGACTCTTCCACGACAGAATGGATAGCCATACTTATCGATATAACCTCCGGAGGCTCCAGCATACTCGAACTTTTTCTTGTCATGGTAATTGAGTATCTTCGGCTGGCAGGCAGCAACATCTTTATGAGATTCCATATAGGAAAGAATCGGTTCTATCCAACCTTCAGTAACCTCGACATCACTGTTAAGCAGAACGACATAGTCGGTAGCAACATTATCCATTACCTTGTTATACCCCTCGGCAAAACCATAATTCTCTTTAAAGGATATTAATCTGACTGATGGAAACTCATCACGGACTATATCTACTGAATTATCAGTAGAACCGTTATCTGCCACACAAACTTCTGCCAGTTCCGGATTTGTGTATTTAACAACTGAAGGCAGAAACGTTCTCAACATTTCCGCCCCATTCCAGTTTAATATAACAACAGATACTTTTCTCATAAGAGATACATTAAGACTATGATTACTCAATAACTTCCGACATCAAGGACTCACCGTCGGCTGAGAAATCTCCAAGTCTGACTTTTATTAATTGATTGTCAGTTGCTTTAGCACTGTCAAGTTCAACTCTGATATAATTATCAGTAAATCCATGCATAGGCATTCCCGGTTTGGAATGTTCAGCAAGAACTACAGCTTCAGCTCCTTTATGTCGTGCATAAAATTCCTTTAATTTCAATTCAGAAAGTTCAAGCAGACGTTGACTTCTGGCATGTTTTTCTTCAGGCGATACAACATAATCTATCTTCAAAGCCTGAGTTCCCGGACGCTCTGAGTAACTGAATACATGAAGCTGCGTTACATCAAGCGATTTGATAAAATTGTAGGCCGATTCAAAATATTCAGGAGTTTCTCCACGTGTACCTACTATTACATCCACACCTATAAAAGCATCTGGCATAAGCTGCTTGATTTTCCTTATTTTTGAGGCAAACAACTCTGTATCATACCGTCTGCGCATCAGTTTCAATACTTCGTCACAGCCAGACTGCAAAGGAATATGAAAATGAGGCATAAATCTCTTCGAAGTGGAAACAAAGTCTATTATTTCGTCCGTCAACAAATTAGGCTCTATAGAAGATATCCTATATCTCTCGATGCCTTCTACATTGTCCAACTCCTTTATCAAGTCAAAGAAAGTTTCACCAGTAGTCTTACCGAAGTCACCGATATTTACTCCTGTAAGAACGATTTCCTTTCCTCCTTCTGCCGCTACATCCTTCGCCTGCTGAACAAGCTCTGATATACTTCCGTTTCTACTTCTACCTCTTGCAAAAGGTATTGTACAATATGAACAGAAATAGTCACATCCGTCCTGGACTTTCAAGAAATATCTTGTACGGTCACCACGTGAACATGATGGGGAAAATTTTCGTATATCTTTCGTAGCTGTAGTGATAGCCTCTCCGTGTGCAGACTTTTCGAGTGTTACCAAATACTTCATCAGGTTACCTTTCTGTTCCGCTCCCAAAACCAAATCCACTCCTTCAATATCGGCAACAATATCCGGTTTGAGCTGTGCATAACAGCCTGTCACTATAACGTAAGCTCCAGGATGAGACTTAACAAGTTTATGAATAGCCTGACGACACTTTTTATCGGCTACTTCAGTAACCGAACATGTATTTACAACTATGATATCAGCTTTCTCTCCTTTTCTTACAGTTCTAATCCCTGCATCCTTCAGAGTTTTTCCTATTGTAGATGTTTCTGCGAAATTCAGTTTACAACCTAATGTGTAATAAACAGCTTTCTTATCCTGAAAAACAGTAGTATCAATCATATAAATAAATTATTTTGTGCAAAGTTACTCATTATTTTGATATGTATATGAGAGCCTGAAGCAATAGAAAGGCCCAAATGTAAAAAAAATGGAAATCCAAATCAGTTAAAAAAGATAAAATAGGCTGTAAAACATATTTTTTCGCAAAATTCTTGCCTAAAAAAGAACAATGTATCAAAAAACTATATATCTTTGCAGCGTCAATTAAGATAACAATATAAGTATTACAGAATTTTAAAAGCAAAAAAGAGATGAAAAAGTTAGTATTTTTATTCGTTGCATTCGTTGCAGTATCTTTCGCATCATGTGGTGGTAACAAAAATGCAAATGCAGAATCTACAGAAGCTGCTGTAGTAGAAGAAGCTACTCCTGCTTGTGATTCAGTTAAAGCTTGCTGCGATTCAGTTGCTTGCGACTCAGTTGCTTGTGACTCAGCAAAAGCTTGCTGCGACAAAGCTGAATAATTATCAGTAGAGTCTGATTAGGTAAAAAGTTTAAAGTCTGTGGATAACAAAATATTCCTACAGGCTTTTTTTGTGCCCTTACGTTTCGTTTCGTAATACTAAAGAAAAACAGAGTTATATCTCCCAAAAGACATCTATAAATATACACTGAATGAATTATCGGAAATCTTTAATCAGAAGTACAATAAATAAACGATAGGAGTTTCCAAAAACTAAGCAATCACTATTCATATATATATTATATACAAAAAAATCCCCCTTCGAATGAAGAGGGATTTTCGTATATTTGAGTATCAAATATTAAGCTTCTTCAGCTACAACTTCGAAAGGAATTTCTACAGAAACTTCCTTGTGAAGCTTAACGATAGCTTTGTAGTTACCAACTTCCTTAACTGAATCCTTAACAACGATAATCTTACGATCGATGTTGTGACCCAATTTAGCAAGTTCTTCAGCAATCTGAATGTTACCTACTGAACCGTAGATAGCACCAGTTGCGCTAACTTTAGTAGCAATAGTCAAAGAAACACCCTTCAATGATTCAGCTACTGCTTCAGCATCTTTCTTAATCTTTTCCAATTTGTGAGCACGCTGTTTCAACTCTTCAGCCAACATTTTCTTTGCTGCTGGTGATGCGATAACTGCTTTGCCAGTCGGAATAAGATAGTTACGACCATAACCAGACTTAACAGTTACAATATCATTTTTGTAACCCAAGTTTAATACGTCTTCTTTCAATATAATTTCCATGCTTATTCCTCCTTTAATTATTTCATCATATCAGTTACGAAAGGCAGCAAAGCCAAGTGACGAGCTCTCTTAACAGCCTGCGCAATACGACGCTGGAACTTCAATGAAGTACCTGTAATACGGCGCGGAAGGATTTTACCCTGTTCGTTCAAGAATTTCTTCAAGAATTCAGGATCTTTGTAGTCGATGTACTTAATACCGCTCTTTTTGAAACGACAGTATTTTTTCTTCTTAACGTCTACTGAAGGCGGAGTTAAATATCTGATTTCTGATTGTTGCTGTGCCATGATTAATTCTCCTCCTTTTTAGTTGATTTAACATTTCTTCTCTTAGCAGCATATTCTGCAGCATACTTGTCCATCTTGAAAGTCAAGAAACGGATAACTCTTTCGTCACGACGGTAGTTAACTTCAAGCTTTTCGATTACAGTTGGTTCAGCTTTAAACTCAATCAACTGATAGAAACCTGTAGATTTCTTCTGAATTGGATAAGCCAATTTCTTCAATCCCCAGTTTTCTTCATTGATGATCTCAGCACCTTCCTGAGTAAGGATTGCTTTGAACTTCTCTACCGCTTCCTTCATCTGAGCCTCAGACAAAACGGGAGTTAAAATGAAAACGGTTTCGTATTGATTCATACTAATTCGTTAATTAAATTATTAATAAAAAATTTCAATCGCGGCGCAAAGGTACAACTTTTTATCTAATATACAAACATTCAAGCTACTTTTCTTCGTTTTTACGGCATAATATCACTTTAGCCACAAAGAAACTATACCTGTTCATTACTTATTATGTATGATTTAAATATTAAAAAGAGTTCCATCACAATAGAATTACCGACAAATATAGTATCTTTGCATAGTTGTATAAACAATAATTATATGATAGAACAATTCAATTTTGACATCCAGCTAATTTTTGCCATACTAAACGGAAAAGTTTCTGCTGCCATAAACCGGAAACTGATAAGAAATTTCAGAATGAACGGCCTGGACATCACCCCTGAGCAATGGACAGTACTGATTTTTCTATGGGAAAAGGACGGAGTGACACAACAGGAGCTATGCAACGCCACATTCAAGGACAAACCGAGCATGACGCGACTTATCGACAATATGGAGAAACAGCATCTTGTAGTGCGCATATCGGACAAGAAGGACAGAAGAACAAACCTTATCCACCTGACCAAAGACGGCAAGCAGCTTGAAGACAAGGCAAGAATGGTAGCAAACCTTACTCTGAAAGAGGCGCTGAAAGGCTTGACACTGGAAGAGTTAAGCATCAGCCAGGAGGTATTGCGCAAAATCTTCACAAACACGAAAGATTAGCCATACAATAAAAGCATGATAATACACGAATTTCGTTTTTTTTCATAAAATAATTTTCACGTGTAAAGAATTATGCTTTAATTTGTAACCAATAAACGAATAAACCATAAAAATAGAAGACACACATGAAAAGCTTATTAAAGAATCTGGGAGTAATATTGATTATTATCGGAGCTGTTATCCTGATTGCATGCTTTGCAACTGAAAATGTAAACAACAACGCTATTCTGGGTACATCAATGGTTCTTATCATTGCAGGATTAATCAGCTACATCCTGATTAACAAACGTATCACTGATTAATGTAAACTACAAATCAGACAAAATAAAAAGAGGTTATCTTTCATAGATAACCTCTTTTTATTTTATATACCCGTCAATCAAGCATCCTGCTGTTCATCGTCCGGAGTAATCAGTTTATATCCCTTACCGTGGATATTGATAATTTCGATAGATGGGTCTGCCTTAAGATGCTTACGCAACTTAGTGATATAAACGTCCATACTTCTTGCATTGAAATAGTTATCGTCAATCCAGATATTCTTCAATGCATAATCTCTCTGAAGTATTTCGTTTGCATGAGAGCAAAGCAAAGACAGAAGTTCAGATTCCTTAGTAGTAAGCTTAGTCTGCTTGTCACCGATAGTAAGCAACTGTTTCTGAGTATCGAAAGTAAAGTTACCGATAGTGTACATAGTGTTTTCCTTCACTTTCTTACCTCTTACTCGACGCAAGATAGCCTCGATACGAAGTGTAAGTTCTTCCATGCTGAAAGGCTTGCTGATATAATCATCGGCTCCAATCTTGAATCCTTCAAGGATATCTTCCTTCATAGTCTTAGCAGTAAGGAAAATCACAGGAACTTCCGAATTGATTTGTTTGATTTCCTGAATCATAGAGAAACCATCCTTGACAGGCATCATAACGTCTGTCACAATCATATCATATTTTCCTTTCTGATATCCTTTTACACCTTCGTCACCATTCAGGAACAGGTCAGCTTCATAACCTTTAGCCTGTAAATATTCTCTCAAAAGCATGCCAAGATTCTCGTCATCTTCGCACAATAAAATACGCATTCTTTCGTCCATATTATTCTTCTTTAAATAAAGGTAATACAATAATAAATTTAGTTCCGACATTCAGTTCACTTTCAGCACGGATGCTTCCATTGTGATCTGTAATAATCTTTTTCACATAGGCCAGTCCAAGACCAAATCCCTTCACATCGTGCAGGTTTCCGGTATGAACACGGTAGAACTTGTCAAATATCTTTTTCAAATTTTCTTTCTTTATTCCGATACCATTGTCCTCGACGGAGATATGTAATTTGTTAGCCTCATTCCATGTTCTGACCTTAAGGCTTATATCCACATCAGAGCGTTTGTATTTCACGGCATTGTCCAACAAATTGAATATCACATTGGTGAAATGCATCTCATCCACAAATATGAACGGATCCGTAGCATCAAGTTCCGCATCAAGCGTACCATGACAACTTTCCACCTTCAACCTGAAAGTATTTATCACGCCGTTCACAAGTTCATTGGCATCAATTTTCTTTTTCTTCAGCGTAGCTTTCTGACGCTCGAACATCGACATCTGCAACACTTTCTCTACCTGGAAACGGAGACGTTTCGTTTCATCGTTTATCACTCCCGAAATATGCTTGAACATCACAGGCGATTTACCTACAGCCGGGTCATTAAGCATCTGAGCCGCAAGCGATATGGTAGAAATCGGAGTCTTAAACTCGTGCGTCATATTGTTAATGAAGTCATTCTTTATCTCAGTAAGCTTCTTCTGGCGGAATATTATATATATGGTAAATATAAAAGTAACCAAAAGAACCACCGTAAATATCAGCGAAGGTATCATAAACTTCACAGAACTGAAAATATAGTCATCCATCGTAGGGAAGAATATTTTCACATATCCCATTTTTGCCGGAGGGTCATTCTCAAACAGCAGTTTGGAATAGACTTTCTCGCCGTCGTACACATAGTCCGAACAACGATAGACCTCTTTCCCATCCCTGTCTGTCACCGTAAAATGATAAGGCAGATCCAAACCATTGTTCAGCAATTCCGACTTAATGAAATGGTCCAACTGCTTGAAGTTTATCCTATCCTTCAGCGGTTTGTCGCTCGCAGTATAAAGTATGTTATACACCACCTCATCAAGCAATGCCCTCTGGTAGACATATCTTTCCTTGATTATCTCCTGCAGGGTCCGCGATGTCTGAGGTATATTCTTACCATTCGAGATAATAACTTTAGGCACATTCGCAGGCCTGTTGGTTATCGTCTTGAACTCAAAGGTAGAATACATACTTCCATCTGGCGATGTTATGGTATATTGGTGATGCTGCATAATATCACCGCTATCCTTACCTTTGTTCAGGTTAAACTGTTCAGCAAGACGGGCTGCCCTTTCAGTAGCTGCCACATCAGCCTCAAGATATTTCTTGGTTTCCACCAGTTCCAGATTGCGCACGGACTGAGCAAGACTGCGGTTTACATTCTCCTCGAATTGTCCACGACGCATCTTTACCATCTCTTCTATATAACTTACCTGCAAATACAGCAGACTAAGAAAAGACAGAGCCATAATGACTCCTAATATCCATATTGTTGACTTTTTCATGGTGACAAATTTAACAAGCTAATTAATATAATCATCACCAATTAACATGTTTTACACGAGATTTTTTCGTATTTAACAATACACTCTGATTTTAGTTGATAAAATCACAAGTAAAAATACTTATCACCTCGCCTACTTTACAAAAATAATATAACTTTAAATATATAACAACTAAAAGTGGCAAAAAGTTCACCGTAAGGCAATAAAAAAAAGCCACATTTTTAAGAAATGCGGCTTTTTTATGTATTAAAATATCAACTAAGCGTTAATCTTCATTCTTTTCTTGCTCCTCAAATTCCTTCATCAGCTTATTCTGAACATCTGTTGGAACAAGTTCGTAACTTGCAAACTTCATAATGAACGAAGCACGTCCTCCGGTCAATGAGCTTAAAGCAGTAGAATAGTTGGACATTTCCTTCAAAGGCACTTTAGCTGCAAGTTTTTCGTATCCCTTTTCACTGCTCATACCCATAATCATACCGCGGCGTCCCTGCATATCGCTCATCACATCACCAAGCTTGTCGCTCGGAACGAATACTTCCACATCATAGATAGGTTCCAGAATCTTAGGACCAGCATTCTTGAATGCTTCGCTGAAAGCATTACGTCCGGCAAGCATGAACGAAATTTCATTTGAGTCAACCGGATGCATCTTTCCGTCATATACGATAACACGTACATCGCGTGCATACGAACCTGTCAGAGGTCCCTGCTCCATACGGCTCATGATACCTTTAAGGATGGCAGGCATAAATCTTGTGTCGATAGCTCCACCAACAACACTGTTGATGAATACCAACTTACCGCCCCATTCCAAATCAACGGTTTCAGTACTCTTCACATTAATCTTGAATTCCTGACCATTGAATTTATATACTTCAGGAGTAGGCATACCTTCGTAATATGGTTCCACGATAAGATGAACTTCACCGAACTGTCCTGCACCACCCGACTGTTTCTTATGTCTATAGTCGGCACGAGCAGCCTTAGTAATAGTTTCTCTGTAAGGAATCTTTGGTTCCATAAACTGTACTGCAAGCTTCTCATTATTCTCAAGACGCCATTTCAGTGTACGCAAATGGAACTCACCCTGACCATGAACAAGAATCTGCTTCAATTCCTTAGACTGTTCAACAACCCATGTCGGGTCTTCCTCACGCATACGGTTAAGGATAGCCATCATCTTTTCAGTATCAGCCTCGTTTTCAGGCTTGATGGCTCTTGTATATTTTGGATTAGGATACTTGATGAAATTAAATCTGTTTTCACAATCCTTGCTGTTCAGCGTATTACCGGTCTTGACATCTTTCAACTTCACTGTACAACCTATATCACCGGCTCTCAGTTCTTCCACCTTTTCACGGTTAGCACCGGCACAAACATAAAGCTGAGCCATACGTTCCTTAGAACCACGGTCGGCATTATTCAGGTCGTCACCTTCGTGAACCACACCACTCATCACCTTGAAGTACTGTACATCGCCGATATGTGGTTCAACGGCAGTCTTGAAGAAATAAAGTGAAGTAGGAGCATCAGCCACAGGAGGCACAGGAACACCACGTGTGTTGTGAACCACAGGCATTTCATCAACGAAAGGCACCACGTTACCAAGGAATTCCATCAGACGGCGAACACCCATGTCTTTACCTGCACACACGCAGAACACAGGGAACATACCTCTTGCAGCCAATCCCTTACGGATACCTTCGCGCATTTCGTCTTCTGTGAGCGATTCAGATTCGAAGAATTTCTCCATAAGAGTTTCGTCATGTTCGGCAGCAGCCTCAACAAGTCTCTTATGCCATTCCATAGCCTTTTCCATTTCTTCAGCCGGAACAGGTTCGATAGTAGGAGCACCACCTTCAGGTCCCCACGAATATTTTTTCATTAAAAGTACATCAATCAACGAATTGAAGTCCGGACCTGTACTGATAGGATACTGAACCGGAACAACTTTAGAACCATAATTCTCAGTCAACTGTTCGAGCACTTTATCGAAATCGCAGTTAGGCGAGTCAAGCTGGTTAACGAGGAAGATAACCGGTTTACCCAACTTTTCTGTGTAACGGAAGTGATTCTGAGTACCCACTTCAGGTCCATACTGACCGTTTAGAAGCAACACGGCTGTATCTGTTACGTTTAGCGCAGTCATTGCAGCTCCAACGAAGTCATCACTACCCGGACAGTCTATGATATTAAGTTTTTTACCATTCCACTCCACATGATAAACGGTAGAGAATACAGAGTAACCATACTCCTGCTCTACCGGGAAATAATCGCTGACAGTGTTCTTGGCAGTAATTCTGCCGCGACGTTTTATAATACCACTCTCAAAGAGCAAAGCTTCAGTGAGGGTGGTTTTACCTGAGCCATCATTGCCAAGAAGTGCAATGTTTTTGATTTCGTTAGTCTGATATACTTTCATGGTATCTTAGATTAAAAAATTAATAAATGATGGATATGCGTTTCATATCTCATTTTTAAGTTGCCGCAAAATAGAAATTAATGTTCAGAAATCCAACTGTTACATTCGTGTTACTAAACTATGTTTTCCGACACATTATGCAATATAATGCTTTAAATCACACGGTTAGAATGATTTTCAGCCAGATAAAGATAAAAAAAACGCCAATAGAAAAAGTTTGCCCGTACAAGGCATGAAAACATTTTCATCGAAACAAAATCTATATATACAACTTATATATATATAAATACAGATTATGTTTTTATATATACAAGTTATATTTATAAATACAAAGCTTATATTTACAGATTATGTTCTGTCTTTTGCAAGAATATATACCTAAAGATACCTCTTTTCTCTTAATCAATTATTTGAATCAGAAATTTCGTACCTTTGCAAAAGACATAAATCAAGATTGAGAAAAATGGCTGGAATATACATACATATACCGTTCTGCAAAAGAAGATGCATATACTGCGACTTCTTCTCTACTACGGCTTCTGAAAAGAAAAACGAATATATCAAAGCTCTGTGCAAGGAAATTGCCGGAAGAAGGAACTACCTGGAGGGTGAAGTCATAGATACTGTTTACTTCGGAGGCGGAACACCTTCACAACTGGAGAAAGAGGATTTCATAAACATATTCAGAACCATATATGACAACTACAGCGTCAACCCCAAAGCAGAAATAACAATCGAGGCAAATCCTGATGACCTGACAGACGAATATGTAGAAATGCTCTCCACTCTACCTTTCAACCGTCTGAGTATGGGAATACAGACCTTCAACGATGATATCCTTTCTCTTCTGAAAAGACGGCACAATGCTCAGCAGGCAATAAATGCTTTTCGCAGATGCCGAAATGCAGGATTCCGGAATATCAGCATCGACCTTATGTACGGACTCCCCGGTGAAAGTATGGATACATGGAACAAAGATCTTGACAATGCTATCTCGCTGGCACCGGAACATATCTCGGCCTACCATCTTATATATGAAGAAGGAACTGTACTCTACAAACTGAGAGAAGAGAACAAGGTGAGTGAGGCTGATGAGGATTTGAGCAATTCACTGTTTGAAACACTCATCTCGCGTCTGAAAGAAAACGGATATGTGCATTATGAGATCTCAAATTTCTGCCGTCCCGGAATGCACTCACGACATAACTCAAGCTACTGGACAGGGATAAAGTATTTGGGATGCGGACCGTCTGCACATTCATACGACGGACATTCAAGACAGTGGAACATTTCATCACTGGATAAATATATAGAAGGCATAAATTCCGGCACAAACATTTCTGAAATCGAAGAGCTGGAGATCTACACCCGTTACAATGATTTCGTTATTACGACTATCCGTACCGTATGGGGGATGCCATTGGAAAAACTTAAAGCAGAATATGGAAACGAATTGTATGAGTATTGCCTTAAGATGGCTCGCCCGCATATCAATCAGGGAACACTCGAAATAAAAGACAACACCCTGAAGCTGACACCAAACGGTATTTTCATTTCTGACGGTATAATGAGTGACATGCTGTGGGTGGAATAAAACAAGAAATAAAAAATGCTCCCCCGATTATATCCAGCGCGGACATCAATCAAGGGAGCATTTACTATATGTAGTGATTAGGATTACTTAGCCAGACTGTACACTATATCCATTATCTGCTTGCCAAGTTCATCGGCAGCCTCCATAGTAGAAGCTTCAGAGTAAACACGGATGATAGGCTCAGTATTACTCTTACGCAAGTGAACCCACTTGTCAGGGAAGTCAATCTTAACACCGTCGATGTCGTTGATTTCTTCGTTCTTGTACATTTCCTTCACCTTTACAAGGATAGCATCAACATCTGTTTCAGGAGTAAGGTCGATACGGTTCTTTGCAATGAAATATTCAGGATATGTAGCACGGAGTTCAGTTACTTTCTTGCCTTCGTGTGCAAGGTGAGTAAGGAACAATGCTATACCAACAAGAGCGTCGCGTCCGTAGTGTGATTCAGGATAGATAACTCCACCGTTACCTTCACCACCGATTACGGCGTTTGTAGCCTTCATCTTAGTTACTACATTCACTTCACCTACTGCCGATGCATTGTATTCCATACCATATTTGCGAGTAACATCGCGCAAAGCACGAGTTGAGCTAAGGTTTGAAACTGTATTTCCAGGAGTGTGTTTCAATACATAGTCAGCAACAGTTACGAGTGTGTATTCCTCACCGTACATAGAACCATCTTCGCTGATGATAGCCAGACGGTCAACGTCAGGGTCAACTACGAAAGCAACATCATTTCCACCCTTCTTCATAAGTCCCATTATGTCAGTAAGGTTCTTTTCAAGAGGTTCAGGATTGTGCTGGAAGTCACCTGTAGGGTCACAATAAAGTTTTTCTACATGCTGAACACCCAACTGTTCGAGCAACTGAGGAAGGATGATACCACCTACAGAGTTAACACAGTCGATAGCCACACGGAAGTTAGCCTTACGGATAGCCTCAACGTCTACAAGCTTCAAAGCCAATACGCTGTCGATGTGACGCTGATTGTATGTATTGTTTTCTGTATATTTACCGATATTGTCAATGTCAGCAAAAGTAAATTCTTCAGCTTCAGCAATACGCAATACTTCGTTACCTTCTGCCGCATTCAGGAATTCTCCGTGTTCGTTCAGAAGTTTCAGAGCGTTCCACTGTCTTGGATTATGACTTGCAGTAAGGATAATACCACCGCATGCACCTTCCATAGTAACAGCAAGTTCTGTAGTAGGAGTAGAAGCAAGACCGATATTAACAACATCGAATCCCATACCCATAAGAGTACCGCAAACTACGTTCTTTACCATTTCGCCTGAGATACGTGCATCGCGTCCTACAACAATCTTGTTGCTCTTTACAGTTGTAGTCTTACGAATCAGCGTAGCATAAGCTGATGTAAACTTCACAATGTCCAACGGATTAAGTCCTTCACCGGCCTGGCCACCTATAGTACCACGAATACCGGAAATTGATTTGATTAAAGTCATAGATATATTAATTTAGGTCATAAGTTATTTCATAATAACAAGGATATACATATTGTGTAGCCAATGATGTTCCTTCGCTATGAGGAACAATCAGTCTTACACGAGCAATTTTGTCTGACGGTGGGGCTGAAATATAAGATTTCATCTTCAGATATGCAAAAGGTACAAGCCATCCGTTTGGAACGGCAGAAGTTGAATAAGCTGTGTACATCGCACTTTGAGCCTGATCTGTAAAAGATGCAGAATATGATGAAGAAGAACCAACCGTAAGCAAGAAATTCTCCGAGTAAGTAGCATAAGGATAGTACTTGTTTGTAGCCAACGTATCTCCTGCTGAAATAGACATATCAGGAACATCCTTAATACAGATTTCTATAAAACGGGAAGAAATATTATATCTGCCTTCTTCCAGAATCTTACCATCCCCACGATACTGTATATTCATATACACACCGCTTTTGTCGAAGAGTACGAACTCATTCTCAGCAGTCATTGTATCATTCTCTATAAATTCTTTTTCAGAGATAACCTTTATATCTTTTTCCAAGATAAACCTGTTGATGGCATCAGCCTCTTCTTCCTTCATTTCAGCATAAGTCTTTCCGTTGTTACAACTCTGAAGTCCGAAAGACAATGTATATATCAATACCGATAAATAGAATAGTTTCTTCATTATTTTAAAAATTTACAGGGCAAAATTAATAAAACTATTTTTATCCCCACACTTAATTAGTCGATGTAATAGTTAATTTTGTAGAAAAATACGCTATAAATCAGTTCTTAAGCAGCAAATCCTCGTATTTCACAAGCGCCTGTTTAAACAATTCAATAGCCTCATCCATAGTGCCATAGAATTCTCCGCCGGATGCATTCAGGTGTCCGCCACCGTTGAAAAACTCTGTTGCAACCTTGTTGCAAGGGAAGTTTCCAACCGAACGCAATGAAACTTTTATCATATTCTTCTCAGTATCTTCACGCAGGAAAACAGAGAAACATATACCTTTCATCTGAAGAGGAATGTTTACGAACCCTTCGGTATCTCCCTTCACATACTGGAATTTCTTCTGTTCGTCCTTGGTAAGCCATATCAGTGCCGAACGGAACTGATGGAATACTTCCATCTTATCATAAAGCACATAACCCATCAGGCGAAGACGGCCTTCGGAATATGTATTGAACACCTTACGGTAGATATCATCCTTGTCTATACCTTTTGAAAGCAGTTCACTTATGATGAAGTATATTTCACGGTCGTTAGAATTGTATGTAAATCCGCCCGTATCTGTCATCATTCCGGTGTAGATACACTGTGCACCTTCGTATGTAATATCGTCAAAACATCCAAGACGGCATATCAGTCGGAAAACAAGTTCAGATGTTGACGATATGTTAGGATGCGAAATTGTAACCTTACAGAATGGCTCAGGATTGAGATGATGGTCTATCATAACCTTGCGTGCCTGCGATTCAGCCACCGGTTTTGCCACAGCGTCAATTCTTGACAATGCATTGAAGTCAAGACAGCATATCACGTCTGCCTCAGCTATAAGTTTGTCGGCAAACTCGGCATACTTGTCATATCTTATTATATCCTTTGCTCCCGGCATCCACTGCAGGAACTCTGGGAAAGCATTCGGAACTATCACATGCACGTTTTTCTCCATTCCCTGCAGGAAATGACATAGCCCCAACGATGAGCCGAGAGCGTCACCGTCAGGCGAAACATGTGTTACTATAACTATTTTGTCAGCCTTTTCGAAATAGGTTTCTACCTTGTCAATGTTCGCTTGTAAGATAATCTTTGACAGCATATTTGATTGTTTGTGTTAAATTGTTGGCAAATGTACTCTTTTTTTTCTATTTACAGAAGTATTCTAAAAGAAGCTTGAGCGGATTTTTCTGTGTATTTTATGTTAAGCTTCTCACATTCGTCTTTCAGAAACCCCCGATACCTTTCGCTCACGGTTTCATCTATAATCACATTCTTTATATCAAACAGTCCGGACAGCCCTGTAATACTACCACTGAAGCCCCTGCTTATATATACATAGTCCAAAGTAGCAAGTTTTGTCTTTCCGGTAATACGGACATCTTTCCAATGCGGAGATTTCATTACCCCTATCCTGATTCCGTTTATCTCATGCAGTCCGTTTTCCGATGCAAGGACTTCAAGTTCCCTGTTATTTCTTATATATAAATCGGAACGGGCAAAAAACAGCGATGGAGCATCTTCTGTACGGATTTTATAAACCTCAACCACTATTATCAGACAAGATACAGAAAGAATTCTTATAAGTCCGGCAGGGGTTTTCTTTTTGAGAAAGACATATAGCAGGCATAAAAGAACAAAGGCAAACAGCACCTGAATCTGATTGAAATAGAGTGAGGTTATCTGCGCTCCCTCCAGACTATGAACAAACTGCATTGAACCGTTAAGAATCTTTGTCACCACTTCTAAAAGCCATATACACAAATCTCCCACTACAGGAATAAATGAACAGACAAGAGAAGCTATCGTAAGCGATAGTATGCACAATGCCAAAACACCTACTACAAGATTTGCCATCAGGAAATATGTAGGGAAAGTACCGAAATAATATAGTATAAGAGGTAAGGTACCAAGCTGAGCTGCCAATGAAACAGACATTGCATTCCATATATAATGTACAAGCCTGTTACTGCTCTTTATCCATACGGAAATGACCGGATAAAAAAGAATGATGGAAAGCACTGCCACGAACGACAGTTGAAAACTTATATCGAAAAGATACATAGGATTGTAAAGCAACATTATAAATGCGGTAAGCGACAGAGAAAAGAATCCGCAAAAACCGTTCTCCACCACAACAGAGGCTACAAGATAAAGCGTACACATAGTCACAGCCCTTACCACCGAAGGACTCAGCCCGGATATAAAAGCAAATATCCACAAAGCCACTGCAACAACTACAGACTGGATTGCTTTACCACCCTTCAGTTTCCTCAAAGGCCACAACAGAAAATAAAGGATACAAGACAATATACCGACATGCAATCCTGACAAAGCCAGTACATGACTCGTTCCTGCCCCACTGTAAACAGCTTTCAGTTCCGGAGTGAGCTCGCTCTTGTCGCCTATTGTCAATGCAGAAACCACAGCCAATTCATCATCGTCCATATCCCAACTTCTGAACATGGCGGAAACTGCATCTCTACATCTTAAAGCCATATGCTTTAATGAATTAGGTTCTTCCACTTTGATACCTTTCCAATTACCGGAAAAAGCCAAAGCCGTACCCGATATTCCTTTGTTGAAAAGATATCCGGCATAATCGAAGCCCATAAACTCTATATCCGAAACAGGTCGGGAAATAGAAGTATGAAATACTATTTTATCACCACATCGTGGAATATAGGATAATGAATCAGGAATAAAATATAACAGGATATTACGATTGACATAATGCCGTCCGATACTGTCTGAGGCAGATGGAATACAATATTCAACCTTCACTTCCGAACACAAAGTCTTGCCCCTCACTTCCGGAGTAGCCTCTACTACCCCGTAATAACATAAAGATCTCTCATGCCACTCATATTCTATACTGTTTTTCTTCTGAACAATCAGCATTCCGCCAAGTAGAAAGAAACAAACAGAGGCTATAAATCCGAAAGAATAATTCAGAGTGAATTTTCTGAATTTAATTACTGCCGACAAAAGCAACGGTAAAATGACACCACAAATAATAATAAGTAAAGACCGTACAGATACGTCCGGCAGAAATCTGTCGAAGAAAAAAATTCCGGCTGCCATGAAAACTGTCAACCGGAATAATGGATAACTCACCAAATAGGACTTTTTCTCCAATCTGAGTAATTATAAGTTTTTCATTTTATGAATCATGTCTATCATATCCGGAGCATTGAAAATGGCATTTCCTGCCACAAGAACATCAGCACCTGCATCAACAAGCTGTTTACCGGTTTCCAAATTTACACCGCCATCGACTTCTATCAGTGCGTTGGACCCGGTTTCTTCGATAAGTTTCTTCAACTGGCGAACCTTGTTCAAAGTGTTTGGGATGAATTTCTGTCCGCCGAAACCCGGATTTACACTCATCAGAAGCACCATATCGAGGTCGGCAATGATATCACTTAATACAGCAACCGGAGTAGCCGGATTAAGTGTGACGCCGGCTTTCATGCCGTTACCCTTAATCATTTGCACCACGCGATGCAGATGCGGACAAGTCTCATAGTGTACATTCATCATCATTGAGCCTAAAGCCTTCACTTCCTTTATAAACTTTTCAGGCTGTACAATCATAAGATGAACATCAAGAGGCTTGTTGCAAAGCTTGGCTACATACTCCAGTACCGGAAATCCGAATGAAATATTAGGAACGAACACACCGTCCATAATATCTATATGCAACCAGTCCGCCTCACTGCGGTTTATCTTGTCCAAATCATCTTTAAGACAACCGAAATCGGCCGACAGCAAAGATGGAGAAATCAAAACTTTATTCATTTCAGAACTGTTATAATATTAGTATAAGAACAAAGATATGAATTCTTTTCCGAAATTAAAAATCAATATTCTTCGAATGTTATTATAACGGCATTCTAATGGTATTCGAACAGCATTTAAACAGTGATTAAATACTGTTTAAATTGAATTTAGAAAAACATCAGGCGTTCAGCGAATCGTCATATCACTATTTTCCGAGATTAAATCTGAGTCCTAACTGAAGATTAAAATTGAAAGGTTTATCCTTTCGTATTGTAAGAACATCTGTATTATCATCGAAATAGTATATCATACCCGGTTCCAAATACAGACTCAGCAGCTTATTGAAGTTTGCCTGCAAACCAACAGATGCAAGAACAGAAAACTGCAACGGTTTTACATTCAAATCCTCGCTGAAATAAGTCTTTCTATTACTCTCATCCACAGTAACTCTGTCCAAAGAACCGGAAACACATTTCTCCATCATACCTCCGGCAGAGGCATAGAAAGAAAAGATGCTGTTGCTCCATACAGAGCGCTGCACTTTCAAAGGAATACCTACATAATGAAGCTTCTGCTCATCTTCTATATAAGATTTTGCTCCCGAACGGAGTTCAGAATAAAGATAAGTATAGTTAAGCCCTGTTTCCAAAGCCCAGTTTTCACTAAAGCCCCATTTCACAGATGCTCCTACAGTAACCGGCATATGATGCTTTATGTCGGTATATGTTTCCTTATTGATATTATTGGACAGCATCTGAGTGTAAGAAGCAGTCGCATCCGAAATCTCGCCAACTATCAAATTATTTGCACTCGAAAGAGTCTTTGTAGACATTCCCAATCTTGACATACCGCTAAAATTACTTGACGAAGAGTACGGAATATTACCTGTAGCAACACCTATCTGCATTTTACTGCGTCTCTTTCCGTTTCCGTCATCAGCCATTGCAAGATATGAAGCATTGCGTCGTACTGTTTCCCTATCAGCTTTCATCATATTTATTCTCTTCTCCTTAGCCGAGGAGCTATCTTCCTCCTTCATATCCGAAGTCGGTTCTTCCTGCTTTTCATCGTTTGTCACTACCACAGGACTATTGTCTGAAACTGCTACTGACTGTTTTTCCTCTATAGTATAGACATTCGATTCATCTTCATCATAAACTTTTGCTGATACGGCAGACAGAAGTTTGTCATTTTTCACTTCCGCAACAATAGGCTTTACATCTTCCGGTATAACGTCTTTAGGTGTATCCTTTTGTTCTGTATTGTCGATAGCAGGAGCTTCGGCAATAGAAAGATTCGATTCTTTCAGCGAAGGTTCCGATGTCCAATAGAATAATGACACAGTAGAAACAGCCAGTACTACAGCAGCTGCTGCAGCTACAGAAGTCCATTTCCTCCACATCGGGATTACTTTAGGCCTGGAGATATCAGCATCTATTTTCTCCCATAAGTCAGCAGGGAGAGGTTCCGAATAGTTCTCCATCCGGCTACGAATATCTTTTATCCATTTTTCGTTCATTTCATTCATATACTCTTCCTGTATTCATTTATTTTTTTCATTAATAGTGTCTTTGCTCTATAAAACTGCGACGACGAAGTATGTTCCGATATACCTAACATAGAGGCTATTTCCTTGTGACTTTTCTCTTCAAAAACAAAAAGGTTGAATACCGTTCTGTATCCGTCAGGCAGTTCCCGAATCATCCTCATCAGTTCCTTGTTCGGAATATTGTTCACTTCGCCATCATCATCCAACTGCGTATCCGGCAATTGCTCAACCAGAGTTTCCTGCTGCATCTGCATGTTTTTCTTTCTCAGATATCCTAACGCCTCATTCACCATTACCCTGGAAAGCCATGCCTTGAGCGAACCGTCACCAAGATATTTAAATTGTCCTATCGACTGGTAAATCTTTATCATACCGTCATGAAATACATCTTGCGATGTATCCCTGTCACCTATATACCGAAGACATATAGCGAATAACTGACCGCCATAAACCTCATAGAGCCTTTTCCTGGCATCCGGGTCAGCTTTCGCACATTTTAAAGACAATTCTTCTTCAGTCATATTGGGATTTTTGTTCTATAGTTAAATGAATCAAAAGCAAAAATACTGCATTAACTTATACTATTTTTTTTATTCCTATTTTTTAACACGTTTTTATGCAGTATCGTAAACTTAATTTCATTTTAAAGTCAGAACTTGCAAACAACACTTTTATGAAACTTAATATTAGCACAGTCGGCATAATCTGTATAAGTATCTTAGGAGCAATCCTACAGTCATGCATAAATAATGAAAACTATCCTGAACTATATCCTACAATGGGTACAGTCAACAATCTGAGCGATTATTCCATAAACTCGGATTTGTATGGCGATGTCATTCCCAAGAATCCGGACATAATAAGAAGCTACGAAGCAGACAGCATTGGACAAAGAATACTCGTCAACATAAATTTTCCAAATGCAGAGGATAAGGATTCCAAGGTTAACACCGGTAAGGAAGTTACTATATACGATTTATATAAAGTACTGACAAAAAAGGCTGATGACTTGAGATTAAACAATGACGAAGATAAAGAAAGTTTCGGAAATGATTTAATAGAGATAACATACGCAAACATCAGCAACGAACATCTGAATATCGAGTTCAATATCTCGGGAAGCAATGAAACAATCCCCCACCGTATCAGTCTGCTACTTACAGAAAATACACAGATAGACGATGAGGGACTGTTAGAGGTTGAGCTTCGCCACAATAAAAACTCCGATAATGGCGACAAACTCTATTGGGGTATAGCGTCGTTTACTCTTTCAAGCATACCGGAATACTCTAACGCCAACTTTAAAGGTTTCAGAATAAAATACCAGTCTGAGGACAATACTACATCTGAAACAATTGTCAGACTACAAAGTTCAAGCCAGACAAGAATTGTCAGAAGCATGGAATCCTCGCAGGAAATCGGCAACAGGCATTCTCTTTTTGCCCGCCAGCTGCAGTGACAATACATTGACATAGCCGTCTGTTGAAGCTACATGCAGATAAGTTTTATTGTCTGTCAAAATAGTTCCAGGCTTATAATCATGGCTACAGAATATCTTCTCTGTTTCAAAAATCTTGAGCATGACCGGAGCTGAGTTTCCCTGATACAGTTCTGTCCATGCTGCAGGATATGGCGACAGCCCTCTCACGAAGTCATACACTTTCTTCACTCCTGCATTCCAGTCTATACGGCATGTTTCCTTGAAAATCTTCGGTGCCGGACGCAATTCGTCTACTTTTACAAGCTCCTCCTGAGGAGTAGTCTTAACGTTTCCTTCAAGAATGGCATCTACTGTCTTGAGCACTAAATCTCCTCCAAGCATCATAAGCTTGTCATATACCACTTCTACATTGTCCGTATCGGCAATAGGCACTCTTACCTGGTCTATAATCTCACCAGTATCTATCTCATGTTTCAGGAAAAATGTTGTTATACCTGTTTCTGTATCACCGTTTATCACAGCCCAGTTTATAGGAGCTGCACCTCTGTACTGCGGCAATAACGACGCATGCAGATTGAATGTACCCATAGGAGGCATATTCCATACAACTTCAGGCAACATTCTGAAAGCAACCACAATCTGCAAATCGGCCTTCAGCGAACGAAGTTCTTCTACGAAAGCCTCATCCTTAAGCTTCTCCGGCTGTAATACCTTCAATCCCTGAGATACGGCATACTGCTTTACCGGACTTGGCTGAAGGACACTGCCATGACGTCCCATAGGTTTGTCAGGCATGGTTATTACTGCCACTATATTATATCCACCTTCCACGAGTCTGCGCAGACTTTCTACCGCAAACTCTGGTGTACCCATATAAACTATACGCAAATCTTTCTTTTCCATAATCTTAAGTTTATTCTGCCGAGAAGTCTACAAGTACCTGACGGTAAGTATTGAGCATCTTCGACTTTGAAACAAATCCTTTATATTTATTATCCTCGTCCACTACAGGAAGGTTCCATGCCTTTGTAGAATCGAACTTCTCCATAACCTCTTCCATAGAATCCGTAGTGACAAGTTTAGCCTTAGGAACAGTCATAAAACTTTCCACAGTATATCTGTGATACAACTCCTGACGGAACATTATATTCCTTATGTCGTCAAGATTGACTATTCCTATGAGCTCATCATTGGCATCTATCACAGGGAACATATTTCTACTTGACTTTGAGATGACCTTCACCATCTGCGCCAAATCCATTTCCGGTTTCACTGTAAGGAAGTCTGTTTCCATTATGCTCTCAATATTCATCATAGTAAGTACAGCCTTGTCCTTGTGGTGAGTGATAAGTTCTCCTTTCTTGGCCAGACGCATTGAATATATACTATGAGGCTCGAACACCTTTATAGTAAGATACGCAAATACGGAAACAATCATAAGAGGAAGGAACAATCCGTATCCGCCGGTAAGCTCAGCAATAAGGAACACCCCGGTAAGAGGGGCATGCATCACCCCAGACATAAGTCCGGCCATACCCATAAGAGCAAAGTTCTTCTCAGGTATATATGTACTTCCTATATTGAACTCATTGCATAAATGAGAGAATACGAATCCGGCTATACATCCCAGGAACAGACTTGGTGCAAAAATACCACCACATCCTCCACCACCATTGGTCGCACTTGAAGCAAAAACCTTGAACAGAATGATAAGCAACAGATACACTACCAGAAGTCCGCTATGACCATAGAACAGAGAATTGTTCATTACCGTATCCCACTCAGTGCTTGAAGTTCCGTTAAGCAGAAGCGATATAGTGTCATAACCTTCACCATAGAGAGGAGGGAAAAGGAAGATAAGGATACTCAGCATTATACCTCCGAGCACAAACTTTGAATACGGGCTGGAGAAACGCCTGAATATATTCTCAATCCAGTTCATCGAACGTGTAAAATACCATGCTATCAAACCGCAGAAAATCCCCAATACCATAGCATAAGGAATGCGCTCAAGAGCAAAAGGATAGTCCAATGTGAACTGGAACATAGCCTCCGTACCTGTAAGCAGATAAGACATACATGCAGCCGTAACACTTGAAATAAGCAGTGGCAGCAGAGAAGCCATTGTCAGGTCGAACATAAGCACCTCAAGGGTAAATACCAGTCCGGCTATAGGTGCCTTGAATATTCCGGACACAGCACCTGCAGCACCACACCCCAACAGCAGCATAAGAGTCTTATGATCCATACGGAACATGCTTCCAAGGTTGGAACCTATGGCAGACCCCGTAAGAACTATAGGCGCCTCGGCTCCTACAGATCCACCGAAACCGATGGTTATTGCTGATGCGCAGACAGACGACCACACATTATGTCCCTTTATCCTACTCTGACGACGCGAAATCGCATACAAAATCTTAGTCACACCATGGCTTATGTCATCGCGTACAATATATCTGATAAACAGTCCGGTAATGAAAATTCCGGCTACCGGATAGACCAGATACAGCCAGTTGGCTCCTGTTGTATCAAAGTTCTCAGTAAGGAACTCCTTTATATATTCTACAAGGAACTTCAGGACAAAAGCAGCCAGAGCAGTAAAGATACCTACCAGGAAACTAAGTATGAGTATGAACTGCTTATCGGTGATATGCTTTTCTCTCCACTTCAGAAAACTCTGCAAAAAAGAAAATTTTTCCTTAGTCTTCATTCTCCAGCAAATTTATATCAACTACTCTCTGATAACTTTAACTACACCGCCCTTGCCAAGTTTGATTATACTTGACGGTTTTGCAGGACCGGTTTCCTCTCTTCTGTAGTCTACAATATAGTCTACAGCATTCTTTATTTCCTCACTGATTTCGCTGAATACGGCAGGAGAAGGCTCACCGCTGATATTTGCCGAAGTGGAGACAATCGGTTTTTTGAATCTGAAACAAAGCTGTTTTGAGAATTCTTCCGAAGTAACCCTTATACCCACGCTGCCATCCTCGGCAATAAGGTTTGGCGCAAGATTTCTTGCTCCATCATAGATTATTGTAAGCGGTTTTGTTGTCATCTCTATCAAATCCCATGCCACATTAGGCACATCGCTGACATACGATTCAACTTTTACCGGACTGTCCACCAACACTAACATAGCCTTACTGTCAGCCCTGCGCTTAATTTCAAAAACCTTCTTTACTGCCTCTTCGTTTGTTGCATCGCAACCTATACCCCACACTGTATCTGTAGGATATAGGATTACTCCGCCTTTATACATGACTTCGCATGCCTTTTTAATTTCATCATTCATCATAACCCTATATTATTTATGAGTCTGTACAATCTGTGTCGGAGCAATTTCAGCATTCCTTTTTTCAGTCTGTTCTACCACATTCTTGGCAAGTTCGATAAATGCCTGTCCTGTAATAGAATCTTCGTTAAGAGCCACCGGAGTACCGTTATCTCCTCCTTCGCATATGCTCTGCACGATAGGAATCTGTCCCAATAAAGGTACATTAAGCTCTTCTGCCAGTCTTTTTGTTCCTTCCTTTCCGAACAGATAGTATTTGTTTTCAGGAAGTTCTGCCGGAGTAAACCAAGCCATATTTTCCACCAGACCGAGGATAGGCACATTCACCTTATCATTCTGATACATATTGATACCCTTGCGTGCATCAGCCAAAGCCACTTCCTGAGGTGTACTTACTATCACCGCACCCGTAATGGCAAGGTTCTGCAAGAGAGTAAGATGAATATCGCTTGTTCCCGGAGGAGTGTCAAGAACGAAATAATCGAGTTCTCCCCATTTTGCGTCACCCACGAGCTGTTTCAAGGCATTGCTTGCCATTGCTCCGCGCCAGAGAGTGGCCTGTTCAGGACTTACGAAGAATCCTATAGACAACAACTCTATACCATATTTTTCTACCGGTACAATCAAATCGCGTCCGCCAACTTCTTCTGCATATGGACGTGCATCTTCCACCTGAAACATCTTCGGTACAGACGGACCGAAGATATCAGCGTCGAGCAGACCGACTTTGTAGCCCAACTTAGAGAGAGCAACAGCAAGGTTTGCGGCCACAGTCGATTTACCTACACCACCCTTACCGGATGATACGGCAATCACATTCTTCACCTGAGGAAGGAGTTTTCCCGGTTCAGGACGTGCAGCCTGCTTGCTTTCTGTTGTTATGTTTACTTCTACCTCTTTGGAAACATATGTATGGATAGCAGTTTCTGCCGATTTAACTACAGATTTCATAAACGGGTCTGTAGGCTTTTCGAAAATAATCGAGAAGCTTACTTTCATTCCGTCTATACGGAGATTGTCGGCCACCATTTCAGCCTCAACAATATTTTTCCCGTTTCCAGGATAACGCACTGTAGAGAGTGCGTCAAGAATCAATTTTGGATATAGTGTCATAATTGTTTTTTATTTAAACATCGTTTAATCAGTATTTAAGAACCATTCAAACGTCCTTATATCGAATTATTTACTGGTCTTAAGTCCACTTCTTTTGCTACGGTTATAGCTTCTGTAGTCATCAAGTTCGATTTCCACATCCGGTTCCTTCAGCTCACCTTCCTGCGGCAGTCTGAACTTGATATACTTGATATTCAGACCTCTGTCAAGCCACTGCTGTTCGTAGTATGTACGAATACTGAGAATATCATCATCCATTCCCGAATGATAAAGGTCGTCAGTAATAAATTCTACAGGCAAATTGTTAGCCTCTATCATATATTTGGTATATGTAAACATGAAATTACTGTCAGTCTTCAGATGTACCACCCCACCCGGAACGAGAAATTTCCTGTATCTTTCCATGAAATAAGTGGAAGTAAGACGCTTTGTAGCCTTCTTCATCTGTGGGTCCGAGAATGTAAGCCATATTTCGCTAACCTCTCCCGGTGCGAAGAAACGGTCTATAATCTCTATATTAGTACGCAGGAAAGCAGCATTTTTCAGTCCTTCATTCAAAGCCTCTGTAGCTCCGGTCCACATACGCGCACCCTTTATATCAACCCCTATAAAATTCTTGTCAGAATATCTCCTTGCAAGTCCTACGGTGTATTCACCTCTTCCGCAACCAAGTTCCAGAACGATAGGATTATCATTCTTGAAGAAGTCACGGTTCCAGTTTCCCTTCATCTCGAAGTTAACTTCATCAACCACCGAATACGGATATTCGAACACATGCGGATATTCCGCCATATCTGCAAATTTAGCTAATTTACCTTTTCCCATGTTATTCCAATTTGCTTACAAAGTTATAGAATATAGTTATAAATAAAAAATTTATCCACCCCTATATTATAGGAGTGGATAAATGCAGTTTATTCAATATAAGATTAATCCTCAACCTGAATCCAATGCTTGGACAATGGAGAAGTATCTTCACCTTTGAAAGTTCGTTTTATTGTATCAAAAAGCTTTCCATTAAAGTAGACTTTAACTTCTGTTGTCATACTTTTAGTCAAGTCCTCACAATAGGCCAATTGGACAAAAATCAAAGTAATGCCATCATCTGCTGTTTCATAACTGTAAAAACTTCTCTTCGATTCTTTTTCACTTAAAGAATACGAAGTACCCAAATCATTACCGTTCTCGTCGTATATTCCGTTATTTAATCCATTTCCTCCAGTTATTGAAGTATCTATAGTAAAGTACTCCAAATCTCCAGTTTGGGTTACCTCTATTTTATACTTACCTTTCACTGCATTAGAGCCTCCCTCAGGTTCATTCTTACTACAAGAAGAAACAAAAAACAAGCCAATTATGATAAAAATACAATAAACAAACTTCTTCATCTCTTTATTTAATTCTATATAAAACAAATTATCAAATACTCTCTCTATAACAACAGTTTACCAATTATCTCTGATTTACGAATAAACATTAATAAATTTCCCAACAACATTTATTCCTGTACATCAGAGAGTTCATCTTCTGCATATGCTGCTTTCTGTTCATCAGCAGTCAAATTACGATAGACAACAGCTGAACATCCCATACCGATAATAACATAAGCTATAACAAGGCACAGAATAAGCAGAATACCCAAGAGTGGAATAAGACCGAATATAAACGACAATATAGAGTATGCAATACCTAAGATGAACTGAACTCCAAAAATTGTCCATTTATATCCATATGTAGCTTTGTTACTCTGTACCATAGCTTCACCAGGCGCAACTCCTTTGTCCAATAATATATAAATAGCCAATGACCATCCTAAACTGATAACAATGGCAGGAACTATCATGAAAAACAGTGCCGGAATTACAGCCATAGCCATCAGTCCTATCAGAGTAAAATATTCTCCCATATATTTACGATACTTACTGTCAAAAATAAATACCGGAGAAATGACCTTGCCTTTGCTCAATTCAATAGGAATTGTAGTCATGGCAATGGTAGTACCAACATTCAAATATGGTATCCATATTGTAACAATCCAAAGTACTGTTGCAACCAACAATGATACCGCATTTTTCATACCCAATGATATTCCCTCTGAGAGAACACCCATCACTGTAATCTTCTCCTGTGTTTCCATAATAGTTTTTTTTAAAAAGTTTATAATAGTATGTACAATCTTATTCTACTATCATCACCCATCCGTACGGATCCGGTTCGTCACCATACTGAATAGCACGCAACTTATTGTAAAGTTTTTCGCTTATAGGACCCGGCTTGCCATTCTTTGCAATAACGTATGATTTATTGTTTTCCAAATCATCGATACGTTCTATAGGGCTGATAACGGCTGCTGTACCGCATGCTCCGGCTTCTTCGAATGTTTCAAGCTCCTCTTCAGCAATAGGACGACGTTCAACTTTCAACCCCATATCTTCAGCCAACTGCATCAAGCTTCTGTTTGTGATAGAAGGCAGAATAGATGTAGAAAGCGGAGTTACATAAGTATTGTCTTTGATACCGAAGAAGTTGGCAGCACCACACTCGTCGATATATTTCTTTTCCTTTGCATCAAGATAGAACTCGCTTGCATAGCCGGCATCGTGAGCCATTTTATTGGCACGAAGACTTGCAGCATAGTTACCACCTACCTTGAAAGTACCTGTTCCAAGCGGAGCGGCACGGTCAAACTGACGGATTATCACATAAGGGTTAGTAGCAAATCCACCTTTGAAATAAGGACCTACCGGAGTGACAAAGACTACGAAAAGATACTCACTGGCCGGATGTACGCCCACCTGTGCTCCTGTACCGATAAGCAACGGACGGATATACAAAGAAGCACCGCTTTCATATGGAGGCAGAAAACGTTCGTTTGCCTTAACCACTTTCTTTACAGCTTCGCAGAACAGTTCTGTAGGAAACTCCGGCATAAGAATACCGTTGCAAGTGCTTTGCAAACGTTCTGCATTTGCCTGTGGACGGAACACACGAATCTTTCCATCCTTTCCGCGATATGCCTTAAGTCCTTCAAAAGCTTCCTGTCCATAATGCAGACATGTTGCCGCCATATGGATATTAAGTGTTTCTTCCGAACAAAGTTCCAATTCACCCCACTTTCCGTCGCGATAATAGCAACGTACGTTGTAATCTGTCTTCATATAACCGAAAGACAAATTAGACCAGTCAATTTCTTTCATAACTATATTATTTAATATTTTTTGTTTTCAATTATATTACATTGACGGCAAATGTAAGATTTTAATTTACATATTCCAATTTTTACAATAAATATTTAGACTAAAATCTTAAAATCCGTCCACTACGCTTACATTATTATTCTTCTCCGCCCTGACTGTCGTCAAGCATTTTTCTTATTTCTTCATCAGCCTTATAAAGTTTGTCCTTGCAGAACTTTATGAGTTTCTGAGCTTCTTTCAGACTATCTCCCAACTGATCAATATCGAGTTCTCCACCCTCTATTTTAGCCACAATAGCCTCTAACTTTTTCATGGCTTCTGTATATGTCTCTTTTTTTGCTGCCATATCTATAATACTATTTATTTTACTATACTCTTGAATTTACCTGTAGCCAAAACTGTTTCCACTTCATCCCCCGGTTTGAGTATCGAAGTATCGCGCACAGCCCTACCATTATAGAGGGTTATACTATACCCACGCTTCAGAAGATGCTCCGGCGAGGCTGACTTCAGAATCCTGTCAACAAGTTCCAGCCGGTGTTTCTCTTTTTCCATCCGCGAAGTGGCAAGCATTACGAGGCGCGGCAGAACATCCAACTGATGTTCCTCTCTGATAAAACGCTTCTGCCATGCCATCTGCAAGCGTGAATAGTTCCTCTCGCATCGCATATTTTCACGCTGTATCCTTGACTGAACCACCAACGGCACACGTGCCACAAGCCTGCTGATACGCTCTGCCTCAGCATTAAGCCGTACAGGAATCTCGCTGCGGATACGCTCTGACAGGTCCTCCAGCCTGCCTGCCGTTTCAAGCATTCTACCTATTATATATTCGGCAGCTGCCGTAGGAGTCTTTACCCTTGTGTGCGAAACCATATCAATCACAGTATCGTCACGTTCATGTCCGATACCGGTTATCACCGGCAAGGGGAACTGCGCACAATGTGCAGCCAAATCGTATGTATCGAATCCCGACAAATCGGATGTCGCTCCTCCGCCACGGATAATGACCACCACATCCCAGTTATCGCATTCGGCATAAATACGTTCCAAAGCTGAAATAACAGATTCCTCCACCCTGTCACCCTGCATTATGGCAGGAAAGAGTTTTGTATAAAAGACGAAACCGAACTTATTGCCATGCAACTGATTGCAGAAATCTCCGTAGCCGGCTGCTGTAGCCGATGAAATTACAGCTATCCTCTGCAGCGGTTCAGGCATTTCAAGTTCCTTGTTCATCGTCAGTATGCCTTCTTCATCAAGCTTCTTCAGAATTTCTTTTCTCCTGCGGGCCAAATCGCCTATGGTATATGCAGGGTCAATATCTACTACTGTTAGCGAAAAACCGTACAACTCGTGAAAATCGACAGTTACCTTCACCATCACCTTTATCCCTGAAACAAAAGCCTGACCTGTTTCATGCTCGAAATATGGACGAAGACGCATAAATACATTGCTCCATATCACTCCACGCGCCTTGGCTATCAGAGCATTGCTTTTAGGGTCCTTCTGTACAAACTCCATGTAGCAATGTCCGGAATAATTAGAACGCACATCGCTCAGCTCCGCCTGTATCCAGTATTCATCCGGCAGACAGGCGTGAAGTCCCCGGCGCACAAGGGAATTCAGTTCGTATAAAGACATCGCTTCGTTTTCCATCATACAGAGTATTTTATTTGTTTTTCATATCCATACCTATCCGATAAGCTTTCCACATATCCGTAATGCCATAGCCGAATATATTGTCCGGATATTCATATCTGTCCGAAGCCCGATGAACAACATCTATAAGTTCCGTAACCGTCAGCCACGGACAAGCCTGCCAAAGACAGGTTACAAGACCACAGAAGATAGGCGAAGCAAAAGAAGTGCCATTGCCATATGAAGTACCTCCATTGGTTCCTGCCACACTGGAATGGAAACCCACCGCCATAACATCCGGCTTTATACGCCCGTCGGCGGTATTTCCAACAGAAGAAAAATCGGCATTCACACCGTCTGTATTGACTGCACCTATAGTAAGTACCCCTTCTGCATCCCCCGGAGGAGTGATTTTCTTCCAGCTTGAAGCACCTGAATTTCCGGCACTGCACACTATAAGCATACCTTTTTTAGAAGCTATAGAAGCCGAACGCGACATAAGCGACGTACGCCCGTCGAGGTCGCGATACTTATAATTGTTCGCTGCATCATCAAAAGAATAATATCCAAGAGAAGTGTTTACCACATCCACTCCCACGCTGTCTGCAAATTCCACTGCAGCAGCCCAATAGTCTTCTTCCGCCGGCTGTTCAGTATCATTATCTTCACTCCTTAAAAGCCAGTAGGATGCTCCCGGAGCAGAACCAACCATAACCTTAGGCATATCGACAGCCATGCAGGAAAGAACTTTCAGTCCGTGATTATGCTCTGCGTAAATATCCGAATTGGGATTCACAAAATCCTTTGTTCCAAGTATATGGAGCTTGCGGAAAAACTTCATTTTGTCCACATTATAATAACCGGCATCTATGACTGCCACATGCATACCCTCTCCACGAAATCCTGCCAAGTGCAGACTGTCGCCATGATGAATCTTTATCTGCCGGGACGCAACTCCATAATAATCGCCAGTCTTTTTCCACTTGTTGGTTATCTCTTTTTTCCTGTCCTTGTTTCGTGGAAAAACAGTGTCAGGCGATACCCATACTTTCCTGACATCAACCACAAACGGATTTTGTCTGAAGCGCTCTGCTATCTCCTCGTCGTGAACCAGCATCAGGACTGTATTGTTCCACTTGCTCTGCATCTGATACTCCCCACCCTGCTCCACAAGACGGTCGATATATGTTTTGCAAACAGGCAAGTCTGTAGAATCGATGTCTATTCCCTGTCTGTGTCTGCGCTCCAAAGCACGTTCGGACAAAAACTCCTGCGGACGGTCTAAACTATAAGCAGTGAGCGACTTATCTCTCAATGTAACACGATATTTATATGTTTCTGCATTAGAGTTTAAACGCAGTAATAACATCAAACTAAAAAGTAGTAAAATTCTTATTTTCATACGAGTTTATGGGTTTTAAGACGCAAAGGTATTATAAATTAAGCACCGATAAAAGATTTATCCGACAATATATTTAAAATATCAGATTTTATACATTCTTGGAAGACTGTTTATATCCGGTTTTAAAAGATAAAAAATCTTTGTTGTTTGACAGCTGTCGGACATATGTTTGACACGTGTGGGATATTTGTTTGACAGCTGTCGTCTGTACGTTTGACAACTGTCAAACGATAGAGATATAAACACGTTTGCAAAGCTTTTCTTATACAAAGTAATCACAATATACTGTGATTTTACAATTATTCATCCTAAAAAGGTATTCATTTCTCAGCAAAATCACAATATATTGTGATTTTGGCTTGTAGAATTGAAAAATAAACGCTTCGTCATTCGATTCTAAACGACCGTTCATTTTGAATCAAACGACGAAGCATTTTATTTTAGGTGGTTATCCAATCTTTTTTTCACAGAAAGCCAGGTCTTTATATTGATTTTATCGGGAATAAAACATATTTTTGTATCATGGAAAAATAGATAAAAAACGAAGTAATATGTTCCAGATAAATCAAAGTAATATACATCTGCTTCTGCCTGGAAAGATAAGTTGGCTGGTAGAATATCTGCACGATGATTACGGCTACACACTTGAAGAGAGTTTAAGTCGTATATATCATTCTGAACTTTACAAGAAACTATCAACCGAAAGCACAAAATATTGGCATTTAGGCCCTGTAGACTTGTATGAAGAATTAAAAAGAGAACTATAACATTGTCTGTTCAACAGACTACCATTAAAATAATCAACAAATGAACAACAGAATCACAGAACTTTTCGGCATAAAATACCCTATCATATCAGGAGGTATGGTTTGGTGCAGTGGATGGGAACTCGCAGCAGCCGTAAGCAATGCAGGTGGTTTAGGACTTATAGGAGCAGGCTCGATGTATCCTGATATCCTCAGAGAGCATATCAGAAAATGCAGAAAGGCCACCGACAAGCCTTTCGGGGTAAATATTCCACTGATTTCAAAATACTCGGAAGCCATCATAGAGGTTGTGATAGAAGAGAAAGTTCCTGTTGTTTTCACCTCGGCCGGCAATCCAAAGACATGGACAGGAAAGCTGCATGAAAACGGAATTAAGGTAGCACACGTTGTGGCAAGCACCAAGTTCGCACTCAAAAGTCAGGAGGCCGGTGTTGATGCGGTAGTAGCAGAAGGATTCGAGGCAGGAGGACACAACGGAAGGGAAGAAACCACTACAATGGTCCTTATTCCTCAAATTAAAAGGCATCTGGAGATTCCTCTGATAGCCGCCGGAGGGATAGCTACCGGCCGGAGTATGCTTGCCGCATTTGCTTTGGGGGCTGAAGGTGTACAGGTGGGGACACGTTTCGCAATAACCCAAGAGAGTTCCGCACATGAGAAATTCAAAAGCCTCTGTACGGAACTGAAAGAGGGCGACACCATGCTTGCACTGAAGAAAATAGTACCTACAAGATTAATCAAAAACGATTTCTATCACAATATAGAGTCTGCCGAAAACAGAGGAGCTACGCCGGAAGAGCTTACGGAACTTTTAGGCAAAGGTAGGGCTATGAAAGGAATCTTCGAAGGAGATTTGTCAGAAGGAGAACTGGAAATAGGCCAGGTGTCATGCATGATTGATGATATCCCTACCGCAAATGAGGTTGTAGAACGAATGGTAAAAGAATACAACGATGCGATAGACTGTCTAATGAGAATTTAAAATCTTACATAAATCTTAAAAGCAAAAAACTATGGACTTTAACAGACTTAAAATCACAATTGCAGGTATTATACTGTTAGGAGGTATAATATCAGGCTGTAACCGTTCTGATATAAACAATCCGGAAGGGAAAAACAAAATAACAGAAGAAACAAGACTGGCCAATACCTTCGCCAAAGAGGCTCTTGAAGTTTATTATTACTGGAACGAAGAGATATCCGATGATCTAAGCAAGCTCGACCCTGCTACAAATTCTGACCCTATTGCTACGGTAGAGGGAATAAGGTACCACGACGGAGAAAATCAGATAGACAAATGGACTATGCTGACAGACAATATGGAAGAGTTTACAAGCAGTGTGCAGGGTGTATCAACCACTTACGGATTTACTCCTGTGGTATATTACAAAAACGAAGAGGGCAATGAACTGATTGCCGCTGTAGCATATGTATCAGAAGGAGGTCCTGCCGAAAAAGCCGGTATGAAAAGGGGTAATTTGATTGAAAAAATAAACGGTAAAGTCCTTACAACTGAAAATTATCTGGACCTCTATTATTCATCTGATATCACGCTTTCATTATCTGAACTTACAGATAATGTAATAACTCCGACCAAAGATGTTTCATTGACAGCCACAGAGATGTACGAAAATCCTATACTTTGCCACAAAACATTTGACGTAAACGGCAAAAAGATAGGTTATCTTGCCTACAGCAGTTTTGACCTTACTTCCATTCCGGAACTTATAGACATATGCAAGGAGTTTAAAAGCGAAGGAGTAAAGGAACTTATCCTCGACTTGAGATATAACGGAGGAGGATATGTTATAACCGAATGTGTACTGGCATCAATGTTTGCTCCACAAGCAAATGTTACCAATAATGATATTTTTGAAAAAGAAGATTACAACGAGTTCTTCACTGAATACTACAAGAAAAAGGGAGAATCTACTGTAACCCGTTTTGAAACTGAATATAATTATAAAGAAATTAATCTGAATGTAAGTACAAAAGACGCCAACATCGGTCTGGATAAAATTTATGGCATAATATCCGGCAACAGCGCATCGGCATCCGAAGCCCTTCTTTCAGGATTAATGCCATACATGGACATTGAACTTATCGGACAGCAGTCACACGGAAAATATTGTACAGGATGGATGCTGTCAGCAGAAGATGCATACGATAAAGTTCCGCAAGCCATCAAGAACTGGGGTATTTATGTTATGGTAAGCATTTACAAAAATGCGAACGACGAAACTCCATGTATGCCGAATGGTCTTAAACCGGACACTGAGGTAGAAGATAATCCATTTGAACCATACCAGTTAGGAGATGAGGACGAAGCTATGCTGAGAGCCGCTCTTGAAAAAGCCGGAAAGGAATACCCGGCATCAAGAGCAGGAAGAATAGAAACACCTAAGATGAATATTGTCGATACTCCGAAGAAGGCTGTTTTCGGAAGAAGGATTATCATCCCTTCACTATCATCAAATTAAGTACACTACCCGTTCATTACCTGTTCACTGAACGGGTAGTGAACAAGTAGTGAATGCATTATTATAATGCAATTCGAATGTCATTCGAATATTGTTCGAACTTTATTCGAGATACCATTTAAGCACTGTTTAAACGCCATTTAAATAGTGGTTAATATAACAGCTTTTGCAGTGTGAAGGATGTGAAAGTGAAATATACTATGATTTCCTGAGTTTTTTCGAATACCGTAACAGCAACCTATCATCAGCAATGTCCTGACGAATTAACATAGTTCTAAATCTGAAAGTTAACTTTCTAATAAAAAGCACCAATATTTTTATAACAAAAGTTTACAAATACTTTGTTTAAAACAAAAAACATATTACATTTGCAAAAGTTCAATAATATTACTGAATGACATATTAACGAAAGGTGTTATTGATATTATCTTCTAAAGTCAAACTTCGCAACTTTGATATTTAGCACGAAGATAATAGCAATAGCACCACACCATGGGTATTCTAAATCTTATAACATAAGGAATAGTTTAATCCAATTGGTGTGGGATGCTATTGTTTTATCCGTGCTAAAGGTAATGCGAAGACCTGACTTTAGGATGAAATAATATAATTTCCACACCTTTTATTTATCATCTTGCTTCAGAAGAAACTGGCAAGAATTAAATTAAGTATTAACTATAAACTTATGTTATTATGAAAACTTTTAAATTATTTTTAGTCACTTTTTTTGCGTTGACAGTAGCAAATGGTTATTCACAACAAAGCAACGTTAACAATGTATCTGGTGGAACAAACTCAAAAGGCTGGTCAAGAATATCTGTTTCATATATTCCATCAACATTAAACGTAGATGGAGGAGATGACCTCAAATTCCAAGGATTCAATTTAGGATGGACAAAGGGGTTCAATATAGCAAACAATGTTCCTTTATTTATAGAAGCTGGTGCCGGTATTCAATTCAGAAGATATTCAGACTCAGAGTCAGAAAGCTTTAACGAATCTGGAGTTAGTGGTAAAATTAAAGTAACAGAAAAATTAAACGTTTTATCTTTGAATATCCCTGTAAACCTTGTTTATAAATTCAATGCCACTCCCGATTTTTCCATAGAGCCGTTTGTCGGAATAGATTTTAGATTCAATTTAATGGGAAAATTAAAATCTGAGGCAAACTATTCAGGAGATTATGAAGATGAAGTAAATGAAGCTATAAAAGATTATTTACCTGATAGCGACATTAATATTTTTGATGAAGATGACATGAACGATTTGGGAGTAGATCCGGCTAAGCGTTTTCAGGCAGGTTGGCATATAGGAACAAACTTCACTTATAAAAAAGTGTCTTTAGGTATAAGTTATGGACAAGATTTTAACGAAATTGTCGAAGACTGTAAGTTATCAACAACCACTGTAACATTAGGATTTAATTTCTAGTTTTTTAGCATAAAGGCTTCCAGAAATACACGGAAGCCTTTTTCATTGATTACAAATTACATAAGCATGATATCTCGTGACTTCAGTCACAGGAGTGAGTGACAAATAGCCACTTACGATTCTATCATTATCATCTTTTATCAGATGAAAAACCGACAATTCTTCATGTTTTGCTAAAGCTTCACCGTCAGAATTATAATGCTCTACTACAAATTTACCACGAGAGGATGGACAAAGGTATCTGTCGAATATTATACGCGACACTACACCCATGTTCATCCTCATATTTATTTCCACACATGGATGTACCAGAATCTCGCCATTCTGACTGCAAATCATCATATCCACACCAAAGTATCCGGTATAGTAACCGGAAACCATCACAGAGAATATCTCAAGAAGCCTTTCGCGGACATCGTGCAATGTCGCGGACTGAATGCCATATGACAAAAGATGTTCTTCAATTCCGGAATCAGACATCAGTATATTCTGCTTATAATTGCCAAAATCGTCAGTTTCAAACAGTGAATATCCGGCAAAAGAAACTGTTCCTTCCGGAGAGGAATAAAACTCCATGGCAAAATCGCACACCTTATTATATATAGGCTCAGCCATTACACATCCCTGAGTGCGAAGTATGCGCGAAATCCACCCCTCGACATTGGCATTCCACGACTTACGGCACACACGGTACAGTCCCCTACCGCTTCCAGACCAAGGTGCTTTGAGTATCAGACTTCCGTTCGCCTCAAGATGCATCCTGACCTCTTCGAGTTTACTGCAGCAGAAAGCTTCTCCACAGACTCCATCTACAGACGATAATTGCGACAGCACATCCACACATCGTTGGCGGCCGGACAGATAACGGATTTTGTCCAAAGACGCAGAATCAGGCAGAAAAGAGATATCAGCACCACCGGCTGAGAGCATATGAACCAAAGCAGGACTCCACCCCCACGGCCTTATCTCGCATGAAACTGTATCGGAAACAAATCTCTCACTCGGGAAATCCTTAAATTCTGCAACCTGGGAACGAAAAGTTTCTACAGTGGAGCAGTCCGCAACATGTATAAGTGTGTCTTCCTGTGCATACCACGCCGGAAGAAAGCTCAAATCATGGCTCATACGGAGAATTTCGGCAGATACCTTATAGTAAGGAGTAAAATTGGCAAGTGCCATGTCATGCCACGGATTGAATATATACAACTGTTTTTTCATCGCATCTTCACCGGATTTTATCTGCAAAGATATACTAAAAAAATAATTTTTGCTATGTCAAGTTTGCAATATTATGAACTATTCGTATATTTGCACCGAAATAAAGGATATATTCATGGAGGCTTTTTACAGAACACATTCTTATTTGGTTGAACATACCAATGCTCCCGTACGCAGAGATCTTATGGACGAAATAGACTGGAGCGCACGTCTGATTGGTATTAAAGGTACGCGAGGAGTTGGAAAAACTACTTTTCTTCTGCAATACGCAAAAGAAAAATTTGGTTTTGACCGTTCTTGCCTGTACGTCAACATGAATAATTTTTACTTTTCGCAAGTAAACTTAGTGGACTTTGCCGCCGAATTCATCAAGCGCGGAGGTAAAGTGCTTCTGATAGACCAGGTATTCAAACTCCCTGACTGGAGTACAGCGCTGCGTACATGTTATGAGAGATTCCCTAATCTGAAAATTGTTTTCACAGGTTCTTCCGTAATGCGACTAAAGGAAGAGAATCCGGAACTGAACGGAATCGTGAAATCATATAATCTGAGAGGATTCTCGTTCCGCGAGTTTCTGAACCTGCAGACAGGAAACAGTTTTTCGAAATACACTTTGGATGAGATTCTCAACAATCATGAGCATATAGCCAAGACAATACTTCCACATGTAAACCCTACACAGTATCTTCAGGATTATATTCATCATGGATTCTACCCGTTCTTCCTTGAAAAGAGGAACTTTTCGGAAAATCTGCTGAAGACTATGAACATGATGGTGGAGGTAGATATACTTTTGATAAAACAAATTGAGCTGAAATATCTCTCGAAAATAAAAAAATTACTATATTTATTGGCGGTTGACGGACCGGGTGCTCCTAACGTAAGCCAGTTGGCTGAAGAAATACAGACTTCAAGGGCTACGGTAATGAACTATATCAAGTATTTGGCTGATGCCCGACTGATAAATATGGTTTATCCTAAAGGTGAATCTTTCCCGAAAAAGCCGGCAAAGATAATGATGCACAACACAAGTCTGATGTACAGTATCTATCCGGTGAAAGTGGAAGAGCAGGATGTACTGGAAACATTCTTCGTAAACTCTCTATGGAAAGACCACAAGATAAACAAGGGAGATAAAGGAACATCTTTCATGGTGGACAACGACCTGCATTTCAGAATATGCGCAGACGGATGTAAGTTCAAGACCAACCCGAACGTATATTACGCAATGCACAAACTGGAATTGGGACATGGAAACCAGATTCCGCTCTGGATGTTCGGATTCCTATATTAAACGAGAATACAAGTTCTTATTAACTAATTATTATAATTTAGTAATTGTATGACTAAACAAAAAAAATTCATCACTTGTGATGGTAACCAGGCTGCAGCACATATCTCGTATATGTTCTCAGAAGTAGCAGCTATCTACCCTATCACTCCATCTTCTACAATGGCTGAATATGTAGATGAATGGGCTGCCGCAGGACGTAAAAACATCTTCGGCGAAACAGTTCTTGTTCAGGAAATGCAGTCAGAAGGCGGTGCAGCAGGTGCTGTACACGGATCTCTTCAGGCTGGTGCCTTGACTACTACTTACACTGCATCTCAGGGTCTTCTTCTTATGATCCCTAACATGTATAAGATTGCAGGTGAATTCCTTCCATGTGTATTCCACGTATCAGCTCGTACACTTGCTTCTCACGCATTGTGTATCTTCGGTGACCATCAGGACGTTATGTCTTGCCGTCAGACTGGTTTCGCTATGCTTTGCGAAGGTTCAGTACAGGAAGTTATGGATTTGGCCGGTGTTGCTCACTTGTCAACTATCAAATCACGCGTTCCATTCGTAAACTTCTTCGATGGTTTCCGTACTTCACACGAAATCCAGAAAATCGAAATGTTGGAAAATGAAGACCTTGCTCCTCTGGTTGATCAGAAAGCTTTGGCTGAGTTCCGTGAACGTGCACTAAGCCCTAACAAGCCAGTTGCACGCGGTATGGCTGAAAACCCAGACCACTTCTTCCAGCACAGAGAATCATGCAATCCATTCTATGATGCAGTTCCTGCTATCGTAGAAGAATATATGAACGAAATCAACAAGATTACAGGACGTAACTACGGCTTGTTCAACTACTATGGTGCTGAAGACGCTGAACGCGTAATCATCGCTATGGGTTCTGTAACAGAAGCTGCTCGCGAAGCTATCGACCACTTGATGGCTAACGGCGAAAAAGTTGGTTTGGTTTCTGTACACTTGTATCGTCCGTTCTCAGCTAAACATTTCTTGGCTGCTGTACCTAAGACTGCAAAACGTATCGCAGTTCTTGACCGTACAAAAGAACCTGGAGCTAACGGCGAACCTCTTTACCTTGACGTTAAAGACTGCTTCTACGGACAGGAAAATGCTCCTGTTATTGTTGGTGGACGTTACGGTCTTGGTTCTAAGGATACTACTCCAGCTCAGATTCTTGCAGTTTATGAAAACTTGGCATTGCCAATGCCTAAAGACCACTTCACTGTAGGTATCGTTGATGACGTTACATTCACTTCTCTTCCTCAGAAAGAAGAAATCGCTCTTGGCGGTGAAGGTATGTTCGAAGCTAAATTCTACGGACTTGGTGCTGACGGTACTGTAGGTGCTAACAAGAACTCTGTTAAGATTATCGGTGACAACACAAACAAATATTGCCAGGCATACTTCTCTTACGACTCTAAGAAGTCTGGTGGTTTCACTTGCTCTCACTTGCGTTTCGGTGACCACCCAATCCGCTCTACTTACTTGGTAACTACTCCAAACTTTGTAGCTTGCCACGTACAGGCTTACTTGCACATGTACGATGTAACTCGCGGTTTGCGTAAGAACGGTACTTTCCTTCTTAACACTATCTGGGAAGGTGAAGAACTTGCTAAGAACTTGCCTAACAAGGTTAAGAAATATTTCGCAGAAAACAATATCACTGTTTACTACATCAATGCAACTAAGATTGCTCAGGAAATCGGTCTTGGTAACCGTACTAACACAATCCTTCAGTCTGCATTCTTCCGTATCACAGGCGTTATCCCTGTAGAACTTGCTGTAGAACAGATGAAGAAATTCATCGTTAAGTCTTACGGTAAGAAGGGTGAAGACGTTGTAAACAAGAACTATGCAGCTGTTGACCGTGGTGGTGAATACAAACAGCTTACTGTAGATCCAGCATGGGCAAGCCTCGAAGTTGAAGGTGCTGCTGCTAACAACGATCCAGCATTCATCAACGAAGTTGTTCGTCCTATCAACGCTCAGGATGGTGACTTGCTTCCAGTTTCTGCATTCAAGGGTATCGAAGACGGTACTTGGCATCAGGGAACAGCTAAATACGAAAAACGTGGTGTAGCTGCTTTTGTTCCAGAATGGAATGCTGAAAACTGTATCCAGTGTAACAAGTGTGCTTACGTTTGTCCTCACGCTGCTATCCGTCCATTCGTTCTTGACGCTAACGAACAGGCTGGTGCTAACTTCACTACATTGAAGGCTGTAGGTAAGCAGTTCGACGGTATGACATTCCGTATGCAGGTTGACGTAATGGACTGCTTGGGTTGCGGTAACTGTGCTGACGTATGTCCGGGTAATCCTAAGAAGGGTGGTAAGGCTCTTGCTATGAAACCTCTTGAAACTCAGCTTGCTGAAGCTGCTAACTGGACTTACTGCGCTGAAAACGTTAAGAGCAAACAGCACTTGGTTGACATCAAGGCTAACGTTAAGAACTCTCAGTTCGCTACTCCATTGTTCGAGTTCTCCGGTGCTTGCTCTGGTTGTGGTGAAACTCCATACGTTAAATTGATTTCTCAGTTGTTCGGTGACCGTGAAATGGTAGCTAACGCAACAGGATGTTCTTCTATCTATTCTGGTTCAGTTCCTTCAACTCCATATACTACTAACGAAAAGGGTCAGGGTCCAGCATGGGCTAACTCATTGTTCGAAGACTTCTGCGAATTCGGTCTTGGTATGGAATTGGCTAACAAGAAACTCCGCAACCGTCTGGAAGAAGCTATGAAGGCTGCTATCGCTGCTGAAGGTACTCCAGCTGAATACAAGGAAGCATTCCAGGAATGGATTGACGGCCGCAACGATGCAGACAAGAGCAAAGCTGCTGCTGAAAAGATTATTCCTATGGTAGAAGCTGCAAAAGATAAGTGTTCTTACTGCGCTACTATCGCCGAATTCAAAGACTACCTGGTAAAACGCTCACAGTGGATTATCGGTGGTGACGGTGCTTCTTACGATATAGGTTACGGTGGTCTTGACCACGTTATCGCTTCTGGTGAAGATGTAAACATCCTTGTACTTGATACAGAAGTTTACTCTAACACTGGTGGTCAGTCATCTAAGGCTACTCCTCTTGGTGCTATCGCTAAGTTCGCTGCATCTGGTAAGAGAGTACGCAAGAAAGACCTTGGTATGATTGCTACAACTTACGGATATGTTTACGTTGCACAGATTGCAATGGGTGCTGACCAGGCTCAGACATTGAAGGCTATCCGCGAAGCTGAAGCTTATCCAGGTCCATCATTGGTTATCGCTTATGCTCCATGTATCAACCACGGTTTGAAAGCCGGTATGGGTAAATCTCAGGCTGAAGAGGCTAAGGCTGTAGAATGTGGTTACTGGCACTTGTGGCGCTTCAACCCAGCATTGGAAGACGAAGGTAAGAACCCATTCTCACTTGACTCTAAAGAACCAAACTGGGAAGGATTCCAGGATTATCTGAAGGGCGAAGTTCGTTTCGCTTCTGTAGCTAAACAGTATCCTGCTGAAGCTGCTGACTTGTTCGCTGCTTGCGAAGACATGGCTAAGAAACGCTATGCTTCTTACAAGCGTATGGCTGCAATGGACTGGAGCGAAGAAAAATAATCTAATAACAGATTAATATAATAAAAGACGGCTGAAAACTTGAAATAGTTTCAGTCGTCTTTTTTTATGTTCACTGAACGTTCATCAGACGTTCACCGAACTGCATCAAAAGCTCCTTCTACCGGCACAGTCTATGAATCTGTCTGCCGTATTGTCCTTATAATAAAACACTTCCGTAACAGGCTGATAAATGTACGACGAGAACTGATAAAGCTGTACAGCTACAAATTTACGGTCCTTAGAGAACATATAGTCCATTCTTATACCGCCTGTATTTGAGGCCTTTACATTCTTTGATTCTGAGAATGATGCATTTTCCAACACCCTCTTCAGGTTTACAAAATCTGATGCATCATAAAATTCGCTTTTCACTACAATCTTGCTTTGGGATGGAGTATAGAACCATGCCTGGCTTTTCCAGAAAAGACGGAATACACCGACAAGTATCATAGCCGTACCCACTGTCATTATCAACATACTTAAGGATGAAGACTCTTCTTCCTCTTTTATTGACAGATAAAAGGCAAGTGCCCCAACTAAAATCAGAACTGCAGAAAATATGATTGAACGTATGTCTGTGCGTCTTGCTACTTGTGCGTGTGCATTTGAAAACAATGAGATAGAATTTGTGTCCATATGAATTTTTGTTTTATTTTTTATTGATAATCAGTTTATAAAGTAAATATGCCATAGTTTAATGGATTAATAAAGGCATAATATATGCCTGATGAAAGTTTCCGAACTTCCACCATACGAAAAAAAATAAAACAAAAGGACTAAATAAGAATACGGCACAACTGGTAGAGATATTGGACCTGGTCACCGGTCATGCCTACACGATACTTGTTTGAATTTAAAAACTCATATATGAAACTCTGATGCTGCATGTACTCAGCTATTCTGCGTACAGCATACTTTGCCCAATAAACAGATGTCTGATAATTATGCTTGACAGCCTGCTTTACCATAAATCTTAAATGGGCTGTGACGTTTCCCAACTGACTTATGTCTACTGCCAACAGTTCGCCATACCTGTCGTTATAGTCCGAGAACTGCCAGTCCGCCCCACCGGAATAATCATCAGAGGTCTGACTGAAACTGTCAGGACAATATGTGCTGCCCAATGCATCATTTTCCTGAATACCGAAGGAAAACAATGTCCCAAGCAGAACGACAAACAATATGTATATGCTTTTTCTCAAACCTTCTAACTTTTTGCGGACGTAAAGTTAAGAAAAATATATGGACCGAACAAAAAAAATCTCCATATCGGATATTAGCCGATACAGAGATTATATTCTTTATCCCTATTAAGGAAATTATTCTTCTACTGGCTGGAAGTCTTCTTTACCTACTCCACAAACAGGACAAACCCAATCTTCCGGTATATCTTCGAAAGATGTTCCCGGAGCAATTCCGCTTTCTGGATCACCAGTTTCTGGGTCATAAACCCAATCGCATACTGTGCAAATGTACTTTTTCATAATGATTTCTAATTTAATAATAAATGTTAGTCTACTTGTTTAATTATTTTATACAACAAATGTAAGTATAAAAATGTTCAAATCATAACATATCAGACAATATTTTTCCAAACTCCTCCATTCCCGCCGAAGCTCCTTTCGATATGACATGTATTTTACGCCTTGATGAAATGTTAACCGGATTCGGGTCTATCAGAAATACCGGAACGTCAGGTCTGACATAATTGAGCAGACCCGCAGCCGGATAGACATTCATGGATGTGCCTATTATGAGAAAGACATCCGCAGCCTCAACGTATTCTATTGCTGTTTCTATCATTGGTACAGCCTCACCGAACCATACTATGAAAGGACGGAGCTGGGAATCATCGGCAGCCAAATCGCCCATCTTTACTTCATATTCCTCGGGAGCCAACTCCTTGATATACCGCGGGTCGTCCGGATGACGGCTTGATGTAACCTTTGTGAGTTCTCCATGCAAATGAATCACGTTTGTACTGCCCGCACGTTCATGCAGATTGTCAACATTCTGTGTTATGACAGTCACATCGTAATCTTTCTCCAACTGAGCCAGGAGTTTATGCCCCATATTCGGCTCCACCTGAAGAAGCTGCTTGCGCCTTTCGTTATAAAAATCGATGACAAGACGCGGATTGGCCGCATATCCTTCAGGTGTGGCTACCTGCTCCACCGGATATTTCTCCCACAGCCCACCGGCATCCCTGAATGTACTGATGCCGCTTTCGGCACTCATTCCCGCTCCTGTCAATACTACTATCTTTTTCATGCTATTCTGAACTTTTTATATGTTACAAGCACAAAAATAAGAAAAATTATCACTCAAAACTCCTCACTTTCAAAGAAAAAAGATACCTTTGCCATCCGAACATTTAATTATAATAACACATAATAAATTTCATGGATAAATTCAGTTATGCCATTGGTCTGGGGATAGGCCAAAACCTGTGGAGCATGGGTGCCCGCAGCATCGAAGTTGAGGATTTTGCACAAGCTATCAAGGATGTGCTCGAAGGTAACAAAACTGCTATCACACACGATGAAGCTCGCGAAATAGTAAACAAATTCTTTACTGAGCTCGAAGAAAAAGTAAACTCTGAAAATATAGCTAAAGGTAAAGCTTTCCTTGAAGAAAACAAGAAGAAGGAAAACGTAGTGACTTTGCCAAGCGGACTCCAATACGAAGTCATAACAGAAGGAAACGGAAAGAAACCTAAAGCTACAGACCGCGTGAGATGCCACTACGAAGGTACACTTATCGACGGAACTCTTTTCGACAGCTCTATCAAACGCGGCGAACCTGCAGTATTCGGAGTAAATCAGGTTATTCCGGGATGGGTTGAAGCATTGCAGCTTATGTCTGAAGGTGCTAAATGGAAACTTTACATCCCTTCTGAATTAGGTTACGGAGCTCACGGAGCAGGCGAAATGATTCCTCCTCACAGCACACTCGTATTCGAAGTGGAACTTATTGAAGTGCTTTAAACTAAAAACAAATAACTAAATATTAATATCTTAAAATTATTAGATTAGAAATGAAAAAAAGTACAGCTTTAATGGTATTGGCTGCAGCAGCAGGTCTTGCATCATGCGGTCAGAGCACTCCTAAAGCAAACATGAAGAGTGATGTAGACACACTTTCTTACATGGTAGGAGTTAGCAATTCTCAAGGTTTAAAAGATTATGTAGTAGGTCGTTTGGGTGTTGACACTACTTATATGGCTGACTTCATCAGAGGTATCAAGGAAGGTACTAAATCTACATCTGCTAAAGAAAAAGCTTATATGGCTGGTATGCAGATTGGTCAGCAGGTTAGCGGCGACATGTACGATGCTATCAACAACCAGTTGTTCGCAGGCGATTCAACTACTACTATGAGCAAGGAAAACTTCCTGGCAGGTTTCATCGCTGCTGTAGAAGAAAACAGCATCGTTACTCCTGACTCAGCATCAGTATATGTACGCACAAAATCTGAAGAAATAAAGACTAAGGCTCTCGAAGCTAAATATGGCGAATACAAGAAGGAAAACGAAGAGTTCCTTGTAAACAACAAGACTAAGGACGGTATCAAGGTTACTGAAAGCGGACTTCAGTACAGAATCATCAAAGAAGGTAAAGGTGCTATCCCTACTAAGGATTCTCGCGTAAAAGTTCACTACAAAGGTACTATGATTGACGGTACTGAATTCGACAGCTCATACGAACGCAAAGAGCCTACTACTTTCCGTGCTGACCAGGTTATAAAAGGTTGGACAGAAGCTCTTACTATGATGCCTGTAGGTTCAAAATGGGAACTTTACATCCCTCAGGAATTGGCTTACGGTTCACGTGAAGCTGGCAAAATCAAACCTTTCTCTACTTTGATTTTCGAAGTTGAACTTATCAGCATTGAAAAATAATAGAAAGTAAAGACATATATTTATTCAAAAAGGAATCCTGTGGCTGACATGCTGCCGGATTCTTTTTTTTATTTGTTACGACACGGAATCATATCGTACGAGATTCTTCGATGCAGAAAGCGTTACACGTACGTGTAACGGGTGGAACACGAACGTGTAACGAGCGAAACACCTACGTGTTACGCGCGTGACACGAACGTGTTCCGCCTTTTTGATTTAAACGTTTTCAGATTAAAGACGAAGAATATATCCATTTCTGACGGAACGCATAAAAAAGAGCAGCCAGATTTCCACTGTATGGAAACCGGACTGCCAAACTGTATTGATATATATTGCTGTCCGATAAAAATTTATCTAAGTCATAAAAATAAGGCTGACTTCAT
>UQTJ01000016.1 GCA_900544075.1 uncultured Bacteroides sp.
CAAAGCCTTTTTTTGTGCAAATTCACTTCTTAATATCTAAATCCGAAACTTGAGTCAGACATTCAGGTGATACATTTCTCTTTGATTCTATACGTCGGAATGCCTTTTCTACCGCCACTTCAAAGCGTTCGTACGAAAAAGGTTTGTGAAGGAAATCCACAGCATCAAGATTAAAACCTTCGAGAGCATACTGTGCATACGCTGTAGTGAATATAAAACAACACTTCTCCGGCAAAGAGTCGGCTATCTCCAGCCCGTTTATACTATTCATCTGTATATCGAGGAAGACCAAGTCCGGCTGCAACCTACGAATCTCATTTAATCCTATTTGCGGTTCACTGAATACGGAAAGTTCTATTCCTCCCTTTCTCCGGCAAAACTGTTCTATTATCAACAGCGCCATAGGTTCATCATCTATCGCTATACATTTTAAGTTCCTGTCCATGATTATAAAACTAAATTTGTCCGATATCTATTTCTTTAAATCTATCAAAAGTCTTACATGGTAGATTCCATTTTTTTCTCCATTATAAAGTTCATACTTACCTGGATATAGTAATTCAAGGCGTTTACGGCAATTCTGTATTCCTATTCCGGTTTTCTGTCCTTCAGGTTTTCTCATCACTGCATTCTCTGTTTCAAAGAGCAGTTTGTTCTCATCAATTTTTATCCTGATATCTATTTTACAATCTTTATCGGACGAAGTACCATACTTAAATGCATTCTCCACAAATGTAATCAATATCATTGGAGGAATAAGAACCTTTTTGGAAGAAGCCTCAACATTCAACTGAACCTCAGTATGATGATTCAACCTAAGTTTCTGCAAGTCTACATATTGATGAATATAGTCCAGTTCATTACCTACAGGTATCAGTTCTGATTCATTCTGCGAATACATATACCTTAAAATTCCGGAGAACTTCACGAATGCAGACTCTGTTTTGTCTGAGCCGGACAAGACAAGGGCATACAGTGTATTCAGCGTATTGAAGAGAAAATGCGGATTAATCTGCGCCTTATACAGTGAAAGTTCAGCCTTGTTTTTTTCCGCTTCCACTTCCTGACGGGATATTATCTGCCGGAAGAGTTCAAAAGTAAGTTCTATAGCTAATGAAAATCCGGTAACGACAAGGAAAAAGAACCATATAGTCTGCCTTCGGATATTCATTTTTGCCACCATCTGACGAACATCATCATTTATATGTTCTGCCGGCATTGGGAAATAAGTAAACATCTCTGTAACAGTAGTCAGCACCAACATCAACACAAAAATCCTAAGATATCTTTTCTGCATAAACAGCTTGGGAATACAAACTATACGATATATAAAATATAGTATATATACATATGCCACCAATGTTATGAGAAAAGCTGTATTGTTTACAATCCAACGGTCAACAGGCAGCAGCATAATAGCAAGTGGCATAATGACTAAACAAAACAGCATGTCAATATACAGTGTAATACGATTCTTAATCATGATAGTATATTTTAATATTGCAAAGATACTATATTTTATAAATGAAGGACAGTACTGAAAAGTGTATTCGTCACCACAAATATGCCGTTCGTCACCACACTTTATATATTCACTTCCATTCTATTTAAGTTTGTAAATCATAAGAATAAATTACATTTTCGATTATAATAAACATAAATAATAACTATATGAAAAGAAGTATTTATCTCATTATGTGCTTCTTGCCTTTTATATGCTCCTGCAAAGGCAACAAGCAGGAAATGCCTGGCGAAAAGTACAAAACACTGACAGTATGCACTACAAACCAGACATTACACTCTGACTATCCGGCTACATTGCGCGGACGACAATCGGTAGAAGTACGCCCACAGGTAAGTGGCACAATTACTGAAATCTGCATTAACGAAGGAGATGCCGTAAAGCGTGGACAGATATTGTTCATCATCGACCAGGTGCCTTATAAAGCAGCTCTTGAAACAGCTCTTGCCAACGTAAAAAGTGCAGAAGCTAAACTCCAGACTGCAAAACTTACAGCCGACAGCAAAGAAGAGCTTTTCAAAGAGAATGTAGTTTCCGACTTTGACAGACAGACAGCACGCAACCAACTGCTTGAAGCCGAAGCAGCACTGGCACAAGCCAAGGCTGAAGAAACAAATGCACGCAATAACCTTTCATATACAGAGGTAAAAAGTCCGGTAGACGGTGTCGCCAGTATGATACCATATAGGGTTGGCGCATTAGTAAACAGCAATATAGAAGAGCCTCTGGTTACAGTTTCTGATGATGAAGAAATCTTTGCATATTTTTCTATGGCAGAAAATCAGATGCTTGACATGATTCAGGAATATGGTTCTTTAGAGGAAGCCTGCCAGAAAATGCCGGAAGTAAACCTTTCTATGAGTAATGGAAAGACTTATCCGTCTGCAGGCCGTATAGATGCAATAAGCGGAACTGTAGACCAGGGCACCGGTGCAGTGACTGTACGTGCCGTATTTCCTAATGAAGGGCACTTGCTGCGTAACGGCGGAAGCGGAACAATCTCCATTCCTACAATCTATAAAGACTGTATCACTATTCCGCAAAGTGCTACATATGAGCTGCAGAACAAGATATTCACATGGAAGGTTATAGACGGAAAGACCCAATCTGCCCCTATAACAGTGTATAAATACAATGACGGTAAGACATATATCGTTCTTTCCGGACTTACACCGGGGGATGTCATTATAGCAGAAGGAGCCGGACTTATGCGTGAAGGAACAGCCGTCAACACAGACACAACAATCACAAAATAACAGGCAGCCATATGAAGATAAGAACATTTATTGACCGACCGATTCTGGCAGGAGTAATCTCGGTGCTTATCCTGATTCTCGGTTTTATCAGCTTGTCACAGCTTCCTATCGAGCAGTTTCCGGAAATTGCCCCTCCTACCGTAAGTGTATCTGCTACATATACAGGTGCAAATGCCGAAACCGTATTGAAAAGCGTTGTAGTTCCGTTGGAAGAAGCCCTAAACGGTGTTGAAAACATGATGTACATGACATCTACAGCATCCAACAATGGCTCTGCAAGGATCACCGTTTATTTCAGACAAGGAACAGACCCTGACATGGCAACAGTCAATGTACAGAACCGTATTGCCACAGCCGAGGGACTTCTGCCTGCGGAAGTTACCAAGAGCGGTATAACCGTGCGTAAACGTCAGACGAGTAACATTAAGCAGTTGGCAGTCTACAGTCCGGACGATTCTTTCGACCAAGCTTTTCTTACCAACTACATGAAAATAAACATCGAGCCACGTCTTTCACGTATTGCCGGTGTAGGTGAGGTTAATGTTTTCGGATATGATTATTCTATGCGTATATGGTTGGACCCAAACAAGATGCAGAAGTATTCTCTCATTCCGTCAGACATAACAACTGTTTTAGATGAACAGAACGTAGAAGCTGCAACCGGAACTCTGGGTGCAGAATCGGAAAACACATTCCAGTATGTACTTAAATACAGGGGACGATACGAGAACGAAGTCGATTATGAGAACATGGTAATAAAATCTTTGCCTAACGGAGAAATTTTACGACTGAAGGATGTAGCAACCATAGAATTAGGCACACGTGCATACGATTATATTGGAGAAGTAAACGGACATCCGGGATGTAATATAATGATAGCACAGACATCGGGTTCCAATGCCAATGAAATTATAGAAGAGATAGACCGTACAATAGACGAGATATCCCAGACACTGCCTAAAGGTATAAAAATAGTAGACCTGATGAGTACCAAGGACTTCCTTGATGCATCAATAAAGAGTGTGATAAAAACCCTGATAGAAGCCATTTTATTAGTGGTACTGGTAGTATATGTCTTTCTGCAGAGTTTACGTTCCACATTCATACCTGCCCTCTCCATTATAGTATCATTAGTAGGCACTTTTGCCTTTATGTCAATAGTTGGTTTCAGTCTTAACATGCTGACACTCTTCGCCCTCGTACTGGTTATCGGAACCGTGGTGGACGATGCCATAGTGGTGGTGGAGGCCGTACAGGCAAAATTTGACGAAGGTTATAAGTCGCCATACCTTGCCACTATAGACGCAATGGACGGCATAACATCAGCATTGGTTACCACTACTTTTGTGTTCATGGCCGTATTTATTCCGGTCAGTTTCATCGGAGGTACAACCGGTACTTTCTATACACAGTTCGGTTTGACCATGGCAGCAGCCGTAGCCATATCTCTGCTTAATGCCCTTACGTTAAGCCCCGCACTGTGTGCCCTCATCATGACACCTCATCAGACAGGCGAGAACGGAGAGAAACTAAGTTTTTCATCGCGTTTCCACATAGCTTTTGACACAGCCTTCCATCGTCTGGTGACAAAATATAAAATAGGTGTAGTATTCATGCTTAAAAGAAAATGGCTCGCAGGAGCATTTTTGGTACTGACATGCGGTGGTTTTGCTTTCCTTATGATGATCACCAAAACCGGACTTGTGCCTAACGAAGATATGGGTACCGTATTCATTGACGTACGAACTTCACCGGGTAACAGCGTTCAGGAAACAAGAAAAGTAATGGTACAGGTGGACAGTTGCTTGAACACCATACCACAAATAGAAATATATTCCAACACTACAGGTAACTCAATGTTGAGCGGACAGGGCGCATGCAACGGTATGTTCACCATACGACTGAAAGACTGGAGCGAAAGACCTGACAAGGAAGATGCGATAGATGCTGTAATGCAGGAAATCAGCCGCAAGACAGCATTCATCTCAAGTGCAGACATCATGCCTTTCACCCGTCCTATGATTCCGGGTTATGGTGTAAACAGTGGTTTTGAGGTTTATGTACAAGACCAAAAAGGAGGAACAACTGAAGACTTGCTGAAATATACAAGACAGTTCCTTGACGAACTGAACAAACGTCCGGAAGTTGGTAGAGCCACTACATCTTTTGATACAAAATTTCCGCAATACCTGGTTGAGGTAGATGCTGCAAGATGTAAACGTAACGGCATTTCACCTGCTGATGTACTAAGTACACTTGCCGGATATATCGGAGGTAATTATGCATCCAACATGAACCGTTTCTCAAAGCTTTATCGTGTAATGGTTCAGGCACCGCCACAGTTCCGACTTGACAAAGAATCCCTGAACAGCATTTTTGTAAGAAACGATTCCGGCGAGATGAGCCCTATCAGCCAGTATCTGAAACTGACCCGCGTGTATGGTTCGGAAGTTCTGACACGTTTCAATCTGTTCTCGGCAATTCAGGTTAACGGTGCTGCTGCCCAGGGCTACAGTTCCGGTCAGGCTATCAAGGCTGTACAAGAAGTCGCTGCCCAGACATTGCCTACAGGATATGGATTTGAGTTTGGAGGTATGTCGCGCGAAGAGTCAAATACAGGAAATACCACTACAATAGTGTTTGTAATCTGCGTAGTCTTCATTTATCTTATTCTGTGTGCATTGTACGAAAGTCTGTTCGTGCCTCTTGCCGTCATACTTTCCGTACCGTTCGGACTTGCCGGCAGTTTCCTTTTTGCAAAGATGTTCGGTCTTGAGAACAACATCTACCTTCAGACAGGTTTGATTATGCTTATCGGACTTCTTTCAAAAACAGCCATACTGCTCACCGAATATGCATCCGAACGCCGCCGTCACGGCATGAGCATTATGCAGGCAGCCGTTTCTGCCGCCCAGGTACGTTTACGACCGATTCTGATGACATCACTGACAATGATTTTCGGTATGCTTCCACTTATGTTTGCAAGTGGTGTAGGCGCAAACGGAAACATTTCGATTGGTGTAGGAACAGTCGGAGGTATGCTCATAGGTACTATAGCATTGCTGTTCATCGTACCTCCATTGTTTATGGTATTCCAGTATCTGCAGGAAAAGTTTATGCCAGAACGCAAATTGCCGGAATTAGAGAAAAAATAAAATCAAAGAATTATGTATAAGATAAAAAGTATAATAACAGCCACAGTAGTTGCTACAGCCTTAAGCGGATGCCACATATATCGTGCATACGAACGTCCGGATGCAGCAGCTGTTGCCGACAGTATCTATCGCCATAACGTATCACCCGACGACACAACATCTTTGGCATCATTGTCATGGGAGGAACTGTTTACCGATACATACCTGCAGGAGCTGATAAAATCCGGTCTTGAAAACAATACGGATTTGAATATAGCCCGCCTTAAAGTGAAAGAAGCCGAAGCTCTGCTCATGACTTCGCGCCTGTCGTATCTTCCATCAATAAATCTAACTCCTGATGGAACAATAACCAGTATTGGAGGCAGTGATGCCACAAAAAAATATAATCTTGCAGTATCTGCCGATTGGGAAATTGACCTGTTCGGCAAACTGCTTAATACGAAGAGAGGCGCACAGGCTGCTTTAGAGGAAAGTGACGCATACCGTCAGGCAGTACAAACCCAGCTTGTAGCTACTATAGCAAACAGCTATTACACCCTGCTTGTTCTCGACGAGCAGTTAAGAATTACACGCGAAACAGCCAAGACATGGACTGAGAGTCTGAGAACTATGAAGGCACTGAAACGTGCCGGACAAGCTACGGAAATGGCTGTGGCACAAACTGAGGCAGCAAAGCTTTCTGTAGACGCATCTGTGATTTCTATCGAACGCCAGATATCCGAAATGGAGAACTCTCTTTCCGCCCTGTTGGGAAAAGCTCCGCAAAGCATCAGCAGAGGATTGCTTGAGAGACAGTTTTTCCCGGATTCAATATCAACCGGAGTTCCATTGCAGCTGTTAAGCCGCCGCCCGGACGTACGTCAGAGTGAAGCACAATTAGCTGTTGCTTATTATGCCACAAACTCTGCACGCTCAGCCTTCTATCCAAGCATAACGCTGAGCGGTTCTGCCGGATGGACCAACGCAGCCGGTGCAATAGTAACAAATCCGGGAGAATGGCTGTTATCGGCCGTGGGCTCTCTGGTACAGCCTATTTTCAACAAAGGAAAGAACATAGCAAATCTGAAAATAGCCAAGGCACAGCAGGAAGAAGCATTGCTGACATTCAGACAAAGTCTGCTTGATGCCGGTACTGAGGTTAATGATGCTTTGGTACAATGGCAGACAGCAAGAAAAAGAATAGAGCTTGTCAGGCAACAGGCTGCTTCGCTGAAATCGGCATTGAAGAGTTCGGAACTTCTTATGAAACACAGTTCGCAGAACTATCTTGAGGTTATAACAGCAAGACAATCACTCCTTCAGGCTGAACTGAACATAGTAACGGACCGTTTCGACGAGATACAAGGTGTAATAAATCTATACCATGCCTTAGGAGGTGGATACTGATAAAATAAAAGCCGGAACTTTTCCGGCTTTTATTTCCTTTATACAGAATAATTATACATATTCATCACCAAACTTCATTTCCACATCATTCACAAACTTGCGTATGGAGTTCTGATCATCCTTCTTACATATCAGAAGTACATTATCATGTTCGGCTACCAGATATCCCTGCAGTCCCTCGGCTACCACCAACTTACCTTTAGGCATGTGGATGATATTCTCACTACAATCATATAATATTGAGTTGCTGTTTAATATTACATTGCTGTTGGTATCCTTAGGTGACGCATCATATAAAGACTGCCATGTACCGACATCAGCCCATCCGAAATCACACATCTGGACATAAACATTATCAGCCTTCTCCATTATGCTATAATCTATAGAGATATTTGGACAAGCCGAAAAGTCAGGGGCATCACACTCAAGGCGCGGACATACCTCAGCCATATTCTCATGGAAAGCATTCATGATAGTAGTGACATGCCAAATGAATATTCCTGAGTTCCAATAGAATTCGTTTCCTTCTACAAACACCTTTGCAAACTCCAGGGACGGTTTCTCTATAAAAGTCTTGACCTTACAGAAATCACCTTCCCTCTCCTCTTCATCAATCTGAATGTATCCATAACCCGTTTCAGGTCTTGTAGGCTTGATTCCTACATTTACAAGCTTGCCTGATGATGAAGCAAAATCAAGACCTTTGAGAATTGAAGTGCGGAACTTATCTATATTAAGAATCAGCTGATCCGATGGCATAACTACGATAGTGGCATCCGGATTTACTTTCTGTATCAAATATGATGCATATGCAAGTGCGGGAGCCGTATTTCGCCTTTCTTCTTCTATTATAATCTGTCGGTCCTCAATCTCAGGAAGAATACTCTTCACTATATCCTTATAATCAATATATGTAGTGATGTATATATTCCCCGACGGAACAAGTCCCTTACACCTGTCGAATGTTATGCGCAAGAGAGTTTCGCCTGTACCGAAGAAATCAAGAAACTGTTTTGGCAACTGTTTCCTACTATAAGGCCAGAATCTTCGCCCCATTCCACCTGCCATAATTATGCAGTAGTAGTTATTGTTCATGATAATATAGTTTGTGTTATTTTTACTATGCTAATATAAGGATTATTTTATAAAACCGGAGTTTAATTGTTTCTAAATAGTGTTAGACATAAAAAATATTGCATTTTTTCTTCAAAATCTATTGCAGATATGAAAATTATGTTTACCTTTGCAACGCAAAAGAAAAACAGACAAGCCCAGATGGCGGAATCGGTAGACGCGCTGGTCTCAAACACCAGTGGAGTAACATCCATCCCGGTTCGACCCCGGGTCTGGGTACGAAAAAGAAGTTGAGTTTTCAACTTCTTTTTTTTATATCATATATCAAAAAAGTCGCTTTATTTTGTATCTATTGACACATATTTGCTTACATTTGCGAAATAAACTCCAAAAAACACATTTATGAACAATATAATAAAGTCGGTAAATCTGATTTATTATTCACCTACAGGCACATCAAGAAAAATTGCACGTGCCATTGGTGACGGATTAAAGGTAAATGACCTTTCCGAATCGGACATAACTTTCAAGAACAACGAAATCAACGTTTTTCAAGAAAACTCACTGACAGTATTCGTTGCTCCTGTCTATGGCGGACGCATTCCACCTCAGTTCTTCGAACGTCTGGGAGAAATAAACGGGAATGGTGCTATGTGCGTAGTAGTTGTGGTATATGGAAACAGACACTACGATGATGCCCTGCTTGAACTTAAGAACGAAGTCTTAAAAAGAGGGTTCCGGCCTATAGCGGCAGCTACGTTCATAGGCGAACACAGTTTCAGCAGAGAGAATATGCCTGTTGCTGCAGGAAGGCCTGACCATTATGACATTGGTATGGCCGAACATTTCGGAAAAGAGGTTATAGACAAAATAAACACTGTTGCCAATCCGGGAGAGCTGTATGTTCCAGGAAATTTTCCATACAAAGAGATAAAACCTAAACAGCCAGTTGCGCCACAAAGCACAGACGCATGCTGCTCATGCGGGCTATGTATTCCGGCATGTCCTACTCATGCAATATATATGGACGATGAAAACAATATAATTACAGATACCGATACCTGTACACTGTGCTGTGCCTGCGTAAAAATATGTCCTAATGGAGCAAGAATATTCGATACTCCATTTACAAAATTTCTGTATGAAAATTTCAGCGAAAGAAAAAATCCTGAATTCTACTTCTGACAAACCCGAAATAACCAATTTTAAAACGCTTCGTCATTTGATTCAAAACGCTTCGTCGTTTTGACTTAAACGACGAAGCGTTTTTTTCGGATATAGAAAACGGGCCGTACCCACATTGTGAATACGACCCGTTTTGCTTGAATTTCCGTGCAGCAAGTAATAATTACTTACGCAAGCCAAGCTCTTTAACGATAGCACGATATCTTGTGATGTCGCGATCCTTAAGGTAGTTAAGTAAAGCACGACGCTTACCTACCAAAGTTGTAAGAGCTCTTTCAGTACTATAATCTTTTCTGTTGAGCTTCATGTGCTCAGTCAGGCGAGAAATACGGTATGAAAACAATGCTATCTGCGATTCAGCTGATCCAGTATCAGTGTTAGACTTTCCGTACTTTTCAAAGATTTCTTGTTTTTTAGCTGCGTCTAAATACATAATTTTGACTGTTTTTAAAATGTATAAATTTGATTTGCGAGCGCAAAGATACTAAGAATCTTTATATTAGACAAAACAAAAGGTACTTTTTTTCTGATTTTCAAACAAAAATGTACGTTTATATCCGCATTATATACATAATCAACGCAATCCTCCTACAAATTTCTCCAATGAAACAATATATCATACGAAATGAACTACACTTCTAAAAAAAATAAAAACCGCCACTCTTTATAACCGTATTTCACTGAAAAATAGTAAATTTGCAGCCAAATATATAGGTATATAGTATGCAAGACATTAGAAACATTGCCATCATTGCCCACGTTGACCATGGTAAGACAACACTGGTGGACAAGATGATGCTGGCGGGACACCTGTTCCGCGGAGACCAGACTAACGGTGAGCTGGTATTGGATAACAACGATTTGGAACGTGAAAGAGGTATAACTATCCTCTCGAAAAACGTATCAATCAATTACAAGGGTACTAAAATCAACATCATAGACACTCCGGGACACGCCGATTTCGGAGGTGAAGTAGAACGTGTATTGAACATGGCAGACGGATGTATTCTGCTTGTAGACGCATTCGAAGGCCCTATGCCACAGACACGTTTCGTGCTTCAGAAAGCATTGCAGATAGGACTTAAGCCTATAGTAGTAGTAAACAAGGTAGACAAACCGAACTGCCGTCCGGAAGAAGTTCACGAAATGGTGTTCGACCTGATGTTCAGCCTCAACGCGACAGAAGACCAGCTTGATTTCCCTGTAATCTACGGTTCTGCAAAGAACAACTGGATGGGTGAAGACTGGAAAACTCCGACAGACAGTATCACTCCACTGCTGGATGCCATCATCAAATACATCCCTGCACCGGAATTCCTTGAAGGTACTCCTCAGATGCTTATCACATCATTGGACTATTCTTCATACACCGGGCGTATCGCAGTGGGACGCGTACACAGAGGTACACTGAAAGAAGGTATGAACATCACTCTTGCAAAACGCGATGGTTCATTGGTAAAATCAAAGATAAAGGAAGTACATACTTTCGAAGGTCTTGGTCGTAAGAAAGTGGAATCAGTTTCATCAGGTGACATCTGCGCCATAGTAGGTGTAGAAGGTTTCGAAATCGGTGATACTATATGCGATTTCGAAAATCCGGAACCACTTGCTCCTATCGCAATCGACGAGCCAACAATGAGTATGCTCTTCACTATCAATGACTCTCCTTTCTTCGGGAAAGAAGGTAAGTTCGTTACATCACGCCACATTCACGACCGTCTGATGAAGGAACTTGACAAGAACCTTGCTCTCCGTGTGAGAAAAACTGAAAACGAAGATGGTAAATGGATTGTTTCAGGACGTGGTGTATTGCACCTGTCAGTACTTATCGAAACAATGCGCCGCGAAGGTTACGAGCTTCAGGTAGGCCAGCCACAGGTTATCTTCAAGGAGATAGACGGAGTGAAATGCGAACCTATCGAGGAACTTACAATCAGCGTGCCGGAAGAGTTCTCAAGCAAGATGATTGATATGGTGACTCGCCGTAAGGGTGAACTTACATCAATGGAAACTCAGGGCGACCGTGTAAACATTGAGTTCAATATGCCATCACGCGGCATCATCGGTCTACGTACAAATGTGCTTACAGCATCTCAGGGAGAAGCTATCATGGCACACCGTTTCAAGGAATATCAGCCATACAAGGGTGAAATAGACCGCCGCACAAACGGTTCTATGATTGCCATGGAATCAGGTACAGCATTTGCCTACGCTATCGACAAGCTTCAGGACAGAGGTAAGTTCTTTATCTATCCTCAGGACGAAGTTTACGCAGGACAGGTGGTAGGTGAACACGTACACGAAAATGACCTGGTAATCAACGTAACAAAATCAAAGAAACTTACCAATATGCGTGCATCTGGTTCGGACGACAAGGCACGAATCATCCCTCCGGTGATATTCTCACTTGAAGAAGCATTGGAGTATATCAAGGAAGACGAATACGTGGAAGTAACTCCTAAGAGCATGCGTATGCGTAAGATTATTCTTGACGAGACTGAAAGAAAGCGTGCTAACAAGAACTAAATAATTCTTATATTAAACAAAAGAGGGCATATCACAATGATAGTATAACCGTCCGCGATAGCGTCTTGTAATCTGCCTATAGTAATTCTAACTTTGCCATAAAATTTTAGATATGGTAAAATTAGAATACTACAGGCAGATTTTTTCTGCTTTTAAAGAATTATGTGCGTCCGGCAAACAATCATGTTCCTTTCTGGAATATTGCCGCAAGCATGGTGTCAGTTATTATAGGATGTATTTAGTATTGAAGGAAGAATACCAAAGTCTAAATGAGATTCCCGGATATACAAGAGGCAGCAGCCTGAAATTCCGTTGTTCTCAGGTTTATGAAGAATTTAAGACTCTCTGTGCCAATAGCAGACAGCCTGGGACTTTTATAGATTATTATAAAGGTTTTGGAATAACAGAGAGACAAATGGATGGTTACCTGAGGCGCAACAAACTACGTGTTATAGATTTACCGGGATATACAAGTCCTTTCGGTTGTCCAAGTTCACAATATAAGGAAATACCTTTTGAAGATGTGATCTTTGAGGAAGCCGGTTTTCTTCCTGCAGAGAGTTGCAATGTGATTACTGTCAGAGTAGATGGCAATGTGGAGGTAAGCTTTCCGGCAGATACGGACTTGTCCGTTATTGCAAAGTTTATACGTAAAATTGGAAGGGAGGACGGTCATGTGGGGGCTTGATTCATGTCTGCATCTGTGGGTCTGTCAGAATCCTGTATCCATGCGTTACGGCATCCGTGGTCTGACGCAAATGATATGGTCGTGGAAAGGACACTCTCCGGCTTCGGGTGATGTATATGTTTTTTTCTCGCACGACCGCAAGACTATGAAAGCATTAAAATGGGATGGTGACGGCTTTTTGATGTATACTAAAAGGCTGCCTCAAGGGCGTTTCCGTGAAGTACTGAGAAACGGTGACAGTAGCGTCCGCAGGCTTCAATGGGACGACTTTTACATGCTGATGAGGGGGCTTCACACCTGTAAAAGTAACGGTTGAGAATCGCTTTAGAATGGCTGTAAAACAGTATGTATAAAACTGATAATCAAATAATTAAACCACAGGAAAGTTGCACATTTCATTCTTTTTTCGTAACTTTAAAACATGAAAAAGGATGAACTGATAGAACTTTTACAACGCCAGAACGACTTCCTCCAGGGTAAACTGGAGGAAGCCTTGACGTCTGTCCGTTCACTGACCACCGCTAACGAGAAACTGACTGCCACGGTTGAGGAACTGAGAAGGCAGATAGCCTCTCTGGAGGAAACTCTCAAAGGAAAGAACATCGAACTCAGTAAGGAGAAAACTGCACGTCAGGCAATGCACCGTTTGCAGGAATCTCCGTCGGAAAGACAGACTAAACAGGTAAAAGCCACCTCCGATGCTTCTGAACAGAAAAAAGAAAAGAAACATACAAACAACGTGGCAAGGAAAAAGACACATCCGGAATGTGAGATTGAAACCTTTGATGTAGAACCTGACGACCCGGAGTTCGATCCTGAACTGGCCAGATATATCTGTACATGCGATGTCGTACGTTATTCAATGGTTCCCATGCGCTTCATCAAGACAATATATAAGGTCAAGAAGTATGTTCAGGACGGTAAAATCTTCAAAGGTCCTGTTCCGGCAACTCCACTACTGAACTCCCAGTACACTGCCTCTTTTATCGCAGGTCTGGCGGAGTTGCGCTATCTGCACGGAATGCCGCTTGAAAATGCGGTGGAATACTTCCGCTCACATGGCTTCGATCTTGATAAGGGTACCGCCCGGAAGCTTGTCAGCAAAACCAAGGTTCAGCTGGAGAACCTTTATAAGGCTCTCGCAAAGGCAATCCTTGAGGATAATTATATCTGTGGTGATGAAACTTATCAGAAAGTACGTCTGCAGACAGCCACTGAATCCGGGAAGAAAATCAAGAAAGGATATATCTGGGTGTTTGTCGGTATGACCACAGGTCTGGTGTATTTCTTTTATGATGACGGATCACGTTCGGCTGAAGTTTTCGAAAATGAAATAAAGGGATTTAACGGAGCCTTCCAGTGCGACTATTACTCCGGATACCGCCATATCGGAATCGGTAATCTGAAAGAAATTAAAAGACTTCCTTGTCTGCAGCATATAAAACGGAAGTTCCTGGATATAAAGGATAATACTATTGCCCAGCAAACAGCCAAGCGCTTCGGTCTGTTATATCACTTCGAACATAAACACAAAACAGGAAAGGAGGGATGGACTGATGAAGACCACCTTCAGTGGGGACAACGTTACTCAAAAGTGATGATTGAAAAAATCTACAGAGGACTGATTGAGATTAAAGATCGTCCGGGGGTACCGCCTGATGATCCTCTTAATGCTGCTGCCGATTATGCGCTGAAACAGTGGCATGAAATACCGGCAATCTTCTCTTCGCCTAAATACAGGCTTGACAACAATGAAGTTGAACGGATAAACAGGTATATATCACTGACACGAAGACGTCTGACAATAGGCTCTCATACAGGAGCCGAAGTGGCGGTGTTATACCACTCGTTAGCCATAACATGCCATAGATGTGGAATAAACATCTTTGAATACTTCTGCGACATTATAGACCGTTGTGCCGCATGGTCTCCTAATACTCCTATAGATAAATACCGTGATTTGCTTCCGGATAGATGGAAGAAGATGCAAAGATAGCCGCCCAAAAATCTGGACGGCTATCTTTTTATGTGGTGAACGCTATCGCGGACGGTTGTACCAATGATATGCCCTCTTTTGTTTAATATTTTCGTATATTTAATCAAGAAAATCCTTTACAAGGATGTTTTCTTATTCATCATGGTTTGTTTTTACTACTTTTTTTTACTTTTGCAGAGAATTCTGGTTTATATAATATGGAATTGACAATAAAAAGGTAAAGAATATGATTTACAATACCGGAGAAACAGAAGAAGAACTAAAAGCAAAATATAATCCTGAAGGATCTGTACTTAGAAAAGCCCAGCTCAGAATGCTGGATATGCTTATTTACATAGACAAAGTATGCAAAGAGCAAAATATAGAATATTGCCTTGAAGCCGGTAATGTATTGGGAGCTGTAAGACATGGTGGGTTTATACCATGGGATGACGATGTAGATATTATTCTCAGAAGAACCGAATACAACAGACTTTGCAAATATCTTATAGAACACCCACATCCGCAATATGTACTACAAACTCCGGATACCGATCCGTACTTCTCATTTCATTGGAATATTCTGAGAGATACGAAAAGTGAATTTATACAGAAAAATAAACTTGCAAAAATAAGAAAATACCACGGGCTGCAAATAGACATATTCCCTATAGAAAAAAATATCAACCCATTTCTAAAGAGTATTATGAGATTCTCAAATAAATGCATTACCGGTGAAATAATAAAAAGAGTTCCGAAGATAGGAAGATTCTTGTTTATGATAGAGCGATATCTATCAATACCGTTATGTAGGTTCATATCACCTTTCTTAGCAACCAAAAACAATAAAAAATATACTTATGCATATGGCATAAAATGGGATACGAAATATGACGAGAATATTATCTATCCAGTAAGAGACATTCAGTTTGAAGGATACACATTTAAAGGGCCGAACAAACCTATAGAATATCTTAAAACCCTTTATGGGAATTATATGGAACTGCCGCCTAAGGATGCAAGGAATCATCATAAAGCAGTATGTAAAGTGTATTAAGATATTAACGATGAAAGCTGTTGTATTTTACCTATTCTTCCTCTTAATTATAAATCCGGAATCATATTTAACAAACAAAAAAATATGGAAAATATAAATAATACTGATCTTGTATACATGTGGGTAGACGGTAACGACCCTGTCTGGCAGGCTAAACGAAATGCTTGTATAGGAGTACCTGTAGAAAAATCAGGTGTAAACTGCAAAGGCAGATATGCCAATAATGATGAGCTTAAGTACAGTCTGCGCTCCATCGAAACGTATGCCCCTTGGATAAGGAAAATATTTATAGTGACAGACAATCAAACTCCGGAATGGTTAGATATCTCAAACCCTAAGATAAAAATAATAGACCACACTGAGATTATGCCCAAAGAATATCTTCCATCGTTCAACTCAAGCGTAATCGAACATTTCCTATGCAGAATTCCCGGACTATCCGAACGGTTTCTGGTTGCAAATGATGATACTTTTATTAACAAGCCTGTAGACCAGAACTTTTTTTATGCAGAAGACGGGCTGCCATACATGCGCCTCACCCATAGCAGATTAAGAAACATATTCTTATCATTTAAAAAGAAATTTTTAGGTGTACAGTTTAAAAACTACGTTCAAATAGTACATAATTCAGCAAGTCTTGTCAAAGACAAATTCGGTACATATTACAGCGGAAGACCGCATCACAATATAGATGCATATTTAAAGAGTGACTGTATGCATGTAGAAGAGATGTTCAAAAACGAAATAACCGCTACATTGTGTAATCATGTCCGGAGCATGAACGATATACACCGTAGCATATACGCATATGTCGCATTAGCAGAAAAACGATGTCATCCGCTTTATGTAACACAAAAGACTTCATTCAGATTTCATATAGAGAACCACAAACATTATACAAAGTTGGAAAAATACAATCCTGTATTTTTCTGTATGAACGACTCAGAATATGCCAATGATGATGACAGAATAAAGGTTAAAGATTTTTTAGGCAAACGCTTCCCTGAGAAATCCCAGTTTGAGAAATGAATAATGAAATAATCAATTGAAATTAAAAGAAGAGATAGAATGGATATAGATTTAGTTTATCTTTGGGTCAATGGTAACGACCCTGTATGGCAAGCAAAACGTAATGCCACAATAGGAAAGCCTGTTGAAAATTCCGGAGTGAATTGTGAAGGTCGGTATGCCAACAATGATGAATTGAAATTCAGCCTGAGATCCATAGAGAAATATGCTCCGTGGATACACAGAATCTTTATTGTCACAGACAATCAAACTCCTTCTTGGCTTGACACATCAAATCCAAAGATTCAGATAGTAGACCACACCGAAATAATGCCACCTGAAAGTTTGCCTTGCTTTAACTCCAGCGTGTTAGAGCATTTCTTATATAAAATACCAGGACTTTCGGAACATTTCCTATACTCGAACGATGACATGCTTATAAACAAGCCTGTCAGTCCTTCTACTTTCTTTGCAAAAGACGGATACCCTATAATACGTTTCAACAGAAGACCTTTCAGGAAACAGATTTTAGCATTTAAAGAAAAAATCTTAGGAAAAAAGCTAAGCAACTACAACCAGATAATAAAAAACGCAGCAGAATTGGTTGAGAGAAAATATGGCATATATTTTACCGGCAAAGCACATCATAATATAGATGCATATTTAAAAAGTGATTTTCAACATACAGAAGAAATGTTTTATGATGAAATAAAAGTCACTTACTCAAACCATGTACGCAGTGCAAATGATATCCAAAGGAGTTTATTCTCTTATGTAGCATTAGCCGAGAAACATGCACACCTAAAATATGTAACACAAAAAACATCATTCAGGCTACATATTCATAAAGACAAGTATTATAGTAAATTTGAAAGATATAACCCGCTTCTGTTCTGCATGAATGACTCGGAATATGCAACTGATGAGCACAGACTCAAAGCTAAAGCATTTCTGGAAAACTATTTTCCGGAAAAGTCTCAATTTGAAAAATAGCTCCTACTCATCTTTGATGTCATTCAAATCATAACGGTTAAAATATTCCATCGTTATAAATCTTGTCCTTCCGGCAGCTCTTCCACGAGATTGTTTTTCCACAAACTCCTCATATGACCTCACAGCATAATGGTTAATGCGTATAACATCCTGCTGCGGTTCCCGCTCCCGGAAGTTCTGTTTTACAAGGTTGCCATGGGAATCAGCAGTATAACCAGAAATTCTTGCTACCTCATGGCAGCCTATCATTGAGAATACCTTGCGCGGATTCACGATACTCTTCACATGCCTGTTCAAATAATGCCCGGGAAGTGAATGATATTTAAATCTCTCCATCATTGTTCCCGGTTCCTTTGTTTTGGCTCCACCACTGCCATAAATCAACCAGTTTATCTCCACAGCAGAGAAGTTCTCAAATCTATTCAGGAACTCAGGTATAGTCTTATCTTTTACCGGAAATATAAACTCGTCCAAGTCAATAAATGCAATCCACCGGGTGTCAAAACGATGCTTCTCCAGACAATCGTCATAAGCTGACAGCTGCTTCTTAAAACCGGGGAAAAAGGTATATTCCACCAAGCCTGATTCTATATATGGCGCAAGAACCTCTTTTATGCAGTCAGTACTCTCATTATCATAGACATAAAACCTATCCACACCCATCTTTTGATGCCACTCAATCCATTCTTTGAAATATGGACCTTCATTCTTCGCTATTGCGCAAACTGCCAGATAGTATTTCGGCTGTGTATTGTTACGTTTCAGTTTGTAAATGAGTTTAACGGCATTAAACAACCCAAAACGCAAAATACCACGCCATCTGTTACGTGTCATTTTATGCGGTATCACACCAGCTATGATTTCTGCAAGTACTTTATTCATATCACTATCTTTTCCAAATAAAGATTACAATTCAAAACTTGATTTCTCCGGAAGAATAGACTCAAAAGCATTCTTTATATTATCCATAACCTGAGTATAATTACGGATATGTACGTTATCATTCAGACATACCAACTTATAGGACTGTTCACGGATTGCTTTGACAGCCTGTTTCGGCTTTATCATAAGCGGAAACATCTTTGTATCTACATAAGTATTGTATGGTTCGAAATTGCTTTTACATATCTGCCATGTACGGAATAATTCCGGAGTATAATCATTGAAAGAACGGAACCTATTCACCGATGCTTCTGTAAGTTCTTTTCCCACTGCGGCCCAAACTTCTTCAAAGGTGCTCTTCAAATATGGCTGAGCATTGTGAGGAGTACGTAAAGGAATAAACTTGCCATATGGCTTAAGTATATAATTCCAACGTGCCTTAGAACCATAACCTTTATAGAACCATTTTTCATGGTCACGGGCCATGATTTCTTTTTTATCAAAATGACGATTTATTATGGCTATACTGTTCTGCAGAGTCTTATACCACTGTGACCAGGAAGGATTATACTTGAAAGCTGCTATATCGCAAGGTAAACCGTTCTTAAAGAAACGTTCAATACCAATTTTGTTTATAATATAAAAATCATCATTGAAATAGACAAAATGTTCTGCCAGCCCCGGTATCTTATGCAGGTAATATTCTATGACAACAGAATTAAAAGTTGGCAGGAACTGCTCCGGAATGTAATCTTTGTGTGCTACAAGGTTTATCTTCGGATTATTCACATCAAGCCATTCCGGTTTCTGCCCACAGGTTACAAAATGTATCTTTCTCACCCAAGGAGCAAACTTCTCAACCCCACGGAACCAATACTTCAAGAAACCGTAATCACGAAAACGAGCTTCGGATACTCCATTCTTGATATTATTTCCTTTACCTGAATACTTATTGAACACCTTCTGCCATTCAGGATCATTCATATCAACCCACGTGATTACAAAATCAATATCCATACTATAAGATTTTTATATGTTATACTTTATTTCCTGTTTCTGAATTACAACCTTTCGGCATGTCTGAAACGTTTATGAGTCCACAAATATAATTCAGGATTCTCAATAATACATTTTTCCAACATTTGATAATAAATGTCTGTAAGCTTAAAATCAGGCAAAGACTTTGGATTATCATGAAGCTGAATAAATTCTGCCTCATAATACCCTCTCTTAACCCTCTTCACACTAAGGAAAAAGGCTTCCAGTCCATAGTGTTTAACAATCTTTTCAGTACCTGTCAAGACCGGAGTATTGTGGTTAAGGAAGTGTAGAAAATAGCGAGAGTCCTTTTTCCTTGGGGACTGGTCTGCTATAAAACCTATGATACTGATTTTCTTTTCGGCAGATATCTCTGTCACATATCTTGCTGTTTTATGCATATCCACACACACCGCTCCCATTCTTTCACGAATATCCAACATAAGCCTATCCATGTTCTTATTGCTCAGTTTATGGTATATCTGAGCACCTATAACATTCTTATCCAGATGTAAAGGTATAGAAGAGCACCATTCCCAGTTTGCATAATGCCCAAGGTACAAGGCTATTGACTTTCCGTTTCTCAGTACAGTATTAACATAATCAACATTCTTGAAAGTCATGCGGCGCTTCATTTCATCTTTTGAAATGGATGCCAGTTTACAACTTTCAAGAATTATATCAACAAAGGAATGATAAAATTCTTTTTCAATACACAATATCTCCTGCTCACTTTTCTCAGGAAAAGACTCTGTCAGATTCTTGCGTACTACTTCCCGTCTGTATCGTATAACATAGTACACTACATAATACAAGAAATCAGACAATAGGTACAATACGCCAAAAGGCAAACAAGACAATAGTCTTATGAAAAAAGAGAGCAGGTGATATGTCATATTTTATATTACTTTATTTCATTAATTGCTTTTTCTATACGTCTGATAGTTTCCTCCTTACCAAGAAGTTCGGTAATATCAAACATATGAGGTCCCTTGCATTCGCCTACTACAGCCAGACGGAAAGCATTCATCACATTACCCATGTGATATTCCTTAGCTGTAATCCAGCCGATAACGATGTCTTCCGATGGTTTTGAGCTGAAATCTTCAATGCCACGCAGAACTTCTATCAACTCGTTCATGATGCGGGGAGTATCTTCTTTCCAGCGTTTCTTGATGTCCTTTTCTGAATAAGTTTCAGGAGCAACAAAGAAGAAACGAGCCTGTTCCCACAACTCCTTAACAAAGTTCACACGGCTCTTAACCAATGAAACTACAGATGTGAGATAAGCATCGCTATAGGCTGAAGCATCTACACCATTTGCCGACAGTACAGGCTTGAACAACTCTGCTATCTCCGCATCGTCTTTCTTCAGGATATACTCATGGTTGAACCAGCGAGCCTTTTCGTAGTCAAACTTGGCTCCGGCCTTGCTGCAACGATGCAGGTCGAAAAGTTTAACCAATTCGTCGAGCGACATGATTTCCTGGTCGTTACCCGGATTCCAGCCCAACAGAGCAAGGAAGTTGATAACAGCTTCAGGAAGATAGCCTGATTCGCGATAACCTGAAGATACCTCACCGGTCTTAGGGTCATGCCATTCCAATGGGAATACAGGGAAACCAAGACGGTCGCCGTCACGCTTGCTCAACTTACCGTTTCCGTCCGGTTTAAGCAGCAAAGGCAGATGAGCGAACTCTGGCATAGTGTCTGCCCATCCGAATGCTCTGTAAAGAAGCACGTGAAGCGGAGCGGAAGGCAACCATTCTTCACCGCGGATTACGTGAGTCACTTCCATCAAATGGTCGTCAACGATATTTGCAAGATGGTATGTAGGAAGTTCGTCAGCCGATTTGTACAGCACTTTATCATCAAGGATAGACGAGTTGATAACCACATCGCCACGGATAATATCATTTACATGTACATCCTCGTTCGGTTCTATTTTGAAACGTACTACATACTGTTTACCTTCAGCGATAAGCGCATCTACCTCTTCCTTGCTCATTGACAATGAGTTACGCATCGAAAGACGTGTAGAAACATCATACTGGAAGTTTGGAATTTCCTTTCTTTTGGCATCAAGTTCCTCCGGAGTATCGAAAGCTATATATGCCTTACCGTTATCCAGCAGAATCTGAACATATTTCTTATATATATCACGACGTTCTGACTGACGGTAAGGGCCATAGTTTCCACCAAAACTTACGCCTTCATCGAATTTGATACCCAACCATTTGAATGATTCGATGATATACTCTTCCGCACCAGGAACGAAACGGTTTGAGTCAGTATCCTCTATACGGAAAATAAGGTCTCCGCCATGCTGACGGGCAAAGAGATAATTGTACAAGGCAGTACGCACACCGCCGATATGCAACGCACCTGTAGGGCTTGGTGCGAAACGAACTCTTACTTTTCTTTCTGACATATTGATTTTCAACTAAAATATTACGCAAAAGTAATCTAAATTTCCCGTTTTTTACTTATTTTGCACCCAAAATATACATTGATTATGAAAACTTTCCCTAAAGACAATACATTTTCATACAAACAGTTTCTTTACAGATGCGCTATTTTTGTAGTAACTGTTTCAATCATCGTCTATTTCATGCCCAAAGAGGGTAAGTTCAACTATCAGTTCGAACTGAACAAACCATGGAAATACGGACTGCTGCAAGCATCTTTCGATTTCCCTATCTACAAAGACGATGCTCAGGTAAAAGCCGAACAGGACAGCATCCTGAAATTCTATGCTCCGTACTACCGCCTCAATGTTCAGACAGGACAGGAGATGATAGAGAAGTTGAAAAAGGATTATAACGACAAGTCCCTGATTATTAAGGATTATGCCAATTACAGAAGACATATAGAGAAAACTCTTGAGAAGATTTACGACACAGGAGTGATATCGCCTACCGACATGGAACAGATAAACCATGACGGTGTGTCCACAATACAGGCTATAACACAAAACACAGCCGTCCAAAGGAGTGTCAGCGAGATATACACCATAAAGGAGGCTTACGAGAAACTGATAAACGCCGATACTGTGCATTTCAACAAGATTCTGCTACAGCAATGCAATCTCAACGACTATATCACCCCTAACCTGACTTACGATTCGGAGAAGTCCATGACAGCCAAACAGGAACTTCTCTCCAATATATCATGGGCCACAGGATACGTGATGAACGGACAGAAGATTATCGACCGCGGAGAAATCATTGACCAGAAGAAATTCGACATACTCCGTTCCATGCAGAAAGAATGGAACAACCGCAGCGAAACTGTGGCCGAAAAACGTCTTACCCTATTCGGACAGATTCTTTTCGTATCCATCATGGTAGCCCTGTTTATGGTGTATCTTGAGATATTCCGCCGCGATTTCTATAAGGTCAAGGGTAAGGTATATCTCCTGTTCAGCATCATAACAGTATTCCCTGTCATAGCATTTCTGATGGTAGAACATGCATTCCTAAGTGTTTACATAGTACCGTTTGCCATGATTCCTATGCTCATAAAGATATTCCTCGACTCGCGCACTGCTTTTATGGCTCATATAATTACGATACTTATCACATCCATCGCCTTAAGAACCCCTCATGAGTTCATTCTTCTGCAGGCTGTGGCAGGTATGGCGGCAATATACAGTCTGAGAGAGTTGTCGCAACGTTCTCAGCTACTGAACAGCGCTTTTATAGTAACTGTCACATACTCATTGCTTTATCTGGCACTTGACCTCGTACACGTAAGCGAGATTGCACAGCTGAGTACTTATGTATATATGAATTTCGTAATAAACGGACTGCTTCTGCTGTTTACATACCCTCTGCTGTTTATCCTGGAGAAAACTTTCGGTTTCACATCGAATGTAACTCTTGTGGAACTGTCAAACATCAATACCAAACTGATGAGAGAGATGTCTGAGACTGCACCGGGTACTTTCCAGCATTCACTACAATTAGCAAACCTAACAGCCGCCGCAGCCAACCGTATCGGCGCAAACAGTCAGTTGGTGCGTACCGGAGCCATGTATCACGATATAGGCAAGATGCTGAACCCGGCATTCTTCACAGAAAACCAATCCGGCGTAAATCCACATGACCAGCTCAACTACAAGCAGAGTGCGCAGATTGTAATAAGCCATATAACCGACGGTCTTAAACTGGCCGACAAACATAATCTGCCGACTGTTATAAAAGAATTTATCAGTACACACCACGGCAACGGTCTGACAAAATATTTCTACATATCATATCAGAACGAACACCCGGACGAAGAAGTTGACAAGACAGCATTCCAATATCCGGGGCCGAATCCGTTTACAAAAGAACAGGCTATACTTATGATGGCCGACTCTGTGGAAGCCGCCTCACGAAGCCTTCCTGAATATACAGAAGAAAGCATCTCTGCTTTAGTAGAAAAAATAATAGACTCACAGGTTCAGGAAGGATATTTTAAGGAGTGTCCTATTACATTCAAGGATATTGCAGTCGTGAAAAGCGTATTCAAGGAAAAACTGAAAACAATGTATCATACACGTATCAGCTATCCGGAGTTAAAGAAATAAAGATTCTTCCACATTTGCCAATAAATTCTTCGACGCAGAAAGCGTAACACGAACGTGTAACGGGTGGAACACGAACGTGTCACGCGCGTAACACGAACGTGACGCGAGCGTTACACGTACGTGTTACGGTTTATAGATATAGGCGTTTCATATAATCCGGGCTGTTTTATCTGTAAAGGAGATTCGTCATCCTGCATAGTCACGATATATTAAAGCAGAAAACGGGCTGACCTCGAAAGCAAATTATAAGGTCAGCCCGTTTTTATCTTATTGTATTATCCGTTTTATCACTCTGCAACAATCTCTCCATTGCGTATAGCCTCCATCACATTGGCAGGTGGACGCTGGGCGAGAAGCTCTTTCTTCATATAATCCATATATGGAGCTACATGCTTGAAGAACTGATAATATCCCTTGCAGAGATAGTTCAGTCCAGGTTCGCCGGTAGCAGTCTTCGCAAAACGGTTCTTCGGACAATCACCGTTGCATGCAAACAGAAACTCACACTCCTTACACTGTGTAGGCAGCGATTTCTGCTTCATCAGCCCGAATTCCTGCTGTCTTTCGCTGTACATCATCTCTACGAGTGTCTTCTGATAGATATTACCTAACTTATATTCAGGGAACACGTAATGGTCGCACGAATAGACATCACCGTTGAACTCCATCACTCCGGCATGTCCGCAAGTCTTTGCCATAGAACATACTCCCGGCTGTTCGCCAACCCAGTTGGCAAGTGTAGAATCGAAAATCTGAATGAAATACTCTCCCACATCGTTCTTCACCCATTCGTCGAAGAGCTTGCAAAGGAAGTTTCCCCACTGTTCCGGCGATACGGAGAAATCGGCCAATTTATCTCCCTCCTGCATTGGCGATGCCAGATGACGGCCGTCGTTATGCTTGAATATTCTCTCTACGATTGGGGCAAACTGGATATAGTGACAGCCTATAGACTTGAAAAAGTTATAGAACTCCACAGGATAATCGGCATTATAGTCGTTCACCACAGCCATGGCGTTCCATTCCACACCGTGTTTGTTAAGAAGTTCAATTCCCCTCATGACCTTTACGAACGACGGCAATCCCTGCTTGTTGCGGCGATATTCATCGTGGAACTCCTGTGGTCCGTCGATAGATACTCCCACAAGCCAGTTGTTTTCCTTGAAGAACTGACACCACTCGTCAGTAAGCAGCGTACCGTTTGTCTGAATACAGTTGTCGATAGTTCTTCCCCCTGCATACTGTTTCTGAAGTTCCATTGCCTTCTTATAAAAGCTTAACGGACGCATAAGTGTTTCTCCGCCATGCCATGTGAAAAGTACCTGTGGCATAGTCTGCGAGCCGATATACTCTTTTATGAATCGCTCCAGGAGTTCATCGCTCATCACATGTTTTGAAGTATCCTTGTACAAATTTGATTTTTCAAGGTAATAGCAATAATCGCAAGCCAAATTACATACCGCCCCAACAGGTTTTGTCATCACATACAGCGGTTTGGCAAAAGGTGCAAAAGTTTGTTTCATGGTGTATTTATATAGTTTTTATCTTTCATATACAAAGAAATAGAAATATGAGGGTATGTGCAAATAAATCTATCAGAAAATATAATCTCTTCTTGTTCCGACTTGCAATCACAGATAATATTCAATATTTTCGCGGAACAAAAAGACCGGCAATAACCAAACACTTAAACAATATCTATAAAACCGGAGAACTAAGTATGGATAGCACATGTTCCATTTTGGAACATATGGGTAATGATGGTAAACAAAAATATACTACCACTTTCTCAAAATTGGAAATCCCAGCAAAAATAATAACAGATATTCTATAATCGGAATCATCAGATTTCTCAAAACGAAATGTGCAATTTCGCATTTAGAAAACAGGCATGCTCCCACTATCGTAATTTTTGCTATACTTAATTATGTTTGGGGGAGAAAAATAAAAAGGATTAATTTGCAATCAAAAATAATAATATATATTTTTGTATTATTACTTAGATATCAGACATGTCATACGATGCAGTAAAACAAGAGCTATTGGCAAAACTAAAACAAGAAAATTGTTTTTGGTCACATAATGCAGATTCAATCAAAAATATTTCTGATGAAATTTTGATTGAAAAGACTTTATTGCACCTTGATTTAGATGATATTAATAGATTATTTATAATATATCCTTTCAAAAAAATTAAGAAAGTATGGCTGGATTACCTTATTCCACGTGAAGAATATCTCTATACCCTCAACCGTTTCTTTGCATGGTATTATTTTAAAATAAAAAGGCCGGATGCTTATATAAAATCAATGGCAACACGTCATTTTAATAAACTGTTATCATGAAAGGTTTAGCTCCACATACTCAGCAAGTTTTCGAAGCTGTTTCCAAACTTGAATGTATAAAGCCATATTTTTTAGTAGGTGGCACAGCCTTGTCATTACAAATAGGTACCAGGCAAAGCGAAGATTTGGATTTTATGAAATGGAGAAATTCTAAGGATGAGAAAATGGAAGTTACATGGTATCAGATAGAAAAAGAACTTTCTAAAATAGGTGATGTGCAACATAGAGACATTTTAGATATAGATCATGTGGAATTTATACTGAATAATGTAAAGTTTTCTTTTTATGCATGTCCAAAATACTCTCCTGTAGATAAACCTGTACACTGTTTGAATAATATCAACCTTGCAGATATAAAATCTATTGGCGTCATGAAAATGGAAGTAATGCTACGCAGAAGTAATTTCCGAGATTATTATGATATATATTCCATACTTAAAGCCGGCATACCTATTTCTGAACTGATTTCATTAACACTTGATTATTCAGGTCATAGAATGAAGTCGAAAAATTTACTTGCTATTCTGACAAACAGCACACGATTTACAAGGGATGCACATTTCGAGCAACTTGCTCCAATATATTCCGTAACAGCACAAGAAATAGAGGATTATATAAAATCCCTCCTTCTAAAAGACTAAAAATACCCGGCTGACATTTTAATCATCGGCCGGGTATTTAATCAGTGTTTAAATACTATTTAAAAGCTATTTAAAGAAAACTAAATCTATTATTTCTTATTCTTTTTCCCGGCTTTCTTGCCCTTATATTCAGCATTGTCTTTCTTTCCCATCTTCACACCAGTATCCTTACGCCAAGTTTCAATCTTAGCCATAAGTTCCTTCACTTTTTCCGGATTTTGGGCTGCGATATTATTGTTCTCGCCCGGGTCTTTTGATAGGTCATAAAGTTCTACACGGTCTTGAAGATAGAAATCTATCAATTTGTAATTACCGGAACGTACTGCAGTGGAAACATAATCTCCAGTAGAATTCGGACGTTCAGAAGCCTTATGCCAGAAAAGATCTCGACTATCCAACTGCTTCTGTTTTTTACCGTCGAGCAACGGCTTAATGCTTACACCGTCCAGTTTTGCTTCTTTCGATACTTCCAGTCCACAAATATCTGCCAAAGTAGGAAGGAGGTCATAACTCACTACTTTCTGGTCCTTAATCTGCTTGCTTTCCTGCCCCGGGGTATGTATTAGCAATGGGACACGTATTCCTCCTTCATAAAGATGTCCTTTGCCTGCTTTAAGTGGAGAATTTGTAGTAGCCAGTTCGCGAGGTTTCATTCCACGGTTAGACAAACCACCATGGTCGGATATCAAGACAAACACTGTATTATCATATTGTCCTGTTTCTTTCAATGCTGTTATCATATTGCCCACAGCATCGTCAACAGATTCAATCATAGCGGCATACACTGGATGGTCCTGCTGTGTTTTAGCAACTCCGGCCTCTTCTTTCTTCAAGGCATCCTCAGAGAGTCCTAACGATTTTACTTTCTTCCTATACTTACCGATAAGTTCCTTTTTCCCTTCTATAGGCGTATGTACCGCATAGAAACTGCAAACAGCGAAGAACGGTTTATCGTGTTCCTGACGGATATAATCAACGGTCTTTCGTGACATATAGTCTGTAAGATATTCTCCCGGCTTGGCATCATCCATTCCATAAATAACCAAATCAGGTTTAGTAACACCTTCTTTATTAAACGGAGCAAAATGCGTTCCTGTGCCACCAGCCTTTCCACCGCCTATGTTAATATCGAAACCTTTATGTTGAGGGAATGTCTTACCATCACTCAAGTGCCATTTACCTATAAAGAAAGTTTCATATCCGCCAGCCTTAAAAGGTTCGGCTATGCAGTAGCTATCAGCATCTACCTTACGGTCATCACTCTTAGATGTAGGCTGCATTCTAGCACAATGACGACCTGTCATAATGGAATACCTTGAAGGGACACTGCGAGGATAAGCAACGTATGCCTGCGAGAATGTAGTAGATTCGTCAGCCAAACGGTCAATGTTATGAGTCTCATAAAGTTTTGAGCCGGTGAGCGACAAATCGTGATACCCCCAGTCATCTACTATCACCATTAATACATTAGGTTTATAATTTTGAGCATTAACAGACGATGTTCCTAAAGCTATAGTAGAAATCATCCCTAATTTTACAAACATTTTTCCCATTATACTATTTTTTTATAATTTGTGAATAATCTGACAAATAATAACATATAGGTTCTTTATTATTATTTATTCTGTAGGCGCCAAATTTAAAGTAATAGCCATGTTTATCGTTTCTCCCTATATACAGTTCTTCATTATCCGATAAAACATGCTTTATCCTTTTATCATATTCTTCATTCCACAGAATTTCAACATATAATCTGCCTTTCTCTGCCTCTTCCGATATTTTATCAAAAGAGCTCCATTTTACATTTAACTTAAACGTTATCCATCTATTTCTGGGTAGTTTATCAATAGGAAATTGAGATACAATTGCTGAAGTTTTATATATCGTAGAAACAGATTTCTCTATAAAGTTAGCATCACATTCCTCTTCCAAATCTGTAATCCACTTTCTATCTGAATTTGCTTTTACGTATAAGTATCCACTTGAAAAACCGACAGATAACACAGGATGTCCTCCGTGATCGCATTTCCACCCATTTAACACGCCATTCTCATAACCTAGACCTTTAATAAATTTCATTTTTCTAGTTTTTTCATATATTGACACATCCTCCAAACTATAATACTTACCATATCTATCCTCCAAAGCTGTTCTTGTAGGCATACTATGCCACTGAGCAAATATAACATTCACATCGTTATTTAAGCCATCAGGAATAAACAAACTAAAAGAATGCAGACTTTCACTTCCTTGGGGAATTATACCTTTCCCATCGTAATGAACAATTTGTAAAGCTTCCATTTGCTTAAACCTAAACTCTGATTTATAATCTGAAGGGGTAGCGTAACAATACGTTAATTCAGCCCTAGAAACCTTCTCTCCCTCTTTAAAACCATCAATTAAATTATCATCTTCTTGTAACTCAAATCTATATGCTATTTTATCTTTAAACAATAACGTATCTCTGGAAATTGCATATGGTTTATTTATACCAATAGGTATCCATTGACCATCTACAATCTGTGACTCTTCAACCAATTGTTTTCTAATATTCACACGATGAATAATATTCTGTGAAAATGCATTAAATGTTGAAACAACAAGAAAACAGAAAAGTAATATATATGTATTCATTTTATTCATTAATTTATTCTGTCTTTTTTATAATCTTCCCAATATTCGCGCATCTGCTGTAATGCTTTAGAATATTTCTTATCCGAAACAAGATTTACCGTTTCGTTAGGGTCTTTCTCATAATCATACAGCTCTTCTGCATAAATCTTCTCAGGATTTGTTGTCTTGTTTTTCCAGTCAACCCATACGGTATATCTGTATCTGCTGTCACGTATTGAATATCCCATTTTGTTTACTCTATGATATTGACTTGCAGCATATGGTTTGAGGGTAATTTCTTTCTTTTCACCTTTAATGACTGACGCAAGACTCTTTCCGTCAGTATGTGAAGGGATCGGAAGTCCGTTAAGTTCGCACAAGGTAGGATATATATCAAGGAATTCTACAGGATGATTAACTTCACGATGTTTAGAAGAAGGGTCAATGATTATCATCGGCACGTGTGTGGCATGTTCAAAGTTTGTATGCTTGTTCCACAAGCCATGGTCGCCAAGATGCCATCCATGGTCACCCCACAAAACAATTATCGTATTCTCCAACATGCCTTTCTTTTTCAATGCATCTATCACTTTTCCTATCTGTGCATCAGTATAAGATATACATGCATAATATCCATGAATAAGCTCACGCTGTTTGTCCTCAGGCAAGACTACATTGTCTATATCAGAGAAAGATATAAGTTTCGGTATATCTGAATAACTCTGCAACTCACCACATTGATGATAAGCAAAATCAGGACTTCCTTCAGCTTTCTTTCTATATTTTGCCAGAGGCATATTGTCACGTTTATACATATCCCAATACTTCTTTGGAGCACAGAACGGAAGATGCGGTTTCTTGAAGCCTACAGCCATGAAAAGAGGTTTATCAGATTTATAGTCAGCTATGAACTGCACCGCACCTTCAGCCGTTGCACCGTCAAGATATGCATTATCTGGCACGTCGGCACATTCTGTTGTCATCTTGATATATTTGAATGCATATTGCTCTGCTTTCTTGTTTTTCAGACCTTTGGATTTTGCTTCTTCAAGGTATTTCTTATAAAGAGCACGTATCTCATCTCCCTGATAGTGCGCCATAATTGGCTTACCGTACTTTTCATCAAGATACGGTTCTTCATCCATAAACTTATCAGACCATGAAATAACGTCTTTTCCACTGTCAACACTTCGAGGGTCGAATATCTTACCTATACCTGCCACATGATATCCGTTTTCCTTGAAATACTGAGGTAATGTCACTACATCAGGATTCTTGGAACGTATCAATGTCTTCAAATCCCAAACCTTTGTATTATCCGGACACATACCGGTAAGAAGACTTGCGCGTGACGGTCCTGAAACTGCCTGCTGACAATATGCATTGGTAAACAAAGTGCCCTGTGATGCCAATTCATCCATTACAGGTGTCTGAGCCGTTTTATCACCATAACAGCCCAACAAAGGCTTCATATCATCAACAGCAATAAACAATACATTTTTCTTTTCCGGATTCGATTCTGCAGCCATAACTGATGCCACAGAAGACAATGCTATGAAAGCACCTGAGAATAATAATTTCATATTAGTTTTTAAGTTTGTTTGTTCTGGATGCAAAAATAAGGAAGAAGACGTAATATATGGTTTCATTTCTGATATATCAGGTTTTATTTTTGGTTAACCGTCAAAAAAGGACTTGTTTTAATGGAAGTAATTGGTTTTATTTGTAGAAACAAATTATACAGCAATGAAAACTCTGTTAATATCTATTCTGCTTTTAGGAAACATATTTGCGTACATATCAGTAAATGCTACATCGTATACAAACTTGTCTGTAGAAAACGGATTAAGTAATAGAAAAGTATTCTCAACTACAAAGTGCCACAAAGGTTACTTATGGTTTGCCACAGAAAGCGGCATAGACAAGTATAACGGAGAAATATTCTCATTATATTCACTGCCATCAGACAATTCATTTCATGTAGAGAAACCCAAAGGAATCATAACTACAGAAGATGGAACTGTTTACACATTCAGTAAACATTATGTATATTATTATGACGAAGCTGCAGACTGCTTCAAGATTTTAGATGAAATCCCTATTTCAAATAAAGAAGTAATTAATTGTATATATTATCATTGTGGTAGTTTGTTTGTAGGTACTACCCATGGATTATATCTGAAAAGACAAACCGGAGATATCAAGAAAATTGAGCTGAAGGATTTTAAGAATATTATCTGCATAACCGCGCAGGATGAAGAAACATTATGGATTGGTTCCACATACGGACTAATCAAACTTTCATGTCCTGATATAATATCAAATACATTCACAGAGAATTTCAATGAAAGAATCCAATCCGTTTATTTTGATAAAAACACTGAATACTTATGGATAGGAACATTCAATAACGGACTGAAAATATACGATACCCAAAACAATAAAGAAATAGAATTGCCACACAGCAAACTGAACCTGCCTATTAGGGTTATTGAACAAACTGACAATACAAATGTATGGGTAGGTATAGATGGTGGAGGTATAGCTGTATTCAACCGCTATACTGTAGAGATGATAAAAAGATACTCGACATAAGCTACCGACGATGACAATATCTACTCAAACAATATTTATGATATTCTGTCAACAGAAAACCTTGTATGGGTTACAACATATAATGCCGGAATAATGGCATTCAATAAGAACAATATAACAACCAACGTTTACAGAAAAAACATCAACACACAAAATACATTAAATGATAATCACGTAAACGCTATATTAGAAGACTCAAACGGTAATCTGTGGTTCGGAACAAACCAGGGACTCAATCTATATGACACTAAAAAGAAAGAATGGAAAAACTATATTTCAAAAACGTCAGCCAACAAAGTTATATTGTCAATACATGAGGACAAGAATAAAAGAATATGGGCAGGTGGATATGCCTCAGAGCTTATCTGTATAGATACAAAAAGCAATTCCATCACACCAATAACTATTGCCAAAAGTCCGATTCGAAGCAAAAACTTTGTTTATTCAATAGAAGAAGATAAAAATGGTGACATGTGGTTTGGAGGTATAATAAATGACCTTGTAAAATATAATCCGGAGAAAAAAATATATAAGAGATTTCCTGTAAGAAATATAAATCACATAAATAATATAAGAAAAGACTCATTGGTCATTGCAACAGGAAACGGTCTCGTTATCCTGGACAAGAAAAGCGAAAAAATAAGAACTATAAATCTTTTTGAATGCAAAGGATATAAAGCATTACATGCTTATCCTTTTCTGAACAGTGTCACTGAGATTCCTTCCATGTCTGGTAATTTATGGCTTGCCACTGAAGGAGAAGGTATATACATTCTAAATATATATACAAATGAGCTGAAGAAAATCTCTACCAAAGAGGGACTCTCATCTGACATTGCATACGGAATAATGACTGACGAGAACGGATACATCTGGGTAAGTACAGAATATGGACTTAACAGAATTAATCCACATACATGGAATATTGATATTTTCAACACTTGGAACGGTATTCCTCATAACGCTTTCAATTTCAGAGCATATTGCAGAATGAAAAGCGGAAACATGATTTGGGGAGGACCGGAAGGAGCTGTAGAGATAAATCCTTACCAAATAAACAAAAATAATAAAGAGACTAATAATCTGCGGTTTGAAAGTTTCTCATTATTCTATAATAAAGTAACTTCAGAAAGTGATAAATCACCACTTAAATATGGTATTGACAATACCAATGATATAAACTTAAAATATAACCAGCATTCTTTTTCATTCGACTTTATCAACCTTACTGAGAGTAAGAATGTAAAAACATTATACACATGGTATCTTGAGGGATTCGACAAACAATGGTCTGTTCCATCTTATGAACATAAGGCAACATATACCAATGTGCCTCCCGGTGATTATACATTCAGAGTTAAAGCTCAGCCTTCAGGACATGCCGACGACTCGATAACAAGAAATATCAATATACATATTTCAAAGCCTTTCTGGGCTACGGCATGGGCTATGGCCATATATGCACTAATAATCTTATATGTAATATATATGATTGCAAAAGCTTATAAAAACAAACTTGAAGCTAAAGACTCTGACCAAAAGATACGCTTTTTCATAAATATTGCGCATGATATAAGAACTCCACTGACGCTTATCAAGGCACCTCTCAATGAAATTGAAGGAGAAAATCTAAGTGAAAACGGTAAATCAGCATTAGTCTTAGCACAAAAGAATACAGAGAAACTGCTAAGTATGGTCAGCCAGCTCCTTGACTTTCAGAAAATAGAAAGAGAAGCCATGTCGCTGTATGTAGAAGAAACAAATATAAATGACTATATTGAGAATTGCTTGTCCAGTTTTCAGCTATTGGCTAAAGAAAAGCATATATATATGGATATTAAACTGCCTGAAGAAAAACATACCGGATGGATTGACAGAAAGAAAATATCTCTGATTATAGACAACCTGGTTTCCAACTCCATAAAATACACTAATGAATATGGAAATATCTGCATAGAAACAAAGGTTAAGGCAAACGTAATGACCATAAACGTAATAGACGATGGTATAGGAATATCACAAGAAGCACAAAAGAAACTGTTCAACCGTTTCTATAGGGCAGACAATACCGCAAACTCAAAAGAGACCGGCAGCGGAATCGGACTTATGCTGACTAAAAAAATGGTCACTTTGCACAAAGGAAAAATTACACTGACAAGTAAGGAGAACATCGGTACAACATTCAGTGTTGAAATACCGATAAACAGAAGTTCATATAATAATAACGAGATTCTATATAAAGAAGAAAGGACAAAAGTACTGACCCAGGATGTTGCGGAAGATGATAATACCAACAAACTGAAAATCTTACTTATAGAAGACAACGATGAACTCAGAGACTATCTGTCAAGACTATTGAATAAAAATTATTATGTTATAGATGCTCCTAACGGTGAAGAGGGACTGGAAAAAATAAAAAAGGAAATGCCGGATTTCATCTTGTCGGATATTATGATGCCTGGTATTTCCGGTATAGAACTATGTAAGAAAGTAAAATCAGATATTGACACCTGCCACATACCTTTAATATTGCTTACCGCATTATCCGAAAGAGAAGATATAATCAAAGGTATAAATGCCGGTGCCGATGATTATCTGACTAAACCTTTCGACTTAAACATTCTCGAAAGCAAGATTAATACAATAATAAAAAACAGAAAACTATTTAGGAAAAAATATATCGACAAGAGCGCATTCTCATCTGACGAAACGGGAATGAATGATTTGGATAAAAAATTCATGAAAAAGGTCATGTCGTACATTGAAGAAAAAATGGCAAATGAAGATTTCAGTATAGACAACCTGGCCATTGAAATGGCTATGAGCCGTTCGGTATTCTATAAAAAGATAAAATCACTTGTAGGACAAAATCCACAGGATTTTATAAAGGATATCAAGATGAAAAAGGCAGCAAATCTTCTTAGAGAGAAGAAATACTCTATCAGTGAGATAGCTTATCTTACAGGATTTCCTAATGCAAAATACTTCAGTACAGCATTCAAAAAATATTATGGAGTATCTCCAAGCCTATTTAATGAACAGGAAAAAGACAGTTCTTCTATCTGACTTTTATATTTTACTCCATTCAATATCTGTTCATCTCATGTTCATTATCCGTTCAGCGAACATTCACTGAACGGACAATGAACTGCTACCAAACAGCAAACAAACACAATCTAAACAAGGTCTGAAAATTATTTAGATAAGTTTTTCTTTATCTCTTCCAAAAGTCCCTGACAGGCATCTTCCAGTATATCCAGCACATTTTCAAATCCTTGCGCACCGCCATAGTAAGGGTCAGGAACATAATCGACCACCTTCGTACGGCAGTAATCTGTCATGCGGCCAATCTTCTTTTCAGATTCTATATCCGGAGCCATATCACGAAGATTTGATATATTGCGGTCGTCCATACCAAGAATGAGGTCGAAATTATAGAAATCATCTGTGCATACCGGACGCGACAGGTGAGTAAGTCTGTAACCTCTGCGTGCAGCGTGCATACGCATACGTTCATCTGGCAACTCGCCACGGTGGTATGAACTTGTTCCGGCAGAATCCACTTCTATTTCCTTATCAAGACCTTCTTTTCTCAAAAGTGTACGCATAACTTCGTCTGCTGTAGCAGAACGGCATATATTACCAAGGCACACAAAAAGTATTTTCATTTTCCTATATACTGTTTAAATCGTTCTACATCGGTATTCATTATCAGTTCTTCAGGGAACTCAGTTTCTGCCAACAGTTGCAGCGCATAGCCATACTCGGCTATATCGAAAGAAATATGTGCATCGCTTCCAAGAATGACCGGAACTTCGTATTTCTTGCACAATCTCAGTATTTCCAAATTATTGCCTCTTGCTTCCGGCTTGTTGCGACATGGTTTCAGAGAACTGTTGTTTATCTCTAAAAGCGTGTGATGTTCCTTCGATGCCAGGACCAGAGGCTCAAAATCAAGACTTGCCGTTCCGTCTCCAGGATGGCTGATGATATTGATGTATGGATTTGAAATCACATTAACCATACCATTAGTGTTCTGTTCCTTAGTTCCGTGGGTATAACATAGTGAGTGTATTCCTGCAATACGTATATCCAGCATTCGGAGATAAAACTCGTCCATGTCTATATTACCGTTGAAATCGGTTATGTTTATCTCCGCACCAAGAAGAAGTTCTATACCATACATTTGTCTTGGTACGACATGAAGATTGCGGAAATAAATAGGGTCACACGTTCCTGGAATACCTGACGAGTGTTCTGTTATTCCCAATAGTTTCAATCCCTTTGCTGCTGCCGCCTGTGCCATTTCCTGCAATGTACTGAAAGCATGTCCGCTGGCTATGGTATGGGTATGTACGTCTAATTCTATATTCATTGTGAGTTTGTAAGTTTATAAGTTTGTAAGTTTATGAGTTTGTAAGTTTATGAGTTTGTGAGTTCTTAAGTTTTTATGTAAACATCAACCAACTAAAAAACCTAAGAACTTAAAAACCAACACTTAATACGGGTCTACATCATAATATACCATCAACGACTTGAAACGCTCATCTTCCATTATAGCTCTCTGTACCTGCTGAAGGTATGTGCGTATCTTCGACATTGATGCCTGCTGTTCAACTTTTATAACTATCTTTTTGATAAACAGTGTCTGTATTCTTCCCACCGGAGGACGGTCAGGACCAAGGATTCTGTCACCAAGTCCGTTTCTCAGATAGGATGCCATACAGTCGGCGGCCAGTTCTAATACATCTTCCTTACGATGCTTAAGATATACATATATCAACCTGTAGAACGGAGGATATCGGAACATGCTTCTTTCTGCACACTGTTCATCATACAGTGCATTGTAATCATTGGTCACCACCTGATGTATAAGTGGGATGTCAGGCGATTTGGTCTGAAGTACCACCAGACCGCGCTTATTCTTGCGTCCTGCCCTACCAGAGACCTGTGCCATAAGTTGGAATGCTCTCTCATACGAACGGAAATCGGGATAGTTGAGCATGGAATCGGCATTCAGAATACCTACTACACTCACCCTGTCGAAATCCAGTCCCTTGGAAACCATCTGTGTACCGATAAGAATATCTGTCTTTCCATCCTGAAAATCGTTGATAATCCTTTCGTATGCAGTGCGAGTGCGAGTGGTATCCATATCCATACGTGCCACTGTGGCATCAGGGAATATCTGTTTAATATCGTCCTCAACCTTTTCTGTACCGAAGCCGCGGTTAACAAGCTCCACACCTCCACAAGCGGGGCACGACTTTGGCACACTGTATGTATATCCGCAGTAATGACACGTCAGCTGATTCAATCCTTTATGGTAGGTAAGGCTCACATCGCAGTTCTTGCATTTAGGCACCCATCCGCACATGCGGCACTCTATCATCGGAGCAAATCCGCGACGATTCTGGAAAAGGATAATCTGTTCCTTGTTCTCGAGTGCTTCTCTCATCTTCTGCAAAAGAAAAGGCGAAAAGTGCCCGGACATACGTCTTTTGCGTGCCAGTTCCTTGATATCTACCACCTCTATCTCCGGTAACTGTATCTGCTGGTATCTTTCCTTCATCTCTACCAAAGCATACTTTCCGTGAGTGGCATTATAATATGACTCCATACTCGGAGTGGCTGTGCCGAGAAGAGTTTTCGCACCATAGAGCGATGCAAGCATTATAGCCGCGCTTCTGGCATGATATCTCGGAGCCGGGTCCTGCTGTTTATACGATGTTTCGTGTTCTTCGTCCACTATCACAAGTCCGAGCCTGCGGAAAGGAAGAAAGACTGACGAGCGTACACCGAGTATCACATCATAGTCATTGTCTGTAAGCTGTTTCTGCCATATCTCCACACGTTCCGCATCGGGAAACTTTGAATGATATACTCCAATACGTGAACCGAATATTCTCTTCAATCGTTCGGTTATCTGCGCGGTAAGGGCTATCTCCGGAAGAAGATAAAGCACCTGCTTTCCGGCTTTTATTACTTCTTCTATCAGATGGATATATACCTCAGTCTTCCCACTGGCTGTAACTCCATGAAGAAGACATATGTTTTTCTGATGGAATGACGACATTATGGAAAGGAAAGCCCTTTGTTGGATTTCATTCAGCGGATTCAATGGGACTGTTTCTGTTTTTCCGGCTGTAAGTCGTCCTATCTCGTGGTTATAAGTTTCGAAGATATGCTTGTCGATAAGATCGTTCAGAATAGATGCCGATGCTCCGGAAGCCTCCAATAATGTTTTCTTAGAAACTTCTTTCAAAAGTTTTCCTTCCTGCATCCATCCGGACAACTCTATATACTTCATCAGCAAAGCAAGCTGCTTTGGAGCACGCGCTAAAAGGTCAAACTGTTTCTGAAGTACAGCCTCATCACACATACTGTCCTGCAACCGTATGCGGACTTCTGTCTTAGGTTTATAGTTTCGCTTCAATTCTTCTTTTACACGGATAGCGTCCTTCTCCATCAGCGATTTTATTGCCGGAAGAATGTTCTTTATATTTCCCGCACGTTCTATCTGGGTGATACACTGCTCTGTATCGACACTCAGGATGTCAAGTATACGCTGTTCCTTAGGCGATAGAGGCTCATCAGCAACGAAATCAGGATTATATTCCACCACAGTTTCACTCTCCAACTTCATTCCTGAAGGAAGTGCAGCCTTATAGACATCACCAAGCGTACACAGATAATACTCTGCCACCCATTTCCAGAAAGCCAACTGGCGTTCCAGCATCACAGGAGTTCTGTCAAGTACCTCAGATATATCTTTCGTTTCGTATTCCTCAGGTGCCGAATAGTGTATTTTCACAACGATGGCTGTGTAATACTTCTTTACTCCGAAAGGAACTACCACACGACACCCTATCTCCACCTGGTCTTCAAGCGACTCAGGCAAAGAGTATGTAAACGTATTCGCAATGGGAAGCGGCACTATGACATCGACGTACTTTTTCATACCGCAAAGGTACAAAAAAGGATATGCCGTTGTCTATAAATATTCCCAAACTTTTATAGCTTTGCATAAACTAATATTTTATACAGGATGAAGAAATACAAAATAGGTATTATCGGTTGCGGACATATAGCAGAAAAGATGGCTGCCACCATCAACGGGATGCAGGAAACAGAGAGTTATGCGGTTGCATCAAGAAGCTTAGAGAAAGCACAAGCCTTTGCCTCAAAATGGGATTTCAGCAAAGCATACGGGAGTTATGAAGAGTTGGTTGCCGACAGTGAGATTGACTTAGTTTATATAGCGACACCACATTCGCATCATTATGAACATGCACGTTTGTGCATACTGAACGGCAAGCCTGTACTATGTGAGAAATCATTTACTGCCAATGCACATCAGGCAGAAGAGCTTATACGTCTGGCAGAAGAAAAGAACGTATTCATAACTGAAGCCATCTGGACACGCTACATGCCGCTGTCCGTGAAAATGAAGGAACTGCTGGACGAAGGAGTGATAGGACAACCTTACACTCTGTCTGCAAATCTTGGATACGTGATTGCCGACAAGGACAGAATAGCAAAACCGGAACTTGCCGGTGGAGCACTTCTCGACATAGGTGTCTACACCTTGAACTTCGCAGCTATGGCTTTCGGAAACGATATAAAGGAGATACACTCGGCATGCCAACTGACAGCAACAGGAGTAGACGGACAGGAAAACATCACACTGTTCTATAACGACGGAAAGATGGCATCTCTGCAATCATCTGTTTACGCCCAGACAGACAGAATGGGAGTTATCTCCGGCGACAAAGGCTTCATGGTAATAGAGAATATCAACAACCCTGAATGTATAAAGATTTTCGGCAAGGACTATAAGTTGAAAGCTGAATACAAAGCACCCGAACAAATTACCGGTTTTGAATATCAGGTAAGAGCTTCCATCGAAGCTATCGAAAACGGCTGGAAAGAATCGCCATACATGCCTCACAAGGAAACCATAAGAATAATGCATCAGATGGATGCGCTGCGAAAAGAATGGGGAGTGAAGTTTCCCTGTGATTAATACAAAATGCCACAAACCGGATTGTCAGTTTGTGGCATTTTCTGATTCTATCAGTCTGTATATGATATTCTCAATTTATAATTGAAAGGCATAGGAGCAATCTTATAACTTTCCAACGTCATAGGACCGCAACTTCCGTTTCCAAGCCCTCTCATCTGCGCATCAAGATGAAGCACTATATAAGGACGTTTCTGCAATTCCCACATATGTTGGGCATTCATCAAATCTGCATCGGTATATCTCAAAGCAGAAAATGCTACTGCACCTTCTGTTTCTATTCGGATTCCGCAACCATCCTTTCCTGTAAGTTTCAACTCACGGAGCGACTCACGGTTGCCCATGCTCTGTGGCTTAACATATAGTTCCACCATCTCGTCTACAGTAGTAGAATAACGACCTATCATACAACCTTCTTTACGGTCTATATAGTTTTCCCAAGGACCGTATGCATAGTAATCCACATTATCAAGTCCTGCATTTACGGCACATACCAGTCCTGCACGATAGAGTTCCTTGGTCTTTGGAGTAAGTTTGACATCCATATCAAGCACCCCATTGGGCAGGAATGTATATATGATTTCAGAATCACAGAGAGAACCACTACGCAAAGTAGTTACCACTACCCTTCCGTCCTTTTCTTCCGTCACATTACATGTACCGGTAGGTTCAAGACCGTTTGAAGTATCGGTAGGACGGCGGTCATTCTCTATGAAACGGTGATTGTCGTACAGGAATCCCTGCTTTCCGTATATCACGTCCAGACCGTTTATACGCAATTCTGTCATACGTCCGGTAGCAGTGTCAAAAGCGGCAAAGATAAAGGCATTACCCACCGTCAATTCCTTCTCACCCTTTTCTACTTTCAGCCCGGCTACCCTGCTATTGGATTTAAGTGCAGGAAGCTTTCCTCTTGATGAAAGTTCAAACTGTTTCTGAGCCACTACATGTCCGGCAGACGACCATTCAGTCGGTTTAGTATTGCGGACATAAAGATTCAGCATAACTTCACTTCCATTCTTTTCTGCTTTACGCAAGTTTGTTCCTGAAACTTTCAGAGCGAAATCCTGCGACATATCAGGAGCTATGGCAGGCAGAAGCATACTGTCTCTTCCAACTGTATTTCCATTCTCAACAGTTTCCCACAACAGTTCATAACCATTCAGCGTAATGAAATCGTATGTATTGTTTATATTTACAGAAACCGTGTTCTTCTTTACATTCTTTCCTTCAAGAGCAAATTTCACATACTGATAAACGGCCTTCACCTCTTTCAGTTTCGGCGATTCATGACGTGTTGCAGGGATAATACCGTTAGAGCAGAAATTACCCTGATGAGGACCAGGGAAATCATATCCTGTATGAAGACGTCCCTCGTAATTACCGTTCAATATGTCTTTTGGTTCATATATAGCCTGGTCCACCCAGTCCCAGATAGCTCCACCGATAGTGGAATTGCTGCTTTCAATACTTTCCCAGTATTCCTTCAAGTTACCGATTGCATTACCCATTGCATGAGCATACTCGCAGATAAACATAGGTTTGTCGAACGAATTGACATACTTGTCCATCCAGTCCATACCCGGATACATTTTCGAGTACATATCGCTGAATCTGTTTCCTCCATATTCCTTGCCGTCACGAGTACTTTCGTGATGCACCGGACGCGAATCCAGACGTTTTGCTGCATCATAGCAAGCCTCAAAGTTATTACCGCCTCCACACTCATTGCCAAGACTCCAGAAAATAACGCTCGGATGATTGCGGTCGCGCAAAACCATACGGTCTATACGGTCTACAAATGCAGGAATCCATGAAGGCATACCGCTAATCGACTGATTTGCATGGTCTTCAAGGTCAGCCTCGTCCATGGTATAAAGACCGTAATAGTCGAACATCGCATACATCTTTGCTGCATTTGGATAATGCGATGTACGGATTGTGTTGATATTGTTTCTCTTCATCAACAACACATCCTCAAGCATTGACTCTGTAGTAACAGCACGTCCGTACAACGGATGAGTATCGTGTCTGTTCACTCCCTTAAAGAATACACGTTTCCCATTGATATAAACCAACGATCCACGTATTTCTATATCACGGAATCCATATTTGGTAGAGAATGCCATCTCATCCTTGCCTCCGTTACGCTGTATGACAGACACAGTGTAAAGGTTCGGTGTCTCAGCTGTCCAAGGCAACAGATTCTTCAGATTGAAACTTACATTCAGCTTATCAGTACGTTTCTTACCGGTAAAACTTACAGAAAGTGTTTCTTCAGCCACAGTCTTTCCGTCCGGGTCCGACAGTCTTACCACTATATCCTTATCACCGGTCATACCGTCACGATTGTCAAGAGTAAGTTCCACTTTCATCTTTCCATCCTTATAATCCGACTCAGGAGTAAGTTCTGAAGTAATATAATGGTCTCTTACACTTACCAAAGGAGTGGAATAAATGAAAACATCCCTGAATATACCGCTCATGCGGAACATATCCTGACATTCAAGATACGAACCGTCACTCCAGCGGAACACCTGCACAGCAAGCTTATTGTCCTTCTCTCTTACAAACTTTGTAATGTCAAACTCGGCTACATTGTTTGCTCCCTGAGTATATCCCACATACTTACCGTTGAGATAAACGAATGCCGCACTGTAGATACCCCCGAACTGGATAAACGTACGCTTTCCATTCCAATTTTCAGGCAAGTCAAAGAATCTCACATACGAGCCAACCGGATTGATACCGTAATTCTTTCCGTCATCATTGAACTTCTTTCGGGCATCAATATAAGGCGGAGTATTTGAATGCGGATACTCTACATTACAATATATAGGTCTGTCATATCCGTACATTTCCCAGTTTGACGGTACAGGAATAGTTGTCCAACTTCTTACATCGTAATCTTTCACAAACAAGACTATAACTCATTAGGCCTAAACCCAATAAAAAAATCATCATGATAAAGAAAACACTCACACTAATTATCACATGCATTTTCGGCATTTCATCTTTCGCCGGAAACAATGTACCAAAAGTTATCCCCGCTCTGCAAAGCTGGAAAGGACAGAGCGGAAAGTTTGTGCCTGAGAAGACCGGAACTATCGTAATAAGCAAGAAGGATTCCAGTCTGCTCATGCAAACGGCTGCAATCTTAGCCGACGACATGAAAGAAATGTTCGGATACGAATACACTGTATCCATAACCGGAAAAGCTAAGAAAGGTGATATTTCTTTATCATTGAACAATAAAAAAGACCGTTTGGGCAGTGAAGGTTATGAATGTTCAATAGGTACGAAAATAGAAATAGAGGCTGAAACCACTAAAGGTGTTTTTTGGGGTACAAGGACTCTGCTGCAGATGATATATAACCAGCCCAACGGTCTTCAAAAGGGAAAAGCTACGGACTTTCCGAAATACCCCAATCGTGGATTTATGATAGACGTGGCAAGAAAGTTCTTTACTTTGGATTTCCTGAAAGACTATGTGAAGATTCTTTCGTTCTACAAAATCAACGAACTGCAGATTCACCTGAACGACAACGGGTTCGTGGAGTTCTCTGACAATGACTGGAACAAGACTTACTCTGCCTTCCGTCTGGAGAGCGACAGATTTCCTGGACTGACTGCAAAAGACGGCTCGTACACTAAAGAGGAGTTCCGCAACCTGCAGATTATGGCTCAGCAGTACGGAATAAACATCATTCCGGAAATAGACGTTCCGGCACATGCTTTGGCTTTCACTCACTATAATCCGCAACTCGCTGCCGACAACAAGGAATACGGTGCAGACCATCTGGACCTCTACAAGAAGGAGGTTTACGACTTTGCCGACTCTCTGTTCGACGAATATCTGAGCGGAGATAATCCGGTTTTCATAGGCCCTGAGGTACATATCGGTACAGACGAGTATAACCTGAAAGAAGCAGAACAGTTCCGCCGTTTTACAAACCATTATATCAGTCTGATAAAGAAATACGGCAAGACTCCGCGTCTTTGGGGTAGCCTTAACAAGATGAAAGGAGAGACAGAGGTTAATCTTGACGGATGCGTTGTCAGCGCATGGAACGCAAACTGGATGGATGTTAAAACATCGCTCGTTACAGGGGCAAAGGTGGTGAACCTGTGCGACTGGTTCCTATACATAGTGCCTCACGTGAACTATTACCACGATTTCCTGGAATATGAATGGTTGTACAACAACTGGAAACCGGAAATGATGAGAAAGGGAGAAACTGTAGAAACCGGAAATCCAAACTTCCTCGGTGCTATGCTTGCCGTATGGAACGACCGTGTAGGCAACGGAGTGAGCCAACAGGATGTACACGTACGCTGCTTCCCTGCAATACAACTATTGTCTGACAAACTTTGGAAAGGCGAAAACCAGGAGGCTGTACCTTTCAAGGATTTCGAAGCTCTATGCAGCACTACTCCGGAAGCTCCGGGAGTAAATCTGAAGGCAAAGGTTGAGAAGTCGGGCAAACTTATAGAGGATGGGAAGATACTATCGCTGAACGGTAGCGAAACAGTAACAAACAGTGTCAAGGAAATAGGCTATCCGTATGCAGTGGAATTTGAACTCCGCACAGACAGCGTTCCTGGCATAGACGCCATCCTGTTCAAAGGCCCTAACTCGGAGTTTATAGCCAACTGGCACAACACAGGCAAGTTCGCTTTCCGCCGCGACGGATATGAATTCGTGTTCCACGACTACCGTATGCCTGCCGGAGAATGGACTAAGATACGCATAGAGGGCGATGTGAAAGGCACTACCCTGTTCGTGAACGGAAAAAAAGCGGAAAGACTTGAAGGCCGCACACGCGAAGTCTATAACTTCAGACATAACAGGAAAGACAAGTTCTGGTATCTTGAAACACTGATTTTCCCACTCGAAACTATTGGCGACAAGTACATGGGATTCAAGGGCGAGATAAAGAATATTTCATACGGACACATCGAATATTAAGTTTACATTTGCAGTAATCTTTAAAGCAACGAAAATAAACTTTTATAAAAATTCTTCGACACAGAAACCGTAACACGTACGTGTAACGGGTGGAACACGAACGTGTAACGCGCGTAACACGAATGTGACGCGGGCGTAACACGAACGTGTTACGGTTTCTTTTCCTGTTCGTTTTCAGGAAAGAGATTAATCAAATAACCATAAATAACAAATCATCAACCATGAAAAAGCTACTCCTGACATTACTCATCATTCTTTCCGCAGGAATAACTTTTGCCTATGAGCCGGAATTCTCTACTGCCGGCTTTTTCCGTCTTGACGGCACAGGGCGCGAAGTGTTCTCGATGAACCCGGCATGGCGATTCCACAAAGGGAACGCTGAAGGTGCGGAAGCCAAGGATTTCGACGACAAAAACTGGCAAGTGGTTTCGCTGCCAAACGGCATAGAATATCTGCCTACAGAAGCCAGCGGATGTATAAACTATCAGGGGAAAGTGTGGTACAGAAAACACTTTACTCCGGACAGCAAACTGAAAGGTAAAAAACTGTTCCTGCATTTTGAGGCCATAATGGGGAAAAGCAGGATTTATGTAAACGGAAAACTTCTGAAAGAGCATTTCGGAGGATTCCTGCCTGTCATAGTGGATGTAACTGAAGCTCTGGAAACAGGAAAAGACAATGTGATAGCCGTATGGGCAGACAATAGCGACGACCCTATATATCCGCCCGGAAAGCCACAGGATATGCTGGACTTCTCATACCTCGGAGGTATATACCGCGACTGCTGGCTCATAGCGCATAACAATGTATTTATAACCGACCCTAACTTTGAGAACGAAACTGCAGGAGGCGGACTGTTCGTGTCATACAACAACGTATCGGAATCATCTGCCGATGTTAGTCTGGAAACACACGTCAGGAACTCATCCGGAAAATCGTTTTCAGGATCGGTGGAATATGTCATTTTCGACAAGGACGGCAACAGTATAGCCAAAAGTTCGAAGAAGATTTCCATCGGAAACGGAAAGGCTAAACATACATCTACTGGTATTAAGATAGAAAAGCCACACTTGTGGGGACCTGACACACCGTATCTGTATCAGCTGCATGTACTTGTAAAAGACAAGAACGGCAATACAGTGGACGGTTACCGCAGACGTATCGGAATAAGAAGCATAGAGTTCAAGGGCAAGGACGGGTTCTGGCTAAACGGCAAGCCTTATCCTTATCCGCTGATTGGGGCGAACAGGCATCAGGACTTTGCTGTAGTAGGAAATGCTGTACCTAACAGCATTCACTGGAGGGATACCAAGAAGCTGAGAGATACGGGCATGAGAGTGATAAGAAATGCACATTATCCTCAGGACCCTTCATTTATGGATGCTTGCGATGAATTAGGATTGTTCGTTATAGTAAATACTCCGGGATGGCAGTTCTGGAACGATGCACCGGTATTCGCACAGAGGGTTTACAGCGATATACGCAATATGGTAAGGCGCGACAGGAATCATCCGTCGGTATGGATGTGGGAACCTATACTGAACGAAACATGGTATCCTGAGGACTTCGCAAAGAACGTGGTAGACATTCTCCACGAGGAGTATCCTTATCCTTACTGCTATGCAGGATGCGATGTTACGGCAAGAGGAAGCGAGTTCTTCCCTATCCACTTTACCCATCCTCTCAACGGCGGAGGCGGAGCATTCAATACGGACAAGATGAATCCTGAGATTTCCTACTTCACACGCGAATGGGGAGATAATGTTGATGACTGGAGTTCGCACAACTCTCCGAGCCGGGTTAATCGTGCATGGGGAGAGGTTCCTATGCTTGTTCAGGCTCAGGGATATGCCAAACCGGAATACAAGCACACCTGCTATGACATTCTGTACAAATGCGACAGACAGCATATGGGAGGTTGCCTGTGGCATTCGTTCGACCATCAGAGAGGATATCATCCGGACCCTTTCTACGGAGGTATAATGGATGTGTTCCGTCAGCCGAAACTGTCATACTATATGTTCTGCGCACAGCGTCCTGCCGAAAAGAACGATATGCTGATTTCCGAGACGGGGCCTATGGTGTACATAGCAAATGCCATGACTCCTTTCTCTCCTAAGGACATTACCGTTTACAGCAACTGCGACGAGGTAAGACTCACATACTGCAAGGATGGAAAGGTATTCACTTATAAAAAGGATAAGGAAGCTAAGGGTATGCCGTCGCCAATCATTACCTTTGAAAATGTTTGGAACGTGATGCTGGACAAAAAGCTTGCCAGAGAGAGAAGACACGCGGATTCTTACCTCCTTGCTGAAGGACTAATAGACGGAAAAGTAGTAGCCACTCATAAAGTTACGCCTACAAGAAGACCGGAACAGGTCAGACTGAGACTTGACAACGAAGGTATGCAGCTGCATGCCGACGGCTCGGATAAGGTTACTGTAATAGCAGAAATTACCGACAAGAACGGAAACGTGAAAAGGCTGAACAATTATTATGTGAGGTTCTTCATTGAAGGTGAAGGCAGCATAGTGGGCGGTGCTGATATAATGGCTAATCCGGTTCCTGTGAAATGGGGAAGCGCGCCTGTGCTGATACAATCGACAACAAAACCGGGTAAGATTGTAATTACAGCAAGCGTATTGTTCGAAGGTTCACAGATGCCGGTAAGCGGAAAACTGGAGCTTAACTCTATTGCTCCGGAATATCCTCTGATATTCAGTCAGGATGAAGAAAATGCTGAAGTAAAAACCGTAAAGACTGTAACTACAGGCAAAAGCGATGCGGAAATAGAGCTTGAAAAGCTTCGCCGTGAACTGAACCAGTTGAAACTGAAAGAGGTCGAACAGCAACAAACTGACTTTGGAGAAAAAAGAAACTGATATGCACATGAAGAACGTATTACTGATTATATTTACCTTTGTTCTTTCCATTCCCATGGTTTCTGCCATGGGAGGAAAGGATGAGTATAAACTTGTATGGAAAGAAAATTTCAGAGGCAAAAGCATAGACGATAGCAGATGGTCCAAAATTCCGAGAGGAAAACCGGACTGGAAAAGGTATATGTCCGATCATGAGTCGCTCTATGAGCTAAAGGGCGGAAAGCTGATTCTTCACGGGGTGGAGAACAAGGGAACGGCTCCCGAAGACACGGCAAGGTTTCTGACCGGAGGTATATTCACTAAAGGCAAGTTCGCCATAAGATATGGCAAAGTGGAAGTGAGAGCCAAACTGGAAGCCGCACAGGGGGTATGGCCTGCCATATGGATGCTGCCGGAAAAAGGCAGTTGGCCGGACGCGGGAGAGATTGACATCATGGAAAGGCTTAACCACGATGATTTTGTGTATCAGACAGTCCATACGCACTACACGCATACCTTGAACGAGAAGAAGAACCCACCGCATACGGCAAAGGCGAAAATCAATCCCGACGGATATAATGTATATGGTGTGGAGATTTTGCCGGACAAGATAGTATTCTCGGTGAACGGGAAAGTCACTCATATATATCCGAAGATTGATACCGACAAGGAAGGACAATTCCCTTTCGGAACACCCTACTACATTCTGATAGACATGCAGATAGAGGGTGCATGGGTAGGCAAGGCAAATATAGAGGAACTGCCCGTGAAGATGATGATAGACTGGGTAAAGGTTTATGAAAGAAAAAATTAAGAGATTATGAACAGACTGTTACTTCTACCATTGGCGGTTTGTGCCGCACAGGCTTCGTACTTACATGGAAAGAACAAACCTAATATCGTACTGATAATGTGCGATGATATGGGATTCTCCGACTTGGGATGTTATGGAAGCGAAATAAATACTCCGAATATCGACCGTCTGGCCGATGAAGGCATAAGGTTCAGCAATTTCAAGAATACCGGAAGAAGTTGTCCGAGCCGAGCTGCCCTGCTGACAGGCAGATACCAGCACGAAGCCGGCATAGGCTGGATGGCGGAGGTGGACGAACACAGGCCGGGATACAGGGGGCAGATAGACCGGAAATATCCGACTATAGCCGAATTAATGAAAGACTGTGGCTACAGCACTTATATGAGTGGGAAATGGCATGTCACGACTTTTGGCGGATTTGACGCTCCTAACGGAAGCTACCCTGTTCAACGCGGATTTGACAGATACTACGGCTGTCTGTACGGCGGAGGAAGCTACTACAAACCGTCGCCTATATATAACAATCTTCAGAAGATTACGGAACTGCCGGACGATTATTACTATACCACAGCATTGTCTGATTCTGCAATAGCTTTTGTGGAGAGGCACGACACGGACAAGCCTATGTTTCTGTATGTTGCACATTATGCCCCTCATCTGCCGCTTGAGGCTCCTGAGAAATATATACAAAGGTGCATGGACAGGTATAAACCGGGATATGATGTGCTGAGAAAGAAACGTTTTGAGAAGATGAAAAGTCTCGGCCTCGTGGATAAGGATATGGAACTGCCTGTTTTCGACAAGGAATTCAAGGGCAAAAGGCCTAAATGGGAGGAACTGAACGAAGCCCAAAGGCAGAAATGGACACGCGACATGGCCACTTATGCCGCTATGATAGAGATTATGGACGAGTGTATAGGCGAACTGATGCAGGCCATAGACAAGAAGGGTATGACGGACAATACCGTGTTTATCTTCCTTAGCGACAACGGTTCCACATCTGAAGGAGGTTTCATAAAACAGCTTATGGCAGACCTCTCAAACACTCCGTACAGAAGCTACAAGCAATGGGTATTTCAGGGGGGAACAAGTTCACCGCTGATTATGAAATTCGGTAAAGATACGGGTATAGAGCCGAAAGAGGAAATATGCTGTCAGACTTCGCATATCATAGACCTGGTGCCTACATGTCTGAAACTGGCCGGTGGAAAATACCGTAAATCGAAGGATATTACCGGTCTGGAAGGAATAAGTCTTCTTCCGGCAATAGAAAATGGAGAATGCAAGGACAGAACATTATTCTTTGAACACCAGAGTTCATGCGCCATTATTGATGGAAACTGGAAACTCGTCAGACAGAACAGTAACGAGCAATGGGAACTGATAGATTTAAGCAAGGACCCTTTTGAAACCAATGATATCTCGAAAATGCATCCGGAGATAGTGGAAAGACTGGAAGCCAAATGGGTGGAATGGGGAAATACGCATAAGGTGTTCCCTCTGGAAAACAAGCCGTGGGGAGAGAGAATCAATTTCTATAAAGAGAAGAATCCTGATCAGGACGGGATAAATTAATGAAGGAGGAGAATAACTAAGCTTCATACGAACTATAAAATATAGCAAAATTGTTATATTTTTATTTGGCAATTTATAACAAAAACGCTATATTTGCATTGTCTTAATAACAAACGGTCTTTTAAATAATGAAGTACAATCAATTCTTTGCGGAATTAACCGCAGCAGGTTGTTACGTTCTTAGGCATGGAGCTAACCACGATATTTGGTATAGCCCAAAGACGGAAAACAAGTTCGCTCTGCCAAGGCACGGTAAATTAGAAGTGCCTACAGGTATGGAACGTAAGGCAAGAAAGGTTCTATTGGGGGAATAATCCCCCACCTTTTTCATTTCATGATTGAAAGGATGTTATTATTAAGGCAATGGGTGCGGCATAGTGCCGTACCCTTTTTTAAAAACAAATCGGTATGAAAGTTACAGTAATTATGGAAAAGGCTAAGGACGGGCATTATTCCTGCTTTGTGGAAGATGATTTGCCCGGATTCGGATTGTCGGGCTTTGGGGATACGGCAGAAGCAGCCAAAGCGGACATGATGAAAGCATATGAGGAAATAAAAAAGATACAGGAAGAAGAATGCAAAGAAGTTCCTGAACTGGAATTTATTTACAGATATGACATGCAGTCTTTCTTCAATTATTTCTCTTTCCTGAATGTTACAAAGGTTGCTGAACTGGCCGGCATAAACCCCTCTTTAATGCGACAATATACCTCAGGAGTAACCGATGCAGGACAAAAACAATATGACAAGATACGCACTGCAGTGGAAAAAATCTCTAAGGAACTTTCTGCTGCCACATTCTAAAGATATTGTATCGCCGTGAGGCGTGACCGTTTAATTAAGACAAACAAACAGTAAAAAACGGAATGCACCACAGCGGATGCATTCCGTTTTCGTTCATACCGGAGATATTCTCCGGCTGATTCTGATTATTAAATTTCCCAAGTATCGTTAGTATCGAGAAGTTCGGCAAAATTGTGATATTTCTTCTTTTCTGACACTTCCTTTATCTGGTCTTCTACGGCCTGTTCGTATGTAGGAGCCTCAACATCGCGGATTACTCCGAGAGCAATAGGGAAGTCAGGACCTTCCATAAGGGCAAGTTTCAGCTGCAGGGTATTGTCCATGCAGTGTGCATCGTGAACAAGGATATCTTTTTCGGTGATACCGTTCTCACCAAGTTTCACGACCTTCAGGCCAAAGCCTTCCTGCATAAGTCCGAACTCTTTGTTAGGACCGAACAGCATAGGTTTGCCATGCTCCAGATAGATGGCGTTGCGCTCACGGTCTTCTTTCTTGGCTATAGAGTTGTGAGTTCCGTCGTTGAAGATTACACAGTTTTGCAATACCTCTACTACAGACGTTCCTTTATGCTTTTCGGCCGCTTTAAGCACTTCTACAGACGGATTGCCGTCTACTGCAGCACAACGTGCAAAGAAGCGTCCACGGGCCCCGAAACAAAGTTCTGCCGGACGGAACGGATCTTCCACTGTTCCGTATGGCGATGACTTGCTGACAAATCCTCTTTCCGATGTAGGCGAGTACTGTCCTTTAGTCAATCCGTAGATACGGTTGTTCAGAAGTATGATGTTGATATCCACATTACGGCGGATGGCATGGATGAAGTGGTTACCACCGATGGCAAGACCGTCGCCATCACCTGAGATTTGCCATACTGTCAGCTGAGGGTTGGCAACCTTTACACCTGTTGCTATTGCTGCTGCACGTCCGTGAATGGTGTGCATACCGTATGTGTTCATATAATAAGGCAGACGTGACGAACATCCGATACCTGATATTACGGCTATGTCCTTAGGAGCAGTTCCAATTTCTGCCAACGCTTTATGGAATGAATTCAAGAAAGCATGGTCGCCACATCCCGGACACCAGCGAGGCTGTCCTGCTTTATAATCGGCTGCTGTATATTTTGTTTCGCTCATAGATTATTCCTCCATTATTTTAGTGAAAGCATCAACCAATTCCTGTACTACGAAAGGCTGACCTTTTACCTGATTAAACTGATGTAAATGCAATCCTTCTATCTTCATGCGCAGATAGCCTGCAAACTGTCCCATATTCTGTTCCGCAACGACAATCTTCTTGTACTTGCGAAGTACTTCCTCTGTGTTTTTAGGAAGCGGATTGATGAAACGGAAGTGTGCAAGGGCAGCTTTCTTGCCATTTGCATTGAGTATATCCATAGCTGAATGAAGATGTCCGTATGTACCGCCGAAGCCTACTATCAGAAGGTCTGCATCCTCTTCTCCTTCCACTTCGAGCAATGGCAGTGTATCGGCTATCTTGGCTACCTTCTCTGCACGGAGTTTTGTCATCAGATGATGGTTTTCCGGTTCTGTAGATATAGCACCTGTTTCGCTGCTCTTTTCCAACCCACCGATACGATGCATGAATCCTTCAGTGCCCGGCTTTGCCCAATAGCGTACACCTGTCTCATAATTGCGGAGGAACGGAGTCCAGTATGAAGCCATATCAGGAGTCACATATGGAGGATTAATGGATGGATATTCGTTCAAATCAGGCAATTTCCATGCTGCAGAACCGTTGGCAATATATGCATCTGTAAGAAGTACGACAGGAGTCATATGCTCCAAAGCTATCTTGCAGGCTGTATATGCCGCATCGAAACAGTCTGTAGGCGATGATGCTGCTATCACCGGCATAGGGCTTTCGCCGTTACGTCCGTAGAGTGCCTGAAGAAGGTCTGTCTGTTCTGATTTGGTAGGAAGACCTGTAGAAGGACCTCCGCGCTGTACGTTCACAATGACCAAAGGCAACTCTGCAATTACGGCAAGGTTCATAGCCTCACTCTTAAGACAGACACCCGGACCTGAAGTGGAAGTTACAGCCAAAGCTCCTGCAAATGCAGCTCCCACAGCCGAAGCACATCCGGCGATTTCATCCTCACACTGAACGGTCTTTACTCCAAGCGATTTGTGTTTTGACAGTTCATGAAGTATATCTGTAGCCGGAGTGATAGGATACGAACCAAGATAGAGCTGCAATCCGGCTTTTTCTGCCGCTGCAATGAGTCCGTAGGATGTAGCCTTATTACCGTTTATATCCATATAGCGTCCGTGAGCTTTCTGGTTCTTTGAAGGAACTCTGTAACTCATTGAAACAGATGCATGGGTATTTGCACCGAACTGATAACCGGCATAAAGTACCTGTACATTGGCCTCAGCTATCTCTGGTTTCTTGGCAAACTTCTCGCGCAGGATTTTCTCTCCTATCTTTACATCACGCTGGAAGAGCCAGCATACCAAACCTAACGCAAACATATTCTTTGTACGGAGGATAGACTTGTTGTCCAGTCCGCTGTCTTTCAGACATTCCTTACACATGGTTGTGATGGAAGCCTCTACCACTTCGTTCTTTATTCCAAGTTCAGAGAAAGGGTTTTCCAACTGGAACTGTGCCTTCTCCAAATCGCGCTTGGTAAACGAATCTGTATCTATAATAATTACAGACTGTGGTTTGCAAAACTTATATTGTGTCTTCAGAGCTGCCGGATTCATAGCTACCAGCACATCGCATTTATCACCCGGAGTATAAACCTTTCCGGAACCGATGTGCACCTGGAATCCTGACACTCCGGTAAGCGAACCTTGCGGAGCACGTATATCTGCAGGATAATCAGGGAAAGTACTGATGTCATTTCCCTCAGTAGCTGATATATTGGAAAACATATTTCCGGCCAACTGCATACCGTCGCCAGAGTCTCCTGAGAAGCGTACTACCACTTCGTCAATCTCCTTGACTGTTATTTCTTCTGCCATAATGTTGCAATTTTAAATTTTCAAAAATATTATTGTCTACAAAAATGGAAAACTTCTTTCAAAAAAACAATAAAACTGCAATATTTTTCTACAAAACGTATAATCATACGTTTTTTTTCACATAAATTATTGCATAATCACCAAAAAGATGTATTTTTGCAATGCATTTGCAAAACATTTGCAAACAGTTCGGTATTAACCGCCCTTGTAGTTCAACGGATAGAATAGAAGTTTCCTAAACTTTAGATAGGGGTTCGATTCCCCTCGAGGGTACAAAAGAAAGTCCAATCAATGAATGCATTATATAATGCATAAAAAAGAAGCACAAATAATACATTGCGAAATGCATTACTCTGTGCTTCTTTTTATATGCAGTCTTATTTAATTACACCCAATTCCTTTCCTACTTTTATAAAGGCTGCTATAGCCTTGTCAAGATGTGCACGTTCGTGTCCTGCCGACAACTGTACACGTATGCGGGCCTGTCCTTTCGGAACAACCGGATAGTAGAATCCTGTAACGTATATTCCTTCTTCCTGCATGCGGGCTGCAAAGCCCTGAGAAAGTTTTGCATCATACAGCATTACTGCACAGATGGCGCTCTGAGTAGGTTTGATATCGAATCCTGCAGCAAGCATGTTGTCGCGGAAATAGTTTACATTCTCCATCAGTTTGTCATGTAGGCTGTCGCTCTCCTTAAGCATCTTGAACATCTCAAGGCTGGCACCGATAATGGCAGGAGCAACTGAATTGGAGAACAGATACGGACGCGAACGCTGACGGAGCATATCTATAATTTCTTTTCTACCTGTAGTGAAACCGCCCATAGCACCACCGAAAGCCTTACCCAAAGTTCCTGTGAAGATATCCACACGGCCGTAAACGCCAAACTGTTCTGCTACACCATGGCCTGTAGGGCCTACAACTCCGGCAGAGTGTGATTCGTCCACCATTACCAAGGCATCGTATTTCTCGGCAAGGTCGCATATCTTGTCCATAGGAGCTACATTACCGTCCATAGAGAACACACCGTCAGTAGCAATAATACGGAATCTCTGAGCCTGTGCTTCCTGCAGGCAACGTTCCAAATCAGCCATATCAGCATTGGCATATCTATAGCGTTTTGCCTTACACAAACGTACTCCGTCGATGATTGATGCATGATTAAGTGCATCCGATATGATAGCATCTTCTTCAGTAAGGAGAGGTTCGAACAATCCTCCGTTGGCATCGAAACATGCTGCATACAGTATTGTATCTTCAGTCTTGAAATAATCAGAGATGGCAGCCTCAAGCTGTTTGTGCAAGTCCTGTGTTCCGCAGATAAAACGTACTGACGACATTCCGTAGCCGTGAGTGTCCATAGCAGCTTTGGCAGCTTCAATCAGACGTTTATTATCAGACAGTCCCAAATAGTTGTTGGCACAGAAGTTCAACACATCTTCTCCTGCATTTACTTTGATATCCGCACGCTGTGGAGTAGTAATGATTCTTTCTTTTTTGTATAATCCGGCTGCTTCGATATTAGAAAGTTCTTCTGCCAGATAGTTCTGAAATTTTCCGTACATAGATATTCTTTTATGAGGTTAATAAATAATGTTTCTCAGATTATAAGCTTTCGTTAAGGCACAATGCAAATTGTATCAGGCCAAAGTTCCGATTTTTTTTTCGATTTTCAGCATTTACAACGAATATTTTTTTCATATTTATTTAAACAATGAATATCTTTGTAATATAAAGTGATTAACCAAACAAAATTTATTTATGAAAAATATCCTTATTATCGGTTCCACGGGCCAGATAGGCTCGGAACTTACCATGAAGCTAAGAGGGATATATAATGGCAATATAGTTGCAGGTTATATTCCCGGTGCAGAACCAAACGAAACAATCAGAGAATCAGGTCCGTGCGAGATTGTGGACATCACAAACGCACAACAGATAGCGGATACTGTTTCAAAATACAAAATCGATACAATCTATAATCTTGCAGCCCTCCTGTCGGCTGTTGCAGAAGCCAAGCCTCAGCTTGCATGGAAAATCGGAATGGGTGGACTGTTCAATGTGCTGGAAGTGGCAAGAGAAATGAATTGTGCGGTATTTACTCCAAGCTCAATCGGTGTTTTCGGCAATAATACTCCTAAAGACAAAACTCCGCAGGACACTATCCGCAATCCAAGGACCATGTATGGGGTGACTAAGGTTTCAGGCGAGCTGCTCAGCGATTATTACTTCACAAGATTCGGTGTAGACACACGTTCTGTCAGATTTCCCGGACTGATTTCGTACGTCACTCCTCCGGGAGGCGGTACTACCGACTATGCTGTAGATATCTATTATTCTGCGGCTAAAGGCGAAACTTTCGAATGCCCTATTGCAAAAGGTACTTTTATGGATATGATGTACATGCCTGACGCTCTTCGTGCTGCCATAGAGATAATGGAAGCCGACCCAAGCAAGTTCATCCACCGTAACTCGTTCAACATTACTTCAATGAGCTTTGACCCGGAAATCATATTCAACAAGATTAAAGAATACGAACCGGACTTCCAGATGAACTATAAGGTGGACCCACTGAGACAGGCAATAGCTGATTCATGGCCTAACTCACTTGATGATACTTGCGCACGCGAAGAATGGGGATGGAAGCCTGAATATGACCTGGATGCGATGACTCGCGATATGCTTGCGAAACTGAAGGAGAAGTTTGGTTTGTGAGTTTGTGAGTTTATGACTTTGTGAGTTTGTGAGTTTCTTATATAAAAAATCCCGGCCACAATGGTCGGGACTTTTTGTTTTGTATATCATCTGTGTGTTATGCTTTCTTTTCGCCTTCAGACAACTTGTGCCCCATAGTAAGGTAAGCTACAGGAGAAGCTACGAACAATGAAGAAAGTGTACCGATTACAACACCGAGAATCATAGCGAACGCGAAGCTGCGGATGCTGTCACCACCGAGAATCAGGATACTCAACAATACGATAAGTGTACTGAGTGAAGTATTGATTGTACGGGTAAGTGTTGTATTCAGTGAGTCATTGAACAACTGCATGCGGTTGCGCTGCGGATAGAGTCCGAAGAACTCACGCACACGGTCGAAGATAACCACCTTATCGTTGATAGAGTAACCGATAGCTGTCAGGATTGCTCCGATGAATGTCTGGTCAATTTCAAGTGAGAACGGCAGGATTCCATGGAACAATGAGTAAGCACCGATAATGAACAATGTATCTATTGTCAATGCCACAGTAGCACCGATACTGAATGCGATATTGTTGAATCGGATAAGGATGTAAAGACCGATTGCTATAAGAGCGAATACTACTGACCAGATAGCTGAAGTCTTGATATCGTCAGCCACACTAGGACCTACCTTCTGAGAACTGATGATAGAACCACCTGTACGATTATCGCGGTCGATGAATATTTCAAGAGTTGTACCTTCGCCAAGCAAATTGCCTTCTTTCAAAGATTCGTAAAGGAATGCTTCGATTTCAGCATCGATAGTTGGAGAATCTTCTTCAATACGGTAGTTGGTAGTTACACGGATAGTCTTACCGTCTGTACCAAGAGCGATAGCCTGTACGTTTGCATCACCAACCTTAGACTGGAGCAAGCTGCGTACTGTTTCAGGCTGAACTACCTGTTCGAACTGAACTACAAAGTTACGTCCACCTGTGAAGTCGATACTCTGTGCAAGACCACGAACGAAGAATGAGATGATACATACTACAATAACGATACCCCAAACAGTGAATGATTTCCTAGTAGCACCCATGAAGTTATAGTGCACATTCTGCATCAGGTTCTTAGAGATACCTGTTGTGAATGTAAGGTTCAACCACTTGTCCTTAGCCATATAGTGTTCGTATACGATACGAGTCAGGAACACTGCAGTGAAGAATGAGCAGATGATACCGATAATCAATGTAGTGGCGAAACCACGGATAGGACCTGTACCGAAGTTGAACAGGATGATACCTGTGATGATTGAAGTCAAGTTAGAGTCGAAGATAGCCGAGAACGCATTTGAGTAACCTTCAGACAATGCCTGACGAGTACCCTTACCGGCGCGAAGCTCTTCTTTAGTACGTTCATAGATAAGCACGTTAGCATCCACAGCCATACCAAGTGACAATACCATACCGGCAATACCTGACATAGTAAGTGCAGCGTGGAATGAAGTAAGGATACCAAGTGTGAAGAAGAAGTTTACGAACAATGCAAGGTTGGCAATCATACCCGGTATGAAGCCGTACATTACGCACATGTAAACCATAAGAACAATCAAGGCAACAATGAATGACATGATACCCTGGTTGATAGATTCCTGACCAAGAGAAGGACCTACGATGTCTTCCTGTACGATACGTGCAGGTGCAGGCATCTTACCAGACTTCAATACGTTAGCCAAGTCTTTTGTCACTTCAGGAGTAAAGTTACCTGTAATCTGTGAGTTACCGCCGGTGATTTCACCGTTTACACGCGGAGCACTGTAAACGTATCCGTCAAGTACGATAGCTATTTCACGACCGATGTTCTGTTTTGTAAGAACTGCCCAACGACGAGAACCTTCAGTATTCATAGACATGCTTACACATGGCTTGTTGAACTGGTCGAATTCATCACGTGCATTTACGATAACGTCACCTTCAAGTGGAGCACGTCCGTTACGCTGAGTAGACTTGATAGCATAAAGTTCGAAGATACGGCCTGTCTTGTCCATATCCGAAGCCTTAACACCCCACATAAGTTTCAAATCACGTGGAAGGATGCTCTTCACTTCCTTCATGTTCAATACTTTATTAATCTGGATAGTGTCGTTATAGTCAGCATAACCTACGATACAGCCTACACCGCTCTGGTTCAACTGAAGAACAGACAACAAAGGATGTTCCTTCTTCAACTGTTCCATATCAACTTTTGCATCAGCAGTCTCACCTTTCAATGCAGCTGTAAGACTGTCTTTTGCAGATACGGCAGCTGTTGCTTCTTCCTTAACCTCTACTGAGTCTGCAGATTCTGATACAGAAAGGATATCGCGTGCACGGCTATCGGCAGAAGCCAATACAGGAACGATGTCCTTAGCTTCGTATGTTTCCCAGAACTCAAGATTTGCAGAACCCTGAAGAAGTTTTCTCACACGTTCAGGTTCCTTGATACCGGGAAGTTCGACCATGATACGTCCCATCTTTCCTTCAAGAGTCTGGATATTTGGCTGAACTACACCGAAACGGTCGATACGTGTACGCAACACGTTATATGAATTTTCTACTGCAGCCTTAACCTCTTCGCGAAGAACAGCTTCTACTTCAGCGTCAGTACTGCGAGTGTTTACTTTATCTTTCAATTGCTGAGTTGCGAAGATTTCAGCAAGCTTGCCTTCAGGAGCCTGTTTCTTATACTCTCTTACGAACAATGTGATAAAATCTTCCTGACTTGTAATCTGCTGTTTTGCAGCTTCAGCCACAGCAGCGTTGAAAGCCTCGTCCGGCTTGTTGTCAGCAAGTGTTTTTACTACGTCAGGAACAGACACTTCAAGAATGACGTTCATACCACCCTTCAGGTCAAGACCCAAACCAATCTCCATCTCACGGCAGTCTTTCAGCGAATAAACTCCCAACCATACCTTTTCATTCTGCATAGAATCAAGGTAATGTGCCGCACCCTTCGGGTCCTGTTCTGCAAGCTTCATGTGATGACGAGTCACGAACGAGAACGAAAGATAAAAGGCACATGCAAGGGTCAATAATACCGCAAAGACTTTTACAAATCCTTTGTTTTGCATGATAGTTTAATTTATTTTATTTTACTTTTTTGATTAAATACGTTTTTTCAAGGTTGCAAATATAGCTTTTTTTTCTGTTTATAGCTGAAAGAATGCTGATATTTTGCTAAATATGAACAAAAAAGGTCGCAAAAACGTTATTTTGCGACCTTAATATCAAATATTATCAAATTCGTATTACTTTAATCCTCTGTTTTTCAGCATTGGTTCAATACTTGGTTCCTGTCCGCGGAAAGCCACGTAAAGTTTCATAGGATCGTCCGAACCACCCTTCTCAAGAATGTTCTTGCGGAAGGCAGTAGCGGTTGCCTCATCGAACAGACCTTTTTCCTCGAACGCACTGAAAGCATCTGCATCAAGTCTTTCTGCCCAAAGGTAAGCATAGTATCCTGCTGCATATCCGCCGATGATGTGGTTGAAGTAAGTAGCACGATAGCGTGGTGCAATCTGAGAAATCAATCCAAGTTTATCCATAACCTGCTTTTCGTATGCCATAACATCGAGTCCTTCAGTAGAAGTCAACAGATGCAATTCCATATCAAGAATTGCTGCTGCAAGAAGCTCAGTTGTCATAAATCCACTGTTGAACAATGCCTGATTTTCAATCTTGGCAATAAGTTCGTCAGATATAGTTTCTCTTGTCTGATAGTGCTTAGCGTAAACTTTCATCACTTCAGGAGCCATTGTCCAGTGTTCCATTATCTGAGATGGAAGCTCTACGAAATCGCGTGCTACAGATGTACCCGAAACGCCATAGTACTTACACTGCGAAAGCATTCCGTGGAGCGCATGTCCGAACTCGTGGAACATAGTGCGGGCCTCATCGATAGAAAGCAGCGAAGGAACATCACCTACAGGTTTTGTAAAGCTACCTACATTATATATAATAGGACGTACACCCTCCTTCTGTTCGCGGAAGTTGCTCATCCATGCACCGCTTCTCTTGCTTGAGCGTGGCATATAGTCTGAATAGAACACACCGAGGAATGAACCGTCTGCATCGTTCACGATGTAAGTTTCTACATCCTTATTATAAACAGAGATAGAGTCAACCTTTGTGAGAGTGATTCCATACAGTTTGTTTACAACATAGAACAATCCGCTTCTTACGTCTTCAAGGCTGAAATATGGTTTGATTTCGTCCTCATTCAGATTATATTTCTCCTGACGAAGTTTTTCTGCATAATACCACCAGTCCCATGCCTCAAGTTTCTCTCCTTTTCCTTCCTTGTCCATAATCTTCTGCAACTCGGCAGCTTCAGTCTTGGCATTCTTGATAGAATATTTCCAAAGCTCGTTCAGGAAGTTCATCACGTTTTCAGGAGTCTTGGCCATATTGTTCTGAAGAACGTACTGTGCATAGTTGTCGAATCCCATCAGTTTAGCCTTTTCCAGACGAAGAGTAAGAATCTGCTTCAATACCTCTTTGTTGTCGTTGGCATCACCATTGTTACCCATATTGGTATATGCCTGATACATCTTCTTTCTCAGTTCGCGGTTCTGGGCATACTGCAGGAATGGAGTTCTGCTTGAAGCCTGAAGAGTGAAAAGCCACTTACCGTCCATACCGTTAGCCTTTGCCTCTGTAGCTGCACCAGCTATTACAGACTCAGGAAGACCTGCGAGGTCAGCCTCATTGTCGATTACCAACTGGAAAGCATTATTTTCAGCCAATACATGATTGCCGAACTCTATCGAAAGAGTAGACAGTTTACTGTTTATCTCGCGAAGCTTTTCCTGGCTTTCTGCATCCAGAGAGGCTCCAGATGATACAAATCTCTTATAATACTTGTCGAGCAGATAGTGCTGTTCGGTAGTAAGCTGAATTTCTCCGTTAGCCTCCTGTTCGTGAACAGCAGCCACACGCTGATACAAATCAATGTTCAGATAGATATTGTCATTATGAGCCGACAATACCGGAGCCATCTTCTCCTCCAAGGCCATAAGTCCGTCGTTGGTATCAGCCTCAGTAAGAGCATAGAACACACCTGCCACTCTTGACAGAATCTCACCACTATTGTCAAGTGCAACGATAGTATTCTCGAAAGTAGGTTTAGCCGGATTTTCCACTATAGCCTTAATCTCGGCATTCTGCTGTTCGATACCTTTCAGGAAAGCCGGTTCATAGTGTTCCAACTTGATATTGTTAAAATCGGGAGTCCCGTACGGTGTCTGGAACTCTGTCATAAACGGATTTACTGTATCCGCCTGTTTCTGGCCGCATGCACATACCATGCCGCCTAAAGCCAAAGCCATCATTACTTGTTTCATATGTTTTGAGTTTTTAGATTATCTCTTTATTTCCAGTCTGCATCTCAGCGGATAATGGTCGGAAGCATCTATCGAATTATCCACCCGGCAGTCCAGCACTCTGTAAGCATCGCCCACCATAATGTGGTCTATTCTGAAATACAGAAAGTTTCTGTTATAAGTTATTCCCGGTCCGTTTCCAGCCTCAATATATGCATCCTGCAGTTTCTCCGAAATCCTGTTGTGGACGTACGACACAGGAGTATCGTTAAAATCGCCGCACACTATCATATAAGGAGAATAGTTCTTCTCGATATATTCCGAGATGACATCTGCCTGCGGTCCTCGTATAGCCATTGCATCCGCCAGTTTGTTCAACAAATACTTGCTTCCGCTCTTCACCTTATTCTCGTTCGGTGACTTTAGCATATCTGTATAAACCTCCTTGTCGTGGGCATCAAGTTTGTTCGATTCCAAGTGATTGACAATAACAGGTATATCATGTTCCTTATACTTGACAGAGAAAGCCGCACTGGCATTATTCCTACTTTCTATATCTATATTCTCGATGAGTTTAACGGGATATTTGGAATAGCATGCCATGGAATTTCCGTTCACTGTATGAACTCTCACGTACGGATAAACCTTCTGCAATGCACTCTTTATCTTTACATTATGTGCAGGATATTCCTGAAGACATACTATATCAGCACCAGACTCTCTGATATAATCCAACACCGGATTTATCCGGCTTCCGTCGGCCGCTTTCTGACGTTGCATCTGCATCACATTATAAGTCAGCAACTCCAATGTATCGCCTCCCGAAGCTTCTGTAGAAAGATTAATCGGAGAATAGGACATGAGCGAATTCCATCCCAACAGGAAGAAAGCCACAGGAACAATCATCATTTTCCATTTCATAAAAGCCCAGAACACCACAAAACACAAGTTCAGGATTATGAATATCGGAATGAAAAGCCCTGTACACGCCCAATAAGGATGTTGCACAGGCGAAATCATAGGACTGTAGGCACATATCAGAAAACATATACCTACAATGATATTTATAATCAGAAAAAAGAACTTGAATGTATTCCTAATGAATTTCATCTTCTGCTGGCATCAAAAAGTTTCTTTTTCTCATCCTCCGACAGACTTCCGTAACCGGACTTTCTCAGTTTCTCAAGGATACGGTTTATCTCGTCCTCATCAGCCTTCTTACGAGCATTATAATCATATTGCTGCTGGCGTTCGCCATAGTGTACCTTCATTTTCGGTTTACGTTTCGGCAGTTTGAATCCTCCGGCAAAGAAATCGATAACAGCATTAATCCACTTTGTGACATCATTACCTTTTGCCAGTCCAGTAGAAAACCAGAAACCGGCCGCAGCGCCACCAAGATGAGCAATATGCCCGCCTGCATTGCTGGAAGTCATGAAAAGCAAATCGAAGAGCACCATAAACAGTGCCACATATTTCAGTCGGACAGTACCTATAAACATAAACTGCACCGGGAACTCAGGCTCCCTGACCGCCGTAGCCACTACTATGGCAAGCACCGAAGCAGATGCACCTACGAGTGTAGCTATCTCTCTGCTGTATTCAAAATACGGAAAAACATTGTACGAAATCATATAAAGCAGTCCGCCGCACAATCCGCCCAGAACATACAGTCCGCGCAAGTGTTTTGACGAATAGAAGTTCAGAAACAACCGTCCGAACCAGTACAGCCATAACATATTGAACAGTATATGAAATATGCCGCCATGCATAAACATATACGTTACGATCGACCATGGCTGATATATAAACGCTTTCAATGAGGCCGGAAGACTGAGATATGACGCGACAGGATTGTAAGGGACATTGAAAAGCATCAGAAAGACACCCACCAACTCCACAAAGACGAAAGCCACACAGTTAATCAGTATCAGTCGTCCTACTATATCACGACCGAAGAAGTTATACTTCAAATCAGTAGTAAATCTGTCCGCTGCCATTTTTCTTCCTCCAGTATAAAATAAGAATCAAACCGAAAAGCATACCTCCGAGATGAGCGAAATGCGCAACATTGTCGTTGGCAGACATTCCCATGAACAGCTCCACCAAAGCATAGAATATAACGAAGAACTTCGCCTTTATCGGGAAAGGAAGAGGGAATACGAACATCTGACTGTTCGGGAAAAGCATACCGAATGCCAGCAAGATACCATATACGGCACCCGAAGCCCCGACCGTACGCATCATGTTGAGATATTCCTCCATAGGGATAACTCCGAGGGCGGTCTGTACGCCGTCGTAATTTACCAATGTGGTTTCGTACTGGATAAACTGCACCAGCTCCTGGATAAGTCCGGCACCTATACCACACACCATATAATATATGAGAAATCTCTTAGGCCCCCAGACCTGTTCAAGCACACGCCCGAACATCCACAGCGCAAACATATTAAAGAAAATATGGGTAAATCCTGCGTGCATGAACATATATGTCACTAATTGCCCCATATTGAAATCGGATGCCATAAAGAAGTGCAGACTCAGAATCTTGTCGGCATCTATACCATATCTTTCTGCCACTATCGCGCCGAAAAAGCACAGCACATTGATGATAAGCAGATTTTTCGTTATCGGTGGAATGTTGTTATTCATACTCTAAACAATTAATTTACAAATAAACAGATTATTATCATCTGTATGAAAATTACCTGCAAAAGTAACATTATATTCCTTTATAATGAAAAGTGTTAGAGTTTTTTACATATTTGGGCGAAAATGCTTTCTGCGGAAAGCGTTTTATTCCAATACATTTTTTAATAGAAATCTAAAATTATAGCAGAAATGCTTTTTATATTAAACAAAAAATCCCTACATTTGCTTTCTGCAAAAAGCATTTTCTCACTAAAATTGCTTTCCGCAAAAAGCAATGCACATTAATAATCATAGTCATGGATACACTTTTTGAAAAACAAAACGCAATGTTACGCGCTACAAGCATGAATATCACCAGAAGCTTCATGCAACAAATCAACTGGTCTGCTCCGATGCTATGCATAAGAGGGGCCAGAGGAGTGGGCAAATCCACCCTACTGCGACAATACATTAAACAGCACTTTGTGCCCGGTAGCGAAGAAGCGTTATACTGTTCTTTGGATTGGGTATATTTCAGCCAACACACAATAATAGAAACAGCCGAGAAATTTTATAAACATGGAGGTAAGTTCTTAGCTTTGGATGAAGTCCATAAATATGAAAACTGGAACAGAGAAATAAAAGAAATCACTGAAATCTATCCGGACATGAAGATAGTTTTGAGCGGTTCTTCCATGCTAAGTCTTCTAAATGGAGATGCTGATTTGTCTCGCCGGTGCCGTGGTTACGACATGCCTGGATTATCGTTCAGAGAGTTTCTACAATTTTACAAAAACATAGACATTCCTGTTTACACGTTGGAAAATATATTGCAAAACCCTATGTCCCTTGCCATAGAAGTAAACAGCAAATGCCGCCCTATTCAATATTTCCATGAATACTTGAAATATGGCTATTATCCATTCTATCTGACTAATCCAATTGACTACTATACTTTAATAGAACAAACTATAAATTATGTAATAGACGTAGAACTCCCGCAACTTAGAAACATAAATACGGCTAATACCAGAAAAATAAAGGCATTACTTAATGTGTTAGCTCAAAATGTGCCTTACGAAGTTGACATATCGAAATTGTCATCTGTTACCGGTTTGCAAAGAAACACCGTACTTGATTACTTGAACCATCTTAACGATGCAAAAATCATAAAACTGTTATACAGTGACATTACTTCAGTAAAAAAAATGCAAAAACCGGACAAGATATTTCTTGACTCACCAAATCTGCTTTACGCTCTCGCAACAGTACCTGTAAAGATTGGAACTGTCAGAGAATGCTTCACAGTAAATCAGCTAAGCCATTCTCATACAATAGAATACGGAAAAGCACAAGGAGATTTCAGAATTGACGGAAAATGGACGTTTGAGGTGGGAGGAGAAAACAAATCCTATTCCCAGATTGCAGACATTCCTGATTCTTACGTTCTTGCGGATGACATAGAAACCCCACATGGCAATAAAATCCCTTTATGGATGATGGGATTTTTGTACTAAGCCTCACCGTAATAAACCATACCCCGAAATTCCCAGGCACAGCCGTATAGACAGGATGGCATACGATAGATGCAGCATGCCCGCCTGCGGTTTTGGTCCGCAGGCGGGCAAGAGCCTATTTTTACTATTCACCGAGTGTAACATTTGCGTTTTCCGAATATTGACTCCAATCTGTATTCCAGATTCCTATCTTTGTAGAATGTATTTCAAGTGTAGCTGTCAGTGACGTTCCGTCAGCATTTGTCTGCTGACCGCACTTCAAATCGTACAAATTGTCCATGTTAGCAAGATTAATCTGTGAAAGTTGGTTTTGATGGCATTCCACAAAGCTAAGAGTGTTAATATCACCAACAGATAACGTGGTCAGCTGGTTGTTGTAGCAATACAGTCTTGTCAGGTCCGTCAGATCGCTCACATCCAATGAGGTCAGCCGGTTGTTGTAGCAATACAGGTTTGTCAGGGCAGTCAGATCGCTCACATCCAATGAGGTCAGCTGGTTACCGGTGCATTGCAAAAAGTTCAGTTTGGTCAAGCCTCTCAAATTCAATGATTCTACTTGGGTATTGGCACATACCAGCCAAGTCAGTTTGGTCAAACCGCTCACATTCAATGATTGCAATTTACAATCTGTGCACTCAAAAATTGACAGATTCGTCAAATGAGACAGCTCCAAAGAGGTCAATTCAGTTTCACCCATATACAGAGTGGTAAGACTGTTCAAACCGGTCAGGTCTAATGAAGTCAGCGGGCAGTTCTTAATGTTTATATAATTAAGTTTGTCCAGACCGCTCAAATTCAGCGATGTCAGTATATCACAACTATTGCAATTTATAGATGTCAGATTCTTCAAAGCAGTCAAATCCAGTGACTCCTGTTCTGTTACCCACTCGCAATAAAAACTTGTCACGTTAGTAAAATACTCAAGTCCCGATACGTTTTTTATATCTTTGAAGCTCACATAAGTAACTCCGCTGATGATATTTCTGTTTTCTTCGGTCAGCGTAACGGTGCCGTCGGGATTCTTCACAAATCCGGTACCCGAATCATACAATGCCACATCATTGGCCGCCTTGGTGGTTATCTCCACTCCTTCAGCCGATGCCATTTTCTTGCCTCCTCCCGACGGAAGGCTTGATTCAATCTGCTCAATGAGTTCCAGATTGATGATGGCTTCTTCAAACTTGGCTGAGGTTTGTGTTCCCAAATCAAGCACTTTTCCGGCTTCGAGAGTCACCGCTTTGTTACCTCCTCTGCGGAATGCCGTTCCCTCGCTGTTCACGTAGAAAAGGCTGAGTCCTTCCGTCAGCGCGGCAGGAGCCACCGTAAAGTAGTAGGTCTTTCCGGCCTCGAATGTACCTTTCAGTTTTATTTCGTTCAAGGGGGCATCTGCGCTCACCTCGGCCTGTGTGCTTTCTCCAATGGTATAGGTCATGGTTCCGGCTAGGCTTTCACCCTTCACGCCTCTGAGGATAAAGGTTCCTTCACCTGCCATACCGTCGCCTACCGTAAACTTCACCAGCGCACTGAGGTTTTGAAACTGCAGGGAGGTGCTTCCTTCGGCAGTCTGTGCCCATGAAGGTACCAGTCCGCTGGCAAAGCTTCCGGATACTGCGGTCTGCTCACCGGGCAGGCTAAAGGTAATTTTACCGGAAGTGACTTCTGTAACATTGGCATAAGGATAAAAGGCTGTATAGCTTTCTACCTGTCTTGCCGTACCGGAAAAAGTAGCAGAAGCCCCTTCATTCTGTGTGGTAAACTCATTAGTCTCCGTTCCGTCATAAATGGCAATCGCATCACCCTTCACCCATTTCACATTCTTGCCGTCGCCATCCAATGCTGTACGTGACTGTGGTGTCCCGGCAGTAAACGTCATGTGTACTCTCTCGCCACTGTAGGTCACCGGTACATCATCTTCTCTTGTGCAGGCTAAAATCATACTTCCTGCAAGAGCCATACATGCGGCTCTATAAATTAAATTCATCATCTTCATCTTATTCCTAATTTTAAGTACCCTACCATTCGTAAAGCGTAGAATCATTAAATGGGTCGTGTGTGGCTTCCGTGTTACCACTCGCACATATAATACCTTCGTTCTGCACTTCTATTGTTTCACATTTGGGAGCTTCGTAAGCTTCGGCATTCAGCAAGTTTGCATTTTTTCCTTTCATGACAATTATTTTAAATTTAAATGATTTGTTACAAAACGACCGAATGAGCACTTTAAAGTCCCATTCGGTTGTTAATGATTAAGGTTGTATTGCTATCTGACGATTTCAACTCGTCTTGCTTTTATAGAGTAGGCTTCTTCTCCTAATAGCATTTTGTCTTTACCCATTCCCTTCACCTCTTCGATGCGTGATCCTGAGATACCGTTTCTTATCAGGTAATCCCTCATTGCCTCGGCACGTTCCTGGGTCAGTCTTTCGTTTACAGAATTTGAACCGGTGTGGTCGCCATATCCGTATATGCTCACTTTGACATCTTTCATGGCTTTCAGTAAATTCACTATAGATTTCAGTTCCTTGGCATAAGCTTCCGTATCAATTTCCGAGCTTCCGCGCAAGAAGTAAACGTGAGGCATCTGATACCATACGGGTTTTTCCACTTCCTTTTCAACAATACGCTCCACTATCACCGGCTCCATCTTTACCACCACCGTATCTATAACTCTTTCTTTTGGCGGAGCCACATAGCGTGGTGCATATACCAGATGGTCTTTCTTCTTGGTATTGGCTTTTATCTTCCATATTACACCAACGGAGAAGTGTGTCATGAAATTGCTGTTGTTGCGGGGACGATAGCATTCTATTCCGTCGAAATTATTCTGGTGTATCCAGTTTATACCGTAGCGTGCCTGCAAGTCGATTGATTTTGCGACTTTCCAGCGCAACATAGCCTCCCCTCCCAAACCTACTGTCAAAGGATTGTAATGTTCGCGCGAGAATTGTTTATCGTTGCTTTTGGTATATACGTCCGAGAAGAATTTCTGGAAATATATTCCCGGGCTTATGAAAACCGTCCAGCGGTGTCCGCTCGACTTTTCAGGGCTAAACAGATTGTTCAGGTTGACGTCGGCATGCAATGCGAAATCCAGCACTCTTACTTTACTGTAAAGGTCTTTAAACTGCATGCTTCCGTCAAGCGGTGTCACGCGATAGTCGGCCCATCCGTATTTGTCGAGCCAATAGTCCTGTTCATAACTCTTTGCTCCTGTCTTAGCCTGTGCATAACCTATATTGAATCTGGTACCTATCAATGGTGTGAACTGATAGCCTACCTGTATGTCGGGCATAAATCCCCAATACAACTTATCGTAGGCATTACTCTGGAAGTTTCCTCTGAAGAACGGCAAACCGATGTTTGCGCCGAAACTCCATCTGGCATATTGGTCATAGTATTCCCATCTTGTAAGCTGCTTCTCCGTTTCCCGTGACGACAATTCTTCTGCTCTAAGATTGTCCACACGAGGTATGGCGGCCAGCAACATTACGGAAAGAAACACCCATGTTTTCTGTATCTTCATGGCCTTTGTTTTTGGGGTTAATTATTCTTTATCATAACACCTGCGAATTCAGACATTATCATATCGCCGGTAGTAGTGTTGGAAATCTTGATTGCTATCTGCATGTCAGTAAGTTTAGGAGTTGATTCTGTACCGTATGCGGTGAATAGAGCTGCCAAGTCTGTGTATGCTAATGTAATCTGCAATACATTATCTGGACTGGCAACTGCTACTGCAGGTACTCCAAATGGGTTTGCTTCGATAGCGCGTGATGTAGCGACTTTATTAAATACTACTTCTACTTTATATTCACTATCTGGTGCTACAATCTTATTTATGATGTCAGCATCTTTACAGGTGATGTAGAGCTGTTCTTCAATTTTTGCTTCATCGTATGCTGTACTTCCTGAATTTTTTGTTGCATTTAGAGTCAGGTTACCATCTGAAAATGCAGGAACCCACTTGATAGCCTGTATGCGGTTTTCAATATTTGTTACTTTGCTTTCTAATGTAGTCAATTTATTTCCCAATTCAGTGTCTTTATTTCCTAATGTAGTAAGTGTGCCGTTGATTGTGTCAATCTGGCCTTGAAGATCTGTTTTAAGAGTATTGATTGCACTATCAATATCAGATTGTTCCACTTTATTCGCAACAGCGTTAGCAATGGCTGTTTCCAACTCTGTCTTCTGCTCTGCCAAATTAGTTTTCAATGTCGCAATTTCAGTTTTCAAAGTTTCAATTTCAGCTTT
>UQTJ01000017.1 GCA_900544075.1 uncultured Bacteroides sp.
AACCGCCGTACACGGTTTTGCAGACCGCTGACTAAGCCACTCATCCAAGGAACCGGAAGGCATTTTGATATCGTTTTTCTCAAATGCGATGCAAAGGTACAGCTTTTTTTCAAATAAACAATACTTTGGTGGAAAAAATCTTAAAATTATTTCTTGCGCTGGTTATGATTTGACGGAACGTTTATAGTCTATATAGAGTTTTGCTGTTGTTTGTCAGAGCGTTAAGTGTAAAAGTGTCCGATGGAGCTTTTGGTTGTATATTTTTTCGTATTGAGGCATGATTTCAATATGTATCTGCCGGATGTTGGATATTGTCGGGGTATAATATCATAATCGACCTTGCAAATTCTTATAATCGTCCTTTCATTTTCTGTAAATACAACCTTTGTTTTTGTATATATAACTTGTATATATAAAAACACAGTCTATGTTTATATAAATATAAGTTGTATATAGAGATTATGTAAAGGAATTTATAGCTTTATTTATCCGCAGACTGAAGATTTTATCTGTGCCCGACCGATTTTGGCTGTAGTTGGAGGTTGTAATATTGGAAATAGGCGATTTTTCGTTATCTTTGCACTCAAATTAATTTTACGCATATTGAACGAATGAAGAATATCAGAAACTTCTGCATTATTGCACATATTGACCATGGAAAATCAACTCTGGCTGACAGACTTCTGGAATATACCCAGACCATAAAGGTTACAGAAGGCCAGATGCTTGACGACATGGATTTGGAACGTGAGCGCGGTATAACCATCAAGAGCCACGCCATACAGATGGAATATACTTATAATGGTGAAAAATACATCCTCAATCTTATTGACACTCCGGGACACGTGGACTTCTCGTACGAGGTTTCGCGCTCCATTGCCGCATGTGAGGGTGCGTTGCTTATAGTCGATGCGTCGCAGGGTGTACAGGCCCAGACTATCTCGAACCTTTATATGGCGCTGGAACATGATTTGGAGATAATTCCTGTGCTGAACAAATGTGATATGGCAAGTGCCATGCCTGAGGAGGTGGAAGACGAGATTATAGACCTTTTGGGCTGCAAGCGCGAGGAGATTATACGTGCTTCGGGAAAGACCGGTATGGGTGTGGAAGAAATTCTTAAGGCCGTAGTAGAGCGTATTCCTCATCCTGTAGGTGATGAAGAGGCTCCGTTACAGGCTCTTATCTTTGACTCTGTGTTCAACTCTTTCCGCGGTATCATTGCGTACTTCAAGGTGGTAAACGGAGTTATCCGCACTGGCGATAAGGTGAAATTCTTTAATACAGGTAAGGAATATGATGCCGATGAGATAGGTGTGCTGAAGATGGACATGGTGCCTCGCAAGGAATTGCGTACGGGCGACGTGGGATATATCATCTCCGGTATCAAGACCTCACGCGAGGTAAAGGTGGGAGATACTATCACTCACATAGCAAAACCGTGTGACAAGGCAATCGAAGGTTTCGAGGAAGTAAAACCTATGGTCTTTGCAGGTGTCTATCCTATCGAGGCCGAGGATTATGAAAACCTTAGAGCCTCGCTTGAGAAACTGCAGCTTAACGATGCGTCACTTACATTCCAGCCGGAATCGTCATTGGCTTTGGGATTCGGTTTCCGTTGCGGATTCCTCGGATTGCTCCATATGGAAATCGTTCAGGAACGTCTGGACCGTGAGTTCGACATGAACGTGATTACTACCGTGCCTAACGTATCGTATATGATTTACGACAAGCAGGGTGGTGTGCAGGAGGTGCATAACCCGGGAGGTATGCCGGACCCTACGCTGATAGACCATATTGAGGAGCCGTTTATAGATGCTTCCATAATCACAACTACCGACTATATAGGCCCAATTATGACTCTGTGTCTTGGAAAGCGCGGTGAATTGGTGCGCCAGGATTATATTTCGGGCAATCGTGTGGAATTGCATTATAAGATGCCGTTAGGAGAAATCGTGATTGACTTCTATGATAAGCTGAAGAGTATATCAAAGGGATATGCATCGTTCGATTATCATCAGTCGGGATTCCGTCCTTCGAAGCTTGTAAAACTCGATATACTTCTGAACGGAGAATCGGTGGATGCTCTTTCTACACTTACTCACTTCGATAATGCATATGACTTGGGACGACGTATGTGTGAGAAACTGAAAGAACTTATCCCGCGTCAGCAGTTCGAAATAGCCATACAGGCTGCCATCGGTGCCAAAATCATTGCACGCGAAACTATCAAGGCTGTGCGTAAGGACGTTACCGCGAAGTGTTACGGTGGTGACGTGAGCCGTAAGCGTAAACTTCTCGAAAAACAGAAGAAGGGTAAGAAGCGTATGAAGCAGATAGGTACTGTGGAAGTGCCGCAGAAAGCATTCCTCGCAGTTCTGAAACTCGACTAACAATATATGAGATAAAAAAAGGAACGAACCCATGGCGGATATATTTTCTTCCATGGGTTCGTTCTTTTCTATTCAGCTTATTTCCTGTTAATACACTTTCTCAAGGATTTCTTTTGCAACACTGCCTGTCACCAATCCGTCCTCGCCGAAGTGTACATCTCTTTCGTTGAATCGGCGTTCTATTTCGTCTATTACATCCTTGCCGATATTGTTTTCCGAGAGTGATGTTGTAAGTCCTAAAGAGTTGAAGAATTCTCTTGTCTTTCTGATAGTTTCGTTGATGCGGAAATCATGAGTACCTGAGTTCACGCCAAAGACTCTTGTTCCCACCTGCATTATCTTTTCGCCTTTCTGCTTGCGCAATACGTCCATTGTACCAGGCAGGATGATTGCAAGTGTGTGTCCGTGAGTAAGTCCTGTGAGTGCAGTCACTTCGTGGCCAATCATGTGTGTAGCCCAGTCTTGTGACACACCCATAGCGATAAATCCGTTCAGAGCCATAGTGGCACACATCATGAAGTCGGCCATATTCTGATAGTCTTGCTTGTTTTCCTTAATCTTTGGAGCAATCTCAACCAATGTCTGCAGAATGCTTTCAGCCCAGCGGTCCATTACTCTTGATTCGCCTGATTTGGTGAGATACTGTTCCATCACGTGTACGAATGTATCTGCAATACCGCATGCTATCTGATAGTCAGGCAGTGAGAATGTTACTTCAGGGTCGAGGATTGAGAATTTCGGGAAGTTTGAGAAGAAAGCATATTTCTCTTTGGTTTCCTTACATGAGATAACCGCCCCGTCGTTCATTTCCGAACCAGTAGCCGGTAATGTAAGTACTGTTCCCAAAGGAAGAGTGTTTTCTGCCTTTCCTTTTTTCACCAAATCCCAAGCGTCGCCATCGTAAAGCAAGCCCGCAGAGATAAGTTTTGTTCCGTCGATAACGGAACCACCGCCTACTGCAAGAAGGAAGTCTACTTTTTCTGCTTTACCCAATGCGATAGCCTCGCGCAGAGTTTCTATGGCAGGATTTGGCTCTATACCCCAGAATTCTATTGTGTTATGATTCTTAAGTGCTTCCTTTACCTGGTCATACACTCCGTTTTTCTTTACACTTCCACCACCGAAAGTTATCATGATTTTTTTGTCGGCAGGTATTTCTTTACTTAACTGGGCTATCATGCCTTTGCCCATAATCAGTTTAGTAGGGTTCTGAAAACAAAAATTGTTCAACATATTATTCTGTATTTATGGTTTTAGAATTTTCTGCAAATGTACATATTTATACTGAGAGTTCAAACTTTATATTTTTAACGTATATGTGTCCGCTTTTGTTTATACTTTAATAAGAGAGGCTGCACCTCGGAATTAAAAGTTTAAAACCAGGTTTTCACTTTGTACTTCATTCGGTTTGCACTATCTTTGTACACTCGAAAACTATATATAAAAGATGAATAGAATTAAGACTTTGATTGTTCTTGCTGCCTTGCTGCTTAATGCCTTTGCGGTCAGTGCACAGACAGCATCTCCTAAACGTGAATTTCGAGGAGCGTGGATACAGTGTGTAAACGGACAGTTCCAGGGAATGCCTGTAGAAACTATGAAGAAAACACTTGTAGGCCAATTGGACGAGTTGGAAGAAGCAGGCATAAATGCCATTATCTTTCAGATACGTGCCGAGGCCGATGCTCTTTATAAATCGTCTTATGAACCATGGAGCCGTTTCCTGACAGGTATTCAGGGAGTTGCACCGTCGCCGTCGTGGGATCCGCTGCAATTTATGATAGACGAGTGTCACAAGCGTGGCATGGAGCTGCATGCATGGATTAATCCTTATCGTGCCTGCACTAAGGGAACAAGCCGTTTGTCGCCAATACATCCGTACAACAAACATCCTGAACTTTTTGTGAAGTATGCAGGACAGCTTTATTTCGACCCGGGATTCCCTGAAAACAGAAAATACATCTGCAAGATAGTGCGCGACATTGTTACACGCTACGATGTGGATGCCATCCATATGGACGATTATTTCTATCCTTACCCTAACCCGGGAGAAAAATTTCCTGACGATGTAAGCTTTGCTGCCTATGGTCGTGGGTTTACTGACAGGGATGAGTGGAGAAGGGACAATGTAAATGTGCTTATCAGAGAGCTTCACGAAACAATCCGTGAGGCAAAACCGTGGGTGAAGTTCGGTATTTCTCCTTTCGGTATATATCGCAATAAGCGTACATCGCCCGAAGGTAGTGAGACTCGCGGACTGCAGAACTATGATGACCTCTATGCAGATGTACTGCTGTGGGTGAACAAAGGATGGATAGACTATAACATTCCGCAGGTATATTGGGAAATAGGTCATCCGGCTGCCGACTATGAAACTTTGGTTAAGTGGTGGGCTGATAAATCAAGTGCTCGTCCTCTGTATATCGGTCAGGATGTGTACAGAACAGTAAAGAAACCGGACCTGAAGAATCCTTCAGTGCATCAGATGGCGGCAAAATATGATTTGCAGCGTTCGTTGCCTGCTGTCCAGGGCAGTTGCCAGTGGTATTCTGCTGCCGTGATGGAGAATCCGGGCAATTATAAGACTCTGCTTGAGAAGAAGTATCACAAATATCCTGCTCTGCAGCCTCTTTATCCGTTCATAGATGATAAGGCTCCCGGAAAGGTCAAGAAACTGAAGGATGTCTGGACTGAATATGGATATATTCTTTTCTGGACTGCCCCTAAAGCCAAGACCGTAATGGATGAGGCTGTTCAGTATGTAGTCTACAGATTCGGGAATAAGGAAAAGGTTAATCTGGATGATGCATCGAAGATAGTAGCTATAACGAGAGATACTTTCTATAAGATGCCGTACGAGGATGGAAAGACCAAGTACCGTTATGTGGTGACCGCCCTTGACAGGCTGAATAATGAATCGAAACCGGAATCAGAAAAAGTTAAATTGTAATTTCTTCAATATAATTGCTGCGGCTCAAATCCTTGTCGGACTTGATCCGCAGTAGTTTTATAATGCTTTTTGAATGTCATTCGAACATTGTTTGAACAGCATTTAAATACCGTTTAAATACTCTTTAAAGCCTGCTCCAAATCATTCTTCAAATCGTCGATATGTTCCAGACCTATGGATAGTCTTATAGTTCCCTGATGAATGTCCTGTTCTAAAAGTTCACTTTCTGTCAACTGCGAATGAGTGGTGCTTGCCGGATGTATCACTAACGATTTGGCATCTGCCACGTTTGCGAGCAGTGAGAATATCTTAAGACTGTCGATAAACTTGTGTGCTTCCTCCTTACCGCCCTTTATCTCGAAAGTAAAGATTGAGCCTCCTCCATTTGGCAGATACTTATTATACAGCTCATGATTAGGGTGGGATGGGAGTGAAGGATGGTTAACTTTCTTAACCTTTGGGTGTGAAGCAAGATAGGAAACTATTTTAAGTGCATTCTCCACGTGACGTGCCACTCTCAGCGACAGAGTTTCAAGCCCCTGCAACAACATAAAGGCATTGAACGGGCTTATGGCTGCTCCTGTATCTCTTAGTAATGTAGTTCTGATTCTTGTCACGAAAGCAGTGTTCGGGTCTATATCCGTGAAAATTATTCCGTGATATGAAGCGCCAGGCTCAGTCAGTTGCGGAAACTTGCCGGATGCCTTCCAGTCGAATTTTCCGGAGTCCACTATTACTCCACCAAGCGATGTACCGTGTCCGCCTATGAACTTTGTTGCAGAATGTACCACTATATCCGCACCATGCTCTATCGGGCGGATAAGGTATGGAGTGCCGAATGTATTGTCAATTATCAAAGGTATGTTATGCTTGTGGGCTATATCGGCAACTGCCTGTATATCTATTATATTTGAATTAGGATTGCCAAGTGTTTCTATAAATACAGCTTTGGTATTTTCCTGAATAGCCTTTTCAAAGTTCTCAACCCTATCAGGGTCTACAAAGGTTGTACTGATTCCGTAAGTAGGCAGCGTATGAGCCAAGAGGTTATAACTTCCACCGTAGATAGTCTTTGCCGCTACTATGTGGTCGCCCTGTTTTGCAATGTTAAGAAAAGAGTAAGTAATGGCCGCAGCACCTGAAGCTACGGCCAGAGCCGCCTTTCCGCCTTCAAGTGCCGCTATTCTTTGTTCAAATACTCCCTGGGTAGGATTTCCCAGTCGTCCGTATATTTCTCCGCTTTCCTGAAGCCCGAACAAAGCCTCGGCATGTGCAGAATTGTTGAAAACGTATGAAGTCGTCTGATAAATAGGTACAGCCCTTGCACCTGTCGCCTTGTCTGCATTTTCCTGTCCTACGTGTAGCTGTAATGTCTCGAAATGTAGCTTCTGTGTATCTGTCATAATCTTTATAGCTTTATTGTTACGTCTGCAAAGTTATATTCTGTGGTGATACTATCCAATATTGTAAGAAAATATAGAAAATATCACTAATATATAATTGAAATATGTGCTTTTATTCTTATTTTAGTGCCAAAAACTGAACGAAACAGAATATTTGTCCTATGAACAATGTAGAGAAATTAGACAAGGTGGACTTGCAGATACTCCGCACTTTGCAGGAGAATGCCCGTCTTACAACAAAAGAGCTTGCCGCCAAGGTAAGTCTTTCGTCTACTCCGGTGTTTGAACGTCTTAAACGTCTGGAAGCAGGAGGGTATATCAAGAAATATATAGCAGTGCTCGATGCCGAAAAACTTAATCAGGGATTTATTGTCTTCTGTAAGGTAAAGATGCAGCATCTCAATTATGACATTGCCCGTAGTTTTTCAGATATTATAGCTGAGATACCTGAAGTGACGGAGTGTTATAACATTTCAGGCAGTTTTGATTATCTTCTGAAGATTCATGCACCGGACATGAAATACTATCAGGGCTTTATACTGAATGTGCTTGGCAGGATAGACACCCTTGCATCATTGGAGAGTGTGTTCGTTATGGATGTGATAAAGCACGATTATGGCATACATATATAAAGAAATAAGGCTGAACCCCGTTGAGGGTTCAGCCTTAAAAGTTTTATTGCAGTAGGCAAAAATTATTTCTTACCTTCCAACTGTTCTTTCAATGCAGCAAGAGCATCTATATCACCAAGAGTTGTAGAAGCAGCCTGATTCTGAATCATTGGAGCTTCTTCTTTCTTAGATGATTTCTTAGCAGCTTTCCTTTCTGCTTTTTCTTCAGCCTTAGCAGCATCTTCGAATACACGGCTGTGTGACAAGATGATACGTTTAGCTTCCTTGTTGAATTCGATTACTTTGAACTGAAGCTTTTCGTCAAGCTGAGCCTGAGAACCGTCTTCTTTTACAAGGTGTTTTGGAGTAGCGAAGCCTTCAACACCGTAAGGCAATGAAACTACTGCACCTTTGTCCAAAAGTTCGATGATTGTACCTTCGTGGATAGAACCTACAGTGAATACAGTTTCGAATACATCCCATGGATTTTCTTCCAACTGCTTGTGACCAAGGCTCAAGCGACGGTTTTCCTTGTCGATTTCCAATACCTGAACTTCGATTTCAGCACCAATCTGAGTGAATTCTGATGGGTGTTTGATTTTCTTAGTCCAAGAAAGGTCTGAGATGTGAATCAAACCATCAACACCTTCTTCGATTTCAACGAATACACCGAAGTTAGTGAAGTTGCGTACTTTTGCAACGTGCTTAGTACCTACAGCATATTTTTCTTCGATGTTTTCCCATGGATCAGCTTTCAACTGCTTGATACCAAGTGACATCTTACGTTCTTCGCGGTCAAGAGTCAAGATAACAGCTTCTACTTCGTCACCAACTTTCATGAAGTCCTGAGCTGAACGCAAGTGCTGTGACCAAGACATTTCAGAAACGTGGATAAGACCTTCTACGCCTGGAGCGATTTCGATGAATGCTCCGTAGTCAGCCATAACAACTACTTTACCCTTAACGTGGTCACCAACTTTCAAGTTTGGATCAAGAGCATCCCATGGATGTGGAGTAAGCTGCTTCAAACCAAGAGCGATACGTTTCTTGTCATCATCGAAGTCAAGGATAACAACGTTCAACTTCTGATCCAAAGAAACAACTTCGCGTGGATCGCTTACGCGGCCCCAAGACAAGTCTGTGATGTGAATCAAACCGTCTACGCCACCCAAGTCGATGAATACACCGTAAGATGTGATATTTTTAACAGTACCTTCAAGTACCTGACCTTTTTCAAGTTTACCGATGATTTCTTTCTTCTGCTGTTCGAGTTCAGCTTCGATAAGAGCTTTGTGAGATACAACTACGTTCTTGAATTCCTGGTTGATCTTAACAACTTTGAATTCCATAGTCTTACCTACGAATACGTCATAGTCGCGGATAGGCTTAACGTCAATCTGAGAACCTGGCAAGAATGCTTCGATTCCGAATACGTCAACAATCATACCACCCTTAGTGCGGCACTTAACGTAACCCTTAATGATTTCTTCGTTTTCAAGAGCAGCGTTAACACGATCCCAAGAACGAGTAGCACGTGCTTTCTTGTGAGACAAGATCAACTGACCTTTTTTGTCTTCCTGATTTTCGATGTATACTTCTACAGTATCACCTACTTTCAGGTCTGGATTGTAGCGGAATTCATTCAAAGGAATGATACCGTCTGATTTGTAGCCAATGTTAACTACAACTTCGCGTTTGTTCATTGCGATTACAGTACCATCAACAACCTCACGGTCATTTACTTTGTTAAGAGTACTGTCGTAAGCCTTTTCAAGATCTTCTTTGCTTACATTTGTAAGTGAATCACCACTTTCATAAGCTTCCCAGTTGAAATCTTCAATAGGAGCAATGTTCTTTAAGTTTTCCATTAAAATAAAAAATTGTTTTTAAATAATTAATTGTGTTAGACTTTATATTGTTTTATCTAAATCGGGCGCAAAGTTATAAACTTCTATTCATATATGCAACTTTTTACATTCTTTTGTGCTGAAAAATAGAAGATTATACTAAAAAAATAAGGAAACAGGCCGTGCCGGTTTCCTTATAGGTATAAAATATGTGCTTGTCAGTCTTCGAGCGAATAATCGACAGTTGTCACCACCCTTACTTTCTTGATGTAAGGTGTGTTGGCATCTCGGTCTGTAATGCTGAACTGTCCCTGGTATGCTTTCCTTATCTTGCCGAGTTTGCTGTCCGAATCTTCGGCAAACTTCTCTGCAGCCTGTCTTGCATTCTTTGTAGCCTCCTCAATCATCTGCGGCTTTATTTTGTTGAGTCCGGTATATTCGTATTGGACATTATATCTGTAGTCGCCCGATGTTACTGCGACTCCCTGTTTAAGAAGCTCTCCCTGACTACTGATAAGATTGCGTATCAGGTCTACCTTGTCAGATGTAACTGTTATGACAGAAGTAACATTATATCTGTATGTAGTTTCCTGATTGCCATATCTTTCGGCTTTCATATCTATAATTTCAGGAGCATTGATGCTGATTTCCTTTTCGTCTATTCCTTTACTTTTCAGAAACTGGGTTATTGTCTTGTTCGATTTGTTTATCTGGTCGTAAAGTCCTACCAAATCGTTGCCCAAGCTCTTGTAAACCAAAGGCCAGGTTACTTTGTCTGCTGCAACTTCCATTTCTGCAAGTCCTTTTACGTTTACGCTTCTGTCCTTGTCCGCAAAGCTGCTCATTCCCTGTTTAATGAAAATCCCCAGTAGAAGCAATCCTATTGCTATGGCTACTGCCTCAAATCTTAAATTCTTCATGACATTATAGGTTTATTGGTTATTATGAAAATCTTTAAGTCCCCATATCGGCTCTTTCATGAATTTCCCGGTTTTCAAACCGAGCGAAGTTGCCGTTTCTTTTATCTCTTCCTGAAAATACCATGCCACTGAACCTGCAAACGAGATTTCAAGCGTAGTATCGTACCCCATGATGTTTCGTCTGAAGAAATCACTGAAACATTTGTTCAGAAAAGCTCTTACGTTAGTATCTTTTTTCACCTTATATATATATGGTGTGACAGATGAGAGAAAACGGTTGGCCTGAGGTTCTCTGTACACCTTATTTAATATATCTGCTGTCGTAAGAGCATATTCTTCCAGAAGCCCGGTCTTGAGATACTCAGGCAGTTGGTTCTTCAAACAGTCCGATATAAATCTTTTTCCCAAGTATGCTCCACTGCCTTCGTCACCGAGGATATATCCCAATGGAGAAACGTTGGCGGTAATTCTTTCTCCGTCATACATACATGAGTTCGAGCCTGTACCTAAGATACATGCTATCCCCGGTCTGTTCCCGCACAATGCCCTTGCAGCCCCGGTGAGGTCTGTCTCTGCTTCAATAGTAGCTTCAGGGAAAACTTCTTTCAGTATATTACTGATTTTCATAGCCGGCTGCGGCAAGCATCCGGCACCGTAAAAATGAACCTCAGTTATATTGTGTATGCATATATCCTCTCTTTCCATTTTGGGTAATAGGGAAGAGTTGATTATGTTGCGTATGTATTCCTCTGTCTGGTGAAAAGGGTTAATGCCATCAGTTCCGATAAGCCTGTAGATGTCTTTCGAAACTGCCATCCAGTCTGTTTTTGTTGCTCCGCTGTCTGCTATCAGTATCATGTTCTTTTAAATAGTTTATGCGAATATAATCAATAGTTGTATTATTTCCAAATATAATGACAAAAGGCCTGTGCGTTTCCACACAAGCCTTTCTGAAGTTTATAAATCTATTATTAATATCCGAAGATATCTTTCTGTGACAGTTTTGTTATCTTACCGTATTTTTCCAACGATTTCATGTCAAGGTCTTTTTCGTGACCAAGAACACAGTATGTGTACTTACGGTCTTTTACCCATTTCTGCTGGAAGTCTTTCACATCCTTCAGAGTCATAGTCTGTGCCTGTTCGAATAAAGCTTTTCGTGGGTCACCGTTTATTCCTTTGTCCTGAAGGTCAAGGTATTTCCACAGAATATCCATACCTGTTATTCTTTCAGTACGCAAACGGCTTATAGTTCCTTCCTTAGCCAGTTTGAATGCTTTTTCAGATTCAGGCATGTTGTTGATTATCTCGTCGAAAGCCTTCATGGCGTCTATCATCTTGTCGTTCTGAGTAGCGATGAATGAGCGGAAGATGTAAGGATATTCCTTATATGAAGGCGATGTTATGAATGCATATGAAGAGTATGCAAGGCTTCTTGCCTCACGCATTTCCTGGAATACTATTGAGTTCATTCCGCCGCTGAAGTACTCGTTGTACATGCTTAAAGTAGGCTGGATAGCAGCATCATATTGTTTTTCAAAGTTTGAAATACCTGTGAAATAGATTTGTTTTGCGTCATATTCTGCAAAGTAAACCTTATTTTCTGTTGTAGGCTGATACTGATAGTCGTATGCCGGTGCAGGTACATCAACAAGCTGTTCAGGAACATTGTGATACTGGTTTATAATAGAAGTAACCTCTTCCTGAGTAGCAGGACCATAATACATTATACGGTGCTTGTAGCTGTTGAATTTATGTATGCAGTCAACTAATTTCTGTGGGTTCATTTCTGTCAGTTCTTTCTCAGAAAGGATATTCTTCGATGGAGAATTTTCTCCATACATTGCATAATCTTGCAATTGTGAGAAGTTTGATGATTGGTTAAGTTTTGCGTCCGCACGTTTTTTCAGGATGTCAGCCGCATAATTCTTGTATGCGTCTGCATCAACTTGAGCGTCAGCAAGTATTTCTTCGAACAACTGCATAGCCTTAGGCATATTCTCCTGAAGTCCTGACAGCATAACGTATGTGCGTTTCATTCCCGGATGTACGCTGAACGAGCATGCCAGACGGTAGAATTCCTTGTTGATTTCTGCAAGCGATTTCTTTGAAGTACCGAGATATTCCATGTATGAGAATGCAGTGCTCAGAGCCTTGTCGTTCTGGCTGCCCATATCGAATACGTATGTCATTTGGAACAGGTCGTTCATGTCATTCTTCTTGTAAAGCACTTCGATATCAGATTTAGCAGTGAATTTCTGCATATCTTTTTCGAAATCGAGGAATACAGGTTCGATAGGAGTAACCTTGCTTGCCTGGATTTCTTTCAGGAATGAGCTTACGCTGTCGCGGTTCATCACGATAGGAGTGATAGACGGTTTGTCCATCTTCTTTTCGTTAGGGTCTTTACCCATGCGTTTGTAAACCAAGGCATAGTTGTCTGCAAAGTATTTGTTTGCGAAGTCTACAACCTGCTGCTTGTTTACCTTGCTCATCTTGTCTATGAAGTTTACTACGTCGCTCCACTGGTCGCCGTCAACGAAAGCCGATACAAACATATCAGCTCTGCTTTCATTGCTTTCAAGCTGTTTCATGTAGAAAAGCTTGTAGTTGTTGATTGTAGCCTGAAGCAGTTCTTCGTCAAACTCTCCCTTGCGCAGTTTTTCAATCTCAGCCAGCATAAGGTCCTTTACCTCATCTAATGTCTGTCCCTGTTTTGGCTGACCGCTTATCATATAAGTATAGTAGTCTGACAAACCAAGTGAGCCTGCGAAACATCCCAAAACTTTCTGCTGCTGATTCAGATTTACGTCAAGCAGACCTGCCTGTCCGTTGTAAAGAATAGAGCTGATAAGTGCAGAGATAACATCATCATCTACAGTAGTCGGCATTCTCCAGGCCAAGGCTACGCTTTCAGCATCAAGACCCATAACTTCCTTCACCACAGGTTCCTTGATAGGCGATTCCTTAGGCTGTGGACGTTCAGGCAAGTTAGGATTAGGCTTCATCTCGCCGAAATACTTGTTGATTATTTCGATAGTTTCATCCGGGTTCATATCACCTGACATACAGATAGCCATATTGTTAGGCACATACCATGTCTTGAAATAATTCTTGATATTTGTGATAGAAGGATTCTTCAGATGGTCCTGCGAGCCGAGAACAGTCTGTGTTCCGTAAGGATAGTCAGGATAAAGAGCGCTCAGCAATGTTTCATAAACCTTTCTGAAGTCTTTTGTAAGCGACATGTTCTTTTCCTCATAAACAGTTTCCAGCTCAGTGTGGAATCCTCTGATTGTAGCGTTCTGGAATCTGTCTGCCTGAATCTTGGCCCAGTTGTCGATTTCGTTTGACGGTATATCTTCTACATACACAGTCTGGTCGTAGCTCGTATAGGCATTTGTTCCGTTGGCACCGATAGCTGCCATCAGCTTGTCATATTCGTTAGGAATAGCTATTTTTGAAGCTTCGTACGATACACTGTCTATCTGGTGATAGATAGCTTTTCTTTCAGCTTCGTCAGTAGTTTTTCTGTACACTTCGAACAGACGTTCTATTTCGTCCAGCATAGGTTTCTCCTTGCTGAAGTCTGTAGTACCGAATTTCTCTGTACCCTTGAACATCAGGTGCTCGAAATAGTGTGCAAGACCTGTAGTTTCTGCAGGGTCGTTCTTTCCGCCCACTCTTACGGCGATGTAAGTCTGGATACGTGGAGTTTCCTTGTTTACTGTAAGGTAAACCTTCAATCCGTTGTCAAGTGTGTAGATGCGTGTCTGCATCGGGTCGTTAGGTACGGTTTCGTACTTAAACTTAGAGCCGTTTCCGCATGCTGTCATCAATGCCATCAGTACGGCAGCTCCGATAAATTTCTTTGATTTGTTCATACTTCAGTTATTTGTATTATAATGCGAAGATACACAATGTTTTTCGAATAAAATATGTCATATAGCAGAATTTTTATCTTTGTGTATATCAGTTTTTACTTATGCAATAAAAAAAGGCATAAAAAAAGTGTAAACTACAATAAAATGTAATTTACACTGATGTGTTTTTTAGAAGTTTCAATCAATGACATCCGCAGCAACCGCCACCGCAGTCATCGTCATGGTCGCCGCATCCGCCGCCACAACCGCTGCAACCGCCACCGCATCCGCTCATTGAGTTCACGATGTCCTGAACTTCCTTGTTTGTAGCTTCACGCATTTCAAGTATTGTACCTTCGAAGATAAGATCCTTGCCTGCGTGAGGGTGGTTGAGGTCGATAGTTACAGTGCTGTCAGTAATTTCACCTACGTTGGCATAGAACTGGTTTCCTTCGCCGTCGTTCAGCATGATGATGTTACCTTCGAACACATTGTCTTCGTCAAACTTACCGTCAGGACCGCAGAATGCAGACTTCGGAAGAGTCTTGATTCCTTCCGGGTCTACTTCGCCATATGCTTCAGTACAAGGGATGGTAAAGTTGAAGTTATCTCCTTTGGCAAGTGCTGTTATTTCTTTTTCAAATTTCTCGAGTGTATATCCTATACCTGTGATGAACTGGAAAGGATGTTCTGCAGGAGCTTCTTCTATCAATTCTTTTTCGCCGTCTATCATAGCATAAAGTCTGTATGCTACGGTGATGTACTTATTTTCCATAATCTAAAATGTATGTTTTAAAATCCGGACACAAAGGTAGTAAAAAGCTTTTAATTTTTAGGAAGATATGCTTCCGGTTTTTATGATATTGATATTTTTGCAGAAAAAACATATTCTATTTGCACGAATATGCCTGACATTCGGTACCGTCGATTTCAGTTTCTATGGTGCAATGGTGTACGCCGGCATTATTGAATATTTCCCTTATCTCAGTTTTTGCCTTTTCGGCATCCTCCCATGAGTCTACCACTATGTGTATGGTAGCCGCACTCTCTGTAGTGCTTATAGCCCATATATGCAGATGATGCCAACTTATCAGACAGCCTGCTTTGTCTAATTTCTCTGAAATCATATCTCTGTCCACCGATGAAGGAACGGCATCGAGCGTCATCAACAGACTTTCCTTAAGCAGGTTATAGGTGGAAACCATTATTATCAGTGCTAAAATGATTCCTATTACAGGGTCTATCCACATCCAGTCGGTATAGCTTATTATTATTCCTGAAATTACTACTCCCACAGATACCAATGTATCCATAAGCATATGCAGGTAAGCGCCTTTCACGTTTATATCCTGCTTGCTTCCTCCCATCAGCAGCCAGGTGGTGAGTCCGTTTATCAGTATTCCAGCTCCCGCCGTCCAGCTTATGACCGTTCCGGAAATGGGCTGCGGATTTTTCAGCTTGTATATACTCTCTATTATGATTGCTCCTACGGCAACCAACAATATCAGTGCGTTTATCAGTGAAATGAGAATCGTTGCTTTCTTATATCCGTATGTGAACTGTGGGGTAGAGGATGCCTTTCCCATTCTGAATGCCACGAGTACCAATACCAGGCTGAACACATCGCTCAGGTTGTGTCCTGCGTCAGAAAGCAGCCCTACAGAGTTGAAGTATAATCCTACTACAGCCTCTATTCCTACGAAAAGCAGGTTCAGCGCTATGCAAAATATGAATATCTTGTTCATCGAGGTCGAAATCTCATGATGATGGTGATGGTGGTGATGATGATTTTTCTCCATAAAAAATGTTTTTTGCAAAGTTATCATTATATTTTTTTTATTTGTATCAGAAGGGCAAAATTTTGTCTTATTGAATATGTGCTATAATAGAAATTATTTCTTTTCTTTGTAGAAACATTATTAAAAAATCAGGCATAAAAAAACGACGAAGCGTTTGACTTTAAATGACGAAGCGTTTTAACCCAAACGACGAAGCGTTTTGAAAATGCATTTTTGGAACTTAATTTTAATGTCCGTATGAACGAATTTTTTTACAATGGCCTTTCTATAAAGGAACACCTGCTGAAGCTTTCGGAAAACTCCAGCAAGCAGTTTGCACAGACGCTCAATCCGGGAGTGGAAAATGTTCTTGGTCTGCGTATTCCTGACCTTAGGAAACTGGCGGCGGGAATAGCCAAATCGGATTGGGAGGCATATCTTGCTACTGCATCAACATTCTACATGGAGGAGAGGATGCTTCAGGGAATGGTTTTGGGATGTATAAAACCCGATAATGACATTGAGGTATATCTGGCACGTGTCACACGTTTCGTAAAAATAATCAACAGCTGGTCTGTATGCGATACGTTCAAGTTTGCCGGAGGGAAAAAATATGTTTCATTGCATGCAGACAGAATCTGGGAATATCTGAAAACATTCATGCATGCCGATGGGGAATATGAGATACGTTTCGGTGTGGTGATGGCAATGGGGTATTTTATAGATGATACCCATATAGACGAACTTCTCAATCTGCTTGACGGTATCAGACACGAAGGGTATTATGTCAAGATGGCTGTGGCATGGGCTTTATCGTACTGTTTGGTTAAATATCCGGAAAAGACTATGGATTATTTGTCACGTTCTTCGCTCGACAACTTTACATATAACAAATCCATACAGAAGGCTATAGAGTCATTCCGTGTGGATGACAGTCTGAAAGCTAAACTTCGTACCATGAGGCGCAAATGAATATTGAATCACTATTAAAAATTCAAATATGAGAACAAATCCTAAATTATTGCTATTGGCCGGAATAGCGGCTTTATGTTCATGTACACCGTCGCCCAAAAATGCGGAAGCTGAAAAGGCAGTCGCCGGTTCTGAAAATCAGGTAGTAGAAACCATTATGGCTCGCAGGAGCATCCGTAAATACAGACAGCAGCCTGTAGAAAAAGACAAGCTGCAACAGATTTTGGAATGTGGAATAAATGCTCCGAACGGTATGGGAAGGCAGTCATGGGAAATACGTGTGGTTGATACTCCGGAACTCCTGGCCGAAATAGATTCTCTTAATACCAAATTGGCTGTAGACAGAGGGATGGATGCATCGAAGGTGCGCCCTGCTGCATATGGTGCACCGGTATTGGTGTTTATCGCGAATGACACTACTTACGATTTGTCGCAAGTGGATTGCGGACTGCTTGGCGGAAATATGATTCTCACAGCCCAGTCTATGGGGATTGGTTCCTGCTGTCTTGGAGGTATAGTAAGGACTTTGAAATCTCCGGAGGCAGAAGGATTGCTCAAACGCCTGGAATTGCCCGAGAACTATAATCTGCTTTATGCCATTGCTTTCGGCTATCCTGATGAATCGCCTGCCGCCAAACCGCGAAAAGCTGAGAAAATCAGATTTGTGGATTAATCTATTATAGCATTTTTATTAACCTCGGCATTTATATAATTGAAAAGAAATTTGTATATTTGCCGAGGTTAATATAAATATGTTTGAATATATCGGTTAACTTAAATAAAATTATTTATGAAAGAAATTATTAATCTTAAATTTAAGACCAAATTAGGTTTGGCCATGGCCTCATTTGTGGCGTTGGGAGCTTCTGCCCAGGTGGTCAAACACGAACGCCTACTTTCGTTTGAGGATGGTGGTGTACCATCTTTTATCACGACTTCGCAAGGCTCATTAGGCATTAATGATGAACATTATAAAGATGGACTTCACTGTATGAAGTGGACATATCAGCCGGGTTCCGTACTGTCTTTCAAGAAAGATTTGAAATTTGAGAAACTTGATCCTACCGGCAAGGACCTCTATTTGTCGGCCTTCATCGTTTGGGTGTATAATGAAAAAGCTCAGGACAAGAAAATCCGTTTTGAGTTTCTAAAGGACGGCAAGGTTTGTACTTCTTTCCCGTTCGGTATAAATTTCACAGGATGGCGTGCCGCATGGGTTTGCTACGAGAGAGATATGGAAGGTACACCCGAGGAAGGTATGAATGAAATCCGTGTTCAGGCACCGGACGTAGAAGGAACTCTGTATTTCGACCATATTGTTACTGCCAGCAAGGTGGATCCGCGCCAGCAGACAGCCGATGTGCAGGTGCCGTTCGTAAACAAGGGAACAAAAAGCCACTGGTTGCAGATTTATCCGCATTCACTCTGGAAACCGGATATAGAACTCACTGAACTGACGGAAAAGAACAGACAGGACATCCAGCTTATGGAGAAGAGATTCCGCGATATGCTGTACACTCCTTCCAAACTAACAGAGAAGGAAGTAAAGGCAATCAGGAAAGCCTTCGAACAATATAATATAGTATATAAGAACGGTAAGGTGAGCGGTATGCCAATCTTCATGGTGCGTCAGGCTGAAGCATATGAGCGTATGATAGAAGGATGGGACAAGGATATGTTTACAAAATTGGGTATGGAGATGAACAAGTACTTCAACCTGATGAAGCGTGTTGCCGTAGCATATAACAATGCTACCAAGGATGCCGACCGCGAAGAGTTGGAATATATTTTCAATGCCATGTACGACCATATCACGGACCAGGGTGTGGCTTATGGCAGCTGCTGGGGAAATATTCATCATTATGGCTACAGCATGCGCGGACTCTATCCGGCGTACTTCCTTATGAAGGACGTACTCAGAAAAAGAGGAAAACTGCAGGAAGCAGAGAATACTCTCCGCTGGTACTCCATTGCAAACGAAGTATATCCTAAACCAACCGGAAACGGTATAGATATAGATACGTTCAATACTCAGACTCAGGGACGTATAGCCAGCATACTGATAATGGAGGACACTCCTGAAAAACTTCAGTATCTGCGCTCGTTCTCCAGATGGATAGACTACGGATGTCGCCCGGCACCGGGATTGATGGGCTCGTTCAAGGCAGATGGAGCATGTTTCCATCATTGCAATAACTATCCGGCATATGCAGTTGGAGGTCTTGACGGAGCTACAAATATGATTTATCTTTTCAGCGGTACAGATCTCAGACTGTCTGAAGAAGCGCACAATACAGTCAAGAATGTGCTCCTGGCTATGCGCTTTTACTGTAACACTCGCCAGTGGTCATTGTCAATGTCAGGCCGACACCCTAACGGAAAGGGACAGCTTATACCTGTACAGTATGCAATGATGGCAATAGCCGGTACACCTGATGGAAAGAAAAACATCGACCCTGATATGGCAGCGGCATACCTGCGCCTGATGTCATTGAGCGGTTCTATAGATAAGGATGCGCCCGATTATTTGCCTCGCACATCCAATGTTCTTGAACTTAAACTGAAAAAACAGCTCGAAGACAGCGGTTATAAGCCTGAACCGGATCCGCAGGGAAATCTTGCGCTTGGCTACGGATGTGTAAGCGTGCAGCGTCGCGAAAACTGGGCTGCGGTAGTCAGAGGCCATTCCAGATATCTCTGGGCTGCCGAACACTATCTTGATGCCAATTTCTATGGCCGATATCTTGCGCACGGAAGTATGCAGATACTTACAGGAAAGCCGGGGCAGCTCGTCACTTTCGCTACTTCAGGATGGCAGGAAAACGGATTTGACTGGAATCGTATTCCGGGAGCGACATCCATACATCTGCCTTTTGACAAGCTTCGTGCCGTAGTATTGAATGTGGACACATATTCCGGTATGGAAGAAATGCTTTATTCCGATGAGGCTTTTGCCGGAGGATTGTCGCAGGCCGGTACAAATGGAAACTTCGGTATGAAGCTCCACGAGCATGACAAATACAACGGTTCGCACAGGGCAAGAAAGTCATATCACTTCTTCGATGGAACTATTGTGTGCCTCGGTTCTGATATAGAGAATGACAATAAGGACTACGAAACGGAAACTACAGTATTCCAGCTTGCAGCCGTAACTCCTGAAATGAAGAATTACTGGACTGATTATACATCGGACGGCAGAACTTTCATTGACCCGAACGGGGTAGGTTACTATCTTTCAAAGGAAACTGCTGCAGAATCTAAATTTGAGAAAAACTTCCCTCAGACTACCGTAGGCGAGCGCAGCACCAAGCCTACTACCGGCGACTGGGTATCTTTGGTTGTAGCACACGGCAAAGCTCCGAAGGCTAAGGGATATGAATATGCGGTTCTTCCGCGCACTGATGCTGCTGCTTTAAGCAAGTTTGCCAAGAAACCTGCATATAAGGTTCTTCAGCGTGACAGAAATGCACATATAGTAAGAACAGCCGATGGTAAACTTACTTCGTACGTGCTGTTTGAAACTCCTGAGACCGAACTGCCAAAAGGTCTTGTACTGAAAGCAGATACCTCATGTCTTCTGATGGTAAATGACGCAAAGGACAAAGTCCTGCTTACTGTAGCCCAGCCGGATTTGGCTTTATATCGTGGCGACAGTGATGAGGCTTTCGATGAGAATGGAAAGAGAAAGGAACGCAGCATCTATTCCCGTCCGTGGAAGTTTGATGAAAGTCAGGAAATTCCTGTTACCATAACTCTGAAAGGTAAATGGAACGTCAGGGAAACTCCTTTCTGCAAGGTAGTATCTTCTGATAAAAAGCAGACAGTCCTGAAGTTTACTTGCAAGGATGCTGCAAGCTATGACATTGAGTTGACAAGGTAATTTAAATTGTTGTTCTACATAAAAAAGACTCGCCGAAATACATATTCCGGCGAGTCTTTTTTATGTGGCAAATTTTATATTAGAAACTGAATGCAACGAACAAAGAAGTTCCGATGTTTTCTGTTCCGAAACGGAAGCCTGAATCACTTTTGCCTGTCCATCTTGTGTTTTCTTCTACTCTGTTGAAGTCAGGATTGAAACGTTCTGATTTCTGGTATTTCTTACCTCCTGTAGTCCAAAGCAGATTGAGTGACATTTCGCAACCGATTGAAATCTTAGGAGTAATGTAGTATTCTACACCTACGAAACCGCCTACACCGTATGTCCAGCTGCTACCGTCGCTCTGCATGAGGAGGCGAGAGTTGCCGCCGATGTTATCGAGAGTAGGTTGTGTTGTGGGAAAAGTCCAATTATTATTATCATCGTATTGAGTTGGATCTTGATTTACTTCAGTAATTGCATTTCCATATCCGAAGAAGTGTTTACTGTTAGAATAGGCTAAGATGGCTTGTCCACCCCAAAAACCTTGAAGACGTTTTCCGCCTCTGCGCCATTCGTATCCAACAGCTACAGACATGCCTGAATTTCTGTATTTATAAGAATCTTCTACTTTATCCACGCTTAATGGATCTTCTGCTACTGCTGCATCGTCCTGTACATAATTGCTTTGAGTTGTAGAATTAATACCAACTCCCACATTAAGTCTTAAAGCTGTCTGATCTGTAAGGAAGTATTTGCCGAATATAGACATTGTAGGATTGTTAAGTCCCGGAACTGCTGGTACACCGCCGATTTCTGCAGGATTAATACTATTATTTTGTGTCTTTCCAAACATATTTCCCAAATAGTTAAGGAACGGTACAGCATTAATTCCAATAGTAACATCTCCTGCTTCGGGGAGATAGTTCTTTTCCGGCTTTTTGGCATCAACATATGCTGTAGATGCTAACATCATACAAGCCGAGACTAATAATATTTTGATTTTCATAATATTCTGCTTTTATAGAATGGTAAATGAATTTAATTTCCTGTATTACTGCTATTATCTGTAGTTGTTTTTGTTAAGGTTAATGTAATGTCAGATACATATTTTATAATATTAGGCTTGCAACCAATAGCATCTTCATCTCCTGATGCATAGTATCCATTTTGCACCTCAACAGTTTCTGTATATATAGAAACATCTGTTCCATTATCTGTTACAGGTAGTTCGAACTGGTATTTTCCTTCAGCATCTGTTATTGTTTCAAATGTTTTAACTCCCTGAACTGCTGAACCTTGTGTTACTAAATCAGAATAGTTGATTTCTGCATAGACCTTGATATCTGCGCCTGCTTTATTTGTTCCGGTTCCATCATTTAAAATAACCTTACCTTTTACTGTCGCTGTTTTTCCGTAGTTGATTTCCAATTCAGTCTGTTTGTTACATCCTGTCAAAGCAATGGCAGCTGCTGCCAGCATTGAGAAAAAGAATTTAAGTCTCATAGTATAAATTGTTTTTAAAGTTTAGTGCAGTTAAGGCCGCACATATCGCCTTGGTTAATTTTAATGGTTTACGCGAATATATTAATAAATTTATTAAAAACAAAATATTTGTGTAATAATCTTTGATTTTTTTTTATGATAATACAAAAAATATATTGTTGAAGTTTACGCAGTATATAGTTTCTTTTAAATTTCAGTAATACTAAATTATTTATAAAAACTCTTATAACGATAAACAAAAATAGATTTCATTTTTTATGTTTTTGAGTATATTTGGAATGAATTGCTCACTTTTGTGGTGGGTTAAAATATAAACTATCAAAATAATGGCAACAGTAAAAGTAAAATTTCGCCCTTCAGCCGGAGGATTCGGGGAAGGAGCTGTATTCTATCGTATAATACACGATAGGGTCGTAAGGCAGGTAACCCCAGGTTACAGGTTATCAAGTTCCGATTGGGAGTTTTTGCAGTCAGACCAACTGACAGAGTTGAATAGTGGAAAGCATAAAAGGGTTCTGCTATCATTGAAAAGACAGATATCCGACGATTTGTTTAAGTTTAATAAGATAATAGCCGGGTTTGAATCATCCGGAGAACCTTATACGGCAGATGATGTTCTTTCATCGTTTATGTCAAAAGAAAGCCATGGCGATTTTATTTCTTTTATTCGGGATATCATATATCAGCTTAAGCATGTAGGTCGGGTTCGTACAGCAGAAACGTATTCTACTACACTCAATAGTTTTTCAAGGTTCTGCAGCATACGCGGTGACGTCGATCTTGATGAAGTTGACGGTGCACTTATGATGGAATATGAGAATTATCTTAAGTCTAACGGGCTTATACCGAATACTATTTCATTCTATATGCGCAACCTTCGTGCTTTGTATAATCGGGCTGTCGAAAAAGGTATTACTGTACAACGTAACCCTTTTAAGCATGTATATACCGGAGTTGACAAGACAGTAAAACGTGCTTTGTCCATAAAAATGATACGAAAGATCCGTGATATGGATTTAACTCTTTTGCCTTCCATGGATTACGCTCGTGATATGTTTATGTTTAGCTTTTATACGCGCGGTATGTCTTTTGTAGATATGGCATATCTCAAGAAGAAAAATCTTCAGAATGGTATTCTTGCTTACCGTCGCCAAAAGACCAACCAGCAGCTTTTTATAAAATGGGAGAAGCCTATGCAGGACATAATAGATAAGTATGATACTTCAGGAACACCGTATTTGCTTCCTATAGTGAAGGATGTTAATTCCGATATACGGCGCCAATACCGTAATGCATGCCATCTTGTAAATGTCAAACTGAAAAAGATTGGCGTTGATTTAGGGTTACCTATTGTTTTGACTTCATATGTTGCTCGTCATACATGGGCAAGTATTGCTCATAGTAAAAATGTGTCATTGTCAGTCATAAGCGAGGCTATGGGGCATGATTCAGAAAATACCACAAGGATATATTTAGCCTCATTGGATATGTCGGTAATTGACAAAGCAAATAAAATGATTATAAAATCGTTGTGATATTAGAAAAAAACTAGACAAAATAGCTATTTATTTGTAAAAAATATTATATTTGTAGCAACAACTTTTGTTTGAAATATGAAATACTTCTCTTTCTAAGAGAAATATCATATCTCTGCAAATGTATTAATAATATCCTTAATAGCGTAATAATGCTATAGAAAAATGCACGCGTGTTTGAATAAATTTACGCATAAACAAAAAATGTTAAACAAATGCTATGTAAAGACATCGTTAAAAAGCTTTTATTATATGATATTATAAAGCAGGTATTTCTCTTAGAAAGAGAGAAAATAAATTTTGATAGGAAAAAATGTTCGTTATATAAATATTATGCTTACCTTTGCGTTTGGAAATACTTCTCTTAGAAAGAGAATTTGCGTAAAGATAAACTAAAAAAGTGATATTGTTTAGATTTGTTAAAATTTAAATATTTTTACGATGTAGTATTTATATGGTAGTTAAGCGGCTTTATTATCCGCTTATGTGAAACAACATAAAATAGACAGAGTATCGAAGTCACTGTATAGTACAGATTCTCTTTCTGTAGCTGGGGAATAGCAAATTTAATAGCGAATCAGATTACTGGTGCGGAAGGGAAGAATTGTACTTAAGTCTAATATGTTCAGATGTTATCTTGGTATTATATATATGTAAGGAGCTACATGCTTGAAAGGGTGCTTCATATTTTAGAACAAAAATTCAATGTTTTTGTTCACAAAACAATAAAATATAAGCGCATAAAAAAGCGTGTGGTAAAAGAAAGCGTTCCTACTGTTTCCGGCCTTGTATTTATTCAAGGTGAGATTTCTGAAATACAGTCGGTTTTAGAAGAGCGATGTCTGGGTGTTTATCTTGTTAAAGACCGTGCTACAGGTCTTCCGGCCCAAATACGAGATAAATCCATGCAGGCATTTATCCGTATGTCTCAGATTTCGCCTTTGCGTATAAGGATTATGCCTCATCCTGTTGGGTATTATTCGGCCGGCCATCCCATGGTAAAGATAACTTCAGGCATACTTGATGGCGTAGAAGGCTATCAGGTGCGTATATCGCGCGACAAATGCTTGATAACTACAATGGGAGGCCTTACTATAGCCATAGGTGGGGTTTGTAAGGAGAGTTTTGAAAATATAGAAGACTGTTCGGAAATAAGCCGGTCATTTGATTCTGTAAACGATATAAAAGAATAATATAATATAAAATATGATAATAGCGGTTGATTTTGATGGAACAATTGTAGAACACAAATACCCGGAGATAGGCAAAGAAATTCCCTTTGCTATAGCCACGTTAAAGCAATTACAGGCGGAACGCCACGTTTTGATTCTTTGGACTGTCCGTGAAGGCAAATTGCTTGAAGATGCTGTGGAGTATTGCCGCAGCCGTGGACTTGAGTTCTATGCTGTCAATGCCAATCACCCCGATGAGGTCGTTGAGGAAAATCCTTCCTGTCCATGCCGCAAGCTGCGTGCCGATTTGTTTATCGACGACCGCAACGTAGGATATCTTCCCGATTGGGGAGCCATCTATGAGATGGTAAAACGCAAGATAAGCAGCCGCCGTTACTACCGTGAGATATATCAGGATTATGTTGAGGAAAAGCCTTCGTTCTGGAAGAAGGTGTTTGGAGGAAAAAAGTGATATCTGGTAATGAAGTCTTTTACTGTTGATTTGACAAAAGAGGATACCCAAATTATTAAAGGTATTGCAATAATAGCGATAGTATTGCATAATTATTTCCATATATTTAATGGTGTAGTCCGTGAAAATGAATTCGGATATAGTTCGGATAATTTTCTTATGTTATGGTCATCATTGCAAGACTCTTTTTTACATTTTGTTGTTAATTTTATATCCATGTACGGACATTTGGAGTTACTGCTTTTTTCTTTGTCAGTGGTTATGGATTAGCTAAAAAATATAAAGGTAGAGAGTTAGAAGGTGATTGATTTTTTCAGATGTATGTGTTATATAAATTTATTTTTTCAAAGATATCATCGACAGTTTGTCTTTCAGTGATAGCTCTGCTAATGGTTTTATACAATTGTTTTGTTATTTGAAGAACTCTGATATAAGTTTGATACGTTATAATGCGCTGGCTTGGATTCCTCCTTTTTGTTTTGGGAATGATATTTGCAAAACATGAAATAAACTTTCTGTATTTATAATGGTATTGTTGCCTGCTGTTTGTTTAATGTAACCATCCAAAATTGGCGTATTGACTAGCATGTTTCTTTCCCATACCTTCGTGCTAAACTTAAAACTTGAAAGATTATGTTTAGCGAAAAAGATTTTGAAAGACTGTGGTTCCTCTACAAAACCGAGGGTGAGCCCAATGGAGTTTCCATCAACTCGTTCTGCATTGGCAACAATATTCCATACACGGCATTCTATGACTGGTTCAAGAAGACACAGAAGAAGGTTGTACCTGTAGAAGTGGAAGGTATTCCGGAGGAGTTGATCCATGCAGGCAATGAAGAACAGGGTGTTACTAAAGACAAGTCCAAACGTACAACTCCGCATAAAGGAAACTTACATACTTTCGAGGTGGGAGGCCGCAAGAAAGGCCTGAAACAGATAGAAGGTGTAGAAAACGCATATGTTGTGAAGGATGATATAGAGTTCGGTTATGGTAACATCGTTCCGTTGTGGAGTTTCGGGTTTGATTATTGATACAAAGAGTTTTCATGGAATCTCAAAGGGAAAATACAAAGAGGATTGCCAAGAATACAATGATGCTATATATCCGCATGCTTTTCGGTATGTTAGTATCATTATATACTTCACGAGTCGTACTTCAGGCATTGGGAGTAGAGGACTATGGTATATATAATGTAGTTGGAGGTGTTGTGGCAATGTTTTCTTTATTGTCAGGATCTCTTTCAGCAGCTGTGAGTAGGTTTTTGACTTTCGAATTGGGGAAAAATAATTTAAACCGGTTGAAGAAAGTTTTTTCAACTGCGTTGTATGTGCATGCTATATTAGCTTTAGTTGTATTAGTTCTGTCTGAAACAGTAGGAGTATGGTTCTTGAATTTCCATATGAATATTCCTGAAAATCGAATGTTTGCAGCTAATTGGGTATTTCAATTTTCGATATTTTCCTTTTTGTTGGGTTTATTTAGTGTACCATATAATGCTTCCATAGTTTCTCATGAACGCATGAGTATATTTGCATTTGTTGGTATAGGTGATACTCTTTTCCAATTGAGTATTGTCTTGTTTATTGCTTTTGGAGATATTCATTTTGATAAGCTGATCTTTTATGCTTGTTTACTTGTATTGAAAGGATTACTTTTGCAAATGTTTTATTTTTACTATTGTAGGAGGTCATTTGAGGAATGTCGTTTTAGATTAAATATTGATAGACCTTTGTTGAAAGAAATGACTGGATTTGCTGGTTGGAACTTCATTGGAGCGTCATCTGCTCTTTTGCGAGACCAGGGATGTAATATTCTTTTAAACATTTTTTATGGTCCGGTATTAAATGCCGCTCGTGGAATAGCTAATCAGGTAAATGCAGCTATAGGAGCATTTGTTGGTAATTTTATGGTAGCTTTAAATCCTCAGATTACTAAATCTTATGCTGAAGGAGATTATAGATATACATTTTCATTAATTTTTAGGGGTGCAAGATTCTCTTTTTATTTATTATTGTTTTTGGCACTTCCTGTTTTATTGAATACTCAATATATTCTATCAATTTGGTTGAATGTAGTACCAGAGCATACAGTCCTTTTTGTTCAGCTTGTCTTGGTACTTTCTATGTGTGATACTATATCAAATCCATTAATAACGGTTATGCTTGCAACTGGTAAAATTAAGAACTATCAGATAATTGTAGGAGGATTGCAAATGATGAATTTTCCTTTGTCATATTTGTTTTTAAAAATAGGAGCAATACCTGAAACCGTTGTTATGGTCGCAATATCTCTTTCTTTGATATGTTTATGTGCACGTTTGATTTTATTGCGTAATATGATTCAGTTGCCTGTGGCTCTTTTCTTGAAGAATGTTTGCAGCAATATTTTTTTAGTAACCGTTCTGTCGTTAGTAATACCGATTTGTGTCCGTTCTGGGTTACCGGATAATTTGTTTGGATTTGTCGTTTCCACTTTAATTTGTTTAAGTTGTAGCACTGTGGTCATATATAGATTTGGCTGTTCTTTTTCAGAGAGGAAATTTTTGAAAGAAAAGTTGTTAACTGTATCAGCTAAGTGGTTAAATAAATGATAATAATAGAAGATAAATCAACTTGCTGTGGGTGCAGTGCTTGTGCCAGTATCTGTTCTCATCAGGCTATAATTATGAAGCCGGATGGTTTGGGCTTTTTGTATCCTGAAGTTGACGAAGATAAATGTGTGAACTGCGGTCTCTGCGAACGAGTATGTGCGTTTAACATAACTTATGATAAATCGTGTAATTTGTCTGAACCTGATGTCTATGCTGTGCGTCATAAGGATCAGAACGAGATTATTACCAGTAGAAGTGGAGCAGTTTTTATAGCTTTGTCCGATTGGATATTAGAACAGAGTGGTATAGTGTACGGAGTTGGATATGAAGAACACTTTCGAGTTGTACACAAAAGAGCTACAAATAAAGAAGAACGTAATGAATTTAAAGGAAGTAAATACGTACAGAGTGATCTGAAAGATACTTTTCGTCAAATAAGGATGGATTTAAGGCATGGATATAAGGTAATGTTTTCTGGAACTCCGTGTCAGACATCTGGTTTGTTATCGTATTTGAAATACATTAGGCAAGATATAACTGGATTATATGTTGTAGATTTGGTTTGTCATGGAGTGCCTGCTCCTTATGTATGGAGGGATTATCTTAAATATATAGAGAATAAATATAGGACCGAAGTTACTTATGTTAATTTTAGAGACAAATCTCAAATAGGTTGGGGGGCACATATAGAGTCTTTTATAGTTGGAAACAAATATGTATGTAGATCCACTTATTCTGATTTATTTCGTAAATGTATAATGTTCCGTCATTCCTGCGGAGTATGTCATTTTGCTAATTTAGAACGTCCTTCTGATTTGACCTTTGCTGATTTTTGGGGATGGGAGAAAGTGGATAAACAAATAAATTCAGATAACAAAGGGGTCTCTTTGGTATTAGTAAATACAGAAAAAGGACGTAGATTATTCTCGGAAATAACAGAAAAAATCAATTATATAAAAACTGACACTGAGCATTGTATACAACCTAATTTGGAGCATCCTTCATATATAAATCCGTTAAGAACAGAATTTGAGAAAGATTTTATAACAAAGGGGTTTGTTTATTGTGGTAAGAAATATGGAGATATAGGAATAAAGTCTAGGTTTCTTGAATTTTTAAGAATAATAAAACATAAAATATTAAAATAATGAAGATTGGTATATTAACTTTTCATTGTGCAGCAAACTACGGGGCTGTTTTGCAAACTTATTGTTTGCAGGAAGTTCTTAAAAAAATGGGGCATGATGTATATGTCATAGATTATCGTCCTAAATATCTTATAGAACCATATAAAATATTTTCCTATTATTCTGATTTATATAGTTCCTATTTTGCTAAGATAAAAGGCTTTATTAGAGCCTTTTTGGTTGCTCCTATCCGTTGGAAGCGTAATAGGGCTTTTTCTAAATTTATAAATCATTATCTGAACCTTTATCAGTTGGATCTTAACAATGAGTCAAATGATTTTGATGCTTTCGTCTTTGGTAGCGATCAGATTTGGAATCCTAAACTTACGGATGGTTTTGACAAAGTATATTTGGGTGACTTCCCTGCTGCAAAGGGAAAGAAATTAATTGCTTTTGCTGCTAGTGCTGGTAGTGTATTGAATTTGTCTAAGGGAAGTATTGATTATTTCTTGTATAGACTTAAGTGTTTTGATAAAATCTTTGTAAGAGAAAAATCTTTGGCAGATTATATAAATCAGAATATATCACATGTTGCAGAGGTTGTATTAGATCCTGTTATGTTAGGGGGTATGCCTGTCCTCAATACTTTATTATCTACGACACATAAGAAAACATCTGATAGACCTTATTTATTATTGTTTCAATTGTATAGATATGATGAAGTTGCTGAATATGCAGTCAATTTTGCAAATAAAAAAGGATTTGATATTGTTGAGTTGGCAGCAATGGAAGAGTCTCTTTTTAATAGAAAGATGAAACAAACATTATGTATGGAGGAATTGTTATGGTACATTGAGCAATCTTCATATATTATAACTACGTCTTATCATATTACAGTTCTTGCAATATTATTAAAAAAACAATTTAATACAGTTTCGATGGCAAGAGATTTTGATGAACGTGCTTTACTTTTACTTAAAGGTTTAAGTTTAAATGATAGAATGATAACATTAGATAGTATAGATAATGGTGAAAATATAGATTATTCAAAAGTTGAAAGTTTGCGAACAAAGAAAGTTTATGAGGTGATTGAACTTTTAAAAAATATAATAATTGTTTAAATGCAAAATGAATCCTTTAGTTTCTATAATTGTCCCTATATATAACTCAGAGAACTATCTTAACAGATGTTTAGATAGTATTTTGTCACAGACGTTTTGTGATTGGGAACTAATTCTGATTGATGATGGAAGTACAGATCAATCTGTTGGCATTTGTGAAGAATATGCGCAAAAAGATAATCGTATAAGAGTTTTTCATAAACAAAATGGTGGAGTAAGTTCTGCACGTAACATAGGGTTGAAAAATGCAAAAGGAGAATGGGTTACATTTTGTGATTCGGATGATTTTGTAAATCCTGATTGGCTTGAAATATATATTCCTTTAATTTACGACAATGAGATTTCAATGGTTTGTCAGGGAATACATAGGATTGGTCCTTTTGTTTTATGCGAATATTGTTCAGGTATTGAATATGTTGGAGATAATAGAGGCGCACTGGAACTTTTATATAAATCTTTATTGTTAGGGTTTGTGTGGAATAAAATTTTCAAGAAATCGATATTAGATGATTATAATTTATATTTTGATGAACGTTTTATATTTATGGAAGATGAGAATTTTGTCTTAAGATATTTGAAACATTGTAAACGAATTGTTTGTGTAAAAAGATCTGGATATAATTACAATATGCCTGATTTGTCTTGTAAATATAAAAATGTTGATAATTATTACACTTCTTTGTCCAACTTTGAATCGGTCAAATATATTTACCATAATAAGAATAATCTAATTTATCAGAATTATCTAAATATGGTAACTAATGCTTTATATGCTTCATATTTTTTTAATGTTAAGGATATGAAGTGTCGTTTAAAAATATATCGACAAATAGTAGGAGTAGATATCTTTAAGGTTGAGGGGCTATCCTTTGTTTCTAAAGTAATATTTTTTTTCCCTATTAACTTCGTAAATTGTATGTTTATAGTAAAAGATTGGTTTCGTAAAACTATTTTTTGAAATAAATATTCTGAGAATAACACGTACATAATAATTGGTTTCGTTAATTGATATACAAATCTGCTTTTAGAATAATTTTTAAGTATATGTGTTAAGTTATAAATATATTATTAATATGTTGAAAGAAAATATAGTAATACTTTTGTCTGCTTGTATAAATCCTAGCGGAATGCCTTTTACTATGTTACAAGATTGTAATATTAGAAAAAATCAATATATTAAGGCTATAAATTGGTATTTGGTTCATACAACATTTCCTATAGTATTTGTTGAAAATTCTGGTATTTACATAGGAGATTCATTTAATGAATATATAGAATCAAATAGAATAGAATTTATTACATTTAATGGAAATAATTATGATAAAAGTTTAGGTAAAGGATATGGTGAAGCTTTAATAATTGAAGAAGCTATAGAAAAATCAAAATTATTATCAAACTGCGATAACATTGTAAAAATAACGGGGAGACTAATAATTAAGAATATAAAGAAATTAACAAAAGGGATCAGAACTCGTAAAAATAGAATAATGGCGTTCAGTGGTAAGAAAAATAATTTTGTTTGTTCGTCATTTTTTTTTGTAGCACCTCGCATTTTCTTTGAAAATTACTTTCTTAAAAGTTTCTATAAAATTAACGATTCTAAGAATATATATTTTGAACATATATTGTATGAGGAGATTGTAAAGTGGATACTTGATGGTAACTATTACCATGAATTTTACCATTATATTGATACTATTGGAGTATCAGGTTCTACAGGTGAAAAATATCCTAGAACAAGTTTGTATAAAGAGTGTAAAAACCTTATTAAAGGTTTTTATATAAATATTGTAAGACATGAGAAATATATTTATCAAATGGATAACGTGGATTGGATTAGTGTATATAGAAATTCATGTAAGCAGTCAAAAAATGGCTATTGATTGAAATGGGTAACTTCGCTGCCAACCAAATTTATAGAATTATGTATAGCAGTGAAGATCTTGAAAGGTTTTACTTTCAGTACCAGACGGAGGCGTTACCCCGTGGAGAATCTCTCCAATCGTTTTGTGTCAAGAACAAAGTCCCTTATAACATTTTCCAGAAATGGTTTAAGGATACCCGCAAAAAAGTAGTTGAAGTCCAGATTGACGGTGTTCCTGAGATTGCCCATGAGGAAAAGACTAAGACCGGTGACCGGCCTAAGCCTGTATCAAGAAGCGGTAATGACAATCCCGTCCGCATATGGATTGACATCCGTATCAGTAATGGGTTACACTTGTCCCAAAAGAATTTAAGTTATCAGGATTTAGTCCGGATGATAGAGAAGCTGGAGGGTCTATGCTGAGTGTTACCGGCCTGAATCATTTTTATTATGTGCGTGACTTTACCGACATGCGTTGCAAGCACAGCCGTGTGTTGTCCATCATCCGTGAACGGCTTCACCGGGAACCCTGTGACGGGGATGTCTTTATTGTCATGTCGCGAAACCGAAGGATAGTCCGTATGTTTTCATTTGACAATCATTCATACAGCCTGTTCGAAAAGAAGTTTGTCGCGGGCTACCAGTTCATGAAAGTGGAGCGGAACGGGGCGGATACCGTTTATCGGATTGACTGGAAAGATGTGGTCTTGATACTGGAAAACCCTATAGTTAAAACATTAAAAATCAGATAATTAATATGTTTTTTGCTTGCGGTTCTGCGATTGTTTTAGTACCTTTATGTCTGTAAATCAAAGGTTTAAATATGATCGGGCTGCAACATATAATAGACTCAAAAAGGGAATTGTTGAGTAGGGAAACCTACTCACGGAACCCTATAAATTATAGTGAAGGTATGGCAGACGACCAAAAAGACCGGTTTATCCAGTACCTGGCGGAACAGCATCAGGAGGATGAGTTGACCAAGCGGGCTATGGAGTTGGTTCTGGAGGATTTTATGGCCCAGATGAAAGAACTGAAGGAGCAGATGTCCTCCATGCAATCAAAACAGTCTGATTTGGAAAACCGGTTATCGGAAGAGCATAAGCTTCGCAAATCGGCTGAACGTAAGGCAAGGTCTCTCCAGGAAAAACTTGATTTTGCCAATCAGGAACGTTTTGGAGACAGGCGTCAAAGGATACACTCCAAAGCAGAAAAGAGCGCTTCTGACCGACAAAAGGAGAAAGATGATTATGACGGTACGGACGATACACTCCGTACGGATTCTGTAGACAATAACGAATCCCGGAATGAGGCGGTCCTTCCCAAAAAGGAACATGACCTGGGCAATCGTCCTGACGGATATAAAACGATGGGAGTGTCCGGAGAAGCGATAGCGCATCCCTCTGATCTGACAAAGGTTCCCGGACGTATCATTGAAAGAAGGATGGTGCGTGTATTCAGTTTCCGCACCTTCCTTACGGAAGAATGTTTTGAGATGGTTCATTATGCGGAGCCGGGCAAAAAGCCGAAGTGGGGTTATTTCCCCTCTGCAGGCCATCCGGAGGTAATAACCAAAATCGAGGGTACTAAAGCCACTCCTGAATTCCTGCAGGCCATCGCCTATGAAGTTTATGTAAAGAATGTGACCTTCGGCCTTCTTCACCAATGGCTGACGGATATGGGAATGACCATTTCTAAAAACACCTTACGCAACTGGCTTAAGAAAGGCAAGAAATACCTTGATGAGTTGGTTCGTGTATTGAAGTCCGTTGCCTTGGAAAAGGACTCGGTTGTGAACTGCGATGAGACCTGGTGCAAGGTTCGCAAATATGACCGTTATAAGAAGTGTTATATCTGGGTATTGGTCAACAAGGCTCAGAAAACAGCCATTTTCTTCTATGAGGATGGCTCCCGCGGCCGTGAGGTACTTACCGACTTCCTGGGTGATGCGGAATTGAAGAGTATCATGTCCGACGGCTACAATGCTTATGTATTTATCGGCGATGAGTTGAAATCGGCTCAGTTTAAGGATACTGTCCATCAGGTTTGTATGTCCCATGCGAATAATAAGTTCGTTAAAGCCGGTAATCAAGGAGGCGAACCGCTGGCCGAACGTTTTTCAAAGCTTTTAAAGTGGTTCTTTTCTAAAGAACATATTTATGATGAAGCCGGTCTTACTCCGGAAGAGAGGCTGCGGGAAAGGCAAAGCTTGGAAACGAAGGAACACCTGATAGAATTGCGCAGCCTGTTGGACAGTGAACTGTCAAAGGATTCGGAATTCAGAAGCCAGTATTATACAGAAGCTCTTAATTACTTGAAGAAGTTTTGGAAGGAACTATTTGCTTTTCTGGACGATGGGGATCTTCCGATAGACAACAATCTGGCAGAACGGACCATCCGGAAGCTGACAACTCAACGCAACAATTCACTTCATTATGGCAGTGATGCAGGCGCTGAGATGGCTGCGACTTATCATAGTGTAATAGGAACGGTAAAGCTTCATGGCAGTTCTGTCTGGAACTTCATCGGAACTTTTTTCAAAAATATCTTTAACGGGTGCAGGGATTATGTTAACATGGTTCCTGACAAAATCACTTTGGCTACCGGCCAATGTTAAATTCAAAGCTAATTAATTAACAAAACTCGGTTTAGGGCACTCAAAAGTGCCCTTTCAAAGGGGGATGCCCTAAATTGAGTGCTTACATACATATTTATTTTATCAATTTAATTCCGCCAACGGGTTAAATAATATTGCTTGTACTTGTTATTTATAAATGCAAAAATGATATCAATAATTATTCCTGTTTATAATGCTTGTAAACTATTGAACAAATGTGTAGGTAGTGTTGTAAATCAGACATATCATGATATAGAAATTATATTAGTAGATGACGGTTCAAGTGATGGTAGTGATGAGTTATGTGATATTTTTGCATCTAAAGATTGTAGAATAAAAGTTCTCCATAAGAAGAATGGTGGGGTCTCCTCGGCACGCAATGAAGGCCTAAAGATAGCTAAAGGAGAACATATATTACTTTTAGATAGTGATGATGCTTTAGAACCTAACACTTGTGAGGAACTCTTGAAATTACAACGGGAAAAAAATGTAGATTGTGTTATCTTTGGTTTTAAACAAGAGAATGGTAATATTTGGACACCTCGGCAGTTTAAACAATACGATTCTATTGAGGATTTTCGTTTAGATTTCAGTTACTGGCTGAATACGGAATTGTTGAGTTCTTCTGTAAATAAATTGTATAAGCGAAATAAAATAAAAGTTTTATATCCAGAAGATATATCATTTGGTGAGGACTTGATATTTAGCCTTAATTACTTGAAACATTGCGAACGTATAATTTTTACTCCAGCAACATATTATTTGCATAATAATCTTAACTCAGGTTCTATAACACATACATTTGATCCTAATAGAATTTTTAGTATTGAATGTTGGCAGAAATGTGTAATAGATTTTGCTTCTATTAATAATCCTGAGTTATATAGTAAATACATTAAAGATGTCTTGTTTTATATAAAAAGATTGTATGGTTGTAAATCTATTACCTATACAAATAAAAAAACGATATTAAATAGTTGGATAAAAAATTCGTACTTGTATAGAATTGCGCCATTGAATTTAGATAATAAATTAGACAATATGCTTCTTTATTGTATAAAGAAATCATGGTGGTCTCTACCATTTTTTTTTCTTCTTCTTAAAAAAAGTATGAGTAGAATTATTGTTAAGAAATAAAATAATTGTTTGTTGATGAAATAATTTATGGAGTATTCAGTAGTTATTCGTACTTTGGGTAAAGGTGGAGAGTTTTATCAAAAGACTCTTGATTCGCTAGTCTGTCAAACTATTGTTCCCAAAGATATTATAGTATATATAGCAGAGGGATATCCGTTGCCAAAAGAAACAATAGGAATAGAAAAATATGTTTATGTAAAAAAAGGAATGGTTGCTCAAAGAGCATTACCATATAATGAGGTAAAGACAGAATATATTTTATTTCTTGATGATGATGTTTATTTGCCTCCTACTGGAGTAGAAATCTTATTTAGAGAATTGCATGAAAATAATGGTGATGTAATTTCTCCATGCGTTTTTTATAATCATGAGAAGCCTATAAAAGATAAAATAAGATCTTTGTTATTGGGGCGTGAGGTATGTCGTATTTCTATATCAAAATGGGGATTTAAAGTATTACCTACAGCTGGTTTTTCATATATAAATAATCCGATAAGAAGTGTATATGAATCACAGACAAATGCAGGACCATGTTTCTTTTGTAAGAAGCAGGACTTCTTGAATATATGTTATGAAGAAGAATTATGGTTGGATGGTTCGCCTTATGCTTTTCCTGATGATCAGGTAATGTTTTACAAGATGTATATGAATGGTTTGAAGATATTGACTTCATATGATTCAGGTATATTACATCTTGATGCGGGAACTTCAACAGGTGAAAATCGTATGCTTAAAGTAATATATTCTGAATATAGGAATAAGCTTATATTTTGGCATCGTTTTATATATATGCCGGAAAAGAACATAATTAAAAAGGTTTTTGCTGTTTTATCTATATTTTATGTTTATGGAATTCAATATGTGAAGCATCTTATAAGAGAGGTATATGGGGATAAAAAGGCAGCACAGGCTTTCAGAAAAGGAGTTATTGATGGAAAGTCGTATATTAAAAGTTTTAATTATAAGTGCTTGCGTAAAATTGAAAAAAAGAAACATTTATGAAACATATTCTTTTTCTTATGCCAGCCATGCTTAATGGGGGAGCTGAGAAAGTTCTAATAGACATCCTGAAGAATTTTGAGTATTCAAAATACTATGTTACATTATTATTAGAGACTGAGGATGGTCCTTATATTGATGATATTCCGCAACAGGTAAAGCTGATATCGTTTCACAAGAAAAGCTTGTGGATAGAAAGATTGTACCGCTATCTTTCAATGTTTGGATGTAAGAGATTGGCATATTTCTTTTTATGTAAATTACCTTTGTTATGGTATTTAAGGAGAAAGCATTTTGATACAATAATTTCATTTATGGAAGGAATGGCAGTAAAGATGCATTCATATGTTTTTGATAAAGCTGATAGGAATATTTCTTGGGTTCATATTGATTTGAAGAAAAAGCATTGGTCACTTGATTTCTTTAAGAATTATGAAGAGGAATCATGGTGTTATAAAAAAATGGATAATATTGTTTTTGTGTCTCAAGATGCTAAGAATAGATTTAGAGAGTTATTCGATATTGATGAAGATAAATTGAAGGTTGTTTATAATTTAATAGATTGTGATGAAATAGTAAGATTATCACAATGTAAACTTGTATGTAAGAAGAAGTTTACCATTTGTATGGTAGGACGATTAAATCAACAAAAAAGATACGATCGGGCTTTGGAAGTTGCTATTAAACTTAAAAATAATGGGTATGATTTAGAGTTTTGGGTATTGGGTGACGGTGAACTTAAAACAGAATTAAAAAATGAAATATACAGATTAGGACTACAGGATAACTTTTTGTTGCTTGGCTTTGTTAAACAGCCGTATTCTTATATTAACCAAGCAGATATATTTTTTTTATGTTCTGAATCTGAGGGATTTTCATTGGTGGTTTGTGAAGCTTTATGTTTAGGTAAACCTATTGTGTCAACATGTACATCCGGTCCTACTGAACTTATTAGTAAGTCAAGAGGAGGAATAATAGTTAATGAGGACATTGATAGCATATACAATGGCCTTAAACAGATGATAGATAATAAGTCTTTTAGAGAGGAATGTTCTACAAATGCAGTAGTTTTTTCTAAAACATTTAATGTACAGGAGACTATGCAGCGAATATATGATTTAATATGATTTTAATATGTGCTTTATATCAGTTATAGTTCCGGTATATAATTCAGAGAAAACTATTAACCGTTGTATTGATAGTATTTTATCACAAACTTTTTCTGATTTTGAATTGATTATTGTTGATGATGGTAGTTCAGATTCTTCTGGAGAGATAAGTGATTATTATGCTAAGATTGATAATCGTGTAAAAGTATTTCATAAACAAAATGGAGGAGTAAGTTCTGCAAGAAATTTAGGATTGGATAATGTTAAAGGTAAATGGGTGACATTTTGTGATTCTGATGATTATGTCAGTCCTGAATGGCTTGATTATTATGTAAGAAACAGTAGAGATAATGTAGAACTTATTGTTCAGTCATTCAATAATAGAAATGAAGTTAATAAAGATTTTGAGGGTTGTGTGGCTGATTTTATTGAAACCTTTTATGATTTATCGATAATAGGATATACTGGAAATAAATTATTTTTAGCTTCAATTATTAATAAATATAAGATTAGATATTGTGAGTATTTTACTTTTCATGAAGATGAAGTTTTTGCATATCAATATTTACAATATACGAATAATGTGATATATACAAAAAAATCAGGTTATAATTACGAAATACCAGATTTTAGCATTAAATATAGAAAAGCAGATAATTTTGAACCTTACTATATAGTTTTTTCTATTATAGATAGAATCAATAAAGTTCATCCTATTCCCGAAGCATATACTTTTTATATAAAGGTTTTGTATAGATCGTTGTTTGATTCTTTCCTAAAAAAAGACTCAAATTGTAAAGAGAAATTATTAAGGTATAGGTGTGCAGTAGGAAATGATTCAAGTGTTATTAGAATATTACCTTTAAAGATACGTATGGCATTAAAGCTACCACCTTTTATTGTATTTTTTATTCTGAAAGTCATGGCTTTAATACGTCGCAACCTTTAATTTATACATTTCACAATGAAACACGCATATCTGATTATAGTTCATAATGAGCCTGAATTGTTGAATAATCTTGTATCTTTATTGGATGATAAACGTAATGATATCTACATCCACTATGATTCAAAATTGAAAGATATTCCAAGTCTGCATACAGAACATTCAAGCCTATATATTATAGATAAACGAATTAATGTACATTGGGCGGATTTTAGTCTTGTAGAGGTGGAATTAGAACTGATGCAAGAGGCATTTATTAAAGGACATTATGATTATTATCATTTTCTTTCCGGGGTAGATATGCCTCTTAAAACCCAGGATTATATTCATGATTTTTTCAATAGAAACATAGGTAAGGAGTTTATAGACTACTGTCTTGCAGATGTATCGGGAGAAATGGACAGGAAGATGAGATTATGGCATTTATTTCCTTCTGATTTCAAAAATTCAAGTAAAATTTCATTTGTAACCCGATTCCTTAGGGCTGTGTTTGTTCGTGTTCAAATTATGCTTGGTTTTAAAAGGAACAAGAATATAGAATTTAAGAAAGGTTCTCAGTGGGTTAGTATTACAGCAGATTTTGTTAAATTCTTATTGGAAAACAAAGATGAAATAAGAAAGACATATACTCATACGTTTTGTCCGGATGAGGTAGTGATGCAAACTGTTTGTTGGAATTCTCCTTTCAGGAATAATCTATATGATTTGTCTGCTGATTATAAGGGGCATATGAGAAAAATAGACTGGGGTAGAGGAAGGCCGTATGTATGGAGAGATGAAGATTATGATGAACTTATGAGCTCAGACCGTTTGTTTGCCAGAAAGTTCTCGTCTGAATATATGGGTGTAGTAAACAGAATAACAGAAACGCTTAAGCTAAAAACAATAAAAATGTATAACCCTCTGATTTCAATAATTATCCCTATATATAATGTAAGCCAATATATCACAAAATGTCTGGACTATGTATTCAGTCAGACATATAAGAATTTTGAAGTGATACTGGTGGATGATTGCGGAACAGATAACAGTATGGATATTGTTCGGGAATATCTGAAAAAAAATGTATTCCATAATGTCAATATTCTTTCTCACGAAAGAAACAGAGGTTTATCTGCTGCCAGAAATACCGGGTTGGTGAATGCTAAGGGGGAGTATGTATATTTTTTGGATAGTGACGACAGTATAAGTGATGATTGTTTAAGTGTTCTTGCAGGGACTTTAAAAGAGAAGGCTTATGATGTTGTTCTTGCCGATTATAAGTTCGTCGGCACTGATAGTATAGCTTCAGACTTAAAATTGCCAGAGTGTGAGCTTGTTGGAAATGCTTCAATCCTTGGTGCTTATGCTAATGGCTTGTGGTATGTTATGGCATGGAACAAGTTATGCAGGAGGGATTTTCTGATAAACAATGGTTTGTTTTTTGAGGAAGGCTATTTGCATGAAGATGTGATATGGAGTTTTAAGTTGGCATGTAAGGCTGATTCAATGTATGTGGTAAATAAAAAGACTTATGATTATCTTGTAAGAAGTTCTTCCATAATGACAAGTATGTCTATAGAAAAGGATGTCACTGTGTATTTGATGGCTTTTGAAAGGATTATAGATTTTGTAAAAAAAGAGAACAGGACTTTTGGAAAGAATGAATACACTATCATTGAAGGTAAGAAATGCGGAATAATGTATTCATTACTACAGAAGAAAGAAATAGGTTTATACAATAAATATTACAAGGATTTTTATTCTTTAAGTTATATATCTCCATTCAAAGCATTCAGGAAGGGTATTTTAAGTTTTCCTTATTTATTAAGGGATTTGCATTATTGTATGCCTGTTACTATAGGACGATTATATAAAAGATTTTTCTATAATGTCTTGTATGGATGGAGAGGGAAAAAGATAGAAGGTTCTGTCTGGTAATCTTTAATTTATGGATAATAAGTATAAAGGATTGATTTCGGTTATAATACCTGTATATAACGCTGCTGAATGTTTGAACAGATGTTTTGACTCCATTATCAGGCAGACTTACAGAAATCTGGAGGTTTTGTTTGTTGATGATTGTAGTAGTGATGGTTCTGAAGCATTTATCCGTCTTTTTATGGAGAAGCATGAGGTAGCTGATTTAAAGATTAAATGTATTCATCATGAATATAACAGAGGTGTCGCTGCCGCAAGGAATACTGGACTTGATAATGCTACAGGTGAGTATGTATATTATCTTGATGCAGACGATTTTATAGAAGATAATACTTTGGAATTATTGTATAAGGAGGCTGATGAAACAGGGGCTGATATTGTAGGGTGTGAATGGTTCCTTTCATTTAATAAGAACGAGCGTCATATGGTTCAGCCTAAGGTCGGTAACGGTGAGGAACTTTTCATTAAAATGGCGAGAGGTGTGGCACGATGGAATCTGTGGCTTTTTATGGTAAAGAGGTCATTATATGAGGATAATAATATCCGTTTTACAGAGAAGATGAACATGGGGGAGGATATGATGGTGATGATGAAACTTGCATTGTATGCAAATAAGGTTTCCATATTGAATATTCCTTTATATCATTATATACAGACAAAATCTGATTCGTTGACAAGAAACTGGTCCAAGGGATATATGGATCAGATTACTGCTAATGTTCACGAAGTAGAGAGATATGTGAAAGGCAACTATGGTAACAGGTTTGATAGGGAGATTGATTTTCTTAAACTAAATATCAAGTTACCGCTGTTGATTTCATCTTCTGCTGCGGATTATGATAAATGGATGAAATGGTTTCCGGAAGCAAATGATAGTATTATATATAATAAAGATATATCTTTGCGCACAAGATTGCTGCAATTGTTGGCTTACAAACGTCAGTATTGGTTATTGCAATTGTATCATTATATAGTGATTAAATTTGTTTACGGGGTAATATATAAGTGAAAAGATGGATAATAATATTATAAATAATCCTAAAGTATCTGTTGTAACTATATGTTATAACAGTGTACAATTTATTGAAAAAACTATACAGAGTGTACTATCACAGACATATCCCAATGTAGAGTATATTGTTATAGATGGTGGAAGTACAGACGGTACCAAAGAAATAATTGAGAAATATTCTTCCAGAATAACATATTGGTGTAGTGAGAAAGACGGAGGAATTTATGATGCCATGAATAAAGGTATAAAGAAAGCTACCGGAGAATGGATTAATTTTATGAATTCCGGTGACTCTTTTGTCTCAGCAAATGTACTTACGGATGTTATGTCTGAACAGATTGAAGATGATATCTGTGTAGTTTATTGTGATGCAATATATGATTATGGAGATCATGAAGAAAAATTTATATGCAATGGATTAAAAAATATTACGTATAAAATGGTTTTTTGTCATCAAAGCTGTTTAATACGTACGTCTATTCATAAAGAAAGACCTTTTAGTTTAAAATATAAGATTGCGGGTGACTATGACTTTTTTTATAACCTATATTTTGATAAAGGAGAACAGGCTTTTAAACATTTATCTGTCTTTTTAGCAAAAGAAGATATGACAGATTCATTATCAAGAAACTCTTATTTTGATGCATTAAGAGAAAACTTGAAAATAAGTGCTGCTCATAAAAATCTTAGATGGTATAGAGATAAATTGAGATTTATCATTAAAGATCTTATAAGATGGGAGAAAAATAAAAATACATATATTAAAATATTAAGATTGGGAAGATAAAAATAGTCATGATACAGTTTTGTTCTATTATATTTACCATAATAATGACAAGTCTATATTTCTTTCCTATAGATATTGTTACAGGGGTAAACTCTAAAATGATAATGGCAGGATTTGGGCTTATAGTTTTTATGGTTCAATTGGCACAAAGAAAAAAATATCTTGAGAAAGATTATCTGTTTCTAACATTGTTTGCCGGACTTGTATCACTGAGCGGGTTTTTCTCCATGTGGTACAATGATACCAATGATGCTACTTATGCCACATATCTGGTATCAATGATGGTCTGGTTGGGAGGGGCTTATTTTGTTGTTGAACTTATAAAATTTGTTCATGGAAAGGCTTCCGCTGTGTTGTTAGCTAATTATCTCATAGCTGTATGTGCTTTACAGAGTGTTATAGCCTTGGGAGTGGAAATGAATCCTACGGTCAAGTCATTGGTTGATAGCGTGTATTCTGGAGGTGCTTATTATGAGGAACATAATAGAATGTATGGTATAGGAGCCAGTCTTGACGTGGCTGGTACAAGGTTCTCGGCTGTATTATGTATGATAGTATGTATCGGTATTGCTTATGGTAAGGTATTAAAAAAAGAATGGTTTATCTTTTATGGTCTGTCTTTTATGATTATTGCCACTATAGGAAATATGATATCACGTACTACTACCGTTGGAGTTGCATTGTCATTGATTTATCTTCTTTCTGTCGCATTAAATATGGATAAGAAAGAAATAAACAAGTCCAAAACAAGGTTTTGGAAATGGATGATAGTTATAATAGGGCTAAGTATTCCATTGATAGTTTATTATTACAGATATAATGATGTGATATATAAGAACCTTCGTTTTGCTTTTGAAGGTTTTTTTAGTCTTGTGGAAAAAGGAGAATGGGATGTACACTCCAATGATATGTTGCAGAATATGGTTGTTTTCCCGGAATCTCTGAAGACATGGATTATTGGTGATGGATATTTTAATGCTCCTCATTTATCTGATCCTTATTATGTTGGGCCATATGTAGGGGATTTTTATAAGGGAACAGATATAGGTTATCTTCGCTTCCTGTTTTATTTCGGATTAATAGGTCTTACAATGTTTATGATTTTTTTCTGTTATGCAGCGAGAATTTGTATCAAGCATATGTCTTCATTGAAAATTATGTTTTTATTGATCTTGGCCGTGAATTTTATAGTATGGTTCAAAGTCTCTACAGATATATTTTTAGTGTTTGCTTTATTTCTATGCATAAGTAAGGAAGAATATGATGAATATAATAATAGTCTGGTGACAAATAGTGGTATATGATATTATTTGTTTCATGTATATGTTTGTTATATCTTTTGAGTCTTTGGGGTAAAAAGACAGAAGATCTGAATAAAGGAAAAACGTCTGTATTGAAGGGAGTGATGGCTATTATAATAGTGTTACATCACATGTCATTGCAGGGAATTGAGAGTCTGGCGCAGTTTTTTTCATGGGGAGCTCCTATAGTGTCTGTATTTTTCTTTATATCAGGATATGGGTTAAGCTTAAGTTTTTTCTCAAAAGGGAATATATATTTGTCAAATTTTATCAGTCGTAGGATTCTTAAAAATTTACTTTTACCTTTTATCTTGGCTTGGGCTTTGTATAGGATTATAAATTGGTGTGCCTTACCAGATTTGGTAACGGAAATATACAATCTTGTATTTAAAGGTATTACATTGTTGCCTCATTCATGGTATGTATATGCTATACTGTTGTTTTATATATTTTTTTATATTGCTTGCAGATTATGTAAAAGAAACTTTCCTTTTTTAATTCTTGTTCTGACTATTGTTTATATATTGGTATGTGAGTACGCAGGATTTGACAGGTGTTGGTATATCAGTTCTTTGGCCTTTCCAGCAGGAGTCTTTGCCGGAAAATATATAAAAAGCTTAAAGGGATTTATCAGTTCCGGGATTAAATATTTAATATTTGTTCCTCTATGTATTTCCTTAATAGGATTGTTCGTTTATTCAAGGAATGAGATTCTGTATATGTTTGTTTACATTCTAATTCCAATTATGATAACAATGATTTGCATGAAAATAAAGTTGGAAGAACTTTGCAGGTTCAAGCTTGTTAGCTTTTTAAGTGGTATTTCTTATGAAATATATTTATGTCAAGGCATAAGCATGTCTATTTGTAGAGGAAACAGATGTTATATAGAAAATGATTACATATATATAATGTTGGTTTTAATAGTGACTGCATTATTGGCATTTTTGATAAACAAAGTGAAGATTGTTTTAGAATCTGTTTTCTTTAAAGTATCATGAAAATAATCTACTGCACCCACTCCACATATAATCCCGGAGGAATGGAGCGTGTTCTTTATAACAAAGTGAAATACCTTTCGGAGCAGATGCACTGGGATGTCACTGTTGTTACTACAGACCAGCATGACAGACCATCGTTCTATCCTTTTCCTGAAAGTGTCAGGATGATTGATCTCGGTATTAATTATTCGGAGGATAATGTAAAAGGGGCTTTCGGTAAGATATGCGGATATCTGAAAAAGAGAAAGAGACACAGGAGACTTCTTGAAGAATTACTGACAAAAGAAAAGGCTGATATAGTGGTTTCTCTCTATCCGTCGGAATCGTCGTTCATTCCGGATATAAAGGATGGTAGCAAGAAGGTTCTGGAAATTCATTACTGCAAGTTCTTCCGCTTGCAATATGGGAGGAAAGGGTTACTCGGAATGATTGACAGATGGCGTACATGGCAGGATGAAAGGATAGTGAGACGGTTTGACAAATTTGTGGTGCTGACAAATGAGGACAGGGGATACTGGGGAAACTTGCCGAATATATGTGTGATTCCGAATGCAGCTATGTTCGTGGCAGAGAGATATGCGAATATGTCAGCAAAAAGGGTAATTGCTGTAGGAAGGCTTGACTATCAGAAAGGGTTTGACCGTCTGATTAAAGCCTGGGAGATTGTACATAATTCCGGTAAATACAATGATTGGAAACTTGATATTTTCGGACAGGGAGAATGGGAGGAAATGTTGCAGAGGATGATAAATGAAAAAGGATTGAACAGCAGTGCTTTTATAAATAAACCGACAAAGAATATAGGCGAGGAATATGCAGATAGTGCAATGTTAGTGATGAGCTCAAACTATGAGGGATTCCCGATGGTGATGATAGAGGCGATGGCTTGCGGACTGCCGGTGGTGGCGTTCGACTTCAAATGTGGACCGAAGGATATTATCAGTGATGGGGAGAACGGATTGATAATACAAAATGGCGATATAATGGCTTTGGCTGAAGGAATGATGAAGCTTATGGGAAACACTCAGGACAGAAAAAGAATGTCGCAGAATGCGAGAAAAATAGTGGATACTTATTCTGAAAAGGTGGTTATGGACAAATGGATAGGTCTTTTTAATAATCTGACAGCGAAATGAGGAAACTTTTACAGATAAATCCTGTGATAAGGATAAACACTTCCACAGGACGCATAATGCAGGAGATAGGTGAACTTGCCATTCAGAACGGATGGGAAAGTTATGTGGCCTATAGCATGGAAAGGGATGGAATAAAGCCGTGCAGCTCGAGGATGATACCGATAGGCAGTTTTATGAGTACCGCATGGCATGGTATTGAAACAAGGTTAATGGACAGGCATGGTTTGGCTTCTGATGCTTCTACAAGGGAGTTCGTTGGAAGAATTGAGGAGTTGAGACCTGACATTATTCATATTCATAATATACACGGGTATTTCCTGAACTACAGAATATTGTTTGAATATCTGTCAAAATGTGATATACCGGTGGTGTGGACTGTACACGACTGCTGGCTATATACGGGACACTGTTATTATTATTCGTATGTGGGGTGTGACAAATGGCAGACTGGATGTCATGACTGCCCGCAGAAAAAGGAGTTCCCGGCCAGTTTGCTGATGGACCGTTCAAGAAGAAATTATGAGGACAAGAAAGCGGCATTTACATCTGTTCCGTATGATAAGATGATATTTGTGCCTGTTTCGGAATGGATAGAGGGTGAAATGAGGAAATCTTTTCTGAAAGATTTTCGTTTCAGGGTTATACATAATGGGATAAACACCGATGTGTTCAATGTGTATGATGACGTTGATGTCCGTATGAAATATAATCTTCAGGACAAACATATATTCTTAGGGGTAGCGAGTATCTGGAGCCGTGAAAAAGGACTTGATGATTTTATAAAGATGGCGGGGATGTTGAGTGAGGATGAGGTTATTGTACTGGTAGGACTGAAGGAAAAGGAGAAAAAAAATCTGCCTGACGGTATAGTTGGCATTTCACGTACGGAGAATGTGAAACAACTGGCTGAACTCTATTCGGCTGCGGATGCCTTTCTGAATCCTACATGGCAGGATAACTATCCTACAGTTAATTTAGAGTCTATAGCTTGTGGTACTCCGGTGGTGACATATCGTACGGGGGGAAGTATAGAGGCTGTAACAGAAAAGACCGGGCGAATTGTGGAACGTGGCGATGTGGTTGCAATGCTTGAAGCGGCAAGGAGCATAAAAGAAAGAGGAAAGGGCTTTTACACTAAAGTTTGCCGCGAGTTTGCTGAGCAAAACTTCAGAAAGGAAGACAGGTATATGGATTATATACGCTTGTATGATGAACTGACATTAAACAAATAATAGATAAGAATGAAGATACTTCAATTAGGGAAGTTCTATCCGATTGGCGGAGGTGTTGAGAAAGTTATGTACGACCTTATGACAGGCATATCAGAAAAAGGGGTGAATTGTGATATGATGTGCGCGGCTACGGATAGGAAAGGGATGACAGTAAAGATAAATGAGCATGCAAATCTGATATGTACGCCGACATGGACAAAAAAGGCTGCTACAATGATTTCACCGGCAATGGTATGGAAATTAAGGAGGGTTTGCAGGAATTATGATATAATACATGTGCATCATCCTGACCCGATGGCATGTCTTGCTTTGTTATATTCCGGATATAAAGGAAAGGTGATATTGCACTGGCACAGTGATATACAGAAGCAGAAAATGCTGCTTAAACTGTACAAGCCTTTGCAGGACTGGCTGATAAAGCGTGCAGACTGTATTATAGGTACTACTCCTGTATATCTTAAGGAATCTCCTTTTTTGAGAGGGGTACAGGATAAGACAGTATGTCTGCCTATCGGTGTGGAACCGGTGAGGCGTGATTATGATAGGGAAGAGATTATAAGGAACAGATACGAGGGGAAAAAGATAGTCTTCTCATTAGGAAGATTAGTACATTATAAAGGATTCCGTTATTTGGTTGAGGCAGCAAAATATTTGGGTGATGAATATGTTGTTCTTATTGGGGGAACAGGGGTGCTGAAGGACGAACTGTCAGAGCAGATAAAGAGTGAAGGACTTGCCGGCAAGGTGGAACTGCTGGGAAGGGTTTCCGATGAAGACCTGCCTGGATATTACGGGGCGTGCAGTGTGTTTTGTCTGAGCAGTGTGCAGAAAACAGAGGCATTCGGTATTGTGCAGATAGAGGCTATGTCATGTGGGAAACCGGTTGTCGCCACAAAGATTCCACAGTCGGGAGTGGCATGGGTTAATGCAGATGGAGAATCGGGAATTAACGTGATGCCGGAGGATGCCAAAGGACTGGCTGAGGCTATAATGAAAATAACATCGGATAAGGGTGTATATGCCGGATATTCCGAGAAGGCAGGTAGAAGATTCGTGGAATTTTTTACCAAAGAGCGAATGATAGAAAAATGTTTAAAGATATATGGATATGAGTGAAACCAATGTTAAGATTTTAAGTTGTTCAGGACCGGTCAATGTGGTTAATAACAGGAAACTGGCCAGGAAAGATGCACTGTCAACTCAGGGACGTGTAATGAAAAGGGTGTTTGATTTTATTGCCAGCCTGATTGGGATTATAGTGTTTTCTCCTTTTATGGCAATTATTTATTTTTGTATAAAAAGGGAAGATGGAGGACCGGCTATTTTTAAGCAAGAGCGAATCGGTCATAATGGAAAGGCTTTTATGCTTTATAAATTCAGGTCAATGACTATGACTGCAGAAGCTGATGGAAAACCTGCTCTCTGTCAGAAAGAAGACAAGAGGCTTACAAAGATAGGAAAATTCCTTCGTGAACATCATTTGGACGAGCTGCCTCAGTTATGGAATGTACTGAAAGGTGAGATGAGTTTCGTAGGACCACGTCCGGAGAGAAAATATTTTGTGGACAAAATTATTTCTGTGAATCCGGACTATGAACTGTTGTATTGTTTGCGTCCGGGGTTATTCTCTCCGGCTACACTTTATAACGGATATACAGATACTATGGAGAAGATGTTGAGAAGACTTAATATGGATCTGGCATATATGGAGAAACATACGTTATGGCTTGATACGAAAATAATATTCCTGACTGTTTATTCCATTTTGTCTGGGAAAAAGTTCTAATTATTACTAAGAAATAGAGATGAAGCAGAAAAAGGATTTGGTATTGAGGAAGATTGGAAAACAGTATATTATAGTTGACACTTGCAATGGAAAGACGGATATGTCCGATGTATATAGTATGAATGAACCGGCAGCCATGATATGGGAAAAGATGAGTGAGCGTGAATATTCTGTAAAGGAACTTGCAGAGTGGTTGTGCAGTGAATATGAAGTGGATATGGATGTGGCCGTAAAGGATGTAGAAACTCAAATTGATGAGTGGAAAAAATTCGGACTGGTAGAATAAGGAATAATGGCCGGACAATACATGGATAATGTGGTGAAAGCCTTTTTCATATTGTTGAGGGCTGGGCTTTGGGAGAGGAAACCGGATAGTTCTTCCGTATTTCCATTGACACGAAATGAATGGGAAGGTGTATTTGACATGGCGAGGAAACAGACTGTTACGGCATTAATATATCAGGGAGTATGCCTGTTGCCGGAAAGTGATTTTCCTCCACAGGATATATTGTTGAAATGGGTGTCAGCCGTCGATGCAATCGAGAGGCTTAACAGGAAAATGAACAAGTCTTTGGAAGAACTTTACGGAATGTTTGTTCAGAATGGACTGCAGCCGGTATTGCAGAAAGGGCAGGGAGTAGCTTCATTTTATAAAAATCCATTGTCAAGAGAATGTGGAGATATAGACCTGTATTTTCCACAAAAGGGAGATGTACAGAAAGCCGTTGATTTTGTGCGTAAGAATGGAGGAAGAGTATCGCTGATGCCTGACAAGAGTTATAATTTCCGTTTCCGTAATACAGAAATTGAGATACATCCGTTTTTGATAGATATATGTAATCCGTTTAAGGGTAGGTATATAAAGGAAATCGAGGAATCATCCGGATATGTAAAAATGTGTCTGAATGGAAGTAAAACAGAAATATCAGTTCCTACGCCGTTTGTAAATCTGTTGTTGCTTAATACTCATATATTGAAACATGCTTTGGGATGGGGAATCGGAATGAGGCAACTCTGTGATATGGCTATGGCATGTTATAGCTTGAATGGTTCTTACAGCAAAGAGGATATGCAATATTATTGTAAGAAGTTCGGATTATGTAGATGGACACGATTACTTAACGCTTTTATGACGGATTTTCTTGGGCTGGATGAGAAATACATGCTCACAGATAAAAGAGAAACGTCTGCTGAGATTCTGAAGGATATTATTCTTGAAGGTGGAAACTTCGGGATGGACAGGAGCGGCAGGAAGACGGAAGGAAAATCTAAGGTGATGAGAAAGCTTACTACCATGCGTTCATTCTGTGGTAATATAGTTTTTTCACTTAAATATGCACCGGCAGAAGGTTTTTGGACATTTGCCGGTCTGTTAAAAGGACAATTCTGAATATGGAAGATTATTATTTTAAAGTGGCAGGTTTCGTTTTCGGAATAACTGTTCCGGAAGGTACAGACATTGAAAAACTGCTTCCTTCGTTCAAACCGTTCCGATATTGTGATACATTGAAACATGAACCGTTGTTCATGTTTAACGTACATTACGGTGAATTCCCGAGGAAACAGGATACGGAATATGTGTTTATCGATGAGTCATTGAATGATATGGGTAGAGTAAGACTATATTCATTCAGTGGAGGGTATTATATAAGAATCAGTTTCAGAAATGATGAGATGGAACATTGTGCGGTTTCGGACAGAAGTTTCAAAAGAACTGATGCATATATAAACAAGGATGACAGGTATGCGGGTGATGTGGTCTGTTCATTGTTGCGTATGGTATATTCGCAGGCTATTATTCCTCATGGCGGGATTTCAGTTCATGCATCTTCGGTGATACTTGACGGAAAAGCGTATCTTTTTATGGGAAAAAGCGGAACGGGAAAGAGCACTCATTCGGCTTTGTGGATAAAGTCATTCCAGGGATGCGAGCTTATGAATGACGACAATCCTACCATACTGATAAACAATGATATTGTAATGGCAAGCGGAACCCCGTGGAGTGGAAAAACTCCTTGTTATAAAGATGTTATGCTTCCGGTTGGAGGTATTGTAAGGTTAAAACAGGCTGGATTTAACATCTTTTCAACTTGTGACGGATTTCAGGCCTTTATTAATATGCTTTCAGGATGCTCAGTTATAAGAAAAGACGTAACTTTGCAGAATGAAATGCATCGGACTTTGGCTCTTGTGGCTGAACTTGTTACAGTTGGTGTGATGGAATGTCTGCCGGATATGGATGCGGCCTTTGTTTGTAGAAATGGATTAGAAAAAAATTAAGTAAAAAAGTATAGATGAATAAGAAAATTGTGTTTTTAGGCTTCATGGCCATTTGGCTGTTGGCTTCATGTGCTTCCCGTAAGGATTTTGTTTATCTGAATGATATGCAGATGGGAGAGAAGTACCCCATTGATATGAAGTATGAGGCGGAAGTTCATTGTGATGACCGTCTTAGTATTTCTGTGAGTTGTAAGAATCCTGAATTGGCAATTCCGTTTAATATTCAGGGAGGGAATTTCAGAGTAAATGCTGACGGCAGTGTGAGTCCTTCTGAAGCTTCGGTCAACGAAAAGGGATATCGTGTTGATGCATTCGGAAACATTGATTTTCCTATATTGGGTAAGCTCCATGTAGATGGAATGAAAATCAGTGAGGTGAAAAAACTTATAGAAAATCGTATCAAGGAGGGGGAATATATCAAGGACCCGTTGGTAGCTGTAGAGTTTCTGAACTTTAAATATACAGTGCTTGGAGCAGTGGGTAGAAACGGTACATTTACCGTTAACGGTGACCGTATTACCATTCTGGAAGCAATAGCAAATGCCGGAGACCTGACAGCGAAAGCAAGGATTGACAGGGTAAAGGTGATACGTGAAGTGGGAAATGAAAAGCAGATGTTTATACACGACCTGAGAAGTACAGACATTTTCCAGTCGCCGTGTTTTTATTTGCAGCAGAATGATATAGTATATGTGGAACCTAAATACCGTAAGAAAGATGCCGAAGACAGAGGATGGCAGATTACAACTATGTTGATTTCACTTGCCAGTCTTGTAACTTCCATATTCTGGGTACTTAAATAATAAATTATCGAAAAGAAAATGCAAAACAATATTCAATCCAACAAAAACGAGCAGAGTATTAATCTGTTAGACTTGTTAATATACTTGGCCTCGAAATGGAAGTGGTTTGTACTGTCTGTACTGATTTTCGGAGGTATAGCATGGTATAAATATGCTACTGCTCCATTGGTATATTTCGGCTCGGCAACAGTCATAATTAAGGACCCTTCCAGCAAGACGACAACAACAGGACTTGACCGTTTTGATAATTTCATCAACAAAGTGAATGTGGCAAATGAAATGCTTCAGTTCAATTCAAAAAAACTGATACGTGAAGTTGTAAGCAGGACACATGCCGATGTGAGCTATAAGATGGAAGACGGACTGAGGGATGTGGAACTTTATACAAAATCTCCTGTGTCGGTCAGTTTTGCAGATATGCTGCCGGAGCAGTATGTGGCATTTACAGTGACACTCCTGAATAAGGATTCGGTATCTGTAACTGATTTTTCTGTAGCTGAAAATGGTGCAAGAAGGGTTGTGGAACTGAATGATACTCTCTTGCTGAATGAAGGTAAAGTGGTTATTTCTTCTACTAATTATATGACCAAGTCATGGATTGGGGTGCCTGTTACTGTGACAAAGCGACCTATGGATGTTGTGGTAGGTACTTATAGAAATAGTATATCTGTGAAACAGGTAGAAGAAGAGTCCTCAATACTCACACTCGCACTTAAAGATAATTCATATGAGCGTGCTGAGGATATACTTAACATGCTGGTCAATGTATATAATGAAGAGGCTATAAGGGACAAGAACCAGGTGGCTGTAAATACAGCGAATTTCATTAATGAGCGTCTTATTATTATAAGTCAGGAATTGGGCGATGTGGAGTCTGACCTTGAATCGTTCAAGCGTGAAAACCAAATGGTGGATATTTCTTCTACGGCAAGTATGTACATGGGGGAATCGCAGAAATACAATTCTTCGGCTTTGGAACTTGAAACTCAGCTACGATTGGCGCAATATATTAAGGAATATCTTACTGATCCGAAAAAGGAGGCCGATCTGATACCGTCAAATACCGGAATCAGTAATATGAACATCGAAAATCAGATAGGTATGTATAATGCAGCCAAGTTGAAACGAGACAGACTGATTTCTGACAGCAGCGACAAGAACCCTGTGGTGGAAGAACTGAATTCATCACTGCGCGCAATGAAACAGAGTATTATCCGTGCGGTCGATAATATGATAGTAAGTATCAACGTGAAGCGTAATGATGCACAGAACCGTGAGATGAGGGTACAGGAACGCTTGTCTGCTATGCCTACAAAAGAAAGACAGATGCTTTCAATAGAGCGTCAGCAGAAAATAAAGGAGTCTCTTTATCTGTTCCTGCTAAACAAACGTGAGGAAAATGCCTTGTCGCAGGCTATGGCCGATAACAATGCCAGGGTTATAGACAGTGCAGAGGCTACAAAATATCCGATATCGCCAAACAGAAACAAGATTCTTGCACTTGGTATATTGTTGGGATTGGCTTTACCAACCGTATCATTCCTTGTAATAATGTTTATGGATACACGTATTCATAGCCGTAAGGATATATTGGGTGCTGTGAGTGTGCCTTTCCTTGGCGAAATTCCTCTTGACAAGAACTATAAATCATCACGTAAAGGTGCGGCCAATGCATATGGATATGGTGATAATGTAGTGACTGAGGCATTCAGAATTCTACGGACAAACATGTCTTTTATGGCCAAGAAGGACAGACCGTTGCAGGTTATAACATTTACATCATTCAATTCTGGTGCTGGTAAATCATTTGTAGCGTTTAATCTTGCAGACAGTCTGGCTTATACCAAGAAGAAAGTGATACTGATAGACCTTGATATAAGAAAAGGATCGCTCAGCCACAGAATGCATAAGCACGGCGTGGGAATGACGAACTATCTGGCAGACGAAACCATAGCATTGGATGACATTATACACGATTGCGGTAAAGATTATGATTTCATAAATGCCGGGACTTCAGCACCTAATCCTGCCGAACTTCTTATGGACAGCCGTCTGGATAGTATGATGGAGGAGTTGCGTAAGCGTTATGACTACATAGTAGTGGATAATGTGCCGGTAGGCCTTGTAGCAGATGCCACTATTGCCAACCGTATAGCAGATATTACAATTTTCGTAGTCCGTGCCGGACGACTTGACAAACGTCAGTTGCCGGATATAGAGAAGCTGTATCAGGAGAAAGTTCTTAACAACATGGCCTTGATTCTTAATGGTGCAGACTTGGAACGCCATGGTTACGGATATGGAAGCTATGGTTACGGGTATGGATATGGTTATGGAAGTAATAATAAATGAGAGTATAATTTAAAGATTTAAAATATGGAAAAATGAAAGGACAACTTAAAAAAATGAAATTACTAACGGAAAAACTAATTGTTAACTAATAATTGAAAGTGAGGTATAATATGAAGAAAAAACTTTACGAGACTCCACAGACACAGCATGTGGAGGTGGAACTGGAACAAGGGTTTATGACAGCCTCGATTTTTGAGGATGAGAATAAGCATGATGAAGGTTTAAGTACCGAGGAACATGGATTTGCCACCCCGGGAGCAGAATGGGAAGGTGATTATGGTGAAGATAAATGGGATTAAGGAAAAAATAAAGAATTTTTTATGAAACGAATCGTTTTATTATCAGGAATGTTCGTAGCAGCTGTTTTATGTGGCTGTACGGACGATGTTGTTGACAATGGCAACAAGATTGTGGATAACCCTGTAAAAGAAGGTTCTGAAATACTGTTCGGCTCTTCTTTGTCAGGGGATGCGGATGAAGAAGTATCTGCCCAAAGTAAAGTTGGTACAAGAACAGTTTATGGAGAACGTACCTCAACGGGTGTGCCAGTATATTGGAAGCCCGAAGGTGACGAGGTGGCAATATTCTGCTTGCAGACCAGCCAACCTGCAGACCATTTAGTGAATTATTTGGTAAAGCCACAAGTAGGAGAGGGATATCAACATCTTTCTGCATCAGTTGAAAAGCTTGAGGAGGTAGGACTGCAATGGGGCACATCCGATGAGCACCGTTTCTATGCCTTTTATCCGGCAAGTGCCGTGAAAGGTTCGAATGAAGAAGACCAGACAGGCAAGATTACGGCAAACATCCCTGTTACCCAACAACCTACTTCTTGGGAAGAAGGTGAACTTAATGGCGTAAAAACCTATTTCGGACTTCCGAATATGGATTATGCCTATATGTATGCCTATACCAGCCAAAAGAAATCGGAAACGCCGGAAGGTATAGCGATTGACCTGCAATTTAAAAACCTTGTTACCGTTCTTGACATTACTGTGCAAGGGCCGGAAAACGGTGACCCCATCACGGTCTCTAACATCAACATCCGTGCAGTCGATGGGCAAAACCCGATTCTGACGGGTGATTTCACCTGCAATATTCGTGAAGCTCAGGACAATTCTGAAGAAGTGACTGCCGAATGTGAAGCAGCAGGCAACCTGAGTGAAGTTCGTAACACGGTCTCCATTCCTTGTTATAACCGGGAAACAGGTGAATTCATCAAATTGGGGGTAGGCGAACAACTGAATGTGAAAGCCTATATCATTCCTGACGATGATGCAAACCATACGATTAAAGCCCGTACGCTACGGGTGACGGTGGCGACTTTGAACGGAGCTGCCAAGCAGAAGTTATTACAAACAGCCGCCGTGACACCACATAAGATTAACCGCGTACGTCTTCCCCATTTGGAAGCCGGTGGTACAAACTATTGGATGAGCAACCTTGACGACCGCATCTACGTGACCGAACTTTCCATTCCGGGTAGCAAGTATTCGTTCCTAACCCGCGACAACAATTCGGATGTGGAATATCAGGCAACGACAACGGAACAGCAATTCTTGAACGGTGTGCGAGCGTTCCATGTGCAGACGGCAGCGGATTATAAATATGCTCGGTGGGAAGATCAATATACAGAAAAAGATTTGTATATCGCTGTAGGTACTGAAGTACTGAGAGCACAACCTGGAAATATCTTTGATGCAATATTTGGAACAGGCGATCCCATTCCATTAAAGACTTTTCTTCAAGAATTGAAAGAAAATCTGGATGATGCCAGAAATGCAGGGAAAACTAATGAATTTGCTGTTGTTAATCTAACTTATAGCCAAGCGGCCACGGAAGAATTATTACGTGGTCTATATCCTCTTAGCAATAAGGAAACAGGCTGGATTGTAACTGTCTGCAATATGTTAAAGAAATATGTAGAAGACGGTTTGCCTATTTACACAGGAGAAATTACTCCGAATACAACTATAAAGGATGTTGCAGGACAAATTATTGTTCATGTCAATATTAATACGCCAAGTTTGGCGAACCGTATGACGGAAGCGACTAATTACCCAGCTATCTTCTCTTGGTGGGATAGCGAAGATGATGGTTATGTAGAAGGAGGAACGCCGCTCCGATGGGGTACGCCTGTGAATCTGGAGGAAACAAGCAAAATGACGTGGTTGTATCAAGAGTTGACCGACGTTGACCAAAGTGTAGGCAAATGGACACAAATCACGGCATTGCTCGATGCAGCCAAAAGCGATTATGAAGCCGGAGCACACAGCACATGGTATTACAACGACATCGGAGGGTATTTCGGTAGTCCTTCTACCAACAATGTAAAAGCCCTGTCTGCCGTATATGTACCGGAGATGATTCGCGAATTGCAGGTACGCAATGTCAATTACAGCTTGGGAACCATGCTCACTAACTTTGCTGACGGCGAACAAGGTTACGGGTTAACCAGCACGTACAACACACGCGAATTGATTCAAACCATCATCGACAACAACTTCAAGTTTGCGTTGCGTACGAGTGGAAGTTCGAGTCAGTCAACTTACAATGCCGCTTATAGCAAGGGCGGCAATGCCATTGGTTGGGACAAGTAAACATTTTCAATAAGTTATTTATTAATCTGCCTCCTGCCGAAAGGCAGGAGGTATAAAAGATTATTTATTATGAACGAAGAGTTTAATGTAGGAGATACCGTAACAATCTTATTGGAAAATGGTGAACAAAGGCATATGACAATTATTCAATATCCAGCCTCCGATGTATTGGGGATGGTTGTGAATAGAGGAAATGAAACGATAAATAATATTCAAGTGCGGCCCAATCCTCAAAGAGCGAAATGTGAATGGTTTGATGCGGAAGGGAACCGCCACGAGGATACATATCCTGTGACCTCATTAACAAGAGTAGAAAATTGAGTATAAGTTACTTTTTTTAAATTATGAGATACAGTAAATATTTTATCCTGCCGGTTGCCTTGGCTTGTTTCTATGGCTGTGTGGACGAGGACTTTGCCGACCATTCTGGTAGCCAACATAATGTGGAGATTACTGCACGGATGGACGGTGAAGTGAGTACCCGTACTTGTGTGGGCAGCTCCACGGATGACGGTGCAGTGGGCATACTTTGGACACCGGACGATTGCATCGGCGTGTACGGTACGGACGGCACCCGGAATGCTCTGTTTACCTCAACGAATACGGGAAATGTACCCGAGGCCATATTCTCGGGCGACCTGAAGCAGGGCGAAGCTCCGGCATACGCCTATTATCCCTACAGCGAAGACAACGCCTCGGCTGACGTGTCAGCCATCAAGGGAAACCTGAAGCTGACACAAACCTATGATATGGGGACAGGCACACTGGAAGCCGATTATAAAGTGGGTACTCCTTCGTTCACATCCTCTGATGGCAGGAGCTATGAGTTTACGTTCAGCCACCTGTTCTCGTTGTTGAAATTTGATATTGATGCCACAGGCACGGCCTTGGAGGGAGACAATCTGGAAAGCATCATCCTTACTTTGCCGGAAAGTCGCCGGTTAGGCGGTGAGTTCATGTTTGATGCAACGTCAAAGGCGGTCACCTGGACAGGCTCTGCCAACGGGGCTAATGTGCTGACCATGAACTGGAGCGATACGCCCGCCCTTACCGGCGGAACGTCATATTCGGGCTATATCACCTGTGCGCCGGACATCAGGCAGGGCGATGAAATACAAGTCACCGTCCTGACACGCAAGTTCAAGGCCGAGTTTACCCGAACTTCTTTGGTTGACTTTGACGGCAACACTTGTTACACATTTCCGCTTTCGCTGGCGAATTATGCCGGCGACATGACGGTGACAGAACGTCCGGTCATTACGGCGTTCTCGTTTGATGTGGCGCATAACAGTGGCAAGATTCTCGCTACGAAACTGGCGTGGAACGGAAGTGCCACCCGTCCGGTGGAAAGCACTGGAGAAGCGTTGGCTATCGAGGCGAACAACATTATCGGCTGCATCCCGTATTTGTATGACTTCAAGCTGAAGCCTACATTTACCGTGCCTGACGGCATGACAGTGACCGTGAACGGGGAGGAACAGGTCAGCGGAGAAAGTGAGCAGGATTTCAGCAAGCCTGTGACTTACACCGTGAGCAACGGCACGGAGAGCCGTTCGTATGTTGTGAGTGTCACCAACTCTGGGCTGCCTGTGGCGGTGCTTGAGCATGAGGGCGGCAGCATGGCTTGGACTGAAGCCGGTCTGAACATACGCGCAAAGGACGAGGATTGGCCGACGAACGACCATTTCACGCTCTACAACGCTGACGGTACGGTTGACGTGGAAAGGGCACTGTGCGGCGCACGCCTACGCGGCAACTCTACGCAAAACTTCCCCAAGAAGCCGTTTGCGCTCAAGTTTGACGAGAAGGTGGGGCCGCAAGGCATGCCTACCGACAAGCGTTGGGAGCTGCTTGCCAACTGGATGGACCGCACCATGCTGCGCAATGCTGTGGCACAGGATGTGGCTCACTGCACGGCCAATGCCCTGGCTGACGGTTTGGGCTGGAATCCGCGTGGCGTAAGCGTAGAATTGGTTATCAACGGACGGCATGTAGGTAACTACTACCTTATCGAGAAAGTCAAGATTGATGCTGACCGCATTGACATCAAAGACTGCTATGAAGACGTGGTTGACGGCGGAAACGCCAATCCCACTGTTGCCGATTGCGGCTACCTGCTGGAGTTTGACGACGCGATGGACGAGGTGAACTGCTTCCGCACCGGTCGCGGGCTGCCTGTAATGTTCAAGGATGAAGTACCGGAGAACGGAACGCTATTCGATGCCGTAAAGGATAAGGTAGAAGCCATAGAGGCTAATCTCGAGACCGGCAACTATGCGGCTGTTTACGAACAGCTGGACATCAACTCGGTTATCGACTACTTCCTTGTACAGGAACTGGTGTTCAACAACGAGTACAAACATCCGAAGAGCGTGTATATGTATATGGACGGCGACAGCAAGCTGACGGCGGGTCCCGTGTGGGACTTTGACTGGCAGACATTCATCATTCCTGACCAAGTGCGCGCTTACGGCGGGGCATATATCGACCAACTACGCAATACGGACGAATGGCTGTACGGCGGGTCGAAACTGACAGAAGACCCATGGCTGCCGTGGCAAGACCCTGATTATAAGAACGACATGCCCTACATGTGGTATCCGCTCTTGTTCAAGGACGCTACGTTCAGAAGCAAAGTGACGGAACGGTGGGCAACCATATATCCTGCTTTGCTGGGCGTTACGGACGAGATAGACCGATTGGCTGAACAAAACCGTGTTTCTGACCAGTTCAACTTCGCCATGTGGCCCACGGTGACGGTAAAGCGCAACGCCACCGACTTCAGTGTCGCATTTAACGGCGATGAAGAAATGAGTTTCGATGAAGCTATATCTTCTATGAAGAAAGCTTATTCTGAACGTTTGGAATGGATGAACAACCAAATTATTAGCGGGAATTTCGTTACTAATGCGAAATGATAGTTAAATTAAAAAGGATACTTAATTTTTGAGAATTATGATAAAGAAAACAATTTTTTCCGCAGCCATGGTTTTGGCAGGTGGATGTGCTTTTGCACAGACAGAGCAAAACAACAGTGATTTCACTGAAACTGTGGAATACAGTACAGACAAGTACAAAGTGGAAACCAACCGTTTCTGGAGTAACTGGTTTATTAGCGCGGGTGCAGGAGGACAGGTTTATTTTGGTGACCACGACCGTCAGCGCAAGTTTGGTGAACGTATCTCTCCGGCACTGGATATAGCAGTGGGTAAATGGTTTACTCCAGGTATAGGTGTACGCCTTATGTATTCAGGCCTTTCTGCAAAAGGTGCTACTCAGAACGGTGCATACCAGAGTGGTGGTGCAATAAGCGGAAAGCCATGGCACGGTTACTGGCTGAATGAGCAGAAATTCAAATTCTATAACTTCCACATGGACGCTATGTTCAATCTTATGAATATTATAGGCGGCTACAAGGAAAAACGTATTTATAGCCTGAGTCCGTATGCTGGTGTGGGTATAGCAAGGGTTACATCTAAACCTAAGAATGCTGAAATTACTGGTCATCTGGGACTTATGAACTCTTTCAGACTTTGTGAGGCTGTTGATCTTAACCTTGACCTGCGCGCTACATTCATCAACGATATGTTCGACGGTGAAGTAGGCGGACGTGGCGGTGAACCTATGCTTACTGCTGCTCTCGGACTTACATATAAGTTCAAACAGCGCGGATGGGACAGAAGCAAGACTATTACACGCAACAACGACGGTGCGCTGAAACGTATGAGCGACCAGATAGATGCTCTGAATGCAGAGAACGCACGTCTGCAGCGTGAACTTGCTGATGCAAAGAACAGACCTACAGAAGTTGTGAAGAAATTCACATCAGGCAATCTGTTGATTTTCCGTATAGGCGAAGCTAAACTGTCGAAGGAAGCTCGTGTAAATCTTCAGTTCTTTGCTGAGGCTATCAAGGCTGGTGATCCTAATGCAGTATATACTATTACAGGTTATGCTGATGCCGGAACAGGTAGCAAGAAGACTAACGAACGCTTGAGTAAGAAACGTGCTGAGGCTGTTCGTGACTGTCTGGTTAACGAATTCGGCGTTTCAGAATCACAGCTTGAAATTGACTACAAGGGTGGTGTGGACAACATGTTCTACGATGATCCTCGCTTGAGCCGTGCGGTAATTACACGCAGCAAGTAAATACAACTTTTTTATCTGATAAATCCAGTCCCTCTGTGCAAGTGATTGTGCAGGGGGATTTTTTTGTATATTATGTTATTTCTCCGTATATTTGCGGAAAATGAAAAAATGATTGTGATATGAGATATCTTGACCCTAAAGCAGATCTGACATTCAAGAAAGTGTTTGGAGAACATCCGGCTCTTGTTATTAGCCTTCTTAATGCGCTCCTGCCGTTTGAAACAGAGGATGAGAAGATTGAGAGTGTGGAATATCTTCCCATCGAGCTTGTGCCTGACACCCCTTTGAAGAAGAACAGCATAGTTGATGTGCGTTGCCGGGACAAACAAGGACGGGTATTCATAGTGGAAATGCAGATGATATGGTCTCCTGCGTTTATGCACCGTGTGCTTTTCAATGCCTCTAAGGCGTATGTGCGTCAGATAGACAAGAGCGAGAAATTTGAACTGCTGCAACCTGTGTATTCTCTTAATTTGGTTGATGACATATTTCTTCCGGATGTTGAAGAGTATTATCATGATTACCGTATAGTTCATATGGAGCATAGCGACAAGGTCATCGAGGGATTGCGTTTCGTGTTCGTGGAGCTTCCGAAATTCAAGCCTCATTCTTTCAGCGAAAAGAAGATGCAGGTGCTTTGGCTACGTTATTTGACCGAAGTTGATGAAAAGACACGTGTTGTCCCACAGGAGCTGATGGATGTTCCTGAAATAAAGATGGCCGTCGAGCAGTTGGAGGAATCAGCCTTCAACGATGCCCAATTGTGGGGATATGATGATTTTTGGGATGCCGTAAGGGTTGAGAAGACTCTCGTAAGCGATGTGCAGAATAAATACAAGGAGGGAATTGAACAAGGCATTAAGCAAGGCATTGAACAAGGCATTGAACAAGGCATTAAGCAAGGCATTAAGCAAGGCATTGAACAAGGCATTAAGCAAGGTGTTGAACAAGGTATTGAGCAAGGTATTGAGCAAGGTATTGAGCAAGGAAAGATAGATACAGCGTTGCGAATGTTGCAAAAAGGCTATACAGTGAATGATGTCTGCGACATAACCGGATTGGAAAGAAATGTAGTATCCGGCCTTTTGAATAATAAGTAACTATTTTTTACTAAGTAAATTCTGTAGAATTCATATAGTGGAAAACGCTTCGTCATTTTACTTAAAACGTTTCGTCGTTTTGGTTAAAATGACGAAGCGTTTTTATTTTTTGTATCGGTAATAGATATTCGTAGCTTTTATATACCTTTGTGGTCGGAATTTTTTATTGAAAATTGTATAGACAATATAATTACAAAGATGACAAATTATTTGGATGAACTGAATGAAAGCCAGCGTGCTGCGGTGCTATATAACGACGGACCTTCACTGGTTATTGCCGGAGCGGGTTCTGGAAAAACGAGGGTGCTTACTTATAAGATAGCCTATCTGTTGGACAATGGTTATGAGCCATGGTCTATATTGGCACTTACGTTTACTAATAAAGCAGCGCGTGAGATGAAGGACAGGATTTCGCGAGCTGTTGGAGTGGAAAAAGCCAAGTACCTGTGGATGGGAACATTCCATTCTATATTTTCCAGGATATTACGTGCAGAGGCTGAAACCATAGGCTATACTTCAAACTTTACAATATATGATTCGTCTGATTCCAAAAGTCTGATTAAGTCACTGCTTAAAGAACTGAATCTGGACGAGAAAGTTTATAAGCCGGGAGTTGTGCAGTCGCGTATCAGCAATGCAAAGAATCATTTAGTATCTCCACAGGCTTATGCTGCAAGCGGAGAGTTTTACAGACTTGATTCCGAAGCCAAGATTCCTGCAATGAGGGATATATATATAAGGTATTGCGAAAGATGCCGGCAGAGTGATGCAATGGATTTTGACGACCTTCTGGTGAATACCTTTCTTTTATTCAAGAATCATCCTGATATATGTGATAAATATGCGGAAAGGTTCCGGTATGTGTTGGTAGACGAGTATCAGGATACCAACTTCGCGCAACATAGCATAGTATTACAATTGACAAGCAAGCATCAGCGTGTATGTGTGGTTGGTGATGATGCACAGAGTATATATTCTTTCCGTGGTGCGAATATAGATAATATATTGAAATTTACAAGGCTGTATAATGATGCCCGCCTCTTCAAACTTGAACAGAACTACCGTTCCACTCAGCTGATAGTGAAGGCAGCGAACAGCCTTATCGAGAAGAACCGTGAGCAGATAAAGAAAGAAGTGTTCTCGGAAAATCAAGTGGGGGAGCCTATATCGGTGACAAGTGCATACAGCGATGTGGAGGAAGGAGAGATTGTGGCAAACAAGATAACTTCAATGCATGTGAAGGATGGTTGCCCGTACAGTGATTTTGCCATACTCTATCGTACTAACGCCCAGAGCCGTATTTTTGAGGAAGCTCTGAGGAAACGTGCGGTGCCTTACAGAATATACGGAGGTCTGTCTTTCTATCAGCGCAAGGAAATCAAGGACGTGATAGCGTATTTCCGTCTTGCCGTTAATCCGCATGACGGCGAGGCTCTGAAAAGAGTGATAAATTATCCGGCAAGGGGAATAGGCGACACCACGCTGAATAAGATAAATATGGCTGCTGCTGATGCAGAGGTTAGCCTGTGGACGGTGATTTCGTCGCCATTGGATTATGGACTGAATATCAATAAAGGCACGCATACCAAACTGCAGGCTTTCAGGGATATGGTTTCCGGATTTATAAGTAAGGCGGATTCCGTGAGTGCATACGAGATAGGAAAGGAGATAGTAAGTGCATCCGGTATAATGGCGGATATTATTCAGGATACTTCGCCCGAGGGAATGAGCAGACGCGAGAATATAGACGAACTTGTGAACGGTATGTATGATTTCTGCGAGATACGCCGCGAGGAGGGTAACGACAGAATGTTTCTTACGGATTATCTTTCGGAAGTGGCTTTGCTGACCGACCAGGACGGAGAGAAGGATGACAGTGTTCCTAAGGTAACTCTGATGACTATCCACTCCGCTAAAGGTCTGGAATTCAGGAATGTATTCATAGTCGGGATGGAGGAAAATCTGTTTCCGGGACCGATGTCGTCCGATTCTCCACGGGCTTTGGAAGAGGAAAGGCGCCTTTTCTATGTGGCTATAACCCGTGCCGAGGAGAATTGCTTTATATCGTATGCCAAGAACAGGTATAAATATGGAAAGCAGGAATTCTGCAATCCAAGCAGGTTTCTGAAGGATATCAATCCTTCGTACCTGAAGTTGCCTAAGGATGCCATAGGGGGTATGCCGCGTCGTACTGATGAGCATGCTCCGCGCAATTATGAGCGTGGATACGGACGTAGTGAAACCTACAGAAGTAGTGGGCCGTCGATGTTTGATGGCGGTGAGATGCCTCAGGAGCCGGTAAGGTTTGTAAAGCCTGTTCCTCCAAGAAATCTGAAAAGAATTGTGCCGGTGGCCCGTCCGTCGTCTGTATCGTCCGTGAGTAATATCCCTCAAGGCGGGGCTGCTACTCACGGAGTTTCTGTCGGCCGTATGATTGAGCATGAACGCTTCGGTATAGGAGAGGTTGTAAGATTGGAGGGAACCGGTGATAACTGTAAAGCTACTGTGAGGTTTGAAAATGCCGGAGAAAAACAGCTTTTGTTGAAATTTGCGAGATTTAAAATAATAGGATAAAATAATTATGGATTTGACTAAAGTTCCTTCACCGTGTTATGTGATGGAGGAGGATTTGCTCAGAAAGAATCTGAGCCTGATTAAAAGTGTGGCCGACAGGGCCGGGGTGGAGATAATATTAGCTTTCAAGGCATTTGCCATGTGGAAGTCATTCCCTATATTCCGCGAGTATATAAATTATACCACGGCGAGTTCGGAGTATGAAGCGCGATTGGCTTTCGAGGAATTCGGAAGCAGGGCACATACTTATTCGCCTGCATATACAGAGGAGAATTTTCCTGCATTTATGAAATACAGCAGTCATATAACCTTTAATTCGCTTTCGCAGTTCGTACGTTTTTATCCTAAGGTGCAAGCTTCGGGTGAGGATATATCCTTGGGAATAAGAGTCAATCCGGAATATTCGGAAGTGGAGGTGGAGCTGTATAATCCGTGTGCGCCGGGTACACGTTTCGGCGTGACTGCCGATATGCTGCCTGACAGACTGCCGGAAGGTATAGAAGGCTTCCATTGTCACTGTCACTGCGAGTCGAGCTCGTATGAACTGGAAAGGACTCTGAAGCATATAGAAAAGAAATTTTCACGTTGGTTTCCTCAGTTGAAATGGCTTAATCTCGGTGGTGGACATCTGATGACTCGCAAGGATTACGATGTGGAGCATCTTATAGGCTTGTTAAAGGGACTGAAGGAGCGTTATCCTAACCTGCAGATAATACTGGAGCCGGGTTCTGCGTTTACATGGCAGACAGGTCCACTGGTAGCCTCGGTTGTTGATGTTGTGGAAAGTAAAGGTATAAGGACAGCTATTTTGGATGTCAGCTTTACATGCCATATGCCGGACTGTCTGGAGATGCCGTATCAGCCGGCAGTGCGTGGGGCGGAATCTTTGCCTGCGGATGCGGTGAAGATGGCTACACGCGACGAGCATGTTTACAGGCTTGGAGGAAACAGCTGCTTGAGCGGCGACTATATGGGTAGCTGGAAATTCGACCACGAGCTGCAGGTAGGGGAGAGGATAGTGTTTGAGGATATGATTCACTATACTATGGTGAAGACAAATATGTTCAACGGTATTCATCATCCGTCGATAGCTTTCTTGCATTCCGATGGAGAACTGGAAGTTTACAAGACTTTCAGATATGAAGATTACCGTGACAGAATGTGTTGATAACAAAAGTTTGCAATGGGGAAGGAAAAACCTGTTGCAAACTGTTTTTTTATAGGTGTTGATATTCAAGCACTTGTAACTTTTAGAGAAAAAATATTGAAAAAAAGTATCGGAATGTTTTGGTAGTTTCAAAAAAAGCTATACCTTTGCACTCGCAATCGGGAAAACAACTAACGGTTGATAAATGAAATGCGGAAATAGCTCAGTTGGTAGAGCATAACCTTGCCAAGGTTAGGGTCGCG
>UQTJ01000018.1 GCA_900544075.1 uncultured Bacteroides sp.
CAGAGCACGTGATTTGTAATCTCGGGGTCGTTGGTTCGAATCCGACAAGAGGCTCGAAGGAAATCAGGTTGAACGTTCAATCTGGTTTTTTTTGTTTTATAACACTGATGCTTTTTTTAAGATGAGAGGAGTCTGTAGAAATGATTAATGCCGCCCTGATTTTCTCGGACGGCATTTTTTTTATTATGAATACCTGAAATTGCCGGTATTGTCTTTGTCATCCATAATATGTCGTTTTCCATCTGATGTCCATCCATATGTTCTTCCTTTTTCCGACAGATTTTCAAGAACAGGACCTATTACCAAACTTAATAGGAATGCCAGTCCCGGACATACTATAAGCATTTCGCCAAGTAGCCATAGCGAGATTTGGAACATGGAAGTAAAAGTTCCGAAAATAATGCTTATGGCAATAAAAAAGAATATAGTGGTTATAGCCCCTTTTATGCCGGCATTGACAAGATTTATAAATATTGGTATTAGGTAGCATAATGCAGTTCCTGCCCAGATAGTTCCTATGAAATAAACGGACAACATTCCTGCAGGCCATACGAGTAAGTAGCAGGCAACTATTGGCCAAATTTTCATTTTATCGTCGCCTGACATATAAAATAATATAATGAAACTGAATTGCATTATCAGATATAGTGCCAGCAGAAGGACTCTCAGCATTGATACAGACAACTCATGATAATCAGGATTACACCACCAGAAAACATCCCAGTCGAGCATTGTGCTTAGATATACTTGAATACCTGAAGAGATTAAGAACAGAATCCCCGGAATAAGTGGTCTGAAATTGAAAAATAACATAATTATACCTATTAAGAGTAGTGAGGCTGATATAATAGGTGGTATGTAACTGTACAGGAAATGTCCGAATTTAGAGTGTGGGTCAAGTTTAGTTAACTTTAATCCCATTAGTTCTGGGGCTGCCGGGCTGAAATTATCATTGGCGAAAATGTTTTTTACGCCTTCCTTATTATTTTCTGAGAATACGAGCCATCTTGCTTCTGTATAATAGTATTTACCATTATACTCTATTTTTGCAAGTATTCCTCTTGCGCTTGTAGTGTCTTCTACTACACGCGAAATGACTTTTACTTCAGTACCGTTGGGAATCCTGTATCCCTTTTCGTTTGAACGGTCAATAACTTTCGCTCTTTTGTCTTTGGTGAAAATAACATTACTTACCAAACTTTCTACACGGTACAATTGTGCAGAAATATCGCTACTAATAATAGATAATGTAATTAATACTAAAAGACGGAAAACTGTTTTCATAATTAGATGATTTTAGGTTTGTATTTTGTTTATTTATTGGAAACTAACACTGTTGCGAATATAATAAATTTTTAATTAACGCTATATATTGAATGTGGTAAAAGTATAGGCATAAAAAAAGGAGTACCGCTGTACTCCAACCTTTGTTAACCTTAAAATCTAATACTATGAAAAACACAGTACAAAGGTACGGACTTTTCCGTAATCTGCAAGTATTTGGAGTAAAAAAGTGTGTTTTGTAACACTGTTTAACCAAACTGCTTTATTTGAAAATCTTGTTAACAAAAAAGGAGGCAGTTAAGCCTCCTCCGTTACTTCTGTTTATAGTTTTATATGCATCCTTTGCTTGACGGTACTTCGAAGTGATATACATCACGTTTTACTGCCATCTTTATGCTTCTTGCAAGGGCTTTGAAAATACCTTCAATCTTGTGATGTTCGTTCTGGCCTTCAGCTTTTATATTGAGGTTCATGCGTGCAGAGTCGCTCAGCGATTTGAAGAAATGCAGGAACATTTCTGTAGGCATGTCACCTATTTTCTCACGTTTGAATTCTGCATCCCATACTAACCATGCACGTCCGCCAAAGTCGAGTGCCACCTGACACAGACAGTCATCCATAGGCAGGCAGTAGCCGTATCTCTCTATTCCACGTTTGTTGCCTAAGGCCTTGTAGATACATTCTCCAAGGGCTATGGCAGTGTCTTCTATCGTGTGATGTTCGTCCACTTCGAGGTCGCCTTTTACTTTTATCGTAAGGTCCAGCCCTCCGTGCTTGCCAATCTGTTCTAACATATGGTCGAAAAATCCCAAACCGGTACTTATATTGCAAGAACCGTTTCCGTCGAGGTTAAGGCTTATGTAGATGTCTGTTTCTTTTGTGGTGCGTCTTACTTCGGCTTTTCTCTCTCCGGCAAACAGAAATTCAGCTATCTTGTCCCAGTCTTTTGTGGCAAGAGAACAGTATTCTTCCAGCGATTTCTCTTTCAGAATCTCCTTGTCGTCCTGCAGTAGTATAGCTTTGCAGCCAAGATTCTTTGCAAGCTCAACGTCTGTAGCACGGTCGCCTATAACAAAGCTTCCGGCAAGGTCGTATTCAGGATTGTCGATATATTGAGTAAGCATCCCGGTACGTGGTTTTCTGGTAGGAGCGTTGTCCTCCGGAAAGCTTCTGTCAATACAAACATTGTCGAAGGTTATTCCTTCGTTCTCCAGTGTTTTCATTACAAGATTATGTACCGGCCAGAAGGTGTCTTCAGGAAAAGAATCTGTTCCAAGCCCGTCCTGGTTTGTCACCATTACGAACTCATAGTCCAACTTCTCGCGTACAAAACTCAGATTCCGGAATACTTTAGGATAGAACTCAAGCTTTTCGAAAGAGTCGAGCTGATAGTCTACGGGCGGTTCTATCACTAAAGTTCCGTCGCGGTCGATGAATAATATCTTTTTCATTGTTCCTCCTTATTTATAGTTTTCAAGAGCCTCAATCAGTTTGTCATTTTCCGGACGTGAGCCGATAGTGACTCTGAGACAGTTGTGACACAGAGTGACATTTGTGCGGTTTCTTACTATGATACCATTGTTCACCAGATAGTCGTAAATTTTTTTTGCATCAGATACTTTTGCAAGGAAGAAATTGGCATCGGTAGGGTAGATGTGTTCGCAGCATGCCAATTTGCTGAACTTTTCTATCAGTCTGGTTCTTTCGGTAAGCAGAGTTTTCACCCATTCCTTTATCTGATATTCTTTTCCAATCATGCTGATTGCTTCGGTCTGTGTGAGGTGATTCACGTTGTATGGGTATTTCACCTTGTTGAATACAGATATGATTTCGGCCGATGCAAATGCCATACCGAGGCGGATGGCAGCGCATCCCCATGCCTTGGAGAATGTCTGCAGTACCACCATGTTAGGATATCTGTCGAGCATGGTTGTGAAGGAAACTTCGTCTGAGAAGTCGATATATGCTTCGTCTATGACAACTATTCCTGCAAATTCCTGCAACACCGTTTCTATCTCTTTTCTGCACAAGTTGTTACCTGTAGGATTGTTTGGCGAGCAGAGGAAGATAAGCTTGGTATTGTCGTCAGTCTTTGTCAGCAGGTCCGAAGCCTTGAACTGGAAGTTTTCGTCAAGCAGTACTTTGCGGTATTCCACATCGTTGATGTCTGCGCATACTTTGTACATTCCGTATGTAGGGTCTATCGCTACGGCATTGTCTGTACCGGGAATACAGAATGTACGGTAAAGGATGTCGATAGCCTCATCGCTTCCGTTGCCGAGGAATATTCTATCGCAAGATACATTCTTTACCCTTGAAACCAAAGTCTTAAGTTCTGTCTGCAGAGGGTCCGGATATCGGTTGTTCGGTGAGTTGTAAGGATTTTCGTTGGCATCAAGGAATACGGATGCTGTGGCTCCTTTATACTCATCCCTTGCAGAAGAATATGGTTTCAATGACCATATATTGGGGCGTATAAGTTCGTTTAGTGGTTTCATTGTCTTTAATCTTATGATTTTAGTCTTATTGTGACTGCATTCTTGTGTGCATCGAGAAACTCGTTTGCAGCCATTGTTTCTATGGTTGGTCCTATGTTCATTATACCTTCTCGTGTGATTTCCTGGAATGTAATCTTGCGTGTGAAACTGTCCAGATTTACTCCGCTGTAGGCTTTTGCATATCCGTTGGTAGGAAGAGTGTGGTTGGTTCCCGATGCATAGTCACCTGCACTTTCAGGAGTGTATGGGCCGAGGAATACGGAACCGGCATTTACTATCCTTTCTGCCACATGCATATAGTCTTTTGTTTCTATGATGAGATGCTCCGGAGCATATTCGTTAGACATTTCAATAGCTTCATCAATGGAACTTACCAAAATGAGTTTGCTGTGTGAAAGTGACTTTTCTGTGATTTCTTTTCTTGGTAATACAGATAGCTGTTTTTCCACTTCTTCCTGCACCGCATTGATAAGTTCCTCTGATGTGGTAATCAGTATTGACTGACTGTCAACTCCGTGTTCAGCCTGTGAAAGCAAGTCGGATGCAACGTATGCCGGATTCGCCGTCTCATCAGCCAATACAGCTACTTCCGAAGGACCTGCAGGCATATCTATAGCTACATCGTGAAGCGATACTTCCTGCTTGGCTGCCATTACATACTGGTTGCCCGGACCGAATATCTTATATACCTTAGGAATACTTTCCGTACCGTAAGCCATAGCTCCGATAGCCTGTACACCACCTGCCTTGAATATTCTGCTTACTCCGGCTGCCTTGGCTGCATAAAGAATGGCTGGATTGATTTTGCCTTCGCGGTTTGGAGGCGAGCAAAGAACTATTTCCTTGCAACCTGCAATCTTGGCCGGAGCCGCAAGCATAAGCACTGTAGAGAAAAGGGGAGCGGTACCGCCCGGAATGTAAAGACCTACTTTCTCAATGGCTACTGCTTTCTGCCAGCATGTAACCCCTGTTGTAGTAGTGACTTTTTGTCCCTCAAACTTCTGTGAAGCATGGAATGTACGGATATTCTCCAATGCCTTGCCAATTGCCTCTTTAAGCGTACTGTCAGTGGCTTTTTCTGCTTCGGCAAACTCTTCTTCAGTAACTTCGAGCGATGCAAGTTTCACCTTGTCGAACTTCTCTTCGTATTCAATTACGGCTTTGTCACCTTTCTCGCGTATATCTCCGAGCACCTGTAGCACAGTGTCGCGAAGTGTAGCCGTATTCAGTGTAGGACGGCTCAGAATACTTTTCCATTCTGACCGTGCGGGATATTTTATTATGTTCATTTTTTTAGTCTTTAGTTCTTAGTTGTTATCTTTTTTATTCTCAAAGAATCATCTTTTCGATAGGAAGAACCAATATACCCTGTGCGCCTATAGCTTTCAGCTTTCCTATTATATCCCAGAAACATTTCTGGTCGAGAACCGTATGTACGCTGCTCCATCCTTCTGTGGCAAGCGGCATGACAGTCGGGCTTTTTATACCCGGAAGAACTTCAATTATATCTTTCACCTTGTCAGTCGGAACATTCATCAGTACATATTTCTTGTCTTCGGCAGCCTTTACGGCATCTAATCTGAATAATAGTTCCTTGAGAATTTCCTTTTTCTCTTCACTCATATTTTTGTTGCCAATCAGAAGAGCTTCGCTTTTCATCACCACTTCCACCTCTTTCAGATTGTTGCTGATAAGTGTAGAGCCAGAGCTTACTATGTCGAAGATGGCATCAGCCAGTCCGATACCCGGAGCAATCTCTACGGAGCCGGTTATCACGTGTATATCAGCCTTGATATTGTTCTTGTCAAGGAATTTTTTCAGAATTACCGGATAGGATGTTGCAATTTTCTTTCCGTTGAACCATTCCAGGCCGTTGTACTCTATCTCCTTGTGAAGGGCGAGCGACAGGCGGCATTTGCTGAATCCCAATCTTTGGATGATATCTGCTTCTTCCTGCTTTTCTTCAAATTCATTTTCGCCCACTATACCCATGTCTGCAACACCGTTTGCCACGCATTGAGGAATATCATCATCGCGCAGGAAGAGAATTTCTACAGGGAAATTAGTTGACTGTGTAAGCAAAGTGCGTTTTGATGTTGACAGTTTGATGTCAGCTTCTGCAAGCAGGGCCATTGTATCTTCGAACAGACGGCCTTTTGATTGTACGGCAATTCTTAGCATATTTTTCGGTTTTAAAAGTTTATAATCTGTATTAATAAAAAAGGCTCACCGTGGATTTTACGGCAAGCCTTGAATAAATCTTTTTCTATAATGAACTGCATGAGCCATCAGCCTACCGATTATTTCGTCAGGGAATGATGATGGTGATGTAGTGCAGTTGTAAAAATCATAACTTTTTCTTATTGTTTGCGACAAAAGTATAGTGAAAGATTTAGAATTCCAAATTTTTATTGCAAAAAGTTTGATTTTTCTTTCAAATTAGCGGATTGACCTCTTCCTCTTCTGTTTCGCATCCATAGAAAAACATGTCTTTCTGTGCTTTCTCTTTCGGGAAAGTGAAGTATGTACATGTAGCCCTCGTACATTCTTCTCCTTTCATATTATATATAGAAGCATCTACCAGTATTATGTTTCGTTTCTGCTCTTTGATATGTGCACGCAGAACTACATAATCGTCTGTAGTCATTATGGATTTCATGTATCTGGTTTCCATTTTTGACGTTACGCCCGTAGTCTGAAGCTTTCTGGCTATCACCCAGGCGCATATTTCGTCTAACAGAGTGGCTTGTATTCCGCCGTGCAGTGTGTTTACCCATCCCTGATATTTTGCTTCAGGATGCCATATGCTTACTATATCATCTCCGTCCTCGTAGAATTCCATTTTTACTCCGGCTTCGTTGTTCGGCGCACATCCGAAACAATAATAACCGTCCAGTCCTTTCCATGGGTTAATAATCTTTTTCATAGGCTGTTGCAATTATATTTCAAAATCCACACAGGCTCTGTCTTCCTTCGCATCTTTGATAATTCCGGCTGCTGCCACATGAGCCGGATGGACGGAGTAAGCTTTTACATCTTCCAATGAATCGAAAGTACTGTCCAGGCATATATCCCATTTCTCCGCTGGATTGATGTTTAGTCCCACATGAATATCTTTTATAAATTTGATTGTTTCCGGCAGAGCCTCGATAGCCGATTTGAAACTGTTCATTATTTCAATCTTCTCATTCTCAGACAAGCTTTCTTTCAGCTTGAACATAACAATGTGCTTGACCATAGTTTGTATTTTTTATTAATTATAGTATTTTTGTATGCAGCAAAGATAGTGAAAGTCGAGAGCAGAAAAAACAAGTTTACTTGATTTTTTATGCCGAGCCGCATCCTATCTTATTTAAAGATAGCATTAATTATTAAAATGTGATACAATGAACAAACGTAAAGTATTAATTCCGTCGCTGATAGTTCTTGCAGTAATTTTGGTTGCAGTTTCTTTTTTTACGGTGAAGAAGGAGGAAATAAGAATTGTCCACGACGACCTTGACCAGATTATCGAGGATAAAGAGCTTATAGTTCTGACGATTAACAGCTACGCATCGTATTTCAACTACAGGGAAGTTCCTATGGGATTCCAGTATGAATTGGCGCAGGGATTTGCAAAATCATTAGGGGTTGAGCTGAAAGTAAAGGTGCTGAATTCGGAAGTCGAACTTGTCAATGCCTTGTTGAATGGAGAGGGAGACCTTATAGCGTATAATCTGGCAATCACCAATGAACGGAAAAAAGACCTGATATATTGTGGCGAGGAAAATGTGTCGCATCAGGTTTTGGTCCAGAGATACGGTAAGGATGGTCTTGAAGATGTAACACAGCTTGTAGGAAAAGAAGTCTATGTCATGCCCGGCAAGTATGAAGAAAGGCTCGAAAACCTTAACCAGGAATTGGGTGGAGGAATAATAATAAAAGAGGTGTCGGCAGACAGTATCAACAATGAAGACTTGATAGAAATGGTGGCCGAAGGCAAGATTGATTATACAGTAACCAACAATGAACTGGCAAAAATCAACAAGACCTACTATCCGAATCTTGATATCACCATGGAAATAAGCTTTGACCAGCGTTCTGCATGGGCTGTCAGAAAAACATCTCCCAAACTGGCAGAGGCGGCAGACAAGTGGCATAGGGAGAATATACATTCTGCTGAGTTTGAAGCCAGTGCCAGAAGATATTTCGAACTCAACAAGCATACCCCGCAAGGCTCAATCCTTTCGTTGAAAGACGGCAGAATATCCCATTATGATGATTTGTTCCGTAAATATGCCCCCCAAATAAACTGGGACTGGAGGTTATTGGCGGCCCTTGTATATACGGAGTCGAATTTCAATCCTTATGCTGTTTCCTGGGCCGGGGCAAAAGGATTGATGCAGCTCATGCCTCGTACAGCCAGACTTTATGGAGTACCTGCAGGAATGGAGAGCGATCCGGAACAAAGCGTAAAGGGAGGTGTGAAATATATAGCCGAACTGCAGAAGATTTTTTCTAAAGTAAAAAGCGACAATGACCGTATAAAATTTGTTCTTGCGTCATATAATTCCGGTATAGGACATGTGTTTGATGCAATGGCATTGGCAGAGAAATATGGAAAGGACAAATATCTGTGGGATGGAAATGTGGCTGTATATATGCTTCTGAAAAACAAGGAGGAGTATTATAAGGACCCTGTATGTAAAAACGGTTATTTCAGGGGTACGGAAACATATAATTTCGTGCGCGATGTTATGACCAGAGCCGATATATATATCAGGAATATCAAGGAATGATATAAAAAACAGAGGGCTGAAAGTCTATGGGGAAAACTTTCAGCCTTGTTTAAGCATAAATGATGAAAAATGAGTGTTTAATTATTTCTTTATTTGAACATTTCTACGATTTTATTCAGTTCGCCGGCATTTATTACGCCGCTCTGTCGCCACATCTGTTTCCCGTTTTTGAAAATCATCAATGTAGGGACCGACTGTATGCTGTATTGCATTGCCAGTGCGTTATTCTTGTCAACGTCTACTTTTACAATTCGTACTTTATCGCCCTGCATGTCTTTCACCTGTTTCAGGATAGGAGACATTGTTTTGCATGGTCCGCACCATTCTGCAAAGAAATCTACAATGACAGGTACGTCCGATGAAGAAATCAATTCATTAAAAGTTTCCATATGTCTATCGTCTTATGTTGTAGTGATTATGTATATGTAGAACAATTCTGATATAAGTTTTGTTCGGTACGAAAACAAAAAAAGGTGGAAAAAATTCCACCTTTATAGTTTATCTGTTTTCGAATAACGTTCGAACAGTATTTCAACACTGTTTAAATATCGTTTAAATGCTGTTTAAACGGATGATTATTTGTTTAAACCTGAGTAACGTGCGTTAAGTCCGTCAACAATTTCCTGAGTGATATTGAATGCAGGGTCAGCATAAAGAAGGTTGTCGAAACCGGTGTTGCTGATAATCAGGCTGTAACCTTTGTCCTTGTTGTAAATCTTAAGGAATGAGTTGATTGAATCTCTCAACTGAAGGCTGTTCTTCTGGTTTTCGTCAGCCAACTCTTTGCTAAGTTTATCCTGCAAAGCCTGAAGGTCCTGCTGCTGTTTGATGATACGGTTCTGCTGCTGCTGAGCGCTTTCAGCACTTACGAAACCGTTGTTTTCATATTTGCGCTGGAATTCTTTCATTGCAGCATCCAGAGCCTTAGCTTTTTCGTTAAGAGTAGTACGGATATTCTCCTCTTTCTTTATCATAAGTTCGTTCAAATCGTTCCAAAAACGGTATTTGGTAAGAAGTGAATCGATTTCAACGTATGCTATTTTCATGTTTGTTGTGCCATTGGCTGCAACAGGTGCTGCAGTCTGTGTTGTTTCCCCATTGTTACCTGCACATTGTACGAACATTACAGCCATAACCACAGCCAAAAATCCTTTAAGGATGTACTTAGTCTTTTTCATAAATCTTCTATATCAATTAAGTTAATTATTATTCTGTTAATTATTATTCTGTTAATTATTATTCTTTGCTTCTTTCAGAAATGGCATGAGGATTGATTTTTCTCTGTTCCCTGTCTTGCGACTGTACGCATCCTATACCTCTTTCACGCATGGCCTTGCTACCGCTGACGTGTGTGTTAGGAAAACGCCCATTTCTTTTAAACAGTATTTTAACGCATAACAGTGCTATACAAATAGCGACTATTATCAATGTAGCAAATATTATTTTAAGCATATATATTGTCTTTCAACTTATCTTTCACTATTTGGAATAAATAAAATAGAATACGGTTTAGGATAGTCAAAATTTGAAAAACTGTGTTTTTCATTTGCCTCTCCGCTCACCTTTCACTATTTTTGTGGTGCAAATATATAGTTTTGTTACGATTAAAACTTCAGAATGCTTTTAAAAAAGTCAATATATATGTGTAAATCGTCTTATTTAACTTATTTTTGCACGAAATATAATTCAATAAATGCTTAATACTAATTATTATGGAAGTAAAAGACTTGACTCCTAAAATCGTTTTTCATTATTTTGATGAGATTTGTAAAGTTCCGCGTCCTTCGAAGAAAGAAGAAAAGATTCGCGCTTTTCTGATTGATTTTGCAAAAAGCAAAGGACTCGAATATAAGGTTGACGAAGCAGGCAACGTACTTATAAAGAAGAATGCCACAGCCGGAATGGAAAACAGGAAAACTGTTATCCTGCAGTCACACATTGATATGGTATGCGAAAAGAACAACGACACAGTTCACAACTTCGATACAGACCCAATCCAGACTTATATCGACGGAGAATGGCTTAAAGCCAAAGGTACTACACTCGGTGCCGACAATGGTATCGGAGTAGCCACTCAGTTGGCTGTACTTGCTTCGGACGATATCAAGCACGGACCGGTGGAATGTCTTTTCACAGTAGACGAGGAAACAGGTCTTACCGGAGCATTTGCCTTGAAGGAAGGTTTTATGAGCGGCGATATTCTCTTGAATCTTGACTCAGAGGACGAAGGAGAACTCTTCATAGGTTGTGCCGGAGGAGCTGGAACTACAGCTGTATTCCCTTGTCCTATGGTTAAGTCGCCGGAAGGTTATTTCTTCTTCCGCGTAACAGTGAAAGGTCTTACAGGCGGTCACTCGGGCGACGATATCAATAAGAATCGTGCCAATGCCAACAAGCTGCTGAACCGCTATCTGATGCAGTTGGCTTCAAAATACGACCTGTATATCTCTGAAATAGACGGAGGAAACCTCCACAATGCAATCCCTCGCGAAGCTCATGCCGTTTGTGCAGTGCCTATGAAGGATAAGGAATCAGTAAGGGTGGATTTGAATATTTTCCTTGCAGACGTGGAAAACGAATATTCTGTGACAGAACCGAACATAAGAATGGATCTTGAATCGGAAACTGCACAGCCTGAAGTAATTGAGAAGACAGCTATGACTCGTTTCCTCAATTCCATACATGCGGTCCACAATGGAGTGTTCGCCATGAGCCAGAACATGGAAGGACTGGTAGAAACATCGTCTAACCTTGCTTCCATAAAGATGCGCGACGGACAGATTGTGGTAGGTACAAGCCAGCGCAGTTCCATCCTTTCCTCACGCATCGACATGTCGCAGACAGTACGTTCGGCTTTCGAACTTGGCGGCGCTACCGTGACAACTGGCGACGGTTATCCTGGATGGAAACCGAACCCATCGTCAGAGATATTAAAGGTGGCAGTAGAAAGTTACAAAAAACTCTTCGGAGTAGAACCGAAAGTGAAGGCTATACATGCCGGACTGGAATGCGGATTATTCCTTGAGAAATATCCTTCGCTCGATATGGTTTCTTTCGGACCTACATTGCGCGGTGTTCACTCGCCGGACGAAAGAATGCTTATCCCTACTGTGGACAAGTTCTGGAAACATCTCCTCGATGTACTTCTGAATATACCTGTAAAGGCTTGAACATGAATATTATAAGATTGCTGTTGTGTTGGGTGGCATGGCTCGTTTCGATGAGCCTTGTTGCCCAACAACAGTTTTTAGTGATGGAGTATAATGTGGAAAATCTTTTTGACTGCCGTCATGATTCGCTTAAAAATGACCTTGAATTTATGCCCGGAAGTCCGCGCGGATGGACCTACTCAAAGTTCACTAAAAAAGTGGAAAGCATAGCACGTGTGATACTCTCAGCCTCAGGAGAGCAGGTACCGGACCTGGTAGGACTGTGTGAAGTGGAGAATGAATTCTGTACCCGTACTCTTGTCCGTTATTCGCCGCTGCGTGAAGCCGGATATGAATACGTTATGACAGATTCGCCGGACGAACGCGGAATAGACGTAGTGCTTCTCTATCAGCCATACACCTTTAAACTTCTGGAAAAACACATAATCAATATACCCACCACATCCATAGGCGGAAGGCCCACACGCGATATTCTCCACGTGAGCGGACAGATAGTTACTGGAGATACGTTGGATGTATTTCTCGTGCATTTCCCTTCCCGTTCGGGAGGATGGCGAAAAACGGAACAGTACAGACTTATGGCAGCCGGCCGTCTTAAATCGGCTTCGGACAGCATCATGCATTTGCGCACTAACCCACATATTATAATAATGGGCGACTTCAACGACTATCCGTCCAATAAATCATTGAGTGAAGTACTCGGTGCGCATAAACCCGGAAAAACAACAGAGCCGCATTCTCTTTATAATCTGATGGACGGCAGGCCACGCGGAACATACAAATACCGTGGAGAGTGGGGGATACTGGACCAGATGATAGTGAGCGGTACGCTTTTAGGCAAAGGAAGCATCCGGACATCATATTCCAATGCCCGCATCCTGGACTTTCCGTTTCTGATGGAGGAAGACGATAAATACGGTGGTGATACTCCGTTCCGTACTTTCAATGGCATGAGATATAAAGGCGGTTACAGCGACCACTTGCCTGTATTATTGGAACTGGAAATCCATCACTCCGACTAATCTGAATTACCGTACGTCACCTGATTCGTGGCTTTTTTTTATGAAAATATTGCATAAATCATTTGAAATGTCGATTTTTGTAGTGTAGTCATAAACTTAAACACACAAACCTAAAATGCTCAGTAAGTTAAAGTTAAATCAGCTTTATTTCAAGGATACACAGTTTGCCAACCTGATGACAAAACGTATATTCAACGTTCTCTTAGTGGCAAATCCTTATGATGCTTTCATGCTCGAAGATGACGGACGTATAGACGAGAAGATATTCATTGAATATATGAACCTCAGTTTGCGCTATCCTCCGCGTTTTACTCAGGTTTCTACTCCCGAAGAAACATGGAAACAATTGGGCAACACCATGTTCGACCTCGTTATCTGTATGCCCGGAACTGACAGCAGTGATACGTTCGATATTGCTCGCGACATAAAGGTCAAATATCCTAAAATCCCAATCGTTGTTCTGACTCCGTTCTCTCACGGCATCAGGGAAAGAATGCAGCACGAGGACCTGAGTGTGTTCGAATATGTATTTTGCTGGTTAGGCAATACCGACCTTCTTGTTTCCATTATCAAACTGATAGAGGATAAGATGAACTTGGAGCATGACATAAAGGAAGTGGGTGTCCAGATGATTATGCTTGTAGAAGATTCGGTACGCTTCTATTCGTCCGTACTGCCGAACCTTTATAAGTTCGTTCTTAAGCAGAGTCAGGAGTTTGCCACAGAAGCTTTGAACGAGCACCAGCGTACCCTCCGTATGCGAGGCCGTCCTAAGATAGTTCTTGCACGTTCGTACGAAGAGGCGATGCACCTGTATGAAACATTCAGCAATAACATTCTTGGTATTATCTCCGATGCACGTTTCCCACATGATGGAGTCATAGACCCACTTGCCGGTGTAAAACTTCTAAAAGAGGTACGCTCACGCGACCCGTTCATGCCTCTTATCCTTCAGTCGGCCGAAGAAGAAAACCGCAAATATGCCGATGAGTGTAAGGCCGTATTCATAGATAAGAACTCCAAGAAAATGAATATCGACCTTCGTGAGTCAGTATCTGAGAATTTCGGATTTGGTGATTTCGTATTCATCAATCCCAAAACAAAGGAAGAAGTAGCACGCGTGCACAATCTGAAGGAACTTCAGAACATAGTATTTTCCATACCGGCCGACTCATTCCATTATCATATCAGCCGCAACCATGTGTCGCGCTGGCTCTATTCGCGTGCCATATTCCCTGTGGCAGAATTTCTGAAGCAGGTCACTTGGGAGTCGTTGCAGGACCTTGATGCCCACCGTCAGATAATATTCGAGGCCATTGTACGCTATCGTAAAATGAAGAATCAGGGAGTGGTGGCAGAATTCAAACGCGAACGTTTCGACCGCTATTCCAATTTTGCCCGTATCGGTGAAGGTTCTCTCGGAGGAAAAGGACGTGGACTGGCTTTCATTGACAATATGATAAAGCGTCATCCTGATTTTGAAGATTTTGAGAATGCATCCGTAGCTATTCCAAAGACTGTAGTACTCTGTACAGACATCTTTGATGAGTTTATGGACAGTAACCGCCTTTATCAGTTGGCCTTGAGCGATGCAGACGATGAAACCATTCTCAGGGCATTCTTGCGAGCCAAGTTGCCCGACCGTCTGGTGGAAGATTTCTTCGCATTCTTCGATGTGGTGAAATCGCCTATAGCCATACGTTCGTCCAGCCTGCTCGAAGACTCACATTATCAGCCGTTTGCAGGAATATACTCCACCTATATGATACCATTCATGGAGGATAAGTACGAGATGCTCCGTATGCTGAGTGATGCCATAAAAGGGGTGTATGCATCAGTGTTTTACAAGGACAGCAAGGCCTATATGCAGGCTACAAGCAATGTCATAGACCAGGAAAAGATGGCAGTCATCCTTCAGGAAGTGGTTGGTACACAGTATGGCGACCGTTATTATCCGGCCATATCGGGTGTGGCACGTTCCATCAACTATTATCCTATAAATGACGAACTTGCAGAAGAAGGAACTGTGAGCCTTGCATTGGGATTGGGAAAATACATAGTCGACGGTGGACTTACCCTCAGAGTATGTCCTTACCACCCTCATCAGGTACTTCAGACCAGCGAAATGGAAATAGCCCTTCGTGAAACACAGACACGCTTCTATGCCCTCGACCTCAAGAATACGGGACAGAATTTCTCTCTCGACGACGGATTCAATCTTCTGAAACTCCATGTCAAGGATGCTGAGGCCGATGGTGCACTCAATTATATAGCATCTACATACGACCCATACGATATGGTGATACGCGACGGTATTTATCCCGGAGGCAGAAAAGTTATCACTTTCGCCAACATACTACAGCACGATGTATTCCCATTGGCACGCCTCTTGCAGTTGGCACAGAAATACGGTCAGGGTGAGATGCGCCGTCCGGTGGAAATCGAATTTGCCGTCAACTTTAATGCCAACAACAAGACCGGAGTGTTCTATCTGCTTCAGATACGTCCGATGGTGGATATGAAGGCCGATTTGGATGAGGACTTGAATCTCATTCCTGAGGATAAGCTTATACTGAAGAGCGAAAATTCTCTTGGACATGGTGTGATGGACGATATCTGTGATATCATCTATGTAAAGACAGACGGATATACAGCATCGAACAACCAGCTTATCGCTTATGAAATAGAAAAACTGAACAAAAAGTTCCTGGACGAGGGCAAACACTACGTGCTTGTAGGTCCCGGCCGATGGGGCAGCAGCGACACCTGGCTCGGAATACCTGTCAAGTGGCCTAACATATCTGCTGCAAGAGTTATAGTAGAGGCCGGTCTGACCAACTATCGCGTCGACCCGAGTCAGGGAACGCACTTCTTCCAGAATCTGACATCCTTCGGAGTAGGCTATTTCACCATAAATGCCTTTATGAACGACGGTATATATAATCAGGACTATCTGAACAGCCTGCCTGCCGTAGAAGAAACCAAATTCCTGCGATGGGTATGTTTTGAAAAACCTCTGACTGTGAAAATGGATGGAAAGAAGAAGATAGGGGTGGTAAGTTTGGAATAAATGTGCCTAAAAATCATCTTTTGATGAAGAAATAACGTTTCTTTCTTTGTTATTCATCAAAAGATGATTATATTTGCATCGTCAAAGTAACTTCATGTATAACAAAGAAGAAGGTCTAAAGGACCGGGAAGAGTATCTGCAAGATTTGCGCTTCCTCCTCAGACATGAAGACCAGCTTTTGCAAGAAGGCTGGTACACCAGAGAGGATCTTGATGAGTTAATCAATGAGGACTGTAAAGGAATCGTTGAAACTTTGACGGATGAATGATTTGGGTAGCCCTTCGGGGCTACTTCAAATCATCATCGAAACTGATAAATATTTAGTTTATGCAAGATTTAAAAGAAAAGATTAGAGCCTGTTTTGAAGATTTCTGTAGCTGCTCAACAGAAGATGAACGTAAAAAAAATGATAAGCGTTTTTCCGAACTTATGAGTTCTGTTCCGCAAGAAGAGAGAAAGCTTGCAGGACAGTATTTAAGGGAAGTTATGGCTGAACGCAAGAAAATCAAGTCACCTAAGACAGACAAGGATTTAAAAAGTGTTCTTGAAGGAATATCTGATGTCGTATCATTGTCTTATATAGCTAAAGAATATTTCGGAAAGGACAGGACTTGGTTGTACAAAAAAATAAACGGAACCATAGCTTTTACTGAGGATGAGATAAAAATATTGTCTATGGCTTTAAAGAATATAGCAAATAATATATCGGATACATCTTCTTTGTTAGCAAGATGAAACTTTGACACCGAAAGGCCGGGCTTTTATCAGTCCGGTCTTTTTTAAAAAAAGAAGAACAAAAACGCTTCGTCGTTTGAGTTAAAACGTTTCGTCGTTTTACTTCAAACGACGAAGCATTTTTTTTCGGCTTTCCGCAGGGCTTGTTTTCACCCGTTGTTCCTGTATTCCAGAGGACTCATTCCCACGTGTCTTTTAAAGTATTTTCCGAAGAACGACATGTTCGCAAAATTCAGCGACTCAGATATAGCCTGGATACTCAACTGAGTAGATTTCAACTGCGATTTTGCATCCATAATCACCATAGACGAAATAATGTCCGCACAAGTCTTTCCGGTGGCCTGTTTCACTACCGAGCATAGATGAGCATGTGAAATTCCCAATTTTTCAGCATACCATGCTACATTTCTGTTGTCATTATAATGCTGCACCACCATTTGGGTGAAAGCCTTGCATAGCTGTTCGCTTTTTGATGAGGCTACACTCTCATTAGCCGATTTCTTCTTATATAATAATGATATACCCTTGTGTGTATCCGTAAAAATATTATCTGCAATTTCCGATTTAATTTTCTCGTCGGACAGTTCATAAACGTCTATTAGTAATCTGTAATATTTTTCTATCATTTCCGCACCTTTGTCCGACAGCGAGATTTTGGGTCTTCCAAGTGTGGAGTATATCGCATCAAGCATCGTTTTAGCCTTGTCGTTTCTTTCCACGTATTTTGAAGAGAAGCCTAAGAAAAAAATCTTCAGTTCTCCATTCAGTTCGTTTATCTGGAATATAGAGCCCGGCATAAGAGTGATAATATCGTTTTTCCTCACTGTTATACGGTTCAGGTTTACGGATGCATCTATTTCTCCGTCCATACATAAAGCAATAATTTCGCATTTCAGTCTGACCGGGTAGTTTTTATAAAGTCCTAATAGCTCCTTGCTTATGTCAGTACCTGCCAGCCAGTCTTCCGGCAAGTCAAATTTTGGTAGTTCCTTGTCCATGAATAAATGTGTTTGTTATGTCATATCTACAAAATTAGTCAATTTGAAGTATTGACCAAAAACAATATGATTAAAAGCCTATAAAATATTAAAAATATACCGTTTATGAATAATCAAAAATAAGATATGATTAAAAATAGAACAAAAATATCAAGAATAGACCTTGCAGAATATGCTAAAAAGCAGTTATTTTGCAGCGTGAAATTATGTAATATAATAAAAAGGAAATGAAAAGAATTAAAATCCTGTTTTCTTTGATAGCTTTTGTGGCTATTATGGTGTCTTGTAATAAGGACGAAGCTTCATCTGCAGATGGTTTCGCTACAGTATCTTTCAGGAATATAGGAATAGACTCAGAAGTTATTAGTACGCTAACTCCATCACGTAGTGGTGATAATGCTCAAACAGATGAGGATGTGTCTGGCGGAAATGATGATAGTCAGGAAAACACTGGTGGAAGTGATGGTAGTGAAAATGGTGGAACGGAAACGGAAGAACCGTTTGATCCGGTAGCTGAGGCTTTAAAGAATGGCTTTAAACTTTCAGTAAAGGCATATGATGAAACAGTATATGCATGTACGGACTATGAAAAGTTTAACAATGGAGAGTGTGAAAATGTTGAATTGAGAGTCGGTAATTATACAGTTGTTGCCGACATGGGAAATCCGGAAGTTGAAGGCTTTGATCAACCATATTATTCCGGCTCTAAGGATATACATTTGGAGAAAGGTGATAATGTGGATGTAGAACTGGAATGCAAGTTGGCAAATTCTATTCTGAAAATCAATTATACAGACAATTTCAAGAAATATTTTTTTACATATTCGTCTTATGTATCTACTTCTAAAGGCAATACAGTAGAATATGTACAGGATGAAACACGTGGAGCGTATCTTGCTTCAGGTGAGGTCACTGTATATGTGAAAGCAAAGAAGACAGGTGCCAATGAGGCTACCTTAAATGTAGGAAAATATACTTTGAATCCTCAGTATGAATATGCATTGACTCTTGATGTTGATGTCTCAAAAGCAGTTATGACAGTTACTTTCTCAGAGGATATAAATGAAGAACCTATCAGTATAGATATTTCAGATGCTGCACTTAATGCCAATCCTCCTTATATGACGGGTGAAGGTTTTGAGAATATAGGCAGTGTAGTTGAAGGTGCAGGTATTGACGGAAATCTCAGAGTCATAATAAATGCTGAAGCAGGGATAGCATCATGTGTTATGGCTACTACTTCTGCTTATCTCAAAGAAAAAGGCTGGAGTGAGAATACAGACTTGTCATCTGCTGACGAACAGACAGTATCGACAATAAAAGGTACTGGAGTTGAATTAAAAGGATTTGCAGGCTCTAATAAAATGGCTTATATAGATTTTACAGAGTTGTTAAGAACCTTGCCTAAGGATAATCCGGTAGATATAAAACTAACTGTAACAGATAAACTAAATAAAACGTCTGATGTGTTCTCGTTTAATGTTGAAGCTCAGGATTGTATGTTTAGTGTATATCCAACGGACGAAGAGGCGCCTTTCTTGGGTAATGAATGTAAAGTGAATGTAACATTACTTGATGGGGATGCTAATAATATAAAATTTGCATTAACAGATGGAGGAGCACCGCTAAGTGTTCAGAAGATAAGCGAGCCGATAAAAGTTGGTGAACTAAATCAATATACTGTATTCCTTAAAGGAACAGATGATGTACAGTTTATTAACCCATTTAAGGTAAATGCGAAATATTTAACCTATAATAAAGATACTGAAACAGATTTAAATGTATCTTATGGAATATTGCTTGATAATGGCGAAGGTGACGTATGGGCAAAAAGAGCCTATATGCATGTCTACAATGTTCCACAAAATGAAATGCAGTCTTTGAAGGTACAGAAAAAAGAGATAAATGGAGATTGGACAGATATAGATATTCAAAATTTGGAGGTATCTGGAACAAATCTTATTGCAAAAGGGTTGTCTTCCAATACTCAACAGCAACTTCGTGTTGTTAAGGATGGTAAGGAACCTACCAATATTCTTGATGTTAAGACTGAGGAGGATAAACAGATTCCGAATAATGGATTTGAAGAATGGAGATATGAAACAAAACATCAAGGCTCTGATTGGTTTGGATTTGATGTGTATTATTATTATCCTAATAATAATGTAGATGAAAGTTGGTGGAGTACTAATAATGAAAGAGCACAAGCTTGGACGGTATCACCAGTTTCTGTTACAACATGTCCGGCCGTATATTTTACTTCAGATGCTTATAGTGGAAATAAAGCTGTAGAATTACATACATCAGGTCATGGTGGTGAGTACGCAAGTACTAGCTTTTCTATTTATCCAGAATCAGCTTTCCCTGCTAGTATCTTTATTGGTACATATAAGTGGGAGAATAAAGCAGAGAATAAAGTTTTAGGACATTCATTTGAATCAAGACCTTTATCTATAGTTTTCTTTTATAAATATAAACCATATAACTCAGATAGTTTCAAAGTGTTGGTCTCTTTGAAAAATAATGATATAACTATTGCTGAAAGTGAATATGTTCATGAATTGACTCAAGTTGAAGATTCAGATTATAGAAAATGTAGTATTGCTTTGAACTATTCTAACTATATATTGAAGGCAACTTCTATTTCAATAGAGTTCTTTTCAACAAATAAAACATCATTTTCAAAAAGTGATTTTATAAAAAATGGTACAATATATCTTCCTACTGATAATGGTTCAGTTAAATGGAATGCTCATTATGGAAGTACCTTAAAGATAGACGATTTACAATTAATTTACGAATAAAAATACGCAACATACAATGAAAAAACTATTTTTTACATTAACAGTATTATTATCAAGTATAATGATATTTTCATCTTGTCATAGTGAAAAGATGAACTTAAGCGTTACCGGTACCGGTCAGGTAAAACTGTCAAGTATGGAAATGACGTATAATACAGAGCCTATGGTTACTGTATCACGCGCTGCAGAAGATTTGAATAACTATGTTGTAGGTATTTATAAATCTGCAGACAATTCTTTAGTGCAAGAATGGAAATATAGCGAAATGCCGGAGATATTTACTTTAGATGCAGGTGATTATAAATTGGTCGCACATTCGCAGGATGTTGAAGGTGCTCAGTTTGATGCTCCTTATTGTTATGGCGAATCGTCTGTTTTTACAATTGTGAAAGATAAGATTGTAGATGCAGGAACAGTGTCATGTACACTTAAAAACTTGAAAGTCACAATAAAGTATAGTGATGATCTGAAACCTCTTCTTAGTGAAGACACACAAGTTACCGTAACTCTTGGTGATGAATCGTTGGCCTATACAGCTGACGAAACTCGTTCGGGCTATTTTCATTGTAAGGCAACGGATAATGTAGTAGGAGTGCGGTTTGAAGGTAAAGTAGATGGAGAATCAGAACCTACCCACATAACTACGTCTTATACAGTTATTGAAGGAACAGAACTTATTGTTAATTATGATTTGGTTTCTGCTTCTTATGTTGACCCAGGAACTGGTGGTATAGTGCCTGCAATGAAACTTAAAATTTCTGATGAAGTTTTTACAGCGGAACTTCAGGGAAGTGTTCTTCCTGAAGATGATGAGATACTTGATTTCGGTAAACCAAGTATTGAAGGCGTTGGATTTGATATAAAGCAACCTATAACAGTAAATCCGGGAACATTGCAGGTTAATCTGATGGCTCCGGAAGGTATGCAGCATGTATATGTGGAAATAACATCTGATAATGAAGGTTTCTTGTCTGCAGCAAGCGCTGTTTTTGGTGGGGCTACATCGTTTGATTTGGCAGAACCGGCTACAGAGGAAATAAAGAATGCTTTGATAAACTTGAATTTTCCTGTAGGTGAGAATATTATAAACAATAAAGGCATTGTATTGTTTGATATAAGTCCGTTTGTCGGATTACTGTTTGAAAGCACATTCGCCGGAAAACATTCTTTTAAAATAAAAGTAGTTGATTCTTATGATGATACCGCTGAAGAAGAATTGATAATCGACAGTACCTCTTCTGCACAATAATAATTTAAATGCGTATTCAAATGAGACATACATTATTATATGTAATTTCAGGATGCCTTTGTCTATTGGGATGCAGACAGGAAGATTCTTTCCTGAGTAATGCAGGTAGAGTTAAGATAGACTTTGGTGTAGATGATGAAGTTGCTGTAGTGGCATCACGCTCAACGTTAAGTGATGAGGAAAGCAATGCCCTGAGGGAAAACTGTAAAATAAGGATTTTTAATAACGGTAAGTTGGTTAATCGCTATGGCAGATGGTCTGAAGTTCCTGAAGATGGTATATTAATGCCGGTGGGTGATAAATATTCCACATTGGTTGTTGCCGGTGATTCTGTTCCTGCATCGTTTGAGGATAAATATTACAAGGGTACTGAGAGTTTTTCTGTCGTAAAAGGACAGACAACAGAGGTTAATGTCAATTGCAATATTGTGAATACCCTTGTTAAGATAGAATATTCTCAGGAATGGAATAATTTACTTGAGGAAGCTAAAGTTACAGTTTCGGTAGAAGGTGGTTCGTTGGAGTATCCTATGGCTGAAGAAACTAAGACTGGTTATTTTATAGCACCTGAAAAAAATCCGGTAATTAAATGTCTATTCAGTGGAAAGACAAAGACAGGAACAGACTTTTCATATGAAAACATTATTAAGTCTGTTAAGGAGGCTACTTTATATACAGTTACTTATTCACCTTCAGAAGGTGAACCTATACCTGGTAATTACGGAGGTGGTTTCTTTGAACTGAAAGTTGATGAAACTCCTCTTTGTACTCAAGATGAAACTGTTATGGTATATCAAAGACCTGTTGTATCTGCAACTAATGGTTCAGAAAAGATAGATTTGTCAGCTGATATGTTTGTGGCCACCGGTGCGACAATGTCGCCTGTATTTACATTTTCAGGTTCTACACCTCTGGAAACGGTAATAGTTGAGAGTGAATTGTTGACCGGACTTGGATTGAATTCAAACTCTCTTGATATTATTTCAGAGCAACAGCAGTTTAAAGATAAAGGCTTGAATGTGGTTATCACCGAAGATAAGAAAAATGTGAGATTGGAATTTGGTGACAAATTGAATTCTTATTTCATAAATGAATCTTCATATAGCATGAAATTCACAGCAACAGATACTTACGATGAAATTCAAGAAGGAGCAACTGCTAAGACAAGAGAAATTGTTTGGAATATAATAGTATCTGATGCAAATGTAACGTCTATAAATATACCTGAAGATCGTAGATATGAAATATGGTCTGATAAAGCTGTATTCTATGGTCAGAACTTGGAAGGAAAAACTCCTACAGAAACTTTGTATTTCAGATACAGACAAAAGAATACTGATACTTGGAGTGAAAATATTCCGGCTGAAGCAGATGGTGTTTATTATAAGACTGCACAAATAAAAGGACTTAAGCCTGGAACTACATATCAGTATCAGATGGTTGAAGGAACAAAGGTTTCTAATGTTATTAGCGAGGTGACTACTGATGCTGTGCATATATTGGATAATTATAGTTTTGAGGATGTGTCTTATGAAGGTAAAATACTAAGAATAAGTAAAGATCCAAGTAATTATTGGTGGGATAGCGGAAATGAAGGTTCAGCTACTATGTCTGTAAATGTAACTAGTGTTGATGCAAGTATAAAGCATTCTGGAAATCAGTCTTTGTATCTTAAATCTCAGTTTGTAGGTGTTCTGGGTATTGGAAAGTTTGCTGCAGGAAATCTTTTTGTAGGTGAGTTTCTTGGTACAGAGGAAACATATTATGGAATTTTGGGTTGGGGAAGACCTTTTGAAACAAGACCATACGCGCTGAAAGCATGGGTAAAATATACTCCTGGAACAGTCGATTATACGGAAACTGATAAAATCAGTAAGGGAGATCTTGACATTGGTAAGATATATATTGCCGTTGGTGACTGGGTAGGTGATGATCCAAGTTATCCGCAGTGGCCTGTGGTTGTTAGAACTTTAGGACCTAAGCTGTTTGATCCTAACAGTTCAGGAACTATTGGATATGGAGAGATAGAATTTACAGAAACTCTTCAGGCATCTGATGGAGGTATGGTAGAAGTTGAGATACCTATCAATTACGAGAATTATGGTGGGTTCAATAGGGTTCCTAAAAGCATAATAATTGTTGCAACAGCAAGTAAGTACGGAGACTATTATTCTGGTAGTACAAGTAGTGCAATGTGGCTTGATGATATGGAACTTGTATATGAAGAAAGTAAATTAAGCAAATAAACATATAAATATAATATAGTGAAAAATAAATTATTATACATCTGCATCCTTTTGTGCCTGCCGTTAATGGCAACGGCACAAAAGAAGCAGAGAGATATTGCCGATAATGTGTTTGTCCCTAAGGGGCAGTGGATTACAGGAGCCAGTGTGTCTTACTCCGAGCACACGGAAAAGAACTATCAGTTCCTGATAATCGATAAGTTTAATTCAGACGGATATAATTTCAAGTTCAGTCCGCTTGTGTCGTATGCCATAATGGATAATATGACACTTGGAGGTCGTTTCTCTTACGGACGTACGCTGACTAAGTTTGACGGACTTTCGTTAGGCTTGGGTGATGGATTGTCGTTCGATTTAGATGATACATACCAACTGAAACATTCATACTCCGTGATGGGAATAATGAGAAACTATATCAATCTTGGTACAAGCAAGCGTTTTGCATTGTTTGCAGAAACTCAATTGAAGTTTGGCGAAAGCAGGACAAAACTTGTGACAAGCAATGGCGATGAACTGGCCGGAACATATACCAGTTCGGTAGATTTGGGTATTGGCGTAGTTCCGGGAATTGTTGCTTTCGTAAACAATTATACGGCAGTAGAAGTAAGTGTGGGTGTTCTTGGTGTGGATTTGAGCAGAACAAAACACAAGACGGACCAACTTTACACAGGTGAACAGTCGTCAAGCGTTGCCAATTTCAGAATCAATTTATTCTCTGTAGGCTTGGGTATAGCCTTTTACTTATAATATATGTGTATGAGGAAGATAATATTTACTATATTTGCACTGCTGTCTGTGGCAGCAGGTTTGATGGCGCAGGGACGTGACACTATAATTATACGTGATACGGTTTATATCGACATGAAGGAAAAGAAGACTGCTTTGGAAGACAAGTCGAAACTTATTCCTGAAAAGTCTATTGGACGTTTCGACCGCGGTATATTGAACTACAAGCTTATATCAAAAGGTAAATGGATGGGTGGACTTACATTCTCTTTCATTAATTATGAGAGTGAGGAGGGTAGTCTGCTATATTCCATGCTTGGCGATTTCGATGCCAATTTTTCTGTTAAGGCTTTTAATCCTTATGTGGGATATGCCTATAGCAATAACAGTGTTGTGGGATTGAAGTTCGGATATAACCGTTTGATTGGTGATTTGGGTAATCTTGATTTAAATCTTGGCTCGGACATGAGTTTCAGCTTTGGAGGAATGAGATATTCGGAGGATTTGTATTCCGTGGGTTTGTTTCATCGTTCATATATCGGTCTTGATCCGAGCGGTATGTTCGGACTGTTTAATGAAACGCATGTCACTTACAAGCGCGGACATTCCAACTTTACAAACGGAAAATCTGACAGTGCGGATATTACCAATACTGAAACTACTATCAACGAGCTTAGAGTAGGTATAAACCCGGGTGTGGCTGTATTTATCACCAAGAATGTGTCGGCAGAAATGTCGTTTGGTGTGGCCGGATTCAAATATCGTTCGGAAAGACAGAACAATAGTCTGGGTGAAGAAGGAAAGCGTGATACGAGTGGTGCTGATTTTAAAATCAATATCCTGAATATCAACATAGGTTTAACTTTTTGTTTGTAATGCGACATGAATAACAGGTTATATATATCGTTGGCAGGTGCTGTGGCTTTGATTTTTGCTATGTGTGGCTGCATAAAGAATGATTTGCCATATGGTAAAGTTCCATTGTCCATTACTGCTTTTTCAGTATCAGGACAGACGGGTGATGCGGTGATTTCCGAAAAGGACATGACTGTGACTGTAAATTTGGAGGAAACAGCCAATCCTGCAAAATCGGAATTGCTGAATATCGAGTATAAGGCTACTTTGAGGGATGGTAGTGACAATAACTATCACAATAATATTGAATCGAATGTAAAGAAAGGCGATGTACTCGATCTTACTCATAATTTTGATGTAAAACTTTCATTGTTTCAGGAATATAACTGGAAGATAGTTCCTGTACAGAATATTGAAAGAGTGTTCAAGGTTGCCAATCAAATGGGTAAACCGATGTTTGACACCGAACATAAAATGGCTGTGGCATATATTCAGAAAGATTTGCCTCTCTCCGGAGCAGAACTTCAGGACTTGAAACTTGGACCTCAGGGCAGTGAAGAGAGTGGAGTAGTGAAAGGTGTTGTAAGTCAGGAGAATGGATGGAAGTTTTACAAGAACTATATCGAGGCTTTTGTAACAGTTAAATTCAGCGATTTTATAGATGAAACATGGAGTATAAGAATCTATAATTTCGACCAGGACATGACTAAGGCTGCAAATCCGGGAGTAAGGGTGGCATGGCTTTATGGTATTGGAATGGAAGGTCAGACATGTAGTTTTGAGTATAGAAAGGCTGACGACACAGAATGGATTGCAGTTCCTTCTTCGGATATTGAAATGGATGGTACGGACTTCTCTACAGTGCTGACAGGTTTGACACCAGAAACAAAATATGTATGCCGTGCAAAAGTTGGCGACATAGAAGGCGGTGAAGTTGAATTCACTACACTTGGTGAGGTGGAAATACCTAATATGGGATTTGAAAACTGGAGCCAAAATGGAAAAGTGATATGTCCGTGGGCTGAAGGTGAAGAAACTTTCTGGGATACAGGAAACAAGGGAAGTACAACCGTAAGTGAGAATGACAATATTACCATGGGAGTGAATGAACCACGACCGGGAAGTAGTGGCTCTACAGCAGCGAAACTCGAAAGTAAGGCTATTGTGGGAGTTATGGCAGCCGGTAACCTCTTTATAGGAAAATATAAAGAAACTCTGGGTATGAACGGTTTGTTAGGATTCGGTAGAACTTTCCAGACTTTCCCAACCAAACTTACAGGATACTATAAATATACTCAGGCAACTATTGACAAGACTTCAAAAGGGTATGAACATCTTCAGGGGCAGCCCGACACAGGTATTGTGTGGGTAGCATTGGTCAGTGGCAATCCTGACAGCGACGGTACATATGTTGAAATTAAGACTGATAATCCGAACAACAACGGTAAGTACTTCGACAAAAATGCCGATTACGTCATTGCTTACGGAGAAATGAATATCAACGAAACTGTACCTGATTACAAGAAGTTTGAAATAGAACTTGAATACAGACGTACAGACGTAGTGCCGTCCGGTATTTTAATAGTATGTTCCGCCAGCAAATTGGGCGATTATTTCACCGGTGGAGTAGGTTCTACTCTTTGGGTTGATGATTTCGCATTGGAATATGATTATTAATTTATATATTTGCACGATATGAAACGAAGGCTTATATACATGATTGTGGCAGTTATGGCTTTTGCAGTGTCGGCATGTACTGCAGAAGAGATAATTAATGCCCTTATTGGGTATTCCAACATGTATATAAGCCCTTACGTTATGGATGGGGCCTCGCAGAAAGGAGAGTCCGTGGATGAAGGTAGCAATAATGGCTTCAGTAAAGGTGATTCTCTTGCGTTAGTTATTTTCTCCGAAGGGTATAGTCCCAACAGTTACGAGGAGGGATTTATTCAGACTGCAATTTTCGATGGAAATATCTGGAATGCAGACTGTGCTTCGGCTTTCCAGCCTAATACAGTTGAGTGGAAGGATATAGATAACCTTAAATGGAAAGCTATGGGGGAGAATTTTGAAATCTATGCATACACTCCCGATGTAAGACAGGCTTTGGCATGGCCTTCGTATAACGGATGTGTTTCTTTAAACCAGGATTCCATTGAAGAGTTCAGACATAGTGATTTTTTGTTTGGCAGAGTAATAACAAAAAAGACCAACAGTTACGTGTCTATACCAATGGAGCACAAACTTGCCATGCTTTCAGTAGAATTACTTCATTCAAAGGAGGCATCTGTACGTGTTGACAGTATGAGCGTGACTGCTTATCCTGATTTTTGGGCACATTTTGCACTTGACAAGGTTTATTGCATAAACAAAGAAAGGAAATCTGTTAAGACCCATCGCCAGAATGACAGTATCTTTTCTGTAATTCTTCCTGCCCAGAACATTGCAGACGGACAGATTACACTTTCCATGTCTGACGGAACGCAGAAAGTACTTCCTGTGGTGATGGATATGGAATTTGGAATGAAGCATAAGGTTAAGGCTGTCTGCTCAAAAAATGGAAGAATAGATGTTGTGGGAGTTGAGAAAATGCCATGGGGAATGATTGAAGGAGATGAAAATGACGATGAACCAAAATCATACGCCACAGGAGAAGTGATAGTTTATCATAAAAGCAGTAATATAAATCCGGTCACTATGGTAGTGACGGGGGACGGATATACTGAAAATGACTTGCAATATGGAGGCAAGTTTGAGAAACAGGCACGCTCGGCTCTGGATTTTCTGTTTGGAGTGGAACCTTACAAATCGTACATGGAATATTTTAATGTCTATATAATTACTGCTTTGTCAGCTGATTCCGGTGCTGATAATTATACAATAGGCCTCGACAGGAATACTTATTTTAATTCAGGTTGGAGCGACAACGGCAAGGATATGTATGCAAATGATATTTTGCTTATGAATTTTGTCCAGACTTTTTGTCCTGATTTGAGAGATGGAAAACTTACGTTGGACAATCTGCCAATATGTTTGCTGGTAAATGATGTACGACACGGGGGCATTTGCTATTCATGGAAGTCGGGAAAATCATTTGCAATTATTCCTACTACAGAGGGTGAATGGAAACTTCCAGGCAATGAGGAAACCGGTATAAGTGTATGCAACTGGAGAAACACTTTTCTGCATGAATATGGTGGACACTGTTTTGGAAGGTTGATGGATGAGTATTACCAGGAAGAGAGCGGAGAAATATATGATTTAGGACCAATTGAGGGCCATTCATGGGAAATGCCTTTCGGACTGAATATTACAACTGACGAAACCGGAGTGGAAGACTTGGTTTATTGGAAAAAAATGATTGGCGATGAGCGCTTCCCTAAAGTGGGAATGTATGAAGGTGGATATAATTATGAAAAAGGAATATGGCGCTCTGAGGTGGTTAGCGCGATGGATGATAACCGCAGATACTTTAATGCGATTTCCCGCCAGATTATAGTTGAACGTATTATGAAAACAGCTAAGCAGAAATTCGATTTTGAAGATTTCTGCAAGAAAGATGTGGATTATGATGAATTGCGCGATGCAAATTCGACGCCTTCAAGAAATAATTCCGGGCTAAAAGAGTTTCCACGTACTCCGGCTCCGGTGTTTATGGAGTAGTAATTTCTTTTCAAAATATCTGTACATGTTATTTTTTACTGCTCCATTATTGGGGATTAATGTAAAAATTGAGTGGTAAATTCAATAAGATTGTATTCCTACAAAGAATAAACTTTTGATAATAATTGAGGATAAAGCCGTTTATATGTTTTTGTGGACAATAAAATGTTTTAATATTGCCATATTCAAAATAAAGTTATTAATTCATTAAAAACAGCGGAAATAAATCGGAAATAAAAATGTTCTCCGACAATAGTTCCGACAACTAAATATTTCCACCTATGGAGAGGTTGGCAAAATCTTGTTTTTTGTAAGTGCTTGACATATACAAAAAAAGATACTCCCACCAATCGCTATTGCCAGGAGTATCACAACACAAAAACTAAACTAGACATAGCTTTTGAAATGTGATACTCTTGTCTGTAAATCAGTATGTTACAAGTGTTGAAAAATACTCAACTGGAATGAAAGTGGAATATAAGTCCGAAAATTGATAACCTTAAAATGTCTTTTGTAGTTTCTACTGAAAATATTTGTATGTTTGTATAATGATATAAAACTCAAATATGTTCAAGAAAAAAGCATTGCCCGAAACTGCCATCAAAGGCATTGTTTATCAGTTCAGATATCTCATCAATGACAAGAAAGCAAGTGATGAGGAATTGAGCTGGCATTTAAGTAAGACGCTTTCCAATCTTGGTGTCAAAGTGGATTATATTCCGGAACCGCCTCCTTGGAAGAAGAAAAATGAGTAAATCATTTTTGAGGTTTTGGAGGTGGAGGGGTTTTTATTGTTCCAGGTAAATCTTTTGTCGTATAATCTTTTCCCATATTACTTCTTTGGTTTAGGTGGAGGTGGAACATTTGATGATCTTGGCATTGAACTTTGAGCACCGCCGCCTGGTAAGTGCTGAATAGCAACTTTTGGTGGTTCATTTGGTCTGATAACTCTAATCGTTTCTTTATTCATATTGCTTGAATTTTATTATTATTATTTTTTTATCTTTTTATTAGATGGTATATTAGTTCTAGCATTACCAATGATGAGTTTACCTTTGTTTATTGTTTTTCGGTATCCTTTTCAAAGTAAACACTATTTATATATAGAGTTGAATCTTCATCTATCTTTCTCTGAAGATTTTTTGAGATGTTTCTTACGAGCCTATTTAATTGAGACTGTTTTTCGCATTCTGTTTCTTTTAGTTCAAAGAATTCTTTCATTGCGTTTTCCTCTGAGATAATATTATGGTAAAACTTGTACCAGATATTCTCTAGTGAGTTCATGTATTTATTGTAGAAGTCTGCCAATAAATCAAGTGATGATAGTTCAGTTTCATTTTGTAGAAAGTGAGGAAAAACAGACTTTGCAATAGAAGCGAAAGCTATACCAATTGATGTAAACAATGGTATATTCACATTAAAAATTGAGCCTAAAGCACCGACTGAAGCTGTCAATGCAATTAAAAAATTGTACCATCTATTGTATGCTCTTCTTTTATCTGTATATTTCTGAATACAGATAATATTTGCTTTAGCCTGTTTCAGTTCCTCCCAGATTCTATTGCGGCATATCATATCTAATATTGATTTACGTTTGTAAGCATTCCGTTCTCAAAGTCCAGGTCCAAACTGTAATCATCATTGATTTTATAATCCCAGTTCTCATGTACTTTACTTGAATACGTGTTCATGGTTGCTTTGTCTGGCTTCCCTAAAAGAATTTCTACTGAGTCTTTAGACATAAAATTGTGCAAAGTAGCTTTTCCTTTTTTGCCGATGACTTCAATATATTGAATGGTTGGTTCTGGGTTGGCCATATAGTAGAATTCTTTTACAACGTCCATCGCAGCCTCAATCTTTTCTTTTTCGTTTTGTCTTTGTATTGAGGTTACCAATAGTGTGATAAGGCAGCCTATTGCTGCGCCTATCAGGATTAATACTGCTTTGTTCATGATTTATATGTTTTTATTATTTTATGGTATTGAAATTTCTCCATCTCTATATATTCTTGAGCATATATCTAATGCTTTGTATAAAATCTCATATATTGAATAATTCATTACAGAAGAATTATATTTCTCTATTTTAGTAAGTTTATATGAAATATTTAATTCTGAAGGCTCATGAACCCTTTGGCAAATATATTTGGTATTATCTATTTCTATAGAGAATTCATCAGGTGCTTCTGAATATAATCCGTTTTCATATAAAAAATAACATAAATAACCAGCTTTTAGAGATTGATTATTATTTGTTAAATTATAATCTTCTACTTTGTATATAAGAGAGTGTATTAAATCCATCATTTTTTGCTCTGAATGGAATATTGCTTTTAAATATTGATATAACACTCCTATTGTTTCTGTAGGATATATTTTCCCATATTCAGTTTCGTATTGGGAGAATTTCAAGTTTATTAGTTTTACAGATAATAAAGCTCTTAATGATATTTTATTTGTTGATAATAAATCTCTAATAACAGAAGTTACAATGTCTTTCTGATAATAAGAGTAAATTTTATTTTTATCGATATAGAAGTTAGTTATAAATTTGTCTATATTAATTATTACTTCCTTTTGTATATTAAAATGAAAGACTTCTGTTGTATAAAATTTGTCAATATAACCATTAAAATCAGTATTACCTCCATACCTTTGACAGAATATCTCTCTTATATTTAAAACATCACATACAAGAATTACTTTGTTAAAATTGAATTTGTTTCTGTTTTGATTATATATTAATTTATCAGCTTGTGCAGCGAATATGTTTAATATTCTAAATATATGCTCAGGATCAATACGGTCTAAATCGTCGATTATCAGTACAACTTTTTTGCTTGATGTTTCTTCAAGTTTAGTTATCAGGTTACATATTGATATGGTTATGTTGTCATTCTCATATATACTTCCTTTTAAATGAAAATGGCTTTCTAAAAACTTTATTATATCGGTATATTCTGTCTTATTCTGCTCTTTCTTATAAGTTTTAAAGTTTTCTGTTAATTCGTTAAATACTGAAAGTAATGATTTTATATCTTTTCCTATAATAGGTAAATTCTTAATTATGTTACCTAAAAAAGGATATAGATTTTCGGCCAAAAATGGGAAGATTAATTCTTTAGTCTCATATTGGATATTGGGAACATCTATTAATTTTATTAACTCTGATAAAATATCATATTTTACAAGTTCCATAATATCTTGATTAGATGCTATGGAATAATTAGTAGGATATAAAAAAACCGGAATATATTGGTCGTTATCTTTAAAAAACTTATGAAGAAATGTTGTCTTCCCAGAACCAAATTTACCTGAGAATAGAATCCGTTCATTATTTTGTATATCAATATGATCTCGGAAACGTGCTATTTCAGAGTTAATATTCAATTCCATATTATCCAACTTTGATTTGATTATTTGCAATTATTAGTTCAGCTTCCAGTTCTTTAATTCTTGCTTGCAGAGTCTTGATAGTATCCTGCTGGAATGCGATTGTGTCAATCAACTTGTTCATTCTGTCCCCTGCATCTGTTGGCTGTTCAGATGCCAGGAGCATTTCGCCCTTGCCACGCATGAGCCATTCGGCAGATATTTCAGGACATTTATCAAGTATTGAAGTTAATATTTTAGCTGATGGTTCTGTTCCTCTAGAGAACATAGAACCTATTACCGATTGGTTTACTCCGATATGAATAGCAAATTGTCTATCTGATATTTGCAAATGTGATATTATTTCACGTACTCTATTATTGATATTCATTCTATATAAATGTTAATAATTTCAAATGCGATTATAATAAGGGTGTAAAAATTTTTATTTTAGCGCAAATGCGATTATCTTTGCAATACAATCAATCACACATACAAATATAATAATTTAAAATTGAAAATCAATATGGAAACTGGTGAATATTCTTATAGAAATGAAGTTGTTACACTTACCAACGACATTGAACTTGCTAAATCCATGACGGAAGAAGAGATGCAATCTTACTTCAATACGGATGACAGCAAGGAAGAATTCATAAGTTTTCTTGAAGATGAACTTAGGGTAGCTGAAAGTCACATTGAAGACGATGATGATTCCAGTTATATAGACCCTGGCTTTGCAAATGAAGCCGATTATTTGAGATACAAATTTTCGTAATAATAAACCTCACTAAAAGTCAAAACCAAAATGAAAAAGACCATTGAAACAAAATTTGAACCTGGACAGAAAGTCTGGATGTTGATTAACTCAAAAGCCGTTGAAAAAGTTGTAAGACGTGTAATTTATTACATCAGCAAAGATGAGGAGCGCATTGAATACAACATGGTAGGAGAGACCGAATACTCTTCGGATGCTTACGAATACTACGATGAAAGCAGGCTGTTCGCTTCCAAGGAGGATTTGATGAAATCCATTTTCGGTGATTGACAAATCACAACCCGGTGTGGCTTGACCGCCTATCCGGGGACTAATGAGAAGAGTTCCTTGACATCTTTAGGCTGACGGACGTACCAAACTGGTATAGTAATTCACCGTGGATAACGGGCGGTCCGACAGAGTATAGAATTTGCGACAATTCGGTCTGCATAGGCAGGCTTTATGATATAAGACAAAATGGATTTTGTATGAAAGCAATTATTGAGAAAGAATATATTGTCGATAAGGTTGTCGGTGATATAAAGTGTGGAGATAAGGTTTTGCAGGACTGTATAGGAACAGACAGAACGACACTTATAATAAGGTTTCTATCCATTCCTATTTACCGCAAAACACAGAAGTTTAACGAAACAAGAAGATGAATGTTTAACTTATTAAAAGAATTGTTATGCTGAAAGGTTTGAAAAGATACCTAAAAGAAAGGCGTGATATACGTTTGAAAAAATGGTGCATAGAAATGGCAGCAACCAAATCCTCATTTGATATGTCTGAGAGTGTACAGGCTGCTGCCGAGAAAATCTACAGGTGGATTAAAGGGCAGAATTAATCATTTCCTTGATTTCTTCATAGCTTTCCTTGATGTTGATAGCTATGGATGCCCCTTTTTCCTTACATGAATGTAAAACGATTCTCGAAGAGTTATCATCCATTTGACGGATGTAACTGATAGACATGATGTTCACAAGATGTTTTGTGCCATCCACTTTCGTTAGTTCAATAAAATGTTTCATAAATCTTAGTTTTGAAATTACCAACACAAAATTAAGAAATCCCTCCGAGAAAATCCCATGATTAAAAAAAATCTCGGAGGGAACATTCCGATGTAGCTTAATGGTAGAGCAGCAGTAAACTGAGGGCTTTGATTTAGGATTACAATTACTTCTGCATGGTGGCGGTTCGACTCCGCCCATCGGAACTCTAAACTTACAAATCATGAAGATATTCAATAGTGTAATGATGCTGATGGTAGCTATTTGTGCCGTCGGCATGTTGTATGGGGCAATCACGACACCCAGTCCGGTGCAGGGTATATGGATAGGCTCCTGTGTAATTATGGTAATTGCATCGGTATATGGTTGTATAAAGGTATGGAAGGAAAAACTAAATTGATGGAGAAAAGACCTATAGTTTCGACATTGCGTGCTATGAAGGTCGGTGCTGAAGAAGTTTTCTGCATCCTGCAAAGGGTAACTATAATGAATACCCTTACTTCAAGGCTGGATCAGGAAAGGGCATCCGGCATGAACTGGACTTACAAGACAGACCGTGATGCCGGAACAATAACAGTTAAACGTATAAGTTGATGATTTTTCAGTTAAACAATAGGCTTATGACAACAATGTTTGTTGATAATACGGCAGCAATATTACTGGAAAACATATTGCTTGCCATGGAAGATGAATGCTTCTCAAAAGATTTGAGTGCAAAGATAGTTGGTGGCGAAGGCAAGTTGAACAGACTGATTGAAAGCGGTTCAATAAGGTTTGAGAAACCTACCAACAAACAGAATGGCAAATGGTTCTGTAAGGCAAGTGATGTTCTGAGACATTGTGCCAGACGCAGACGAAACAGATAGAAAAAGGTATTTAAAAAATAAGCCTGTGAAGGTCATATTCTATATAAATGTGATTTCAATTTTAAATTATTTGAATTGAGCCGCTTGTGAAAGTCGCTCAATACGGGCTCTAAGTTCAGGTGGTGGAACACCCTGTACGAGTATTTACAGGGAGGTGACGGGTTCAAGTCTCGTAGAGCTCACTACTTACTGACGGCGGTCAGGAGTATTGCAAATGATGACTAAACAAGACCGCCCCACGCGTTGGGGTGGTACATGGTATCGTGGCGGAATGGATAGACGCTGACAACTCTCAGTAGATTTGGTTACGATGTTATGAAAACGGGACATCAATGTAAAACGAATCATACCGTTCTACGCATCAGACGTGAAGATTGCCAAGCATTGCAGGTTCGAGCCCTGTCGGTACCACAACCCATGTTGGTTTATGTAGTTTTAATGGTTCTGTGTAAATCCGAGAGTAGGGCGAAGATAGCGCAGGGATTCATCCGCACGGCATCGGTTAGCCGTTGACTCTATCTGAAAGGTAACGCGAAATCGGATGCAGGGCTCTGTTTCTGGTTGCGGTGCTATTCCCGAATGGTAGCGGGATTACAATACCTGGTAACGATTGGGGTTCGATTCCCCAACACCGCACATAACACCTGTAACAGTTAGGCTGTCCCTAAGAGTATGGAAGGTTGATCTTTGTCGGGGAGGGTTCGATACCCTCACAGGTGGCTTGATAACAAAAGTTAAGGCGTAAAAATGGCGAAGTTTCTGATTGCATAACTTGCTTATCTGAACTAATTTTACAGATGTAAAGAACTAAAAGTCAAACCATTAATACTGTAAACTATGGCTGAAAGAAAAGCTAAAACAGAAGCTCCTGCAAATGTTCAGGAGGTACAAGAAACAAAAGTAGAGGAAGTGAAAGAGACACTTTCCGATAAGGTTGTAAATATAAGAACCTTGAAGGCAAATGAGATTGAATGCCGTATCGGTACAATCAACGAGAAAGGGTGTTCATTACTCCTTTACAAGGATGCCAGGGTGGACATGAGACTTCTTGATGAGGTTTTCGGTCCTATGAACTGGAAGAGAGACCATGAGGTCGTTAACGGAAACCTGTTCTGCACCATATCCATTTATGATGAGCAGAAAAAGGAATGGGTGAGTAAACAGGATGTCGGAACGGAATCCAACACCGAGAAGGAGAAAGGACAGGCTTCGGACGCTTTCAAGCGTGCAGGGTTCAACTGGGGGATAGGTCGAGAACTTTACTCGGCACCTTTCATCTGGGTTAAACTTGAGCCAAGCGAAATCAATAAGAACACTTCAGGTAGATGTTCTACCTATACCAAGTTCTCTGTAAGCGAAATCGAATATGACGAAAACAGAGAAGTAAGCAAGTGCGTGATTGTGGACGGTGAAGGTAAGGAGAGATACAGATATCCTATACCTAAACAAAAGAAACAGCCTCAACAGGTTCAACAGAACAATCCCAATGTATTTACAGGTAAGCAGCTTAAGGAAGCTATTGCAGAGGTGAATGCTTGTCAGAGTAGGTATGCGATTAACGAAGTATGGAAAAAGTATTCAGTCCTTCAGCAGAATATGGAGTTTAGAAATGCGACAATGGAAATGTGTAAAAAATATCCAGAATGATAGAATTAGTAAAATCAAATGTAGTTTTCAACGAAGAGAACCACACATATTTCCTGGGCGATAAGCAGCTGTCAGGAATAACGGGAATGATTAAAAGACAATTGTTTCCGGATAAGTATAAGGAAGTTCCTCAGCATATACTTGAACGTGCTGCAGAGAGAGGTACAAGAGTTCATCACGAATGCCAGTTTGTTGATACAACAGGATTTGAGCCTGAAAGTCAGGAAGCAATGAATTATCTGCTTCTTAGGACTGGTGCAGGATATAAAACTCTTGCAAATGAATATACAGTATCCGATGGGGAAAACTTCGCTTCCAACATTGATTGCGTTTGGGAGAAGAATGAAAAGATTGCTCTTGTAGATGTAAAGACAACCTATACACCAGATGAGGAGTATCTTGCATGGCAGTTGTCTATTTACGCATACTTTTTTGAACTATTGAACCCACATCTTAAAGTAGATGCTTTGTTCGGTGTATGGCTTTATAATGAAAAGTCACGGCTTATTCCACTTGAACGTAAATCTGACGAGGAGGTCAAAAGGCTGTTGCAGTGTGAGATTGAAGGAACACGTTACCTTGATACTGAAACAGCACTTGAACACAAGCAGGATGAAGTACAGCTATTGCCAAAGGACGTGATAAACAAATATCTTGAAGCTGTTGCGGAAGTTGAGAGAATACAGCCCTTCATTGACGGTTTCAAGGATTCGTTGAAACGTGCTATGATTGAACACGATGTCAAGTCGTGGGACACAGGGTTATTGAAAGCTACCATAACACCTGCAGGCACGAAGAAAGCTTTCGATACAAAGAAGTTTCAATCGGATCATCCGGAGTTGTATAAACAATATATCAAGGAGACCGAAACAGCAGCATCTATAAGAATTACATTAAGAAAGGAGGATACAAATGCTTAACAAGGTACAGTTAATCGGGCATCTTGGTAAGGACCCGGAAGTTAGAACGCTCGATGGCGGTTCTAAAGTCTGCCAGTTTACTCTGGCCACAACTGAAAAGGGTTATACATTACAGAATGGAACTCAGGTACCGGACAGGACGGAGTGGCATAACATAGTGATGTGGAAAGGTCTTGCAGAGGTGGCGGAAAAATATCTTCACAAAGGAGATAAGATATACGTTGAGGGTAAGATAAGGACACGCAGCTATGAGGACAACAAGCAGATTAAACGCTCGATAACTGAGATATTCGTAGATAACATGGAAATGCTTGTAGTCAAACAACCACAGCAAGTACAGCAACCGCCTGTTCAGCAGCCTCAACCGCAATACCAGCCACCACAGTACACACAGCAGCCGCAGTATCAGCAGTTCCCACCCAATGTAGATGGCGACGGGCTTCCATTTCCACCACCACCATATAGATAATCATGGAAGCTACGATAATCAAAAAGGACGGGAAGGCTACAATGGATAAGGATTTCAATTTCATGCTTAGCCTTCTCCGCAATGGTGAGTACACTCTAACAATCAAGAGAAAGACTAAACCGAGAACACTCGACCAAAACGCACTAATGTGGATGTGGTTCAGATGTGTGGGTGGTGCCTTGCGTGAGTTCACAGGTGAAGCGTACTGGAGTACAAAGGAAGGAGTTGAAACCATACATGACTTGTACTGTAAAAAGTTCCTTACAAAGATGGTTGTTACTCCGAAGGGTGAGACTACGGAACTTGCAAGAGGAACGAAGAATCTCAGCACAATGGAAATGTCCCATTTCCTCGAAGCTGTCAAAACAGATATTATGACAGAATATGGTATTCAGTTACCATTACCAACCGACAAATATTATTCGGCATTCGCAGCCGAGTACGAAAACAAATATTAAATATGGCAATAATTAAAGATTACGAACCGGAAGAATTGCAATTCGTTCTTCCGGAGGCAGTCAAGGAACAGTTTCCTTTGGAACTGCAGTTTGAGAATGTGGAAAGTGAGAAAGACATCTTGAAAGCGGTAAACGAGCATTTCAATGCTCTGTTCCCGGAAAACGAGATGGCAACACGCTACATGGATGATGTAGAGAAATCTGATTTGCGTGGCAAGTATTGTAAAATTGTCGAACAGGATCTTCCGAAAGCTGAGGATGCTTTATTGAATGCGAAGGAAGAAGCCAAGCGTATCAAGTCTGATGCAGAAGAAAGGCTTAACTCCTTGCATAAGCAAGTCAATGACTATGCAGCCAAGGTTCAGGAAGGTACGGAAGAAAAACAGTTGCCGGCAACCAAGACATTCCGTATAGCATTGAACGGTTATTTCCTATACTATGCAATACTGAATGGTAAGGTTAGGCTTGCTAAGGCTAATAAGATACCTCCATACGACAAATCATCTTTGTGGGCTCAAGAAGATAAGAACAGGGTTGCAATGATGGAACTGTTCGGTCTTGATTTTCCTGCTCCGGAGAAACCTTCTGATGAAGAGTTTGACGAAGAACATGACATGCTTCCAGACAACGATGATGGAGAAGTGATGGGAGAGGAAGAATTCAATGAAACTGTAGGGGATGAGTAGATTACAGCATAAGCGTGGCCGCAAATCCAATTATGCACGTTCGCTTAACAATCCATATTGGGAAAAGGTTGCAAGGAATGTGAGGTTAAGGGATGGGCATAATTGGATTTGCGGTTCACGCTATCCTTTGGAAGTGCATCACAAACGATATAAGGTAAATGGTGTTTCAATTGTTGGAAATGAACTTGAACACCTTGATTGCCTTGTCACTCTGTGCGCTTCCTGTCACGAAAAAGTTCATAAAGGAATAATCAGAATATGAAGTTTCAATTAAGAGATTATCAGCAGAATGCCAGTAATGCAGCCATATCACATTATAGGTTGAAAGGTGGAAAGAACTATCTTATGGTGTTGCCTACCGGTGCAGGAAAAAGCCTCATCATAGCTGATATTGCAGCGAGATTGAACGAACCTTTGCTGGTATTTCAGCCTAATAAGGAAATCCTGGAACAGAATTTTGCCAAGCTGCAGACATACGGAATCATTGATGCCGGGTGTTATTCTGCATCAGTCAAGAGAAAGGATATTTGCAGGATAACATTCGCAACAATTAAGAGTGTTCACAACCACCTTAAAGAGTTCAATCATTTCAAGTATGTGCTCATAGATGAATGTCATAATGTGAATGCTGCCGCCGGTATGTACGCAGACTTTTTTGCAGCTGCTGAAAGAAGGGTGATAGGGCTTACTGCTACTCCTTACAGGTTATGCAGTACGATGAACGGCTCGATGCTTAAATTCCTCACAAGAACACGGCCGAGGGTATTCAGTGATGTGATATACTATTGTCAGGTCAGCGAACTCCTTGCAAGGGGCTTCCTTACCAAACTGAAATATTACGACTTGACAAGAATTGAACTCGTGAATGTCAGAAGGAATTCTACCGGTGCAGACTTCGATGACAGAAGTCTTTCCAAGGAATTTGAAAGGGTGGACCTGTACGGTTATCTTATCAGCATGGTCAGAAGGTTACTGGCTCCCAAGAGTGGAATACCGAGACGTGGAATACTGGTATTCACAAGGTTTGTCAAAGAAGCTGAGATGCTTGCTTGTGAGATACCTGACAGTGCTGTCGTAAGTGGTGAAACTCCGATGAAGGAACGCGAAAGAATTCTGTCTGAATTTAAAGCAGGTAAGATAAAGGTTGTAGCCAATTGCGGTGTACTTACTACAGGATTTGATTATCCGGAACTGGATACAATCGTTCTTTGCAGGCCAACGATGTCGCTGGCATTGTATTACCAGATGATAGGTCGTGTTATACGACCATATCCAGGGAAAGAAGGGTGGGTAGTTGACCTGTGCGGAAACATTAAAACATTCGGTAAGGTTGAGGATCTGAGGATAGAACAGCCTGAGAAAGGTAAATGGATGGTGAAAACCAACGGAAAACAATTAACCAATGTAATACTATAGCTTATGTATGTAATTAGAGGACAGATACCAAGCAAAAGTAACTGTTATAAGATAGTCAATATCAATGGCCATGCAAAGCTGGCGAAACAGAAGGTACTTACTGAATACGAGAAGAACTTCTATATCCAATGTCCGGAACGTGGGCGAATGGTCAAGGGGTATTTCAAGTTGGTTGCCAAGATTTATTATTCCAGTAATCGTCCGGACTTGGATAATTCATTGAAGATATTACTTGACTGCCTGCAGTTGACTAAGACTATAGAGAATGACAGATACTGTACACACATAGACATTCAGAAGTTCATTGACAAGAAAGAGCCGAGAATTGAATATGAGGTGATACCGATAGAGTTTTAGGAGGTGGTTATGGAAAAGAAACAAAGCTATTTCTCCCATGATAGTAATGCTCGTAATTCCGAGAAGCTGATACGTTTGAGAATGCGGCACAAGGCTGCCGGATATGGTGTCTATTTTATGATACTCGAAAGGCTTCGTGAGGAACCAAATTACATGAGTGTCAAAGATTATAATGTTATAGCCTTTGACCTTCGTGAAGATGCCTCACTTATTAAGTCAGTCGTAGAGGATTTTGGGTTATTTGTCTTTACCGAAGATGGTAAGTACTTCTACTCCGAAAGTTTCTCACGCAGGATGGGTATAAAAGATGATGAAAAGGCTAAACGGTCGGAAGCAGGAAAGAAAGGCATGGCAAGGAGATGGGCGCATGCTGAGAAATCGGCTGAAAATCCGTCAGAAAATAACACTGTTATAACAATGTTATCAGAAAACGATAACAATAGTGTAACAACGGTCGAAAATTCCATAACAAGTAAAGTAAAGAAAAGTAAAGTAAAGAATAATAAAGAAAAATCTCCTAAAGGAGATACAAAGAAAGACGAGCTTTCTTTGCCTACTCCTGTCAAGAACGAGCCAGTAGATTTTGTCGGGTTACAATCATACTTCAACGAAACTTTCAAGGGTAAACTGCCCATGGTAGCTAACATGACGGAAGCAAGACGTAAGGCTGTCAAGGCACGGATAGCTGAGTATGACAAGAACACAGTATTCCTGGTTCTGCAGAAAGTATTAGCCAGTCCGTTCCTTCTCGGATGCAATGACCGAAACTGGAAATGTGACTTCGATTGGATATTCAAAGCAGCAAACTTCACAAAAATTCTGGAGGGAAATTATGACGAAAAACGAAATAGCAATACAGCAAGCGGCAGAAAAGCGACAGTTAGCCGTCTTACAGACCTCGCCGAAGCAATACTTACAGGCGATGAGACCTAAGAGCGTTGATGATGTGTTTGCATCATCAGAACCGGCACTCGCTATGGTAGATAAGGAACTCGGAAGAAACCGTGCAAGGGCGATTGTCGTGATACTGCTGTCAGAGGTTGTCGGTTTTTTCAATGCGTCAAACACGATGAATGATGCTCAAGTAGCTATTACTACAGACCTTATCATCGAGGAATACCCATACTTCAAGATTGATGATTTGAAGCTGGCTTTCCGTAATGGCATGAAAGGAAGGTATGGAGAGATATATAACCGTCTGGATGGTTCTGTTATCATGCGATGGCTTAAGCAGTACAATCAGGAACGGTGCGCCAAAGCTGATATCGCATCATTCAACGAACATAAGGACCGTATCGAAGAAGAAAAAACAGGACTATTTTACGATGAATACCGTAAGCAACTGAAAGAACTCGCTTCTCAAGGCAATACAGACGCACAGGAAGCACTTCGAAGGTCAGACGAAGTATTACACTTCATGAAGAAGAAAAGTCTGGAAAAGCAAAAGAAACAGCTTGAGGAATATGAGCGTAAACTTGCAGGTAAAGGAATTTGAAATAAAATTCAACAAAAAAGGGATGCAAAGGAAAGAATACATCTGCGAGAAATTCGGATGGAAGCACGTGCATCTTACTGTTAACGGTCATTGCTTAGTCAGGGTTAAATCTACAGACCTGGAAGTCTTTGAAGAAACTGCGAACAGGCATTTCATATCAATCATAAAAAGGCTGTAAAATGGCGAAGTTTCTGTTTGCAAAACTTGTCATTCTGAACTATCTTTACTGATGTTAAATACTAAAAGTCAAACTATTAAATATAAAATTATGGCAGAAATTCAAAAACTATCGGTGATGCTCATACAGCCGTCACCTATGAATCCTCGTAAAACTTTTGACGATGCGAAACTTGAGGAACTCGCTCAGAACATTGAAGAACAGGGCTTGTTGCAGCCTATCACAGTCAGGATAATCAGCGATGGAGAAACACATATTGATGAAGAAACCGGTGAGGTTGTATCTGTAGAACCACGATACGAGATTGTATGCGGTGAGAGACGTTTCCGAGCATGGAATTTACTGGCTAACAAGTCTGCACGTTACAATGAGATACCTTGCATCATAAGGGAAATGACTGATGAACAGGCTTTCGACGCAATGATAACCGAAAATCTGCAAAGACAGGATGTGGATCCTGTTGAAGAAGCCATAGCATTTTCCCTGCTTCTTGAAAATGGCAGTCCTGTAGAGGACATTGCTGTACGTTTCGGTAAATCCATTCGGTTTGTACAGGACAGAGTGAAACTTAAAGGACTTATTCCGGAACTGATTGAGATGCTCAGAAAAGACCTCATACCAATAAGTGGCGCGATGTTGCTTGCTAAACTTGATACGGAATCACAGAGAAAATTCCTTGAAGATGAAATTGACAAGGAAGAAGGTGCGACACTTGCTGACATCAAGGATTACTTGGATAATTTATTCTGTGTTATAAATAAGGCTCAATTCTTTGATGATGATAAATTCAGTGATGATATTCCTGCATGTTCCGGATGTATGAACAACACAGCCAATCATGGATGTCTGTTCTATGAAATGAAAGGAACTGAACAGAAGTGTATTAATCGTGAATGTTTCGCTAAAAAACAAGCTGAATATGTCAAATACCGAGTAATGAAAGAGTCTGAAAATCTTGTCAAGAAAGGTGAACCATTGACATTTGGTAAGTCTGTCATAGTTATTGAGCAGCAGAACTCATGGGACAGTAATAGTGAAAAACGAGCAAAAGCTGATGCTATCCAATTGTACAATGATATGGGATTTGAGGTTGTAACCGATAAAGTTTTTGACCATAAATGTTGGTATAATGAGAGTGACGAGCGAATTAAAGAGAAACTTGATAATAACGAAATTTACCGTTGTATAGAGGTACTAAATTATGATAGACCATATTTCAAAGTGTCCCATTATTACTTAAAGAAATCGTCCAAAGATAATTGTCCTGTATCAAAACAAATCGAATCACAGAATATTAGACAACAGATGCAGCGCAATAAAGAAATTGTTATCGAGAAGGCAACTGAGACAATGAGAAGATGGGCTGATGAGATAGATGACTATTCAGGTAAATCTGAGGATATGACACTTAATGAGCAGGTCATTTTTGACGTGCTTGTCATAAAGAGTTGTGGTTATAAGTTCCTTGACTCTCTTTGCCCAGAAGGTGAATTTGATATAGTCAAGTATGTAACCGAGCATTCACAAGACCGTATGAAATGGTATAGAGAATTCATTCGTTACAAACTCTCCGAGGCTGCAGTGACCTATAACAAACACCTTCAGGAATGTCAGAACATGCTGTTCAGAGAACAATATCCGGGTAAATACAAGGAAATGTCTGATAAACTGAATGATGCTTATCAGAAAAAGGATGAAAGACTGAAAGCTAAACTTAAAGAACTTGAGAATGAGTAAACAGCTTAGAACATGGAGTGAGCATGAGTTGGATGTACTCAAAAATGAGTATCCAACCTGTTCATCCATTAAAGAACTTGCATTAAGACTGGGGAAAACATATTATTCCATAGTCAGTAAGGCAAGTGATATTGGAATTGCCAGATACGATAAAGTCAGATGGACTGAAAAAATGGATAAGGTACTTATTGATAATTACTCCTCCTTAGAAACTAAGGATGTTGCTGATAAACTGGGACTGAGAATAACCCAAGTAATGTCAAGAGTATTTAAACTTGGACTTCGTAAAAATGATGAAATCAAGACATTAGTTAGAAGTAAAGGAGCATTCAAAAAAGGTCATATCCCTTTCAATAAGGGGAAGAAACAACATGAATATTTGACTGATGATATCATTGAAAAATCTATACGTACAAGATTCAAGAAAGGACATACTCCGGTTAATCTTAAAAGCATTGGATATGAACGTATAAATATCTATGGATATGTGGAAGTCAAGACAGAGAAAGGTTTTGTATTGAAACATCGTATGATATGGGTGGAACACAACGGACCTATACCTAAAGGGTATTTGGTACGTTTTAAAAACGGTAATAAACAGGATATAAGGATTGAAAACCTTGAATTGGTAACTTGTGCGCAAAACATGAAAGATAATACAATCCATAATTATCCGCCTGAGATTAAGACAGCAATAAGAAGTATAGCTAACATCAACAGAAGAATAAAAAAGTATGAGCAGGTTAACAATAGACAAGCTGAATGAGCATTTGTTTGAAGCAATAGAAATGCTTAAGAATAACAGTGACCCGAATGCATCGGAAAATGAGAAGATAGATATTGAAACCGCCAAGACTATTGCAAATCTTGGTAAGGTTGCAGTTGAAGGGTTTAAGGTTAAGGCGCAGGCTTTATCCATGTTGGCCAGAACTGACAACCCACAAACAACAAAAGAAGCGTTGGTTGCTTCCGGTATAGTTCCGGAAGTCAATGATGTGAAACTTATCCAATAATCTTATACCATGAAAACCAGAGGACCATAGCGGCATAATCGCTGCGTGAAATTATTTGACAAATATGCTAATCGAAGAAATATATGATAACACTTAACAAACTTGCTGTAAAATGCAGGGAAATAGCCTTGCAAAGACATAAGATAACCAGGGACAGTTCACATAAGGGACTGGCCATAGGCATATCAATGGAATGGCGGGAGTTAGTCAATGCTTCTGATGATCCGAGCAAACATATAAGTGATTACTCTGAAAGGGAAGAAGAAGCGGCAGATATAATAATTGCTGCAATGACGTATCTGCAGAGTATCGGTTGCAAGGATATTGAGCAACTTATCAAGGACAAGATTTCTTTCAACGAAAAGAGAACTGATTAGCATACCACTTAGTGATGATGATTTTAGTGTTGATGATGAAAATAGTAGGTTTGAAAACAGCGAAGCCCCGACAACCGCAAACTGTGTTACCGGGACTTTCTTCTTCTAATCAGGCGAACCGAGATAATATATTATTGCTTCATACTGTAGAGGGGTAAGGCTCCTTTGCCTTTTGCAGTAATGCAGTTCCGCCAGCCGCGCCTGTAGTTCCGTGTTCAGTTCTATCCAGCGTTTCAATTGGGTGATGGCACTGCGGGGCGTGCTGTTAGGGAAGTATTGCAGTGCAAGTTCTGATATGTATATAGCTTTCATAATAATCTCGTCAGGTTGTGATTAAGGTAACGGTTCGGTCTCCTCTTTTTTGGTTTTCTGCTCCACTTTCTGGTACTTCAATGTTGCAAGCATGTTGGCAAGAGTCTTGCCGCTGTGGAACAGGATTCTTTTTCTGGAGATTAATCCGGTGTGGTATTCTTCCTTGGTTATAGAGCCTTCACCGCTAAGGCTGACACGCAAAGAGCAGAGTTCGCCGAGGCGTACTATCTCGCCGTTTCCAAGGGAGTCCGCTATCACATCTTCGAGTGCTGTCAGTACAGCCTGCACATCCGCACGTGTCACGGTACACATCTGCTGTATTCTTTGCGATAATTCCCTAATGCCGGCCACTCCGCGTGCCTGTGTCTGTGCATAATACTTACCCTGTACTTCAGGGTTCTGAGGGTCTTTGCGTTCTACTACTGAGTAGGTCAATGCTTTGTCCATGAGTTTTGAGTTTTAAAGTTTGTAAATCTGTTTGTTTTGTCATGACGATACAAATCTAAGAACTGGCAGACTCATGCAGTGGGAATGAACGTTTTGATGGGCATATAATTGTACAATATCGTAAAAATACGTATTTTGTGCATGTAATAAAAGTTTTTTGATGATTTTCATGATATGTGGAATACTTTAGTGATTTTTATTTGTTGCTATGCGTTTAAAAAAAATGACCTGTCGTTTCGATTAAAACGTCCTGTCATTTTACTCAAAACGCCTTGTCGTTTTTAAGTATTATATTTTGTAGCGAAAATGTTACAATAAAGTTTGCATAATTGTAGCGAAAATGTTACCTTTGTATTGTTAAATAACAAAAGCGATATGAAATTTAGTGAAATGCACAGAAGACTTGAGCAGGCAGGTTGGTATATTTTCAAGGAAACAGACCACCGCTACTACGCTCACAAGGATTTTCCTTACTTGATTAAAGTCGGTCGGCATGGTAGTAAAGAAGTACCGCCAAATGAGTTTAACAAAGTAATGAAGAAAGCAGGGCTAAAATAAGCCCTGCACTTCATTATAATATATATAATACGATTATGAAGAAAAGGGTAAAAGCAATCATCAGCAAGTCCGATACGGGATTTGTTATTATGATGGAAGGGTTTGATTGGGCTATGTCGTATGGCGACACATTAGAGGAGGCCAAAGCTGATTTTGAGAACTTTCCGATGGAGTACATAGAAATGTCTAAGGAAGCAGGGAAGGAGATACCGCCTGAATTAAACAATGGCGAATTGGAGTTTGAATATGTTTATGACTTGTCAGGCTTCTTTAAACAGTTCCCGTTCATTTCTGCTACGGCATTGGCTAAAAGACTGGGAATAAATGAAGGACTTATGAGGCGTTATAAGTCCGGTTGCGCTCCTGTAGGAGAAATGCAGAAAAAAAAGATATTGGATGGTATTCATGCCATCGGAAAAGAACTGCTTTCCGTTCAATTCTAAGTCGCTTTTGTTATTGTACGAGAAAGTGAAAGCCGGAACGTTATGCTTCCGGCTTTTGTATTTCCTTAAACATCTAATTCCAATAACTTTCTTAAATCCTCAAACGAGTGAACTTCGTAAATGGTTCCTTTCACTTTAACATAGCCGTTTACTTCGCTTAAATCTTTTTCTTCTAATATATTAACCTCTCTGATTTCATCATCACTAAGAATTAATTTCCATACAGGTACCCCAATAGCTTTTGACAATTTCTCTAATGTTTCAAGTTTGGGCTTCTCTGTATTAAGTAATTGATTAAGTCCTACAGGCGTAATACCTAACTTTTCTGCAATATCTACCTTTTTAAGGTTTAGTTGCTCTATAATTTCTCTTGTTCTATTTATCATAAAAATCAATTTTAATACAAAAGTAAATACTTTTATTTGTATATAAGTGAATACTTTGTTAATCTTTGTGAAATACAAGTATATTCTTTTATTTACGTTTGTTTTATTAAAGTATTTACTTTTATTTTGCATCATCAAACAATAAATGATAACAATTAAATATAAAGAATTATGACAACAAGTAAGTACGACAAATCAAAGGTTATGAAAAGAGCATGGTACATCTACAAACACTCTTTCATGTCATTTGCTGACGCTCTCCGTGAATCATGGAAACGCATCAAGGAAGAAGTAAAGGCAGAGGATAAAGCGGCTGAAAGACAGGCGGAGTTTCAGAAGAAGAACGCAGCCTACAATTACCGTCTAAACCGTACTTACTATGGCTGTAGATTTGGGCACAATGACTGGACACGTGATTTTCAGAATGATGCGAAAGTAGCTGTCAATCGTGCGGTGTATTTAAATAGAATATCTTAGTATTAACAACGTGTGCGGTAGTACCAGTACCGCACACCATAAACAACTTAATTATATGAATAAAACAGTAGTTTACAACGGCAAAGGTAATGAAATTATGCCTACGTTGGTATTTGAGAATGAAAAAGGTGTGGATATTACCACAAGCTTAATTGTGGCACAAGTGTTCGGCAAAGAGCATAAAAATGTTTTGAGAGATATTGAAAGCCTCTCATGCTCTGAAAGTTTTAGGGTGCTCAATTTTGAGCAGACCCCCTATGTTCACCCTCAGAACGGACAAACTTATAAGATGTACACTATGACCAAAGACGGTTTCAGTTTCTTGGTAATGGGCTACACGGGCGAAAAGGCTGGCGAGTTCAAGGAACGCTTTATCAACGAATTTAATAGACGAGAAGCTATGTTAAAGAGCGATGATTATATCCTCATGCGTTCAATGCAAATACTGCAAGACAGGATAAAAAACATTGAAGCGGATAATGCACGACTTGAACAACAAGCAGAACAACAACAAGCGATGATAGATTTACAAGATAGGGAAATAAAGCAGTCAGCCCCTAAAGTAAAGTATTATGATGACTGTCTGCAATCAGTGAATACATTGACTACTACGCAAGTGGCTAAGCAGATAGGTCTGGATGCAGAGAAATTACATAGAAAACTCAAAGAGATAGGGGTAATATACCGTCAGTCAGGTCAATGGCTTTTGCATTCTCCATATTCTACATGGGGACTACATGCAACACGTACACAGGCTTATACACGTTCTGACGGTTGTACAGGTACAAGTATATATACGGTTTGGACTGAAAAAGGAAGACGGTTTATCATCGCACTATATCAGGAAGGATTTGACTTGAAAAAGGCTATCAAGCAGTTATAAGAATAAAGTCAATAAGCATTTATATAGAAATCATATACGTTTTAGAATTATAGATTATGGGTAGAAATGTTGCTAAAACTCAATCATTTGAAGTATTGAATCAACGTATAAACGAACTTGAAATAATGTACTCTCAACTTAGTGTGATGATGAAAAAGATAGAGATGAATTTTGAAATCGATACAAAGATCCAAAAACTTTTGGATAATGCAAAGGAGCAATGTGAAGCTTCCAGAAGAACTGTTGTAAACAATGTCCATTTACAAGTTATAAGAGGAGGTAAATATGAAGAAGTCTGAATACTATTCTAAGATAGTGTCATTATATCCGTTATTGTTAAGTTTCTCTTATCGTTATTGTAGAATAGAAGATGATAGAAAAGATCTTGTCATGGATACAATATGTAGGATGCTTGAGAACTATGATAAATATAATCCAGAACGCGATATATGTTCATGGGGGTATGTGATAATGAAAAACCTTTATTGTACTAAATATAATAGGTCTAAAATTATAAGTTTTGTTGATATTGAAACGATTGATGAAATAGTTGTTACAGATGTTGATGTAAGCATTAAAATTATGCTTGATGAAGTAAGCAAGATTCTATTATGCAGGAGACTAAAACGTGATGAAGTCATTCTTTTTTCAAAAGGGTTTTCGTATGAAGAGATTGGCACAATAAAAAAGATCCCATTAGGAACTGTGAAAAGCAGAATTTCGGATAGTCGAAAATTTCTTAGAAAGTTTTATTCAAGAAGATTTTGGTTATAAAATAAAGAAAGCAGGTCTGGAAATCAGCCTGCTTTTTGATATTGTATTATTCTTTTTTGTCTGGAGGTAATGGTATTCTAATAGCTTTGGTTTGAAAATTGGGGTTCTGATTTGAAGGAAGTGGAATAGGTTCTTTAGGCTTTTTTTAAGCATTTTAGGGCCATTATTAATACTTCTGCATGTGAAGTTTCCACTTATAGCTTCAGTTATGAGTTCATTTTTTGTAAGACCTGGATAGTGTGGAGCAATTCGTTCGAAAATGTTATCAACATAAACTTCTTCATCTTCTCCTATCAAGCAATTTAAATCATTTAAAATATTGTTTCCCATTTCCTAAATATTTTTTATTAAACATACTTATGAGAAATAAACAAAAACTATGCCAAAGAGTACACAGGCACGCCTTGTCAGTATTTTGTTTTATCCAGTAAATGTTTTTGTAGTGGTTATTGGGTAATTTCATTTATAACAAATCCTATAGGTGCCATTATTGGTAGTTTAATAGTCGGCTGCGTACAGAACTATCTTTCAGTTTGGGTAGAAAAAAGTGTTTGGGATTGGTACTGAAGGATTATTTGATAAACTAATACGTGATGTGAAAGGGAATGTAAGATTTTTATCTTTCGCCATAATGATTAGAAAAGGTTAATAATGCAAGAATTGTTGTTTTTTGTACTTAATAGTAAATTTTCAATGTGAAAATATATATATTGTAATAAATATGCGTAACTTTAGCCGTGATTATTATACAAGTCTTATTAAGAATGAAAGATATCTAATATAATTTATGTTTTTTAATAGGATTTTATATTTATTATTTATATCAATCAATTGTAATAATGGCAGTACAAGTAGTAACATCTCAGCCGGAAATGCTATTAGAAGATATTAAACATCTAATAGACTTAGGCAAAATAGATACGTGGTTATATGATGAAGATGGTGATTTTACTCATGGTACCAATCAATGGAATAGAGTAGCTTGGTTTCGTCCATTTTGTGGTAGTGATAGAATCATATTTGGTATTATAGGACGTAAAGGAATTAATATATCAATAGAAGAGTTCAGTATATATCATGGAAGATTTATTGAAATGTTGGTAAAACATTACATAAATAAAGTATCTTCCATATCTGTATTACGTCCGTCTGATAATAATTTTGATTCTAATAAAATTGATTTTTAAAAATGGAAGGAATAACAAATAGTAAAGCCGAAATTCAGGCAAAAAAAGCTTTGAAATTAGATACTTTCTCAGGATTTGATTTGGAAAATGCAAAGAAAAAACTTGCGACTTTATTGTCTCATATTGGTGATAACGATATGTTTTCTGAGTATACTAAGCATGATATATCACATGTAAATGGAATGCTGACAATGTTGGATTTTATAATTCCACAAACGACGCAGAATGTTATGACTCCTACAGATTGGATGTTAATAGTTTTATCTTGCTATTTTCATGATTTAGGAATGCTTATAACTAAAAAAGAATTTGAAAGTAGATATAGTGATTATCATTTTAGATCATATAAGGATAATAATGATTGGACTAAATATTCTAAAGTTGTATCGCAAGAACTATGTGAAAAATATATTTATCAGGACTATGTAAGGGAATGTCATGGCGTTCGCATAGAATCATGGCTTACAGAAATTGCTAATAAAAAAGAGTCCGATAATCCTGTAATAAAGGTATTGCGTGATGTATTGTGTAATGTGGATGCTGATTTTCTGAAAGATTTAGGAAAAGTATGTAGAAGTCATTCTGAACCTTTTGTCAAAGTAAAGGATTTTGATGTTAGAAAACCATATGAACAAGCACATGAATCAGAAGTAAATTTGTTGTTTGCATCAGCTATTTTACGAACAGCTGATTTGTTGCATGTTAATTCTGAAAGAACTCCAGATGTTGATTTTGCTATAATTTCTCCACAAAATAGTTATAGTAGAAGAGAGTGGGTAAAACAAAAAGCTGTAAAACAAATTCGTCCTAAATTAGAGACTGATAAAGATGGTAATGTTGATGAAAATATTCAATCCCATATTTTTGAAGTAGTAGCTTCATTTGTTGATGAAGATGCTTATTCTCATTTTATGGATTATCTGTCATATGCCGAAGAAGAAATTAAACTTACATTTAATATATGTAAAGCATCAAACAATAGAAATAAAAATGGTTATATTTTTCCTTGGGATGGGATATGTAGAAGTCAAATAAGAACTGAAGGCTTTAATGCTGAGAAACTTAAATTTGAACTTGATAAAGATAATATTCTTAAATTATTGATAGGTCATACACTATATAACCAGGCAAATGTAGTTCTACGTGAGTTAGCCCAAAATTCTATTGATGCTTGTAGATTAATGAATTATAATTCAAAATCAGGATCGAATGAATATCAACCTCAGATTATAATAGAATGGGATAAAGAAAAACATATTCTAAAGGTATCGGATAATGGAACCGGTATGAATGAGGAAATAATAAAAAAATATTTATTAAAAGTAGGATCTTCACGTTATCAATCTAAGGAATTCCAAGATGCTAATAAGAATTTTCATTCTATAAGCCGTTTTGGTATAGGTTTATTGACATGTTTTATGATTAGTGATGATTTTGAAATTATAACATTATGGCATGAAGAAAACAAAGCTCACAAATTAAAAATAAAAAACATTCAAGGTGAGTACATGTTAAGAAATGATGTTGAACCTATAGAAATTTTAGAAGGACGGCATGGAACTACATTTAAATTAAATGTTCATCAAAATGTAAACCTTGATAATATTGTAGATGATTTAAGTCATTGGATCATAATACCTAATTGTAAGGTGACAGTTATTGAAAATGGTGAAACAACGGAAATTGGATATGTGTCGTGTGAAGAAGCCTTAAAAGATTCTTTATCCAAGAATAAAATAAATATTGATGATAAACAGTACAAACTATTAAAAAAATCTAACAATGATGTCGAAATATATTTTCTTCTTTCTAAACATATTCTGTATAAAGATAGTTGGAGTTTATATTTGCCTAATAATGATTTGTCAATTAATAAGAATATTCCAATAGGAATATGTATTGAAGGTGTATTAGTTTCAAATTTTACACCAGGATTTCATGGAAGAAATTATATAGTATTAGTAAACTGCAAAGGGAAAAAATCTCCTAAAACAAATGTCGCACGTGACGGTTTGGAGAATTCTCAAGAACAATTAGATTTATTACGGTTTATTTATAAATCTTATTTAGATATAGTTGGGGACCAAATAGAACGTTTATCTGAAGAATATTCTTTGTCGTGGGCTTTGAGAGAAGCACAACGAAATATAGATAATATGGTTAGTCAACGAAACTTTCAGAATAAAGAATTATTTGATGATGTTCTTCATTCGTATGAATGTAATTTAGTTGATACAGGTGCTAAGTATATTAATAAAAGTATTAGTGATTTTGGTGAAGAAATATGGACTATTGAAAGTAAGGCTTATTCCTCTGCTGAAAGGTTAGTTCAGGAAATAGGTAATTGCGATAAAACAGCATTATCTTTGTTTCAAAGCCTTGATTCAGAATTTGATAAGAGAGGTCGTGAGATTTTCTCTGAAACATTAACTCAGAAATATACAACAGATATATTTCTAAAAAAATATGAAGTAGTTGATATACAGATATTTGAAGATAATCGAAGACTTGAGTTCTGTTGGAATAGAGGTAATTCTAAATGGATATCTATTTGTGGAAATTTACATTTTTTATATGATAAAAATCCTAATACATACATAGTAAAAAATATTGATGATATAAAGATTAATTTAAAAGAGTATGATGTCATTATCTCGAGGTATGGAATGTTTATTATATCAGATCATCCTTTACGTGAATATTTACTTGAATTGTATTATAGCTCGATTTCTTATAAAGCTAATACCATAGAGGTCATATTATCTTATATATACTATCTTAATCGTACAAGGAAGTTACATTCGGAAGAGAATCTTAGAAATTTTTCCAACTCAAATGAAACTTATTATGAATTAGATATTTGGGAGTATATAAATATGGAAAAGTTAAATCAGTTATTTATTAAACCTCTGAAATTTTTCGATTATAATATTTATTATACGCAACTAGATTAATTTCTTAATTGATAATGACTTAAAGATATTTGTAGAAGGAATGAGAGGTATTCATTAAATGTCTAAAGGTAAAGGGTTAATATTTAAGTATTGCTTACAATCATATTGTATAATGAAAAACTTACAACTGAATCCCTGTTCCATTTACACAAAATTTTGGACTGTGTCATGAATAATAAATGAGGTCAAAACTAAAATGGCTACTCCCCAAAGTTACAGTCTGTAACTATAATATTTAAAAGGATCGTATCAAACTCTGTATTGAGTAATGATACGACCCTTTCTTTAGTCTTTTAGGATGCTAAAATTTCAAATTATAAGTTCATATCTTCAAAAAATGAGTTTTGACACCTCATTTTGTTATTAAATCTTTAGCATCTTGGTTATTTGTTCTTTAAGTTCTTCAGGACATTGTTCCATAATTTGTTGTTTTATATCATCTTGAATGGAATCTGCTGAAACAGGTGTTTCTATATTCATATCTTCAAGCTTATACATACTTTTGTCGTATTCATGTACGATGGTACCATCGTCATAAAAAGCATAATCGTTATCTAAAACACCTTTTTTCATTGGTAAAATACAACGCCATAGTAATTTTTTATTTTCCATGATAGTTTGTTTGTTTAAATTTTACTTATAAAAACATATTTACAAAAATTTACTGATTGTCTTTGTTGGGACTATTGTGCTCCTTAAAAGTAAGTTTACCTTATTTTGATTTTATATAATCTTCAAATTCATCAAGCTCTTTTGGATTATCCATTTGTTTGTATTGAGGAGTATCTATTTTACTATTATTGTTTGGGCTATTATTGTTCTTGACTTTAGGTATTACACCTTTTCCATTTGGAATTAATTCTATATCTTTCCCATCTATAGTTTTTGTATATTTATTCTTACTTTCGGTTGGGATATACCCACGATCTAATAAATCTTTTTCAGTTATTCTTGATTCTCCCATAATTGATTCTTTTAAAAGTTAGATAATGACAAAGATATTATAAATATATGTATGTGTGATTATAAATCAGTCATTTTTTCGTTTCCTCTTATTTTCAAGATTTTGCCATTTTGTGAAACGTGCTGATATTCTTCGTAAATTAGTACCATGTATAGGGCTACATAAGTAACCATATACACAGGATTAGAAGAGTATTTCGGATATTATATCCCAAAGCATTTTGACTCTTTGATACTCATTTTTCTGTTCAATGTAGAGCTCATAAATAATGCGGAGCAGAAGTCTGTATAATAACAGTTTCATATTAAATCTTGCTCTCGGTTATATTAGTGAACCAACGTGGCGCACTTCACCCGAAAAGCGAGATTGCTTCTGCTTCTGCGAATGTATAACTTTGAGTCTTTATGGTGGTGACGAAAATGAGCGACATATATAAGTGTTTGAAATTCAATGGGGAATAGGGGCGTATAAAACATTAGTAAAAGTTAAAATGATGAATGTAAAGACAAGACACAGGCTGAGCCTGCTAATCAGGATGCTGGTATTCGTTGCATTATCCGGCGTCCTTTCACTGGTGATGAGTACAGCAACATCGCCATGGGTGATAACAATGACAGCTATAGCGTTGTCGCTTGCAGTAAGCTATCTGGCATTTCGGGAACGTGATACGTTTTATTTCGTATCCTTCACGTGTAATGGGAGCCAGGGGCGGTGTTATCTCAGATTCCATGAACGTGTTTCCCTCGATGAAATCGAAAAGAAGCTGACAAGCCTCAACTCCGGAAATCAGACATTAGTGTGCTGGTATGAGAGGGTAAGCAGGTACGAATATGAACTGAACATATCCGGTGAAAATGGAACACTACCAAGCTAAGGGTGTAGTGATAATGCTTATGTTCGTCATGCTTGGCTATGCAGTCGGAATGAGCGACATAACAACAGCATTGCTTCAGGTAATAGTCATATTGCTTGGCAACATATTGAATGTATTATGTAAAATTCTAAACAGGTTAAAGAAGTAAGATTATTGTAATACCCATTTACCAAAAGGATAACTATGGTTTTTGACTATGCCAAATGTGAGAAAAGGTAGAAAGGTTAGAATGGATGAATGGGACAAACCCACCCTCGGATGGAAAAAACGTGAGAGGTTCTGCAACATGCAGCCTAAAGTGAGAATCCACCGCAAGGGCGGGTTTTATTACATTTCCCTGTTTGCAAGCACAAAGGATGGAATACCATTTACGGAAATCAAGAGTTCGGGTGAGTATGCAGAAGCCATTTCAAACGCTGCTACAGAACTGATACTCTCAATGGTACGGCCGGACGATGAATGGTGCATCGTTACCACACCGAAACGCAGACACTTCACAGGGTATCATTTTGCGACTGACATCTGCAAAAAAATCGCCCGGGGGTTGAATATAAAATTCTATGAATCTGCTATCCAATGTCTTAACAAGACACGCATAAATCCGGAATTTCACCTACTCAGACCAATAACAGAACAACGCATAATACTCTTTGACGATATATGCACAACAGGAAGTACAATAACAGCAGCCTACGAACTCCTAAAGGAACGAAAACAAGTTCTTTGCATAGTAGGCATAAACAACCATTAGCCTATGAATAACAAACTGACAGAAAAACAAGAGAGATTCTGCAATTATTACCTTGACTGTGACGGGAATGCAAGTGAGGCATACCGCATGGCTTATGACGCATCGAAGATGCAGCCTGAAACGATTTGGAGCAATGCCAGTAGGATGTTGGCCAGTAACAAGGTTGCAGCAAGGATAGCCGAACTGAGGTCAGAACGTGCTGAAGCATCGAAAGTTAACCGCGAAAAGGTGGAAAAAATCCTCATGGATATAGTGACGATGGACCCGAATGATTTGTACATGGTAGATCCTGTGACCGGTAAGATAAAACTCAAATCTCCGAAACAGATGCCAAAGAGGGTGAGAAATGCCATGAAGAAGATAAGCAATGACAAAGGGAAGGTAAGCTATGAATTTAATGGCAAGGTTGAAGCAGCCAAACTGCTTGCGTCTATGAACGGCTGGAATGCGCCTCAACAGATAGCATTGACGGGTAAAGATGGCGCAAAAACGAACGAAATCCGCATAGGTTTTGATGATGATACTGAATGAAATTTGAAAAATAGAATAATTAAGTGAGAAAAATATCGGGAGTTATACAAAAAATAATACGAAAAATCTGAAAAATAGAACAAAAGTAGTCGATTATGATAGTAAATCACAAGAAACTCAATCCGAATGCCTTCTATCTGCTGAAATATCTCAATGATGCTACACTGCGATTCATTATATTGTATGGTGGTTCATCATCGGGTAAGTCTTTCAGTGTAGCACAGGCTGTGCTTATACAGACATTGCAGGACGCTGAGAATACACTTGTGATGAGAAAGGTCGGTGCATCAATCAGTAAGACGATATATGAGGATTATAAGGTGGCTGCATCACTGCTCGGTATATCACAATACTTCAAGTTCATACAAAATTCAATCAAATGTACATACAACGGTGCGAAGATAGACTTCTCAGGTTTGGATGATCCGGAAAAGATAAAGGGTATCAGTAACTACAAGAGAGTACAGCTTGAGGAATTGTCAGAGTTTGAGTTTGCCGATTTGAAACAGATTCGTAAACGTCTGCGTGGTAAGAAAGGGCAGCAGATTATCGCAGACTTCAACCCGATATCAGAGACTAACTGGATAAAGAAGGATTGGCTGGATAATGAAAAGCTGCATGATGTCCCTATGATTGTAGAGATTGGCGGTAAGGTCATACCTGCAGAACTCACAAAGGTCAAGTCTTTAAAGATGAATGAAGGCAAATCAATGGTCAATCCTAAAACTAAGGAGATAGAGGAATATCCGCCTAATATGGTTGTCATTCAGTCAACGTACCTTAACAACTTCTGGGTTGTTGGTTCGCCTGATGGAACGTATGGATACTATGATGAACAGTGTGTGATGGACTTTGAGCACGACCGTCTGTACGATCCGGATTACTACAATGTATATGCGTTGGGAGAATGGGGTGTAATCAAGACAGGTAATGAGTTCCTTAACTCATTCAATGTAGGTAAGAATAGTGGTGAATATACTTACATACCAGGATTGCCGATACATCTGTCAGTGGACAGCAACGTGTTACCATACATATCCGTAAGTTACTGGCAGGTTGATTTGAGTAAAGGCAAAGATATGTACCAGATAGCAGAAACAACGGCTGAGAGTCCGAACAACAGCGTTAGACGTGCGGCCAAACTGGTATCTAAGAAACTAAGTGAACTTGGTTATGATGATAAAATTTACCTTCATGGTGACGCCTCTGCAAAAGCGGCCAACACTATTGACGACAACAAACGCTCGTTTATGGATTTGTTTATCGACACCTTAAAGAAAGACAACTGGACAGTAGAGGATAAGGTAGGGAACAAGAATCCTTTAGTATCCATGACAGGAGAATTTGTCAATGCGATTTTTGAAAAGCAGTTACCTGACCTTAGTATTAACATTGATGATGGTTGCCGTGCGTCCATAGATGATTATCAGAGCGTGCAGAAGGACGCGAACGGTGCAATCCTCAAGACAAAAGTCAAAGATAGTGTAACCAAGCAGACATACGAGGAACACGGACACTTGACCGATACGTTGAGATACGTTGTACATGATATCATGTATGAAGAATACGTCCAGTTTTCCAACAGGCGTAAGCGTAATATGTATTCTGAGAAAGGAATGTTCTCATTCTTCAATCCGGAACAGAAATACAAGTACAAGTCCAGTATTGTATATGTCATGCCTAATATCGAAGGCAAGTTCTATATGTGTCATGCTGGTGAGTGTGGTGACAAATGGCATATGCTTGACCTTGTAATGCTTGAAACAACATCGAGTGCGGAAATGAAGAAGATGATAATATCGCATAAGGCTGATGTGTACATAGTGGAATCCTCACCTGCCTATTTCCAGATGGCGTGGGAACTTGGGCAATTGCCCCAGCAAGAGTGTATTTATTGCTTCCACCCTCGCCATTTGTAGGGTATAAATTAGATATGTTAAGCTCATTGATTCTTTTACCTATTTCATCAAATTTACCTTTTAATACCTTTCCCTGTTCGGCTGACAATACCTTTATTTGCTCAGGTGTAGATTCACCTCCATTAAGGTCATTGACAACTACTATGTTATCTGTAGAACCTGATACGCCTGAGTTACCTTGTTCACCTTTAGGACCAACAGGTCCAACAAGACCTTGAGGACCGTCAGGACCAACTTCTCCCTGTGGTCCCACTATAGCTCCTACATTTATATACTTCCCATTTAAAACATTACCACCAGTGCCAACATACAGATAAAGTTCCTTATTTATTATGTACCCTATAGTCTTGTCAACTTTGGCCGGAACTTAGGCAATTTAGAATGAATCTATAATTATTTATTTCTATTACTTCATAGCCCAGGTATCAGCTTGGGCTATGTCTTTTTATACACTATTCACGCTTAATACTTTTGAAGTTCAAACAGCATTTTGGATAAACATGATTATAAAGGTATAGTTATATGCACTGCAAAATTTTGAGAATATCATTCTTAATAGCTTGTCATGTTTATGATTATGTCTATATTTGTACCACTTTCATTATCTAGCCCTTATAATTATAGATTATTATTTATTTACAATTTTAAACTTAAGAAGAATGAAGAAAATCATTAATTAGGTTGGGCGCTGGGTAGCCCAACCAGAAGTTTAGAAGGTGGGTAATTTTTTACTGGACACATTCGAATTCCTCTTTGTGTTGGTGACTTTTTACCTCATTGCTTAGACAGTAATTGCAGGAATAGCATTGACTGGATTAGATTGGTGTACTATGTTTATTGGTTTGCGGACTATTTACAAGTACTTAAAGTGAAAGATTATTGGGCAAGTACAAAGCTTGCCCTTTTGTTTTATAAGATTATAAATGTATTTTATAAATAGGTATTAATAGGAAAACTACAAAATGTATTATTATGAGTGAGTTGTTAAGTAAATTCCTTTCTGATACTATTTCGTCTTTAGAGAAAGTAAGTAAGGAAGGTCCAGCAAGTGAATTTATATTTGATATTGATTGTTCTGATTTAAAGGATTATTTAAACAATAATATTCTCAAGTCTGAAGAGTACTCGGAACTGTTCAATAGACTTTGTAAAATGCGAGGTCCAGTATTATATTGGTTTGAAAAATTGTCAGATAATACTAACGATAGCATAATTGCTTCATTAAAAGAATATAAATCCTTAAAGAATCATAGGGTAATTCCTTATTACAAGGACTCCTATGACAAACATACCAAAACTCTATACGTAGGGAAATGTAAGGGTAAATTTTATGGAAGAGTTATTCAGCATTTGGGGTATTTTGTAACTCCTTCCACACAGGGATTGCAGCTATACCATTGGGCGAAGGATATAAGCCTTAAGGTACGTATCCATGCAATAGAGTTCCCTAAAGAAATGGTAGATATTATGCCTATTGTTGAATATTATTTTGCCAAGCAGTTGAAACCGCTTATCGGAAGCATATTTAGGAATTTTGCTGTTTTGAGAATCTAATACATTTTATTATATCTTTGTGGAGTAATCTAGCCCTCAGATGGTACATATAGTATCGTCTGGGGGCTTTTTGTTTAATCTAAAATGTATAAAGGATGAAAGTCTTAGATGATTTCTTAGCGAAAGTTGGTGTGGATAAGATTCTACACCATGTTATTGGTGCATTGATATGTGCCTTATTCAGTTTTGTCTTTATTATTCAGGATGCTGTATTCGATTGGGCCGCCGTTGCCATTCCTACGATAGGCGCAATTGTGGTTCTTTTTGTTTCAGTTATCAAAGAATATGCTTTTGATGCAAAAGTGGACTGGAGGGATATTGTATGGGCTATGGCTGGTTGTTTGTGGATATATGCAGCTGTGGCAGTAGGAGTGTTGTTTAATCAGTTATCAATATAGTTTACTCTTAAATTTTATAATTATGAAGAAAAAGATGATTGTGATGGCTATTGTTATAGTCATGATTGTAGGTCTGTTGGCCTACTACCAGTTTGTCCCATTTTGGGCGAGTATTGTTAGTACCGGAGCTTTCTTGTTCGGTGTGTACTTAGGTTGGCTTGCTAAGGGTTGGTCTGATAAACATGTTAGCTGATATGGAGAAATATGTAGGATTTATTACACAGGACATTCGTAGTGGGGTAACAATCATTTTTGCATGTATGATTCTGATTGCCCTGGCATGTATGTGGGACATGTGGACTGGTATTGATGCAGCCAGAGTAAATAAGGAAAAGATACGGAGCAGACCGTTGAGAAAGACAGGTATCAAGATTGTAGATTACTTCAGGTTAGTATTTTACTTTGTATTTATTGATATTCTTGGATTATGCTTTCCATGGTATAATCTGCCATACGGTGCAATTATAGGAACATTAGGAGTACTTATAATTGAGGGGGTATCAGTAGTAGAAAATTTGAAGAAAAAGAAAAGTCATGCTGCTGATGTTGCTGATATGGCATCGAAGATTGTGGAATGCCTGTCTCCGGAAGAAGCTCAGAAACTTATTAAAATAATAAAGGAGGGAAAAAAAGATGAACAAGATTGATGCGATAGTAGTCCATTGCTCTGCTACAAAGGCAGGACAGGACATAGGAAAAAAAGAGATTACTCAGATGCACTTGCAGCGTGGTTTTCAGACGATAGGATATAACTACATTATTCGGTTAGATGGAACCATAGAAGTAGGTAGAAGCTTGACTATTGACGGAGCGCATTGTAATAGTAAAGGCTTCTCCGGAGTTTCTTATAACAAGCATAGTATAGGTATTTGTTATGTGGGCGGACTTGATGCTCATGGCAAAGCTGCCGATACCAGAACGGAAGCACAGAAGAAAGCACTCCGTGAATTGATTGCCAAACTTATTAAACAGTATCCGGATGTCAAGGAAATATTAGGACATCGTGACACGTCACCGGATTTGGATGGTGACGGCATTGTCGAGCCTCACGAATGGATAAAGATGTGTCCGTGTTTTGACGCTGTACAGGAATATAAAGACATGCTGCCATGAGACTGAATGAATATATTATAAATAGGGTCAGCCAGTGTATTATGCTGGCTCCTTTTATGTGCCTGGTTCTTATTTGTTCCTGCCGGACGGTAAAGTATGTTCCGATAGAAAGTAAAGTTGATAGTGTGGTTGTTGAGAAGTTGGTAGAAGTTCAATTACCGCCAGATAGTTCAACAATCCGAGCCTTACTTGAATGTGATGAGAATGGTAGGGTAGTGCTTAACTGGCTGGATATAGCCAATAGTAAGAATGCTCAGGCATTGCTTACTATAGACAGTCTAGGGAATCTGTTGGCCAAAATGCGAACACAGCCAGACACAGTGTATCTGCCATCAAAAACGGTCACGATTACTAAAAAAGAAAAAGTTCCATATCCGGTTGAAAAAGAGTTAACAGACTGGCAACAAATGAAGCTGGAACTTGGTGGGTGGGCAATTGGGATAATTATCTCGATATTTTTGATAATTATCGGTTGGATAGTGTATAAATTCAGGAAAAAGTAATTATTTTTGCTTTTGGAAGGTAATTATAGTACGAAGGCTCCACCTCTTCCCATTCCGAACAGAGAAGTTAAAATTCGTCGCGCCGATGGTACTGCATATTGTGGGAGAGTAGGTAATTGCCAAAGATTTCAACTATTTATAATTGTTAAAAAAATTAGTAATATGAAAAATAATAAATTGAAATAGAAGAGGTCTTTATGGATTAAGAAGACCTCTAGTAAATTGGGAGTTTGTATTTTGACTGTATTGATGAATATTACATTAGCGATAGGATACTATCACTAGTTTCAAGAAAGTCCAAGTTAGTAGCAAGCTGAAAAAGTATTATCCGCAATCTGCGGTGTAGAAAAATCACTTCGTGAATATAATGAAGGTAAAACCGTAAAATACGAACACGCATTGAAAGGGAGATTCCCATCCTAACGAAGGGAAACGTGAAATAACCCAGCCGAGAGAACCGTGTTTCTACTCGGCTGTATTTATATAGAAGAGTGAGTATAAGATTTTTGTTTTAGAGTTGAAATGTTATAAAATAATTATTGCTGTCCGATAAAAATTTATCTAAGTCATAAAAATAAGGCTGACTTCATTT
>UQTJ01000019.1 GCA_900544075.1 uncultured Bacteroides sp.
AGGACGTTTAGACGCAAGAAGGACGCTGAAGAGCTTAGTTGCGGATTTGAGGATATAATAAATTTTTACCGGATTACATCAACATTATATCCTTTTTTATTAAGACTGAGATATTTAGAAGAGTACCATTACCGCTTATAAAATTATTTTTCAATTATCGGAAAAACATTATTTATATCTATTTCCACTTCGCCAAAACCAATCATTGCATTAAAAAGACGGATTTTCTCATACTCTTGCAGACAGTTTGCCATAATTATATCCTCTTCTATAATTCCTTCTGCAAGGAGTCTTGCCCTGCGTGTTCCTTTCAGCAATGGATATTTCGGGGTGTACCACTTCCCTTCTTTATATAGTGCAATGTTTGCTATAGAGGTGTCAGTCAGCATACCGGAACGGACTATCACTACATCATCAGCATCGCCACGCAAGGCAAAGTTACGGTCCAAGACATAACGGTCTGCGTATTTGAATGAATATTCAGCCGAATCGTCATTCACAAGTTGCAGCGATTTTACCTCACGAATCCTGTACGGGAAATATTCGACTTTCTCTACCGCAGAAGTATATTCCACACGACAACGGGTTCTTCCTTTACAACCTTCAGCGGTTATAAAGTCCTCCAATGAAACCGGCATGACAGAACTCCCATAATGCATACGGATTGTATTGTTCATCCTCTCATCATGGGCAGACAGATTCTCTATCACTCCGTCGTTTATACATATTGTTTCAATAAAACGGTACATAAACTTTCTGAATCATTTCTTTATATTCGCTTTCCAAATCACTCTTGAAGGTTATACCTCCCCCACTCTTGAACACCATAGTGCCGTCAGGCTGCTGTTCCACAAATCGTATTATAACCGCACTGTCAAGATTTTTCCCATCGAAGTAACCGGTTACTCCGGTATAATATCCTCTGTCGTAAGTTTCTGCCTCACGTATTATTTCCACTGTTTTCTTCTTTGGTGCTCCTGTCACTGAACCGGCAGGCAGAAGTCTGAAAAACATTTCTCCCAATGTATCCCGAAAATCCTCCGGCAACCGCCCTCTTATTTCCGAACTTACTTGAAGCAATGTGCCGTTGTTTGTCTGAATTTCATCTATATATCTGTACTTGGTGACAGTCACTTCCGATGCTATCTGGCTCAAATCGTTTCTTATCAAATCCACAATCGTAGCATGTTCAGCCGATTCTTTCACATCATTCAAAATTACAGAGGCCGCTTCAGGATAGGCTGCATCAATAGTTCCCTTCATAGGATAGGAATAAATCATACCATCCGAAATCCTTACAAATATCTCAGGCGAGAACATTACGAAACGGCCTTTCATCAGCAACCTGTACTTGGCACGCGAGTGAATGAATATATCTCTAAGTGTAAGGTCGGTTTCAACCGGTGTGGCACAAGTAAGGTTGGTAAGAAAAGAATTTCCGGCATAAAGATTTTCATATACAGTGTCGAAAGAATGAGAATACTCCTCTATCGTCTGCGGATGCGGTTCCCATATGAAAGCTTTTTTCATTGCGGAAGATTCTTCATCATAATTTCCACCCGACGGAAAGCTGAATAGTATTTCATCGCCCGGCAAATTACGCGGTTCCTCTACAATACAGTTCTTTTCATCGAAGTCTATCAGAAAGAAGAACGGGATTCCCCTTCTTCCATAATAGTTCATTCTCTTTATAGCATCCTGACGAGAAAGGAAATTTAGTCTTGACATTTGTTTCTACGTGTTTTGAAAGAAAGAATATAAAGCGTGATACATGTGGCAAGTACACCCATAAACAGTTTCAGCCACCACGTATCAAAAATAAAAACAATACAATGTACAGCAGTAATCCACAATGTACCTACGGATATAATCTTGATTCTTAAAGGAATAGACTTATCCTCACGGAAACTCTTTATATAAGGTCCCAGCTGAGGATGCTCAGTCAGCCACTTATAGGCACGCGGCGAACTGCGGAAAAACAACGCTGCCGCCAACAAAAGAAAAGGTGTTGTAGGCAATACAGGAAGAAAAATTCCTATAATGCCTAACAACACCGAAACAAAGCCTATGACACTGTATATGTATTTCATATTGCAAAAATAGTATGAATGGGACTGAAATACAAATACGAACAAGATTTTAGTTTATTAAAACACATTTTTTCCTCATCTTGCGGTCACAGTAACGCCTGCACTGTCCGCAGATGTCATACCCGAGCATGGCTCCCAAAATGAAATCCTCTTCCGGTGTCAGCTGATTCAGCGGACGTGTAACTATCATCCGTATGGCATTGATACACTCGTCCTTGCCGAAAAACAGATTGATACGTTCATCGTCTACCTCTTGAATGATAAACTTTATACGCTGTCTCTTCAGGCGGTTCACGGCAAACTCCTGATTTCTCCTGTTCATGGTGTAAAGCACCATCTGTCGTACCCCTTTCTTGAACTCATACACATGGTTCAGGAACACTTTCATGTCCGTAGGATTTACATTCTTTATCATCATAGGCTATAGGTTTTATGTATAAATATCTTTACAATAATGTCTTGATGTGTTCAGTCCATGCAGTCACTCTCTCATCAGTCTTGCCGCTCTCGTTCATCTCGTCTATGGCAAGCCCTACGAACTGTCCGTCTACAACAGCTACGGACGAAGAGTAAGTATAATCAGCGTCAGATACACCATTTATAAACTCACATCCTGTACCTTTCAAATCTTCATAGATGATTCCCATACCGTCGCAGAAAGTATCTGCATACGTTTCCGAATCTCCACATCCGAACAGGCCGACAAGCTTACCGCTCAGGTCAAGCCCTTTCAGGAGTTTAATTCCGTCGTACCAGTCGTCCTGCAACTCTCCGTCGCCCCATGTAGATGTACCAAACAGAAGGACATCGTATGAGTTTACCATTTCTGCAGTCATCTTGCTCACATCGTGCACATCAGCTGAAGAAACTCCCAATTTACCGGCAATTATTCCAGCTACCGCTTCCGTAGTTCCTGTAGTGGAACCATAAAAAATTCCTGTCTTTTTCATTTCCTTACATTTAATTGATTTGACATTGCAAAGTAACTATGAATGTAAAGATTCTGAAATACCTAAAATTAGGTATTTTGCAGGCCGTTTCCTATGCGTAAATACATAAAAATAGGCAGTAAACACTGACTGTTTAGCGTTTACTGCCCGTTTGCTGCCTGTTCACAGCTATTATAAGAAAACAACAAATTACATAGATGAACCGTTATTAAAGTATGTATTTACAATTTCCTTGTAGCTAACAACACAACTATCCAACTCTGTTTTATCACTATTTGTACTCTTATTATATCTGATAACTAATTTATCAGGAGTCTGACCATTCAATAAAGAATAAAGATTTACATATCGTATATCACCGTAATCACCTTTTTTAACATCTTCGTCACCTTCTGATGATTCCAATTCCTCATGATTCAACTTCAAAACCACCTTTTCAGAAGTACAGTCTTCATTCACTCTTGATATACTCAATGAATGTTTTGCCAATTCAGTACTCAATTCATCACTTTCAACATCCTTTATATCATACTGAATATCCAGAAACATTGTATTAGCATCGTAAAATGGGAAAGCGAACTGTGACAAGCCAACATAATCTATGTATGAATTTCCCTCGCTTTCCATAGGTGAATAATACAATTCTTTAATAGCAACAGGCGAAGTCTGTAGCTCAATATTTATCTCACTTGTTCCCGCTACTAAATCTTCTCTTTTATACTTATAATTTATCCATGCATATTCAGTATCAAAAAAAGTACTTGAAATCAGGGATTGATCTGTAGGATTCAATGTATATTTCGAAAAATTCTTAAATGAATATCCATATAGACTTGGAACAACCTTAACATATTCTGTACCATAATTATACGGATCCGGATCACCCAAACAAGAACTTAACCCACATGTTGCAATCAAAGCGGTAAACAGCACCGCAACCTTTGTTTTTTTCATAAATATCTTTCTCTTTTAAATTTAATAACACTATACATGAAACGCAGAACACATACAAATACTGCATAACAATTAAAAAAAATTATTCTATCGCTGCAAAATCGTCTAAATGTTCGTCCACATATTTGGCTATGGTAGCAGTTACCATCTCCTCCATGTCCATGAACTGTTCCTCCAAGTCATCGAACGCCTCATACTGTTCATACATAGCCATGAACTCCTCGTCGGTACAGTCTTTCTGCAAGTCCTCTTTATTGGCATCATATATCGCCTTTGCATCATAAATCAACTTCGCAAAATCCTTTGCACCAAACATCCTCATGGCCTTGGCAAAAGGATTCTCAAAGATATAAGGACCATATCCGTTCTGAATCAACTGTACGAATCCACCTTCAAGCACTTCTTCACGAAAAAAATGATATCCCAACAATGAGTGCTGGTAACCGTTGAGCAAAGGCATTGTCTCGGCTGTTATTTCACCGCCTGTCACTTCTATATACTTATCTGTAAAAACCTTCAGGAAAGCATCCATTCCTTCTTCCGCTCCCCTACGCAAATCCTCATCAGATACTGTTATCTTTTTTGTTTCCATACTGCTGTTTTTATTTGTAAGCACAAACATACGCAAAATCTCCGAATGTTAAAATAACAGCATTAAAAATATCACGACAAAGGAAGTTATATTATCAAACTTTCACTTATCACATATAAACAAAGGACGACTTCTATACTTAATGCACAGAAATCGTCCTCTACAAATATCTCATACGAGATTATATTATTCAATGATATAAAAATCCCTCTCCACCGGTTCCGCAGTCTGAACTTTACCGCCAATACCGTACTGCCATGCTACAACAGTTACCTTAACCGGATATTTGCTTCTTATAGGGATATCGGTTATTTTCAGAGTATTGCCTTCAACTACAGCCGGACCCTGCTTAACATAATATGAAACAGGAAGATCGCAATCAGAAACGGCATTCAGGATTACTTCTTTTGTTCCGGCAGATATATCTTCTATTCCCGGAAACATGATGTACTGACGTTTGCCACCAGTATTTCTGTAAGGGATTTTAAGACTTAACTCCTGAACAGCTCCCTTATATTTCTTGTCACCGCCATTGCTTGCCAGCAGTGTTATGTCTGCCGTACGACGCGGATTATACATACCCATTCTGTAAAAACTTACCCTGAAAGTGGTATCATTGATAACTTCTACCGGACCGCATACCCTATCCATCGTAATCCTGCCACCAGTGTTGTCATCACTTGGTTCGGTTCTCAATGAATCTGTAAACACAGGGGTGATATTGAAAGTAAGCCCATCTTCATGAGGAAGAAATCTTAATGCAGCTTTTACGTGCGAAGCCGAATTATACCCCGTAAGTTCGCCATTCTGCATGAAACCGATATACTGCATCTTCTTGTTTCTGTGCTGCCTGTATCTGTCTTCCGTCAGCATAGCAATCTCTTCGTCAAAATACCAGAAAGCATCATGTCTGTCGCCCTTATACTTATTGTAAGGAGCAGCCTTTGGTCGTTTTGCCTTGTCGCCCCACCAGCGTTCAGCCAACCATCCTTCTTTCACATCCACTTTCTTCAGAGCCACAGGAGAATCTATATTCTGATTTTGCGGATATCTCCATTCGAGTGCTTTTCTGATGAACAAGGCTATATAATCGGCTGTCTGTGATGCAACATCGAAGTGTCCTCTTCCGGTATCACAGAGGAAAGATATACAACTGTCCGGATACTTCATCCTGAAAGCGAGTGCCGGATTAACCCTTGCCTCCCACCATTCATATTCTCCTTCAATCATCAGTCCCGGAATACCGTCTATATTCCTCGTACGTCCCCATTCAAGGTTTTCCCTGCCATAACCGCAAAGGTTAGTACGTGGAGCATCACCGTGAAGTGATATTATGGCAAGAGTTCTTTCAGGATTCCATGCCGCGAAGTTCCACGGATATGTAGCCATGGCCGAATGTCCTATAGGAATAATAGGAACATATTTCAACTCACTATATCCACTCACATCGGCAAAGTCATTCATCATGGTTTCAAATGCTTTCTGTACGCCTGTTTCCACTTTCCACTGCTGGTCAAGTCCTGGAGTTATCCATATCATTCCTACTCCCATATCTGCAAGCTTCTGTCTGAAACTGTCCATTTCAAACAATGTTTCTTCCGACATATTATGCTGCCCTACCATCACGGCTCTCACCATCTCACATTTAGGCGGAATCCATAGAAAAGCATCCGGATTTCTGTCAGTTTCGGAAGAAACCATACATTTAATGCTTACGCTCCATTGCCATTCCCCGGCAAAAACGCATACTGACATCAAAGTCAGTATCAGAATAATGAATATCTTTCTCATGGCATCAAATCAATTTTTATTTTTCGTTCTCAATATTCCAGTAAACCACATACCTCTGTCTGTGTACATCAAACAAAGGTTCCACTTCCACTCCCTTGTCCGACACAAACTTTAATCCACCCTGTTTTGTAAAACAGTCTTCAGGTTTCCTACAATTCACTTTCGCCTTTTCTTCAAGTCCTTCAGGTATATTGTAATCGTATGTGTAGTAATCGTTATACAATTCCGGATTTGAATGTGGAGCCGGCTCTTTCATTCCTTCCGTGCCTAATTCTCCGGCCATCACGACTGGTCCATAAAGCAGTGCTGCTATATTCTTATTATCCGGAGTATATTCCCATCGTAACTCCATAGGATAAACAACATCTATCCTGTCACCGTTTTTCCATGTCCGGTCAATCTCAATATATCCGTTTTCATTGGTTTTGACACGATAATTTTTGCCATTGACTTTCACTTTAACATTCTTACTCCACGACGGATAACGTAAATATACAACAAATCCGGATGGTTTATCAGTTTCAACCTTTAAAGTTACGTTCTCCTTGTATGGAAATTCTGTAAGCTGGGTTATTTTGACATTCCTTTCTTTCCATGTAAGCACAGAAGGAATAAAAAGATTAACGAACAAGCCTTCGTCATTATGGTAATAAATACTTTCAGCATACTTAGCGTGACTTTCAAACCCACTTCCAACGCAACACCAGAACGAATTGAACGGAGTGCTGTAAACTTTATGGCTACCTGTTTCCAACGGCAGGAAATACGCCACCATACCTGTTTCAGTATCCTGTTGTCCAAGTATATGGTTATACAAAGCACGTTCATAATAATCGGCTACATGGGATGAAGCATTCCAACAGAACAGATGGCGACTGAGTTTCAACATGTTGTAAGTACAGCATGTTTCCCCTGTATATCCGGTTATATGTTTAGAAAATTTACCGGTATCAAAGAAATGTTCTTTATCACTACTGCATCCGGGAGCAAAAGAATGCTTTTCAATCATGGTTTCCCAAAAGAACTCCGACAGATTTCTGCTCACAGCATCACCCGACAGCTCATAGTTTCTGGCCTCGGCCAATACCTTTGGAATAAACGTATTGGTATGTTTGGTTCCAAGATCATCAATGTTTTTCTTCAGAGGATCAATGACCTCATTATGATAGAAGAAACCGGCAAGCCATTTATATCTCTCATCACCAGTAAGGGCATACAGATTGTAAAATGACTCATTTATTCCACCGAACTCATTCCTTATCATTCTCCTGCGGGTATCGTCATCAAGATTATGAAGTTTACCGTAAGCCCAGTTTCCCATACCTGTAGCCATATCCAAGGCCTGTATGTTTCCTGAATACAGATACTGGTCTATTAGTCCGGACAATATTTTATGAAGGGTGTACCATGGTGCCCAGACACTTTTCCCACGAATATTTCTATTAATCAGTTCTTCGGGAAAAGCACTCAAATATCCAGTACCATATACATTCTGAACTTCAGCCAATCCACTGACCAGACTGTCCCCCTTCAATTTAAATACATCACTTCCGGTTGCCGCATACATAAGTGAATAAGCTGAAAGAAGATGTCCGGTTACATGTCCTCTAAGTTCACAGTCAAGCGATTCCCAACCTCCAAGCTTTTTTACAGTCATGTATCCGCCTTCACGTCCGGCATAAATACCGGCTGTAGTACGGAAACTGTGTAACAATCTGTCTACATCTATTGAAACCATCCATACTGAATCTCTGTCCATATTGTCTTTAAACCTGCTGTCTAAAAGACGTACATCTTCAAGGTCAAAACACTTGGCAGAATATTCAATACCGGAACTGATTTTCTGTTTATCTTCAAACAAGCCAGGATATACAGACTGTGCATTCATATTCTGCAGTGATAATAAAGACAACGTCAGTGTTAATATTTTTCCTTTCATATATATACTTTTATCTGTTCAATATTTGAGTTACCGTAGCCGAAATCACCGGACTACCATAGAATGAAGAGAAACCGTCTTCCTTTTGCGACGAGCCTGTCACATGAGCAATAAAAAAGCCATAGACACTGTCCCTTTTGTTTATCCACGGATACGCTCCTGCCCATCCGGGTGAACTTATCTGATATGCTTCACCGGTAGTTTCATCTATAAGTTCGCGCCATTCTCCCAGGCCATATATTCCGCTATGAGTTTTTCCCAAGGCCCTTTCCACATATTCACCAGATGAAATCCGAGCAGCGCCTACCTGATCTTTCTGCATCTCAATGACACTCTCGTGAGTAAGGACCGTTTTTCCATTATACACCCCATAGTTGTAAATCATTTTCAGGAAAGCCATATAGTCATTGAGCGTTGTACAAAGTCCACCGCCCAACATCGGAGCATGGCCTCCATCTGTATTTACCGGAGTGAAATGAGAGTTTCTCATTCCCAAAGGAGATGCAATCAGAGTCTGGAACAATGTCTCGAAATCATTACCATATGCCATTTCTGCCATTCTCCCTGCTACCTGCATTGCCAGACCACCATATTCAAACCGTCTGCCGGCTGCAAATACAGTATCAAGAGGCAAAATCTCCGCTACAGCCGAATCCAGACTGTTATAGTTATCCACTCTCGGTTCAGGCAGATAAGGACGTATTCCCGAAGTATGTGAAAGCAACTGTCTTAGCCTGATACTTCCCTTAGGGTCGCCGGCAAACTCAGGCAACCATTTCTGTACCTCATCATTCCAGTCAAGTTCCGTTCTGTCCACCACAGCTGCTATGACAGCCGCTGCTACCCACTTCCCGGCCGAAGCCACATACACTTTTGTATCAGGAGTAAAATCCCCGTAGCACTTAGAGAACAGTAAAGTGTCGTTTTTAGCCACACATACAGCTCCTCCCGGATAATACTCCTTGTCCATCCACGACTGTATAAGAGTGTCAAGCGGCATGAAATCATATCCGGTTGTTTTATTGTGCGAACATGACATACATCCGCACACCAACAATAAAACCAAGAATGAACCAATCAGTTTTTTCATTTAAAAAGCATTTAAATAGTATTTAAACAGCGTTTAAACAGTAATTAATCACTCTTCGATTCTCACCTTTATAGAATTATCCTTATAAGTGAACTTCATTTCATTGTCATTTACCCATAGTCCGGCAGGACGTACAGAAGAATTTCCGAACGAAGCATTCATGTACGGCTGTCCCTGCATCCACAGTTTCCATCCGTCCTTCTCTTCCTTCTTTATGACGAACAGTTTGGACATAGACGAGAAATAAGATTTGTCGCCACGACGTAATGCACTGCCATAGCATACGAACATTTCTTTCGCAGCCGAAGGTTTCTCCCCTTCCTTATAAGTAACGGCAAACATATATGCATCAGTTGTCCATCCGTCAGCTTCTATCCATGAGTTGCTATGCATCAGCCTTCCGTCGGCAAGCTGGTTGATATACAGGTCTGTCACCTTACCCTGATACTTCACTCTCAGGCCAATCCAGTCCTTACCCTCGCGTCTTTCCATCACCGGAAGTTCCTTTTGCTTCGGATTGTCCTTTATAATTATTGCAGTAAGTCCCTTCACACGGTTGAATTTACCCGGCAAATGGAATGAATAATACTTCTCGGTCTTTCCGTTCAAGTCTTCATGCGGAGCTTCAACTATTTCCCAGTAGAGGTCCTCAGGATAATCGTGTACGAAATCCGACAATGCCAGCAGGCGCGGATACAGCGGACGAATAACCACCGAAGCATCACCGTTGGTCACAGTAAGGTCAGCCCCACTCTTTTTAGCCTCACCTCCCGGATGCCACAGCCATTCGAAATCTCCATATGTATGTGTCTTCAGGTCATCTATCATGTATATCACATTATCCATCCACAGGAAATGACGGAAGTTACGGCTGAAATTATCAGACACTGGCCCCGTGCCGTCCGACATCACATATCTTATGTTACCTGCATCCATCAGATTATACATATTTCCTCTCAACGACGAACCGTTATACTGCTGTTCGCGTGATTGTCCCTGCCCGTTGAACAACACCACATTATGAGCCTGGCTCTGGAAGAAATAGTTACGGTATTCCGGTTTCGGATACCAGCAGTTGCCCGCATCCTTTATAATATCAACTCCCTTGTGAAACAGGATAAACGAGTTTGCATCGGCATGCGAGTGATTCCACGTATACCCGCTCTTTATGGCAAGCATAGTAGCATCCTTTTCCCACGAGGTACGCATAGTAGCCCATCCGAAATCAGAGAAAAGCTGCGAATTCTTCTGTTCCGGCAGTTTTGGAGCCTTGCTTAAATCGGGTGTATAAAGAAATCCCATCGGTTTATTGAGAAAATAACCGTCACGATGCTGTCCCTGCTCCACCTGACTGATATACCAAAGCATATTGTCATCCTTCACGCCAAGCGAATAAAGAAGCATCAGGCTGCTCTCTGCAGAGATATTCTTATGACTGTCGCCGAAATTCAGGCTGTAAAGCATACCTGTACGCGGATAGCACACATGCATGAAATAATCGCAAAGCTTGTCGAAATGCGAAAGTTCCGGCAACTGTTTCTTGCCGTTGATGTTTCCCCATGCTATATAGAACTGCAATGCCTCCTGAATACCGAAGTTGGCATAGTTAAGACTCTCATACATACCTCCCGCTTCATCGAAAGTTTTAGGTTTATGCTGCAATACATCACCTGCAAAGAGAAACCACTCCGGCAACATCTCATACACAGCATCCGCACCTGCCTTAGCCTGAGGCACTTCATTCTGAATACTCAACGCAAGAATACCACCCATACATACGCACGAGGTCCACCAGTTATGTCCCATCGAATTCAGCGAGTGTATTCGTGTCGGTTCCATAACCCAGTCGCCAAGCAGAGGTTCCACACCAAGTCTGTATAAAGCATCCGCTATCTGCTTACGCTCCGAAGCAGTCATATCGTTATACACAGTATTATAACCAATGGCAGTCATATAAGCCTTATGCGCCACTCCCAAGTCCGAACGCCATGCAGGTTTGCGGCTCAGCATTTCCGAGCTTGCCCAAGCTTTATTATTTACTACGCCCTTCAGTACGGCCCTGATTTTATCTGAATATGCCTTGTCGCCTGTCATTATATATGCCAATGACAGATAATCCAACTTATCTACAGAGTTACGTTTTAGCTGAGCATCAGCCACAGATTTTATTTCATTCCATGCTTTCTGCATCAATGAATCCTTCTCCATCTTCTGTTTTGCGGAGGAAACAAGCTCTCCGGTGTACAGCAGTTTCCTGTTGTTGCCCGCATTTACCACCAGTAATGACAATAAAAATGCCGTTGCGAATAATATTCTTTTCATGATATCTATAAGTTTGTATTTTTTAGCTTATACGAATGGAAGACAAACTTTACCTAAAGGTACACATAAAAAAAAGGACATAGAAACAAATCTATGCCCTTTTTATCCTTTTTATACATTTGTTAAGACACTGTACCTTGAAGTTCCTCACTTGTGCTGTTCCATTGTCCACCGTCTGATTCCGGTGTTACAGTAGGATGTGTTCCGTTCAGATTATCCTGAACATTAACCCATGCCCCACTCTCTGCAGCAGAAACAGTCACTTCCTCTAAACTATTTACGGTTACATTAAATGTATAATATTTCCCCTTATCTAAAGTATATACTTTTGTCCCTGTGTTATATATAGCCGTACGGTTGTCATCAAACACTATTTTCAGAAAATCTGAACTTTCAGCAATATTCTGTCCGGCAATCAAAGCTACAAAAACATTGTCAGCGGTTTTTAGAGCCTTAACTTCTGTAGCACCATTCACTCCGGAAATATTAGCAACATACATTTCCTTCACAGCCACATTACCAAAAGAGTCATTCAATGACACATTCAAAATCAGTTTTGTACCTCTGTGAGAAAAAGAAAGTACAGAATTGCTTTTGCTTACCGTAGCCTCTGTTACCTCCAGGAAATCACTCTGCTGATAACCTTCCGACGTACTCTGGTCCGCACTTACTATCACGTCCTGTTTCGTTTCACTATAAGGATACCAGGCATTTACCGTAACTTCAGAACCGGAGAATTCGTTCCAGTAAAAAGGAGTTTCCGATGTCATAACTCCATCATTGCTTACCGTATATTCCTTCACCGTACCGTCTATCATTACGGCAATCTTCTCTCCTCCACTCCATGAATTATCGACTGTACTTCTTGAAGAAACCTTTTCATAAGCTATATCCGACATGAAAGAGACAGGCGAAGCATTATAATTCTCTTTTACATCCTCATTATTGCAGGCTGCCAGAGCCAGTGCCGGCAGCAGAAAATATATCTTTCTCATGTCTACAACAATTTATTTTACAGGTATCAATTTAAAACGGAACTCATAGTCTGCATACGGAATCCTATACTGTGGAAGAGTTACCGCATCTGCTCCCCAGCTGGCAGCACCACTTATTCCGGCATGCATCATGTCAATGCACATATTTGTATAGTCCACCTTCTCAACCTCGTTGAAATGTCTCTGGTCTTTTTCTTCTCCATCATCAAGCGACTTGATAGAATAATGCAGAGCCGAAGCATAAAAAGGTTTCTCAGCCACGACCATCAGTCCGCGACCGGCAATATCAGTCTGTTTCCACCAGCGCATATCACTCTTCGTACCTGTTTCCTGCGGACGCGAATAAGCATATGGCTGCTCATCGGCCGTCTGTCTGTAGAGTCCGATAAATGCAGACGATTTTCTGTCGGCATAGTTCTCCACCGGTCCGCGACCATAGTAAGTACTGTAGTCCATCTCATCAGGCATCTGCATCTGCACACCGAAACGGAACATATTAGCCACTTTTGCCTCTTTGTCCGCCGTCAGTTTCTGGCTTACAAGAATCTCACCTGCATTATTGATAAGGTAAGTCATCTGCAACTGTCCCTTCACGTCCGGCATATCATACACCGCAGTAACCTTCACCATTCCGTTCTCCATCACTGCATCGAGCGATTTATTCACCATTTCAGGATTTCTCCAGACTGCATACATTTTGTGTACATTGCCTCCGTAGTCATTGTCAGTACCGGCACGCCAGAAATTCGGAGTTAACATACCACCTTCATTAATCATGGAAACTCCGTCCACATCGTAACGGCAAAGGAAACCGTTATGCTTGCTGAAATCAATCGCAAACCTGTTACCTCTAACTCTCAAGCGTTTAGCATTTGAATTATCAAACTTAGGCAACTCTGTTTCCTGATTATTCACTGTTACATTTTCTATAGTGATTTCCTGTTTCACCGCGTTTCTTACGCACAACTGCGCTTTAGCCTGAACGTGACCTGCCTTAACAAGATTCTTTGTACGTTTCTGTCTGAAAAATATGTTCAGAAGAATTTCCTTGTCGGCAGATATACCGTCGATATTGTAATCCAAAGTAATAACAGATTTCTGCTGTGGTTTCACTTTCACATCTTTCACAACACCTTCCTCTATTATTTCTCCATCGGCAGTGATGTTCCATTCCATCAAGTAGCCCGACAAATCTTTGAAGAAATATTCGTTGAAAACAGAAATCTCTCCTTTAGCCAAATCCTTGCCTTCCACCCATATACTCTGGTAATAATATTTTACCTCATCCATGTGCGGATTAGGATTCCTGTCAGGGTTTACAAGACCATTATTACAGAAATTCCTGTCGCTGGCATCATACGGATTGAAATCGCCGCCATAAAGATAAATCTGTTCTCCGTTTTTACCTGTTCCGTGCAGACTCTGGTCCACGAAGTCCCAGATAAAGCCACCCTGAAACTTAGGATATTTCCTTACCAAGTCCCAGTATTCCTTGAAACCGCCGCACGAGTTACCCATTGCGTGCGAATATTCACACAGAATCAACGGTTTATAATCCTCCGGATTCTCGCTTTTAGCATACTTCTCGCATCCGGCCTGATTGAGATACATCGGACAGAAGATATCAGTATTCGCACCGGTCCCAGCCTGTTCATACTGTACCGGACGGCTTGGGTCCTCATTCTTCACCCATTTGTAGCAAGTTTCGAAATTCACACCATCGCCCGCTTCATTGCCAAGTGACCATATCACAACACACGGATGATTGAAATTGCGCTGTACATTTCTCTGATTCCTTTCCATATGAGCAAGCTCATACTCCTTATGCTTAGCGAGCGAGCCGCTGCCGTATCCCATTCCATGTGATTCAAGATTAGCTTCAGCCACCATGTACAAACCATATCTGTCGCAGAGTTCATAAAAATACACATCATCAGGATAATGACAGGTACGCACAGCGTTGATATTATTTTCTTTCATCAGGCGTACATCCTGAAGCATTCTTTCTCTCGATACCACATAGCCATAGTCAGGATCCATTTCATGCCTGTTCACACCCTTAAAAAGAATTGGCTGTCCGTTCACCAACACCTGGCTGCCTTTCAGTTCCACCTTTCTGAAACCGACATTCACCGGCACAGCCTCAATACATTTGCCGTTCCTGTTCAGCGTAGTTAGCAATGTATATAGATAAGGAGTCTCAGCAGTCCATTTGTTGGGAGTCTCTACATCCATTCTGATATTTTTCTCTCCTCCTATCTTACCATCATATGAAGCCACTGTCCTGCCTTCCGCGTCAAGAAGTTCCATTTTCACATCGGCACTGCCCTTAACGTCAAGTTCCACGTTCAGCCAACCGTTTCTATATTCCTCATCAAGGTCAGGAGTAATCCTTATATCATCCAATCTTACTGATTTGTTTCTAGCGTACAGATAGCAATCCCTTGCCACACCGCACATACGCCAAAAATCCTGGTCTTCAAAGTAAGTACCGTCACACCAACGGAAAGTCTGGAAAGCTATCAGGTTCTCGCCTTTCTTCAGGTACGGAGTGATATCAAACTCAGCTTCCATTTTGCTGTCTTCGCTATAGCCCACGAACTTACCGTTCACCCAAAGATACATGTTCGAAGTAACTGAGCCGAAGTGTGCTATCACCTGTTTTCCATTCCAACTGTCAGGGATAACTACAGTCCTTCTGTACGAACCTACATGGTTATCCTCTATAGGCACGTATGGCGGATTCTTCTTCCAGTTTCCTTTCCAAGCATAACCATAGTTGGAATACACCGGCTGTCCGTAGCCATTCAGTTCCCATATTCCCGGGACAGACATTTCTCCCCATCCCTTATCATTGAAATCGGTTTTAAAGAAATCCGTAGGACGCATGGAGACTTCCCTTACCCAGTTGAATTTCCATATACCGTTTATCGACATATAGTTTTCGGAGTTCTTATAGTCCCCCTCCATCGCATCTTCCGCATTCTCGTATGCAAAGAAATCGGTATTCACCGGCATACGGTTTATCTGATTCACCTTCTCGTCCTGCCATTCGGTAAAGGACTGTGCAAATGTTGTGGTGAATGCGAGGGATGAGAGTAAAAAACATCCGATAAACCTTCTATTATTTATAATTCTCATTATTTGTCTTTAAGTTAAAAAAGGAGACAATAATCATTTTCACGAGCTATCATCTCCTTGATACAATTATTATTAGGGTTATTAGAATGCTAAGATTGGACGGATTCTATATTTTGAACCAACTCCGGCTGTCCAAATTTGACATTTATTTTCATCCTTTTTCAGTTCTAACAGATAAATCTGTTTATTATCACTGGTATTTGAAGTCCAGAATTTCCCGTTAGCCGTATTAGAATCAAGCTCTCCTCCAACTTTAGAAAGAGCATCTTCTATTTTTGTAAATACATCTGAGTTTGTTTGTTTACTACCATCAAAACTAGTAAATCCCCCCAACTCTCTTACCAACTTTACACACTGACCTACACTTGGAACAAACCAACCCGTAGTAAATAAAGGTGCAGCATATTTTGCTGTTGAGTTTCCTTCCGCTCCATATGTGGAAATAGCATGATACAATTTATCCACACCAGATGCTGCCATTTCTTTCATAATAATATCTGTATATTTCAAACCTTTAAGATCAGATATTAAAGATTCATCAACCGCTCCATCATTACCTGCATATGCAACATCAGTAAGACCGATTGTAGAAATCTTGTTATTATTATCATCAGTATTATCCCACATATAATAGTCCCAAGCACCTAAATTTCCATTAGTGTTTCCTGTCGCATTATACAATGACAATACATATCCATGAGAACAAGCAGTTTCTCCATCTTTAGCTGTTTCACTATTTGTTGTAGTACTGAAAATCACACCAAGACATCCCGCTGTTGGAGGAGCCGGGAAATCCCAGGGATAAATATTTCCGTCTGAATAATAATAATCGCCCACAGCTATCGCACGTGTCTGGACTTCTGTTCCGGGAGCATCCTGATAGGTTATATTATAAGTAATACACCCATTAGCAGCCAATGCTATATTTTCTTTGGCAAATGTAACAGGCTTGTTCTGCTTAGCATCAGTAAAACTTCCTGAGAAACTGATTTCAGCAGCATCCGTACTTGGTTTGACTATACAACGATAAACACAATCACCCATAAAACGAGGATTATATGTCACATCACCTATTTTAATTTCGAGACCAAGAGGTATGGAATATGTATATGCATCATCACCATCACCTGTCTTATACATATAAGTAGGAATAACAAACTCCAACATACTTCTCTTATGAGATAAATTGAATGTTACAGTTCCATTCTCAGCTTCAACATTGGCAGTCATCAAATCGCATATTTTATAACTGTCTTCTAAAGACTGGTTCTCTGTAAATTTACTATCAAAATAAGTTACAATATCATCTTCCGACTTGATGTCTTCAGTTGTCATGTTCTCATCATATGGGAAATATGCTATATAGTTAGCACCTTCATAATTATACAATCCTTCAACACTCCATCCGTCGGCAGACTTTTCAGCCTTCAGATTTTTCTGTGCCACTGTATTTCCGCTTATTATATATATACCTATTTCATCACCATCGGTGAAAGTTGTTTTATAATCAGTTTCTGATACACGTGAAGCCGGATCTTCGTTTGTAAAACCAATGTCATTAACCACTATCTCCAGTTCTTCTCCAGGAATTATACTCTCATAACCATTTAAGGATTCTTCCTGACCACATCCCGCAATCATAGCAGAGATGGTTGCAGCCATAAAATATTTTGTAAATAATGTTGTTTTCATATTGCTTTTAGTTTATATTAATTCTTATTTTATTCGTCTGAATTTGTATCATCAACAACCGTTCCCTCCAAATTGTCCTCGTCTATATCCCATTCACCACCATCAAAATCAGGAGTTACGGTTGAAGACTCACCTTGTAGTTCACCACCGTTTTCATGATTCCAAGCTCCTTTATCACCGACGCTTACAACTACATTATCCTTTGTTACCGCTACTTCAAGATAGGTAGTTTTTCCGGCTTCAAGTACTATATCCTCTGCTATCGTAACCGAAGACCATGTACTAAGGTCATCCATAATGACTTTAAGCATAGCCGTATTTGCAGGTATTGTCTGTGGAGCGAGCAAAGCCATATAATTGGCAGTCATAGTAACCTCCGTACCATTATGAAGTCCGCTTACTCCAGAAAGTACCATCCTAGCCTCGAACGGCAGATTCTCTATCCCTGTAACATTACAAGACAATCTTGCCACACGATGATTTACTGTTACAGAACTGTTTTCCGGAGTTATCTCCGCTCCTATTACAGAAACCATATCACTTGACAGATAATTATCCGTAATACTTTGATCTTCGTTTACAGATATTTCCTCGCTGTATGTACCTTCATTATACGGATACCATACATCAACCGTCACCGAAGCTCTTCCTTCCCAATAGAAAGGATTCTCAGAAGTGATGTTTCCTTCTTTGTCTATGCGATATTCCTTTACTTCTTCACCTATTCTCACTGCTATATTCCTGTCATACAGTCCCGCCCAAGTATCATAAGGAAGCACTCTACTATAAGCCTGAATTGCAGCTGTAAGTGATATTGCATCACCGGAGCTTGAATCTACGCCTTCATCTTTATTACATGAAGAAAGCAGTCCGGCAAATGCCATCATCAATAATATTTTTTTCATATATCAATAAATTTTATGTGTTATTATCTGGTGTACATCAATGTTCCGAATCCAAGGTCACAAGCTTCGGCCGTACCTCTTTCACCACCACCTTCAGGACGCATTTTTTCCGCAAATTCTTGTGAATAAGGAGCATTTACCTTCAATACCTTGGCATAATGATTATATATCAGTTCCCATCCCGGTCTTTGTCTGCCCCTTCCGTCAGAAGCTACAACATTATGCCAGCCTTCCTTGCCTGAATAATATGGTGTATAAGGAAGATCGACGGTTTCTTCCGGATTCACATTGTATTTGGCAGTATATTCACACAAGTCAAGAACAATATTGTCCTTGTATGAGAACAGGTCTATACCAATATTATATGCAGTCTGACAGAAATAAGCGTGAAGGGGCACATTAAGTGTTGAATGACCTTGGTCACGCCCCATTTCCTGGCTCTGCGCAAGATGTTTTCCCTGTACTTTTCCGGCCGGGTCTTCATGCATGGCTACAACAGAATTATCAATACATCCCATTCCCACACCGTTATAAAAATAGTCTATGGCAAAATTTATTTTATCTGCATCATCGCATAACACACCGATAGAAAGTATTGTAAGCATAGCCGGCAAATCCCAGCTCATCCATCCGTCTTCAGGAGCGGAATTAAAGTGATCGCCAAGAAATTCATAACATATAGGATAGAACGTTTTGGTTATCCATTCCTTGAAGTACTCAAAATCTTCCTTTTTCCATCCTTCATAATCGCGCATTATTTCTGCAGGATTTGCAAACTGGTATCCTATGAATCCTGCAGCCAACAGACGATGGCTGTCTGTCTGATACTGTGTCTGGTTAATACCGTCGGTACAAGTCCTTGCCCAGTCATTCAGAATTTGGACAGCTTTATCCGCACATTCAGTATCACCGCTTATTTTCCACCTCAAGGCCAACTGGTAGGCCTGGCCTGCATCAAAGGCCGCAACGTTAAAATTGCCGCCGCTCGAATGGCGTACAATCTCCTTTTGTGGGCTATGCGCCCTACCCGGATCCGCATATTGACTTTCAAGCAATTTCTCCCAACCGTCATACCATGGTTGCACTTTCTGTTCTACTTTATCCTTCACCCTGTCAAAATCCGCTTGAGTGTGTACCAGACAAGGGTGATTGATTGTAAAATCGTAAGAAACATTATCTTCCCATGAATCTATATCAGAAACACCATTTTCAAATTCAGGACTACATGCCGATGAACTGACGGCCATGGCCATACCTATAAAAATATTTACAAATATATTTTTCATACCATTGTATTTTTTGGATAGCATGGGATTGCAATGTATCCCATACTATCGGTTAATTAATACTTATTCTTCTTCAACACTGCCATTTATACCAAGATATGTTTTCAATTCTTCTTCCGACTTGAATGTCTTTATCCAATATACCTCGTACGAAATACCCTCCGTTGCAGCAAAATCATTCATGCGGTAAACAAAAACATCAAGTGTAGTTGTAGCTACCTGAGACAAATACATACTTCCAAACTGCGAAGTCAGGTCGGCATAATAAACATTCGCTCCATCACCATCAGGATTTTCTATTTTCTTCATTTCTCCCCTATATGCGCCATAATCTTTGTCTGTCCACATATCGAGTATCATATTGTATGTAGTGGCAGGGTCAGTCCGCTTGATTGCCAATATAGGATAATTTCCGGCATGGAAATCAGTATCATATATACGCTCTATAGATGCCCTGCTATTAGTACCGGGGGTAACCACAAACTTACCATCCTTTAAAACAGCAGTAGAATAATCACTGCCAAATCCCCTCCAGTTTGTAGCTCCAAAGCTGAAATCATCATTTATCTTACCCGGCTGGACTGTAACATCAAGACTTTCTTCTACGTCACCACTCTTGGCAGTAATAGTAGTAGTTCCATAACTCTTTACATAATAAACACCTGTTTCTTCATTAATGCTTACCACCTTCGAATCTGTAGTGTACCATCTAACAGTAGATGCTGTGGCATCTGAAGGCACTGTTGTGAATTTCAGTTTACCTGTTTCATACATTGCAAGGTCATTCTGTCCTTCATTGAACTTTATTTCTGAAATAGGAACCACTTCCTTCACCCTTATAGTAATTTCTTTATTACAGTTACCTCCGTCCCTTGCAGAAACAACTATTTTCGCTTCTCCCGGAACAATACCTGTCACGATACCATTGTCATCAACAGTCGCCACTTCAGGGGTTAGGCTTTTCCAACTTAATGAGGAATATGTGGCATTTTCCGGTTTATAGGTAGTTTCCAACTGAAGTTTGGCCGTAGCATAGACTGATAAGTCTGTATTTGTAACATTTATTTCCGTTATCGGATTTATTTTGTCAATAACCTGAACCTCAATGGTTTTTATCCCTGCAAAGCCGACCTCCGGAGATGCAGTAATAAACACATTTCCATATGTATTGGCGTAAATCCTGCCTTCTGCATCTACACTTGCAATTTCTTCATCCGAAGATGTCCATATAAGATTCTTGTTGCTTGCGTCTTCCGGCAAAACTTCGTAAGCCACCAGACTGTCCGTATTTATAAGTAATGGTAACGGATCGGATACTTTAAGGTTTATTTCAGATATAACCTTCTGACTTTCCAATTCTCCAAAATCTTCTTCATCGGAACATCCGGAAAAGATTAAGGCTAAAGACATGGAAAACAATGCTATCCTATTTAATTGTAATATTTTATTCATATAAATATCTTTTATTTTTTTATTATTCCCATCCCGGATTCTGTTTCAAATTCGGATTCAATTTAAGCTGATCGGTAGGCAAAGGATATAAATAATGTTTGTCCTGCCATACACGTCCTGATTCCAAGACTATGCAACCGTCGGAATTAGTAGGGTTGGACATGTCAGGCCATTCCTTCTGAAATTCAGTATCAACATATTTCACTCCAAGAAGATCCATTGTCATTTCCGTTTCAGCTGTTTTCCAACGTTTAAGATCATCCATTCTGAAACCTTCGTCAAAAAGTTCCACTGTACGCTCTCTCCTTATTTCCGTCCTCATGTCCAAATTATTGGTATCAACAAACGAATTTGTCAAATCAGGCATATCAGGATTAACACGTTTACGAACAAGATTGATTGATTTCTTAAGGTCGTCATCACTAATCGTTCCATCTCTTTCAAATACAGCTTCAGCATAATTCAACAATACCTCCGCATAACGGATAATTGGGAAATCGTACGCTTCCTTACCTGTTGCAACAGTTCTTTCTGTACACCATTTTTGGGTAAAATACCCACTTCCACCCCTATCAGAAGGATAGAAAGGCTTGAATGTAGCAGAAGCTTTATCTTCCGCATCTCCAGTCCAGTTTACCCTTCCGGGGCCGTTGCTCCAATAATATTCGCCACTGACCATCAGCGTGCCGGCCATACGGTTATCCCTGTTTTTAAACTCTGAATTCATAGTCGAATAATCAGTTTCTTCTTCATTTATAGGAAGCCCGTCTGAGGTAAGATACATATTTGCCAATTTGCGAGTTATATAAACAGCGTTACCCAGACGTCCCTGAGTAATATTAAAACCTATAGGCCGTAAAACTTCATCATGCCTTCTTGAAAAAATATATTCATTATTGGCATCTTTCTTAATACTCGCCGGATTTGATTTGGTATCTTCAAGTATAAACATATATTTATATGCATTAGTACTTAAATCAGCCGGCTTGAACAATGAGAATTCTCCACTTTTTATAACTTCGTCGGCTGCTTTGGCTGCTATGCCAAGAAGCGATGAAGATCTTTCATTATTTACCTGTCCGTCGTTTCTGAATTTCTGCCATGTTCCCTCATAAAGAGCAACTCTTGACAGGAAAGCCTGTGCCGCCTGTTTGGAAACTCTTCCCAAATCATCTGTAGAAATTTCACTGTTCGACGGCAACACTTCAATGGCATCCTGTAAATCCTGAATTATAAAATCTATCACCTTTCCTCTATCATCGCGTTCTTTATGTAGTTCTGATGAAGTCACTGTCAACGGCTTATCTACCATTATAATATTTCCATAAATCTGTACCAGATCGAAATGCAGATAAGCGCGGAAAAACTTGGCTTCGCCAACATACACAGCTATATCTTCAGGTATCGGGTAACTTTCTGCATTACTCAGCAACAAATTAACCTGACGAATACGGTTATAATTATCCGTATAATTATCGTCTGACGAAGGTATTGCATATGTTCCGTTACTATAAATATCAAGAGTAGCTCCTGTTCTCAAATCAGAACGCCCGTCACTATGAGGACCATCATCCAAATCAACGAAGTCTCTTGTCCATCCGTAAAACTGACTGGCAAACAATTTATATTGATCAACGTCTTGCCACAAATTTGTTTCTGCCAACTGTGCCTTTGGTTCAAGGTCTAGGCAAGAGCTGAAAACCATTGACAAAGCAGAAAACAATACTATATTTATTTTAGAAATATTCATATGTTAATTATTTTATCAAGTTTTAGAAAGAAGCATTTAAACCTACAGTTATTGTTCTATTGAAAGGATAGCGTTCTTTGTTACTTACACTACGTGTCGTTTCAGGGTCCCATCCATCTGTAATGTACGATTTTTCCCACAAATCACTTCCTGCAACATATATTCTCAAATTTGTAAAGAAATTTCCTAATTTGTTCAAAGCCGGTTTTGGTAAAGTATATCCTAACACAACATCTTTCAATCTCAAATAAGAACCATTGTCAGCCGACCATGTTGAAGGCAAATAGTTATAATCATTTATATTTGTATTATTAGAATATGTCGGGAAATGATTATCCGGTGTTTCCGGACTCCACACATTACCGACCGATTGATTTGTCGTATTAAGCCATATAGCTTTGAAAGGCACTTTCCATGCATCATTTTCACGGAAAACAGTACGTTTTCCTACTCCCTGAAATACTGCTGAGAAATCAAGCCCTTTCCATTCAAAACCGAAGTTGAATGAGAATGAGAATTTAGGATCATCCGAACCAAGATAAATCAAATCATCTTGTGTAAGTTTACCGTCACCGTTCACATCTTCATACATGTGGTCTCCAAGCCTTATGTTTGAAGGCATTCCTATGCTGTTATTCGTCAAATATCTGTTTTTATATTTGTTAAGCTGTTCTTCATTCTGTATTTTTCCGACATAACGATAACCGAAGACAGAATTCAGCGGATAGCCGTTTATAACACTGTTAAAACCTTCCGATATAACAGTTTCTCCACCATCAATCAGTTTGTTTGTCATATAAGTAAGCGTACCACCCAAATGATAGTTGAACCCGTTTATGTTATCACGCCATGTAAGATTACCGTCATAACCCTTACTTTCAAACTTTCCGGAATTGGTATCAGGGGCTGTACTACCGAGTACTCCCGGATAAAGAACTCCCACAAGCATGTTGTTGTTCTTTTTCATAAACACTTCGAAACTACCGCTAAGTCTTCCACCGATAGTAGTGAAGTCAAGTCCTAGATTGTAGTTATGGATTCTTTCCCATGTTCTTTCCGTACTTACTATGTTTCCGGCTGAGATATATGAAGTAAGACCGTTCCCAAGCAACGCACCGGAATTCGATACCGAGTTATACAACTGGATACCGTCATACCTGCTGATTCCACTTTGATTACCTACCTCACCATAAGATATCCTCAGTTTTATCTCATCAATATAATCTTTTATTCCTTCCATAAACGATTCCTGAGTGATACGCCATCCTCCTGAAACACCATAAAAGAAATTCCACCTGTTCTTCGGCTGGAATTTTGAAGAGCCGTCATATCTGGCATTACCCTCTATAAGATATTTTTCCTTATAATTATAATTCAGACGGCCAAAGAAAGACATGATAGCTTCTTCCCATTTATCCACTTTGTCTATGACCACCTGCCCAGTACCGTTCAATACTTCCAAGGCGGCATCGATATTCTTGGCTTTCGTACCGGAGTAATCATAGTTTGTTCTATCATATTGCCAACCAAGCATGGCCGTAAAATCATGCTGGCCGGAAAACTTTGTATTGTAAGTGAAAAAAGCTGATGCCGTGTAATTGTCAGTACGTGCCACGCTTTTTGTATATGAACTGTCATCTTTTATAGGATACGGACTGTTTTCACTATAGATAGGATCACCGTTATAGCTATACCATTGGATAGAGAGATACTGCTCGTCACGGATTGCCGTATTTGTGCTGTATCCAAACGTAGCAGTAAGGTCGAGTCCCTTGATTATGTTATACTTGAACTGCTCGTTTACGTTCATTGCCGTAACTATCAACTTATTATCCCCACCAAGCTCGGCTCTCCAGTTCGGCGTGTATTGACCTCCCCACGCATAAGGCTTGCCGTCTATCGTGGAGACAGGAAATCCGGGCTGCGGAATGGATACACCCAAGGTGGAACCTATCTGGGTTGGTGAAACCTGATTCTGACGACTGGCAGACATGACCGACTCAATAGAAAGCCTGTCCGTAACCTTGAAACTGTTAGTCAAACGTACGTTATACCTTTGATTGGTGTTGTTACCCCACTGGAGAGTACCTTCGTCAAACAAGTATCCCAAAGAAAGACGGTATGTTGCCTTGTCCGTTCCGCCTGAAACGCTCAAATCATGCTGAGTTGAAGATGCGCTTCCCCATAAAACATCCGTCCAGTTCACATCATCCATGAAGACAAAATCATCAACACCCTGAAAAGACCCCGGTATGGGATCGGGATTAAAGTCCATGTCAATGTATTTCCCCTTCATTTTTTGCGCAAGCTTTGCATACCTTATCCAAGTATAATCCTCTCCGTAACCGTCGTTCCGACAGGCTTGCATTATGCCGTCCATCCACTCGTCATAACTCATCATACGCGGCTGGAGACCTACCATTTTATGAGTATAAGAACCATTGTATTCTATTTTCGCTTTTCCTGACTTAGGCCGTTTCGTTGTAACAAGAATTACACCGCCCGCGGCTTTAGATCCATATATGGCGGCCGACGCGTCCTTAAGAAAGTTAATCGACTCAATATCGGCGGAATTCAACTGTGCCATCTCGCTTACCCCGCTTGCAGGAACTCCGTCAATTATAAGTAAAGGTTCGGTAGAATTCTTTGATACTGCTCCACGTATCGAAATATCCCAACCCTCCTCGCCGGGTGCTGCCGATGAACGTGTAATCATCAAACCCGGAACCTGCCCCTGCATGGCCTGCAACGGATTGGATACAGTACCCTTGTCCTTGAATATTTCATCACCTATAACAGCTACGGAACCGGTAAGTGTTTCTTTCTTCTGCGCTCCATAACCTACCACAACCACTTCATCCAACATCTCTGAATCTTCCTTTAGTGTAATCATACCAAGGCTTCCTGATCCGGCTCCTAATTCCAATGTTTTATATCCGATATAAGAAATAACTATTATCGATTTTTCTGAAGTTACGTTTAATACGAATCTTCCGTCTATATCGGTAATCACACCGTTAGTAGTACCCTTTTCAAGAATACTTGCACCTATGACAGGCATTCCTGCCTCATCAACTACCACGCCTTCTACTTTCATAGACTGCTGTACACTGCTTATGGCATCAACGTCTGCAGCATGTAATGAAGGTAATGCCCCTCCTGACATAAAAGCAGAAACAAAGGCAGCAGAATACAAAAGCCTTTTGGGTGAAACATGAATGAAACTATTTCTCATAAATAATTTATAATTAGTTAATAAATAAAATTCAAATACATTTTCTGATATATTCCCTTACTTCCTTGCGACTGATAAACAAATGGTTTTCAACAGTCTTCAATGACAGATGCATATATTCTGATATTTCTTTTACAGTCATCTCACTGAATCTTGACAAAGCATAAACTCTCTGTCTTTTTTCCGGCAAGGTCTTTAACACCATGATTTCCTGTGAGGATATTTCCTTTGTATTAACATCGGACTCTACTGAACTATAACTCTCATCGTAATATCTGTAATAGTCAGAAAAGATTTCGCGAGATTTTTCCTGTCGGCGCACATAATCTATAATTATATTACGCGCTATGACATACAACAGTGATTTCACAGTATCTATCCTCACCTCTCCTCTGTGTTCAAGCAGTTTCAGGAAAGCGTCGTGCATCATATCTTTTGCCAAATCTTCATCATTCACTTTACACATAATATATATGTACAATGACTGTGAATATTCATCGTATGCATCTGATATTTGCTGATTGGTAAGAATTGCTGTGCCCCTCATAAATATTTGTTTTTTTAGTTTTACGAAGGCAAAGTTATCATTATGAAAGATAAAAAAAGAATGAAAAGTATGTCGTTTTAGCCCATTCATTTTATTGGCACATAATTCCGTATATACCCTCTGATATACAAGCATTTAGCCTAAAAACAATCATAGTCCCACAAAATTGTGAGACTATGATTTACTGAGAAAATACGTTTTTTCATGCAAGAAAATATAGAAACTTATTACTCCTCTTCCTTGAAATGCTTTTTGATATATTCGCCCGGAGACATACCGGTAACTTTCTTGAAATATCTGAAGAATGAAGATCTCGAACTGAATCCGCACATTTCAATCAACGCATTCATTGTATATTTTTCCTGTTCACCACTTTCTATTAACTTCTCAAATTCCTTTATTCTGAAATTATTCGTATAATCATAAAAGTTAGAATTCAAAAAATGATTCAGTATATACGAAAGATTGTATATTGAAACTCCTGCTGCACTTGCCAAATCATTCAGTTTTAAATCAGGATTAGTGAACAGTCGTTCTTTCTGCATGACATCATCAAGTTTTTCGCATATGGATTTACATTCCTCCTCAGAAAGATGAATATACTTCTGCGGTTCACTCTTGGCTGTTTCTTTCTTTTCTGAAATCGGTACAGCATCAGCTGATGTATTTTCTGTTACCGTAATTTCACTGACAGGTACAATTACCGTATTTCTGTTTTTCCTTCTATATATGATATAACAGAAAAATATAATAATCAATCCGGCTACACAATATACATATATAGGAGTATGTACATTTATAGTGACAACAACACTCGTTGACGGCATAGACAGACGGCGTATCTCTATTCTTTTAAAACCGGGCATGAGATTATTCAACAGAATAGAAGGTACTCCCTTTAGTAATTTCCATTCGCTGTCACCTATTTTGTATTCATAATATATCTGATCTTGTCCTACATATGTAAAATCGGTAAAACAGATTCTGGCTCCTCTGAGAGTTGCATCCATACTCAAAACATAACCGGATTCATTTTCCCTTATATCCAATGTTTCAGTAACATTCCGATATTCCGAAAAAATTCTGTTTATCCTAAGACGATATGTCTTATCAATATTCCCTGTTTTACCTTCTTTATCCAGGAATAAAAGCCCTGATGAATTGCCAAACCATAAATCCCCGTTTTTGTCTTTTACCGGTTGGCAACTGAGGAATATCTGGCTTGGAACTCCATCATATCTGCCATAAGAACGGATAAAGTCTTTCCTGTCATAACGGTACAAACCGTCATTAGTTCCGAGCCAAAGAAATTTATCATCATCTTCTACTATGAAACTAAGTTCCTTGTCAGAAATTACAGACAAGTTGTCAATATACTTGAATTCTTTAAAATTCAGGTCTGAAACAAAAAGGTTTCCTTTGTCAAGGATAAAATATAAGTTATGTTCAGAATCTTCATATATGGATTTAATCTTGCTTCCATCGACAAATCCTTCGGGGAAAACACCGGTGATAAGTTTCTCGGCACACGGTTCCCAAATCAACAATCCCTTATCTGTGCAAATCCACCCTTTGCCGGTCGAATCGAAAAATACAGAATAAACCACAGAAGATTTTATCTTACTGTTTTTCTCGGTGAAATGATACAACAGTTTCTTTTCCTTATAACAATACAGTCCGGATGAAGTAGATACCCATACCCTATTCTCAGAATCCACATTAATATCGAAGACACTGATTGAAACAAAGTCATCTGATTTTTCCCACGCAAAATCACTTGTCACATTATTACGAGGATCGAACACATACATACCGCCACCATATGTTCCAAAATAATAAACCTCACCTATTTTACGGCAGCACAGAACAGTGTTGCTTCTTATCTGTGGAGTATGTACTCTTATTACTTCTTCTTTCTCTTCGTCTATATAGTACAGTCCGTTTCTGGAACAGATTATCTTCTCATTGTCTTCAATGCTTATCGCCCTGACAGGAATATTTCTTGTTGTGAATTTTGCCGGTATCTCATATAATGTAAATATTCCGGTATTAAAAGCACACAAATCAAGCCCGAGCTGATGCAATCCTACCCAAAGCAGACCGTCTTTATCCAAAAGTACGGAATAGGTGGAATTGGAATGAAGACTCTCGGAATTGTTTATATTGTTTCTGAATATGTTTAAAATCCTGTTCTCCGATACTGAAGCAAATACTATACCGTTACCGTCTGTAGCAATATGCAGAACATCCTTACCATCAGAAGTCAGGTCATTTATTACATTGCTGCCTACATCTATAAACCTTCCAAAACTGTTGGTTTCAGTTTCAAAAGTATGAATACCGTCACCCAAAGTAGCTATGTATAGTTTATCTCCAATACTAACAATCTCACGATAGGAGTGTAAATCATTCCTTATAAAGCTGTCGTCCGAAAATTTTTCAACCTTGAAATCTTTTGTGGAAACTTTATATAAAACATTGGATGTTACAGCCCATAGACAGTCACCGTTGAAGCAAAAAGATATCACTTCATTATTACCGAAAACAGGGGTAGAGTCCAATATTATATGTCTGAGTATTTTAGAGGAATTACATAGCCATATACCTTTGCCACTACTCACATATATATTACCGGATTCATCCGGAATAATTTTCCTTACTATCCCTTTTATACTGTCCGGATACAAAGGGACAAACGAATCTTCTCTTTTTTCCCATAATCCGTTTTCATTTCCGGCCAATATCGTTCCCCACGGGGATTCCTTAATGTCATTAACCCATTTGGACTTGTTATCATTACCTGGAAACGGATAATGAGTCATATACATTCCATCAAATTGCTCAATGGATGTTGCCGTACCAATCCACATATACCCTTTACTGTCTTTGAAAAGAGCACTGACTGTCAAATCATTCAGTCCCTCTTTCCTTGATATATTCCGGAAAGGGATATTATATGTATATGCTGAAGCATATAACGGAAATATAATAAGTGAAATAAGAAATATTATAGTAAGCATTTTACAGATTTCAAGTTTTACAATATTTTAATGCAAAGAAACAAATTTATATCGAAATTTACAACGGTTTTCAGACTATAAACTACATAAAAATAAACGCCCCGTCATTCGTTCCGAAACGCTTCGTCGTTTGACTTAAAACGCCCCGTCGTTTTTATACGGCATTTCCGGCAGAAAAAAATGATACATTTTATAACAAATGCCAACGTACTTTTATATATTTGCAATAGCAACAGAAATTGGTATGAATTATGGACAAAGATATAACTTTTTTCGCTGTTTCGGATAATGGGGCAGTCAATTCTTCCGTAAAGGGAATATCGGAAGGATGCGGACCGGTGAAACATATATATAATGTAGGAATCAACGAAATAAATACTTCGGAAGGGATAAGAAGGATATGCAGTCTGACAGATACGGATTTTGTTCTGCTGTACACCAAACCTTATCCTCTTAATCTCGGATATAAAGCCATTGAGCGTATGGCGGACTATCTCACTCCTGAATGTGCCGGCATGGCGTATGCCGACCATTACATTATGAAAGAGGGAGTGTGTGCGCCTCATCCGGTCATCGACTATCAGGAAGGCAGCGTACGCGACGATTTCGATTTCGGCTCGCTGATAATGTTCAGAACGGATGTTCTCCGTAGGGCTGCAGAGAGTCTTAAGACACAGAAGGAGTATTATTACTCAGGACTTTACGCTTTAAGGCTCGCTGTTTCAAGAATTGCGAGGATTGTACATATAAGGGAGTTTCTCTACACCGAGGTGGAGAATGATTTGCGAAAATCGGGAGAGAAACAGTTCGACTATGTAGACCCGCGCAACCGCAATGTGCAGATAGAGCGCGAAGAGGCGTTTACCTTTCATCTGAGAAAAATAGGTGCGTATCTGCCGCAAAGAACAAGGCTTATAGATACTGAAAAGGGGGATTTCTCATGCGAGGCTTCCGTGATTATTCCTGTGAGAAACAGGGTGAAGACCATAGACGATGCCATTAAATCGGTGTTGGAACAGGAAACGGATTTCAAATTCAACGTCATAATTATAGACAATCATTCTACAGACGGAACGACTGAGTGTATTGACAGATACAAAGACAACGAAAAGGTGGTACATATAGTTCCGGAACGTACGGACCTCGGTATTGGAGGATGCTGGAACATGGGTATCGACCATCCGGCGTGCGGACGCTATGCTGTTCAGTTGGACAGCGATGACCTCTACAGCAGTCCTAAAACTCTGCAAGCCATTGTAGACAAGTTCCGTACAGAGAAGTGCGCCATGGTGATAGGCTCATACAGAATGACCAACTTCAGTCTTGAGACATTGCCGCCGGGGGTGATTGACCACAAGGAATGGACTGACGGGAACGGACATAACAATGCTTTGCGCATAAACGGATTGGGTGCTCCTCGTGCTTTCTATACTCCTCTGCTGCGTGAAATCAGAGTACCGAACACAAGCTATGGCGAGGATTATGCTCTCGGACTGGCTTTCTCGAGAAACTATAAGATTGGAAGGATTTATAATGTGGTATATCTGTGCCGCCGATGGGAAGGCAACTCGGATGCAGCACTGAGCATAGAGAAAATAAACCTGAACAATGCGTATAAGGACAGTCTGAGGACTCTCGAAATAAACATGCGACGCGGATTGGCGGAAAGGGAAGCCGACGAATTTACTGCCACACAGTTTGAGAAATGGGAACTCTGCCGCAAGAATCATGAAGCATTAAAGGGTATAAAAACGAAATGTGTAAATATAGGCGGCAATACTATAAAGGTACAGTTCAATCCGGCAAGGGCTGTGTCTACTTTGGCAAAACTGGACAAATCGTCCATCAATGCCCGTCCGTGCTTCCTATGCACGAAGAACAAACCGGAGGAACAGGACTCCATCAGCATTGATGCCGGTATGAGGTTCAGCATCAGGATAAACCCGTACCCTATCCTGCCCGGACATCTCACCATCTCTTCGGAAGAACATATTCCGCAGACACTTGCCGACAAGGCTGAAATGCAGTTGCCGATGAGGATTCTGCAAAAGGTAGAGGACTATTTCGGACAGGGATATGCCATCTTCTACAATGGTGCGAAATGCGGTGCTTCCGCTCCTGACCATTTTCATTTCCAGGCTGCAAGGAAGATAGATATTCCTTTTATCGCACAATGGAATGAGATTTTCAAATCAGCCATAGAGGATGATACTGCCGGAATACAGAGCGGTGATGTATGTAAAGCTTATTCCGTAAACGGATTCGCCTGTCCGATAAAGGTTTTCACGTCGTTTTCAGGGAATATCGATACAGCATTGCTTTTCAATTATTTAGACTCTCTGCCTGTACACGAAGGTGAACCGGAACCGCGATACAATATGTTTGCATGGAGGGATGACGAAGGCAGATTCATTTGTGCCTATTTTCCAAGGGAGGCACACAGACCGTCGTGCTATTTTTCCGAGGGAGAGGAACAGATACTTGTCAGTCCGGGTGCTTTGGACATGGCCGGACTTATAGTAACTCCGCGCGAAGAAGATTTCAGAAAAATCAATGAGGCTGACATAACAAGGATTTACAAAGAAGTTTCATCATGGAAAAACCATATATAAACGTAGGTATAATAACCGGAAAAGAGATATCATTCACGCTGAACGGCAGTTTCCTGACTCCTGACGGAACGGTGCTAACCGGACTGCAAAAGGTTTCTGCCACCGGAAACGGCAAGTTTCTGTTCGGCAAGGATGAAGCGGAAACAATGGAATTCGTGCCTGAGAGCAGCGACTGCTCGTTTACGCTGCACAATGTCACAATAGGTATCTCCTACCACTGGGAAAGACAGGAGGAGCAGACTTTCACCGGAAAGCTGAAGCTGATTACTGACGGCGGAAACGTGATAGCTGTAAACATTCTGCCGGTGGAGGATTATTTAGTGAGTGTGATTTCGTCCGAGATGTGCGCCACTTCATCAGTGGAGTTTCTGAAATCGCATGCAGTGATATCCCGAAGCTGGCTTTTGGCTCAGATTGAGAGCAGAGGGAAGAATGTACATAAATCTTTACAACAGGACTGTACAGAAGATGAAAACAGCTTAATCATATGGTACGACCGCGAGGACCATACGCTTTTCGATGTATGTGCCGACGACCACTGTCAGAGGTATCAGGGAATAACAAAGGCATCCAATCCGTCGGTGGCAAAGGCGGTGAAAGAAACTGAGGGTATGGTACTTATGTACGGCAATGATATCTGCGACGCAAGATTCTCAAAATGCTGCGGAGGGGTATCGGAAACATTCGATACTTGTTGGGAGGACAAGGATTATCCATATCTGCAACCGGTTGCGGACAATGCGGCCTGCGATTCTGTACCGGACCTGAGCATAGAGGAGAATGCCGACAAATGGATACGGAGCAATCCTGATGCTTTCTGCAATACGCATGACGAAAAGGTTCTGAAACAGATACTTAACAACTATGACCGCGAAACGACTGATTTCTACCGCTGGAAAGTGAGATACTCGCAAAAGGAGATATCGGAACTGATTTACAGAAAAACGGGAATTGACTTCGGTGCGATAAAGGACCTGATTCCTATGCAGAGGGGTAAGTCGGGAAGAATCTCCAGACTGAAAATTGTTGGAACGCTGCGTACTATGGTAATAGGTAAGGAACTGGAAATAAGACGTGCATTGTCGGAAAGCCATCTGTTCAGCTCGGCTTTTATGGTGGATAAGACCGATGGTTCGGACTATATTCCTGATGAGTTTGTCATCTCCGGTGCCGGATGGGGACACGGAGTAGGTTTGTGTCAGATAGGTGCCGCCATGATGGGGGAAAAGGGATATTCCTATGATAAAATTCTTTTACACTATTATAAGGGGGCTGAAATAAGGAGAGTTTATTAAATGAATAAAACAATGAAAACACGTTCGCCATGGGCTTGGGTACCTTCGCTGTATTTTGCCGAAGGACTGCCCTACGTGGCCGTTATGATAATATCGCTTGTGATGTACAAGCGAATGGGGATTTCCAACACTGAAGTGGCTCTTTACACCAGTTGGCTTAACCTGCCATGGGTTATAAAGCCGCTTTGGAGTCCGTTTGTAGACATCATAAAGACGAAGCGCTACTGGATAACTGCCATGCAGTTGCTGATTGGTGCCGGACTGGCCGGGATAGCTTTCACCATTCCTACGGATTCGTTCCTGCAGACTACTCTCGCCATTTTCTGGCTGATGGCTTTCAGCTCTGCCACTCACGACATAGCGGCCGACGGATTCTACATGATAGGGCTTACGCAACACGAACAGGCTCTGTTTGTAGGTATCAGAAGTACTTTCTACCGTCTTGCCACTATCACAGGGCAAGGTGGACTGATTATGCTGGCCGGATATCTGGAAAGCAGCGGAGGGAACATCAGCAGGGCGTGGAGCATCACTTTCTACATTCTCGCGGGACTGTTCATCGGGCTGTGGCTGTATCACAGATGGATTCTTCCGCGTCCGTCGTCGGATATAAAAGTGAACAGCAATGGTTCAAAAGGTATTCTGTCGTCCTTCACAGACACATTCCGTTCTTTTTTCAGGAAGGAACAGGCTGCTGTAGCTATACTGTTCATGCTGCTCTACCGTCTGCCTGAAGCACAATTGGCCAAGATGGGTATCCCCTTCCTGCTCGACCCTATAGAAAAAGGCGGTATGGGAATGACCACAGAGCAGATAGGTTTCACACAGGGAACAGTGGGGGTGATAGGTCTTACGCTCGGTGGCATACTGGGAGGAATAGCCGTTTCGCGCCACGGCCTGAAGAAATGGCTCTGGCCTATGGTATGGGCTATATCGCTGCCCGACATCGTTTATGTGTATCTCAGTTTCTTCCAGCACAGCAGTCTGCCGGTTATAAATTTATGCATCTTCATCGAACAATTCGGCTATGGTTTTGGTTTTACTGCATATATGCTTTACATGATTTATTTCTCGCAAGGGGAAAGTAAGACTGCACATTACGCAATATGTACGGCATTTATGGCTTTGGGAATGATGCTGCCGGGAATGATAGCAGGATGGCTGCAGGAAACAATGGGATACCGCATGTTCTTCATATGGATTATGATATGCACTGCTGCCACTTTCTGGGTAACATCACTGCTGAGGATTGACAGTGAATTCGGCAAGAAATAATTTGTGAGTAATTTTTGATTTCTCACATAATCTTATATCTTTGCGATGTATTAACAATAAAACCAAGTAAAAATGAAAAGAAATCTATTTTCAGCATTGGCTGTTCTGACAAGTATATTTTTTATCAGTTCGCTTTCTTCATGCGGTGACAGTTACTCTCCTATCACACTGACAAGCAAGGATGAAAAGACTGTTATCACAAACAATGACACAATAAAGCTTACTAAATTTACAGATGGTGAGCAATATAATATAAAAGGCGGGAACGGTAAATACTTTCCTGAAATCATAAACAAGAAAGATACTGAGATATTCAAATTCTCATACGACGGAAATACAATCTCGATTACACCTGTAAATGAGGGTAGCAGCTATCTTAACATTAGCGACAGCGAGGAAAACGTAAGCAGATTCGTTGTGACAGTAGAGAAAAAGGACAGACATTACAATGTAGAAAGCGTAAGTGCTACAGTGGAAGGTGACGGCCTGACTGTTGGTACTCAGAAAGAGCTTGTAAATCTGATAATCTCTGAATCTGATATCAAGGCCGGTGGAAAATTCGACTTCCAATATACTAATTCCACCAACGGTATAGTAAAAATCTTGTCATCGGAAGGTTCTCAATACAAAAGCGGAAGCTTCGTTGAAACAAAATCCTATAATCCTGGAAACGGTGAGGAGATATCGTCATTCAAGATTACAATATCAGAAAGTGAAATATTCACATTATATCTCTCAGAAGAAAAGATGACATTATCAAAAGATGTAACAGATAAATATAAAGGACAGAAACCTGAATACAATAACTTGGAAAAGGCTTACCTGATATATAATCTGAGCGTTGTTCCTACAGAAGACGAATAATCAAACAAAAATGACAGACAGACCGGAACACATCGACATACAGTCTTTTGATTTTTTCCAAAGAATAGAAAAAATACATACTCAGCCCGCAGCGTCGCAAGACAACCTGCGGGCTAAGTACATTTTGCTATATAAGGTTCTGCAACAGGCATCATACGAACTGACTACCGGAGTGACGGCCTCATTCGCCAATATGTTCTCCAGACTGGACTTCATCTGCAAGGAAAAGAAGATGACTCCATCGGACAGATATGCCATACAGACCATGAGGCGTAACTGCAACTCGGCCATGGGTGACAACTTCCAGCCGGACATGAATGAGTATCTCTACGACCTCAGGGCTATAGTGAGATTCATATCGTTAGGCTTTGAAGAGGACATACCGGCATCCATACTTCCGCAGATTCCGCACTCCAACCGCCCGTACAGCGGGACACGCCTGTCGCATATCCCTTACGTCAGAGCTTCGGTGAACAGCTGGAACGAGAATCTGATTTTCGCATCGACGGACAGCGACGAGGACCCGATGATAGTAATAAACTATACCAAAGGGGGATTCAACGGCGATATGCTGTATCTGAACGACCTGCTGGAGGAGAACATGCAGATAAACCTGCTTGGAGTGAAGGTGGACGAGGAAAACCATTATATACCGGAGCTGATAATACTCCACCCGGATTTCCTTCTCGACATCAGTTCGCTGGCTTCATGCTTCAGGGAGTACGGACATCATCCGCTAAACTATTTCATGAGCCGCATAAAGCCTAAGGTAAGCAATCCTCACACGCTTATGGGTAACCTGGCCGGACAGTTTCTCGATGACTATATCAACGAGAAGAATACAAAGCCTGTGACATACGCCGGCAGTCTGAAGAAATTCTTCTCGGCTTCAGCACTTGATTTCTGCACATGTACCCCACCGGAGAATTTTCATGCCATGGCGCAGACGCAGATGATAAATATCCGTTCCTTTGTAAACGATATTCTTCCACACAGCATACCTTCATTCGACAGAAACAAGGTTATGCTGGAAGCATCGTTCATATGCGAAAAGCTTGGATTGCAGGGACGTGTAGACTTGCTACAGAAAAACTTCAAAGTACTGATAGAACAAAAGTCCGGTAAAAAAGATGAGTACAACAAAAGGCATAAGGAAGACCATTTCATACAGATGATGCTGTATCAGGGCGTTCTGATGTATAACTTCGGAAAAGCTACTGAGGATATGCAAACCTTCCTGCTCTATTCCAGATATACAGACGGGCTTATTATAGAACACTTCACGGACAAACTCTTCCGCGAGAGTATCAAGCTGAGAAACATGATAGTGTGCAATGAAATGGCTTTCAGCGAAGGAGCTATCTCGAAAGTAACGGAAGAAATAGACACTGACTTGCTGAACGAGCTGCAAGTGCACAACAAGCTCTGGACTGACTATCAGGAGCCGGAACTGTATAAAACTATTCAGACACTGAAACATTGTTCGCCACTGGAAAAGGCTTATTTCCAGCGATTCTTTACTTTCATATGCAAGGAATCTGTACTCTCGCGCACTGGAGGCAATGACGACTCATCCAGAGGTTTCGCTTCGGTATGGAACACTCCATTGGCAGAGAAAATAGAAAACGGCAACATTCTTACCGGTCTGAAAATAAAAGACAAACGCAAGAGTTCGCCCAACAAGGGGTATGACCTGATAGAACTCAGCATACCTGTGCAGGGAGAAGACTTTCTGCCTAATTTCAGGAAAGGAGATATAGTAATATTCTATCCGTACACTGATAATCCTGACGTGAGAAACGAAATTCTTATGAAAGGCAACATTACGGAAATCACTCATGACAGTGTTACAATAATACTGAGAAACGGACAGCAGAACAAGGATATAATAGGTGGCGATGACGAAACTTTTGCCATCGAACATGACTCATCGGACGTTTCGGCATCGGCCGGGATAAGAGGACTATTCTCTTTCCTGTCGGCACGTACGGACAGAAAGGAGCTTCTCTTAGGAAGCAGGGAGCCGTCTTTCAATGACGAAATAAGGCTGAACGGCAGTTACGGACGCTTTGATGAAATCATCCTAAAGGAGAAACAGGCTGAGGACTATTTCCTGCTTGTCGGTCCTCCGGGTACAGGCAAGACTTCGTGCGCACTGAGGTTTATGGTGGAAGAAGCTCTTTCGGAGAAGAATACCTCTCTGCTGCTATTATCGTACACCAACAGGGCTGTAGACGAGATTTGCAGTATGCTTGTCGATTCGGGAATTGCATCCGAAACGCCTTTCATCCGCATAGGGCATGAAATGTCGTGCGACAAAAGATTCGAACCGTTCCTGCTGAAAAACCAGTTGGAGGACTGTCCGAAACTTGCTGACATCAAAAAGAAGATTTCGGACACAAGGATATTCGTAGGAACGACTACTTCCATAAACAACAGACTTAATCTGTTTGATATCAAGCACTTCGATATGGCCATAATAGACGAGGCCTCACAGATTCTTGAACCAGACCTGATAGGATTACTATCCGCAAGAAGTGGTAACAACAATGCCATAGACAAGTTTGTGCTTATAGGCGATTACAAACAGCTGCCGGCCATCGCACTCCAGAATGCGGAATGTGCCAAGGTAACAGACCCACTTCTGAATGTTATAGGACTGTACGACTGCAGGAACTCACTGTTCGAAAGACTGTACAGGCAGAGTGACGAAAGGGCTAAAAGCGTACTGAGGAAACAGGGACGAATGCACCCGGCCATAGCTGAATTTCCGAACACCACATTCTACAGCCGTGAGTGTCTGGAATGTGTGCCTCTCCCCCATCAGGAAGAGGATTTGCCGTATGCTGACATACCGGAAAATCCGGATATGATAGAAAAGCTTCTCACTTCAAGAAGAATGGTTTTCATCACTGCACCTACCCCGGAAAACATATCCGCATCATCGGACAAGGCAAACATTAACGAGGCAAGAATCATAGCGGCATTGCTGAAAAGAATCTACGGTCTGACAGAGAACTGTTTCGATGCAGACAAGACGGTAGGAATCATTGTGCCTTACCGCAACCAGATAGCAATGATAAGGAAGGAGATTTCATCTCTCGGCATTCCGGAGCTGATGAATATCTCCATCGACACTGTAGAAAGATATCAGGGAAGCCAGAGGGATATCATTATATATTCATTTACCGTAAGGAACAGCAGCCAGCTTAACTTCCTGACATCAAATACATTCAGAGAGGAAGATGCCATCATCGACCGCAAACTGAATGTAGCCATCACACGCGCAAGAAAGCAGATGATACTGACAGGCAATCCGCAGGTACTCAGCGCAAGCATCACGTTCTACAAGCTGATGGAATACATCCGCATGAACAACGGATTTATAGAAACAGATACGGAAGATTTCTGTAAAGGTAACTTCAGAATTCCTTCATACAATATGAACTGGGAAACGGACGAGAAATCGTATTCCATAAAACCGGAATTTGAACAGGCTTTCAGGGATATAATAGAAAAGCAATATTCCGAAAGTACCTCTCTGTCAGGAATGGATATCGCCCGTGCCAAAGAAGTGATTTCGTACGGAAGAACAGATTTCAACTCTCTGCACGGGCTGAAAGCCGACGACTATACCCTACTGTTCAACTTTCACGAGATGAGAAAGCAATACTCGGCTGCAATGGCTATGTACGAGGACTGCGGAAACTGGGTCAGGGATGCCATACGCAATGTATCGGGCAGAGTAGTATTCTGCGATATATCATACGAATCTGCTGCATCGGGACTGGCATTCATCGACCTGTGCAGACAGCTGAATCATACGGATATATATTACTTGGGAATATACCCTACGGAAGAAATGGGAAAGGCAAGCGAGAGGTTCCTGACATCCGAAAGCTACAGACACGTGAAATGGAGCCTGTATCCACGCATCACGGCTGTAAGCGACGGATTCTGGAAATCGCATTCCATACTTCCGGAACTTGTGATTTTCAATATGTCGAACATTATGGGCAGTATATCTCCTCTCGAAGCAAGGCATCTCGCAATGCACATAAACCAACTGGTGCATGCACGCCCTACGAACCACTATATCACCATTTACAGGGATGATGCGGGAAATATGGCAAACCGGAATGCATATGTGGCTTTCTGCAGCCACTTGGGAAAGGAGTTCATCAGCCTCAACGAGCAGATGCCTATGATATCAAGATATTATCTGGGAAAGAATGGTAATATCCCTGAATACAAGGAGTTTATTTACGAAATCAAATCAAACAGATAAAGAACAGCAATGACAAACAATACGAAACGCGCAGTGATAATGGGAGCCACTTCCGGATTAGGATATGAGGTGGCACGACTTCTGCTTTCAGACGGTTGGAAGCTTGGACTGGCAGGCCGCAGGGAAGAGAATTTAAGAAAGCTACAATCGGAATTTCCCGAACAGGTATGCATAAAAGCTATAGACGTAAAGGACAGCAATTCTGACAAAGCGCTCCTCGCTCTGATTGACGAACTCGGCGGTATGGATATGTATTTCCACAGTTCGGGCATAGGATATCAGAATGCCAGACTTGACGCTGATATAGAACTGAATACACTTGAAACAAACGGAACCGGATTTACCAGATTAGTAGGTACTGCCTTCAGATATTTCAAGGAGAAAGGCAAAGGACATATTGCAGTGATTAGCTCTATAGCCGGAACTAAAGGATTGGGAATAGCACCAGCCTATTCTGCAACAAAGAGATTCCAAAACACATATATAGATGCACTCGAGCAACTTGCCGGAATGCAGAAACTGAATATCCGTTTCACAGACATACGTCCCGGATTCGTTGCTACAAGTCTGCTTAACGACGGCAAGAACTATCCTATGCTGATGAAAACTCCTTACGCCGCGAAGTTGATAGTAAAAGCATTAAGGAGAAATAAACGGGTAGCCGTAATAGACTGGAAGTACAGCATCTTAGTATTCTTCTGGAAACTAATACCAAGATGTATCTGGAAAAGGATGAAAGTGAAAAACTAAATCATGCGGTATGCAGAGCTTTCTCTTTCTCCACGATATGGCATAATCTGCGATAGACATATCTGAATGCCGGAAGAAGGAAGGCAACAGCAAACATCCATGCCACAGGGTCGGCAAAGCATACTGCCCAGTATCCCCACATAGGAACTGCCACAACACTCACCAATACACGGGCTATCATCTCTGCCACACCGGAAAGCATTGAAAGCTGGGTATAGCCTGCTCCCTGAATGGTATATCTGAATATGCATACCATACCCAAAAAGATGAAGAATGAAGCCGATATATGCAGAAACAGTGCTGTATCGGCCAATACTTCTGTTTCCGAAGCATCAACAAACAGCATCGCTATCTCCTCGGAGAAATTCCACAAAACCAAGTTTACCATTACCACATAAGCCACAGTAAGCATCATGGCAGCCTTCACGCCCTGCCATATTCTCTCCGGTTTTCCTGCTCCGTAGTTCTGTCCGCTGTATGTTGCCATCGCCATACCAAGGCTTTCAAGCATACAGAGGAAGAACATCTTTATCCTCATGGCTGCCGTAAATGCTGCCACACATGCAGTACCCAAGGCATTGTTTGAACTCTGAAGCATTATACTGCCGATGGCTGTTATGGAGAACTGAAGTCCCATAGGTGCACCTATGTAGAGCAACTGTTTTGCCAGTTCCGGTCGGAAACGTCTGTCGGCCGGAGCAGTCTTAAGAATATCGAACTTGCGGTACATATACTTATAGCACATCAGTGCCGATACTCCCTGCGAAACTACCGTGGCTATGGCTGCACCTGCAACACCCCATCCCAACACAAGGATACAGACCAAATCGAGAACAATGTTCAATACTGTAGATATAAGAAGAAACCAGAACGGCGTCTTACTGTCGCCCAATGCACGTATGATGCTCGAAAGAAGATTGTAATAGAAAGTACACGGAATTCCGATAAAAGTAACCAAAAGATAGAGATACGCATCCTCCATGATATTATCAGGTGTCTGCATCCATTTCAAGATATAGGCACAAAGCAGACTAGTCACAATAGCTATGGCAACAGACATCACTCCTGCAAGTTTCAGACTGACTGACACAAACCTGCGCATAGTGACATAATCGCGCGCACCGAACTTCTGAGCCACAGGAATACCGAAACCGCCGCAACAACCGTTGCAGAAACCAAGGATAAGAAACACGACAGACGTACTGGCACCGACAGATGCCAATGCATTTATACCAAGAAACTTACCCACGATGGCAGCATCGACAAACGAATATGTCTGCTGAAGCAGATTTCCCAATAAAAGAGGAACTGTGAAATTCAATATTAGAGGCAGAGGAGCCCCTGATGTCATCTCTTTAGACTTTGCCATATATCCTGTACTTTTTACCGGGATGCAAAGGTAATGTATTTTCCACACTCATAGACTTATGATTATTGGGATTTTAACAAAAAATAAACTGCACCGGACGATATTGTTCTCACAATCATCATCCGATGCAGTATGAATATTATTTGAAAAACGTTTGCAAAAGCATTTCAAAGCCTTTGCAAGACATTTTATCAGATACCAAGAGATTTCTTGACAGCTTCAATCTTTTCTTCAGCGTCAGCACATGCTCCGGCATAGCACTTAGGACAAGCCATTTCGCCCTTGATTTCCATATAGAACTTAATCTTAGGTTCTGTTCCTGAAGGACGTACAGAAATCTTAGTACCGTCTTCTGTGAAGAACTGAAGTACGTTAGATGGTTCCGGCATATCGATGTCAGTTACATTACCGTTGCCGTCAGTAGCCTTAAGAGTCTTGTAGTCCTTAACGAGAGCAACCTTAGAACCACCAAGTTCCTTAGGAGGACATGCACGGAAGTTGTCCATCATGGCCTTGATTTCATCGGCACCGCTCTTACCAGGTTTAGTTACGTTTACAGTCACTTCCTTAGAGAAACCGTATTCAACGTAGATTTCCATCAATACGTCATACAATGTCTTACCCTGGTCTTTAGCCCATGCACAGATTTCAGCAAGAAGAGCACAAGCAGAAACAGCATCTTTATCGCGAACGAAGTCCTCAGCAAGGAATCCGTAGCTTTCTTCACCACCACCGATGTACTGCTTGATACCTTCGTTCAGACGGATTTGACGTGCAATCCATTTGAAACCAGTGTAGCAGTCGTACATTTCGATATTGTTCTTGTCAGCCACAGCCTTGATAAGTTCAGTAGTAACGATAGTCTTAACAACGAATTCATTACCCTTCATCTTACCCATAGCAATACGGTTCTTGATGATGTAGTACAAGAAAATCAAGCAAGTCTGGTTACCGTTGATAAGTACCCATTCGCCTTCGCTGTTCTTGCAAGCCATACCCACACGGTCGGCATCAGGGTCGGAAGCCATAACGATATCAGCATCGATACTCTTTGCAAGGTTGATAGCAAGTGTAAGAGCCTCAGCATTTTCAGGGTTTGGAGAGATTACAGTTGGGAAATCACCACTCTTTACCATCTGTTCAGGAACGCAGTGAACATTTTCAAATCCCCACATCTTAAGAGCCTGAGGGATAAGCATCATACCTGTTCCGTGGATAGGAGTATATACAATCTTAAGATCTTTCTGACGTTTGATAACTTCAGGGTCGATAGAGATAGAGTGAACTTTCTCCAGATAAACATCGTCCACATCCTTACCGATAATCTGGATAAGGTCCTTATTGCCTTCGAACTTGATATCAGCAGCAGAAGAAATCTTGTTTACTTCGTCGATGATACCCTTGTCGTGTGGAGCAAGTACCTGTGCACCATCATCCCAGTATGCCTTGTAGCCGTTGTATTCCTTCGGATTGTGTGAAGCAGTAAGGATAATACCGCTCTGGCAACCAAGGTGACGGATAGCGAATGACATTTCAGGAGTAGGACGCATATCGTCGAAAAGATATACCTTAATACCATTTGCAGAGAAGATGTTTGCAGAGATTTCAGCAAACAGACGGCTGTTGTTACGGCAGTCGTGACCAACAACTACAGAAATATCTTTCTTGCCGGCAAAGCATTTATTCAGATAATTTGACAAGCCCTGAGTAGCAGCACCTACAGTATAGATGTTCATACGGTTTGAACCTACACCCATAATACCGCGCAAACCACCTGTACCGAATTCAAGGTCCTTATAGAACGCTTCAATCAAGTCAGTCTTGTCTTCGTTTTCTATCATACGTTTTACTTCTGCCTGAGTTTCAACATCATAAGCAGGAGTCAACCATTTCTGAGCTTTCTCAGTACAAAGCTTAATTAATTCTTCGTTTCCCATGATTATTTGTTATTTAAATGATTATGTGATTAATTACCCACAAAAATATAAAATGGTATCAAATTATCCTAATATTTTTTATTGAAGTTTAGCAGGTGTAAAACTTGTAATATAAAAGTATCAGTCCATTTAAGGTGACTCTCAGTAGATAAAGTTCATAAAGATAGGTCTTTATATTACACAATCATGTTCCAATTCATTAATAATAGCCTTATTAATAAAATCGTTAATAGTCATACCTGTGCTTGCTGCAAATGCAGCTACACGAGAATGCAACTCCGATGTCATGCGTAAATTGAGCTTACCGCTATATGGTTTCTTAGGTTCAACTCCACGTTCTCTACAACTTTCAAGGTAGCTATCGACCGATTCTTCAAAATCTGCCTTTAATTCGTCAACGGTATTACCTTCGTAAAGGATACACGTACCTTTATCCAATCCCTGAACTTTTCCAAATAAACAATTATCTTCTTCGCTATACTCGACACTGCCTGTATAGCCTTTGTACCTCATCATTCCCATAATACTATTTTTTTTGTTCGTATTGTTCAATTAATCTGTTATCCCTGATATACATTAAAAGTTGTCTCATTACATACGACTTGATTATGTTTGAAGGGTGAGGCTTATGCATGATAAATGATTTTTCTTTGTTTTCACTTACAAACTCCACCCTTGACCCTGAAGTAGAGCCTTTATTGCTTTCTGTATATCCAAATATAGAAAATAACCTAACCACTTCATCATATGTGAAATCTTTAGGCTGTCTTTTGAATCGTTCTATCAGTTTCTCTTTTGAACCCATAGTTCTTAGTTTTATGCGAAGATACTAAAAATGGTACTAAAATACAATTTTTTTTTAGAAAATAGTGTTTTTACATACAAACCCGGTGAAGTGAAATAAAATCAATAAACGCTCAGTGAACATAAAATGAACGGCTAATGGAGTTACGAAACAGCCATTTCCGAAACAGCTGTTTCGGAAATAAAAATCTCTCGACACAGAAACCGTAACACGTACGTGTAACGGGTGGAACACGAACGTGTTACGCGCGTAACACGTTCGTGAAGCGGGCGTAACACGTACGTGTCACGCTTTGTTCTTATCGGAGTTTTATCTTATGTCTCCTCAGTCTTTCCTCCATCATATAGGACGGAATTATTGATTTAAGGGTTTCCAGCACGGCATTTACGGCACGCTCCCTTATAAAATCATCTTTTATAAGTATGGAGATGCATCTTTGTGCAGGAGGATTGACGTTCAGATGCACTACGTTTTCCTTCTGAGCATCGGACAGGAAAGGAATGTGAAGCTCCGGAATAATGGTATATCCGCCGTTGCGGTCCACTATTCTGACAAGTGTTTCTATGCTCCCGGCCTCGTAGATATGGTTCCCTATATCCTTGTTCTTGCAGAAGTTCATCGCACCGTTCGGTACGCAATGTCCCTCCTTAAGAATCCACATATGCTCGGCCGGCAGATTTCCGCTTGCTATTATCTTCCGGGCATGACTGCACCCGGACGAGAAATATGCCACGAACTTTTCTATATAGACCGGTATTTCCAGTATCCCTTCCCTATCCTCCGGCAAGGTGGAAATGGCTATGTCGATGTTTCCGAAACGGAGCTCACGTACGAGGGAGGCATTCTCTTTCTCATCTATAAACAAGTCTACATCGGGATGGGCACTACGGAAATGATGAATGAAGTCCGGAACCAGATACGGCGCAATAGTGGGAAGTATTCCCATCCTCAGACTGCCTTTCATAGTACCTGTTTCGTCCGAAACAAGTTCCTTTATCCTCTGCGATTCATTCAGTGCTATCTGTGCCTGACGTATTATTTTCTCTCCAATGGCCGTAGGGGCAATGTTCTTTCTGTCGCGGCTGAATATCTTCACATCCAGCTCTTCTTCAAGCTTCTGAATCATGGCGCTAAGTGTAGGCTGAGTCACACCGCATGCCTCGGCTGCAAGTACGAAATGGCGGTACTTGTCAAGTGCCACGATATATTCCATCTGTTGTAAATTCATGGTTCAATAGATTTTGTCTATACAAAGATAGAAATAATCTGTTGTCGGTGTAGCGAGAGTGGCGTATTTTTGCATCAGAAACAATAAACGATTACAACCATGAACGAATTATTAAGGAACTGGAACATATTCCGATTGATAAGACTTCTGTCCGGAGCAGGATTTGCAATATACGGTATCTACTCCGACGACCATTTTCTCACAACTCTTGGATTGCTGTTGGCATTCATGGCTGTCATAAACCAGTCATGCTGTTGCTCTGGAAGTGGATGCGGAACAAGCCAAAAGACAAAGCCTATATATAAGGATATAGTAAAGACATACAACCCTAATAAATAATAAAGTAATAACACATAAATAATGATTGATTATGAAAGCAAAACATCTGACTAAAGAAGAATTTCTGAATAAAGTGGCCAACTATGAAACTAACCCTAACGAATGGAAGTTCTTAGGTGAACGTCCTGCTCTGATAGACTTCTATGCCACATGGTGCGGACCTTGCAAGATGCTTGCTCCGGTACTGGACGAACTGGCAGAGGAATACGACGGAAAGATAGATATCTACAAAATAGATGTTGACCAGGAAGAGGAACTGGCCGGACTGTTCGCTATACGCAGCGTACCGACATTGCTCTTTGTACCTATGACAGGTGCGCCGCAGATGGCCCAGGGTGCTATGCCTAAGCCTGCATTGAAGGAGGCTATACAGAAGGTACTTTTAGGTTAAGACTTATTAACTAAAAACGAAATGTGATTTTCCAAAACGAAATGTGCCGGAAACAGTTGTAATGAACAGCTGTTGTCCGGCACATTTCTTTATATATTTACTGAAATATCATCAATATGCATGGTCATCATTCTTTATCTCATCTGCAGTGATTGGCTTACGGTCGATGGCACGCCATGCATAGAATATGTATGCCAATACAAACGGAACCAGAATTGACACGTATGCCATGGTCTTGAGAGTAAACAGGCTGGAGCAGCTGTTTGATATTGTCAGCGAGCTCTGCATATCCGTCAGCGAAGGATAATATGCCGTATTGTTATATCCGGCAACAAGCAGCAATGACAGAACAGTAAGGATTGTTCCTATGCCTGAATACCATATACCTCCCTTGAATGCAAGCGAAAGTATGCTTTTACCCAATCCATAAAGCACAAGGAGAACCCCAAGCAGGAAGAGCACAAGAAGGTATGGCATATCCACAAAATTGTTGAAATACTTGTACGGTTCCAACGCTATCATCTGAGTTTCCGGATTTACCGCAAATCCGTCTTTAAGCAATGTGCGTATGACGTATGCCAGGAAGAACAAGAGGAAAGGCACTGCATCGGAAACCAGCTGTCGGCGACAGCGTGTGATTATCGCATCATTATCTATATTGTTGATGAAATACATTCCTCCAAGGAGTCTTGCAAGGAAGAATACAGCCATACCCAACACGAGATTCCATGGCTCGGCAAAGGCATCAAGCCCGTGCCATCCGTTCGACCATGAACTGATGACAGGCATACCCAATTCTGTCAGATTATCCTTTGTCACCTCAAAGTGTGAGCCATAGAAGAATGTAGACACAGCCATACCGAGAAGCAGCGGTCCCATCACACCGTTCAGCATAAGGAAGTATCTGTATGTACGCTGACCGAGCAGGTTGCCAAGCTTGGACTGAAACTCATACGATACCGCCTGAAGCACGAAAGTGAAAAGTATTATCATCCACAGCCAGTACGCTCCTCCGAAACTTGTACTGTAGAACAACGGGAATGATGCGAAGAATGCTCCTCCGAAAGTGACAAGAGTGGTAAACGTGAACTCCCACTTTCTGCCAGTGGAGTTAATCAGCATCTTTCTCTCCTCCTCTGTCTGACCGATGCGGTAAATCAGAGAGTTGCCTCCCTGCACAAAAAGCAGGAACACCAGTAGTGCACCCAACAGTGATACTATGAACCACCAGTAGTGCTGTAAGAATATATATGTAGATTCCATATCAAATGTAAATAATGTTTTATCAGATTCATATAGTGTTATTTGTCCTCAGGACCGTGCTTTATAGCCTTCAGCATAATTCCTATCTCGGCTATCAGAAGGACGGTAAACATGATGAGGAATATGAAGAATGTGGTCTGCACGGAGCCTGTTTCAAGTTTGGATATCGCCGCATCCACTGGCAGCATATCTTGAATGGTCCATGGCTGGCGTCCAACCTCTGCCACTATCCATCCGGCATGACTGGCGATATATGCCAGAGGGATACTCCACAGTCCCAACCACAGCAGCCAGTTATGGTAGTCCACATTGCATGTTTTCTTCCAGGTAAGGAACATCAGAACGGCAAACAGGACAATGAAATACATTCCCAGACCTACCATCACACGGAATGACCAGAACATAAGATTCACATTCGGTACGAGTGTGGATGTATCCTTTATATATCCGTAGCCGAAATACGGCATATTCTCATCAAGTACACGGAGTGAGGACTCCATAACTGCGGTATCACCTTCCTTTTTAGCCTGTCTGTAATCGGCCAATGCCTTTATGGCCATCTTTCCGCGTACAATCTTTTCATCTACAGAGAGAGCTTTAGTGCCGTCTGCCAACTCATATCCGCCTTTCATTATATCGTTTATACCCGGAACGAATCCGTCTGTACTGTGTGTGGCAAGTACGGAAAGCATCTCCGGTATCTCTACAGGACCTACTACAGTAAGTGGGGCATGCGCACTTCCATCGTAAAGTGCCTCCATTGATGCAAGTTTCATAGGCTGAACCTGTGCCACCTGATATGCCGACTGGTCGCCGGTTGCAGCAGTCACGATTGAAGCGAACAGACCTACCGCGGAGGCCACCTTTATGCTTGCCTTGGCAAATTCTTTCTCACGCTTCTTTATCAGATACCAGCAGCTCACTCCCACCACGAACACTGCTCCTAAAATCCAGCTGCTTATCACTGTATGGAAGAACTTGACAACAGCCACCGGAGAGAATGCCACTGACATGAAGTCTACCATCTCATTGCGCATAGTGTCAGGATTGAACTCCATTCCTACAGGGTATTGCATCCACGAATTGGCAACGAGTATCCACCATGCCGAAATCGTAGCCCCAAGCCCCGTTAGCCATGTGGATGCAAGGTGGAAGCGTCGGCTCACTTTCTCCCATCCGAAGAACATCACGGCTATGAATGTAGCCTCCATGAAGAAAGCCAATATTCCCTCTATGGCCAAAGGGGCACCGAAGATGTCGCCCACAAACCATGAATAATTACTCCAGTTGGTTCCGAACTGGAACTCAAGAATAAGTCCTGTAGCAACGCCTATGGCAAAATTGATTCCGAACAGTTTCATCCAGAACTTGGCTGTACGTTTCCAGAACTCATTACCCGTGCGATAATAGACTGTTTCCATTGTTCCCATTATTACCGCAAGGCCTAATGTGAGCGGAACAAACAGCCAGTGATACATGGCCGTCAAGGCAAACTGTGCCCTCGACCAGTCAATCAAAGAAGTGTCAATAGCTTCAATCATAAAATAAAGTTTTATTAAGTTAGTTTGATTAGTTATTTCTCATATGAGTCCGATGCTCTTATAACCAGTTCATTGCCTACATAGTCCTGCTTCTCCTCTGTGGTCTTGTCTTTCAGGAATGAAGGGAAAAAGAACAGTTTGATTATAAAGAACATTACAAAAAGTTTCAGCAGGATTATAAGCCAGAGTATGCGTCCTGTAGTCATAGACTTGAAACCGTCTGCATAAAACCTGTAAATTCCGATTATGTTCATAATTAATAAGTGTATATTTTTATAATGATTACAAAGTAAATGATTTATCGTGAAAAACCAAGGTTTTGTCCACAGATTTCTTTGCAAAATCTATCTTTTTTGCCATTAATATATATAAGGAATAATTTTGTTGCAGAAAAAGAATTTAAGATAACAGTAAACAATATGAGACAAAGAGATTTATTCATTATCGCAGTACTTGGTTCAAGCGCAGGACTTTATGCTCAGGAGAACAAGACCTGGAGCCTTCAGGACTGCATTGACTATGCTCTGGAGAAAAACATACAGCTGCAGCAGAACAAACTCTCGCTCGAAGAGGCTGATGTGGATGTGAAAAGTGCAAAGGCATCTCTCTTTCCAAGTTTGTCGTTCTCTACGGGTCATAATCTGGTAAACCGCCCGTATCAGGAAACGAGTGCAACCGTAAGCGGTACCGAAATTATCACAAGTAACAGCAATACCACCTACAACGGAAGCTATAACTTGAGCGCACAATGGACTCTGTGGAACGGAGGACAACGACTGAACAACCTCAAGCAGCAGAAAACCAACAAGGAAATAGCCGGCTTGTCTGTAGCCGAAACAGAAAATATGCTTCAGGAAGAGATTACGAAACTTTTCGTACAGATTCTGTATGCCAACGAATCTGTAGCGATAAACAAGAATACATTAGAAGTAAGCGAAGCTACATACAAACGTGCAGTGGAACTTTTCAACGAAGGCAGCCTGTCAAAATCCGATGTAGCCCAACTGGAGGCTCAGGCAAGCAACGACAAATACCAACTTGTAACAGCAGAAAGCTCACTGAGAAACTATAAGCTTCAGCTGAAACAGTTACTGGAACTGGACGGTACCACAGAAATGATTCTTGACCTTCCGGAACTGAAAGACGAAGATGTGATGGCCGTTCTGCCAAGCCAGATAGACGTCTACAATACAGCCCTGACATCAAGACCGGAAATACAGAGCAGCAAACTCAGCATTGACAATGCAAAACTCGGTATCAAAACTGCAAAGGCAGGCTACCTCCCTACCATCAGCCTGTCGGCCTCAACATCGAGCATGACAAACAATGCCAGCACTAACAACTGGGCAGAGCAGATGAAATACGGATGGAACAACATGATTGGTATCAACCTGAGTATTCCAATCTTCAACAACCGCCAGACTAAAAGCGCAGTTCAGAAAGCACAAATCAGCTACAGTTCATCACAACTCGATTTGATAAACAAACAAAAGGAGCTGTACTCCACGATAGAAACCCTCTGGCTGGATGCTCTAAACGCACAGCAGCAGTATGAAGCAGCAAACAGCAAACTGGAAAGCTGCCAGACAAGCTTCGATATAGTGAACGAACAGTTCAATCTCGGCATAAAGAACACAGTAGAACTGCTGACAGAGAAGAACAATCTTCTGAGTGCACAGCAACAGCGTGTTCAGGCCAAGTACATGGCCATTCTCGACAGGACATTACTTGATTTCTATGCAGGAAACGAAATTAAATTGTAGTAAAGAAGGTAGAGAAGGTAAAAAAGTTAGAGAAGTTAAGAAGTTAGAAAAATTAAATAAAACAACTACATATGAACAAGAAAAAGGTTTTCATCAGCGCAGCTGCAATAATAGTGCTTGCAGGAGCAGGACTGTGGATATTCGGTGGAAAAAAATCAAACCAGACTATAAGTTTCGCCACTTCGGCAGTACATAAAGGAATTATCAGCAATTCCATTACAGCTACAGGTACAATAGAACCGGTTACCGAAGTAGAAGTCGGTACTCAGGTATCAGGTATCATCGACAAGATTTATGTGGACTACAATTCTGTAGTGAAAGAGGGACAGGTTATAGCCGAAATGGACCGTGTGACTCTTATAAGCGACCTTCAGTCAGCGCAAGCTACATACGATGGTGCTGAAGCAGAATACATCTATCAGGAAAAACTTTACGAGAGAAACAAGACTCTGCACGAAAAGCAACTTATCAGCGACACAGAATACGAACAGTACGAGTACAACTACCGCCGTGCGAAAAGTACTTACGACCAGAGTAAGGCAGCACTGGCAAAGGCACAGAGAAATCTGTCGTACACCACTATCACATCGCCTATCAACGGTGTTGTGACAAGCCGCGAAGTTGAAGAAGGCCAGACCGTAGCATCAGGTTTTGAAACTCCTACCCTTTTCACAATAGCAGCGGACTTGACAAAGATGCAGGTAGTGGCAGATGTGGACGAGGCAGACATAGCCGGAGTTAAAGACAGTGCAAGGGTTACATTTACAGTAGATGCATATCCTAATGACGTATTCGAAGGAAAAGTGATACAGATACGTTTGGGCAGTACAAACAGCAGTAGTTCATCTACCAGCACAACATCGGAAACTGTCGTGACATACGAAGTAGTAATCACAGCCGATAATCCGGACCTGAAGCTGAAACCAAGACTGACTGCCAACGTGACAATCTTTACAGATACTCGCGAAGATGTTCTTGTAGTTCCGAACAAGGCTCTCCGATTTACTCCGGACAAGAAATTAGCCGGTGGCAAGACTATAAAAGACTGCAACTCACCAAAGAAGGTATGGACCATGGATGAAACATCATTCACAGCACACCCTGTAAAAACAGGTATGAGCGACGGTTCGAACACAGAGATAGTTTCAGGAATCAGCGAAGGAACTGAAATCGTAACTGAAACAATAGTAAAAGGTGAAATGCCTGAAATGAGTGAGGCCGGAGGCGAACAAAATCCGTTCATGCCGGGCCCTCCTAACAGAAACAAGAAAAAATAATTTCAAGCAAAAGGATTAATCACCATGAGCAAAACAGTAATTGAATTACAGAACATAAAGCGTAACTTCCGTGTGGGAGACGAAACAGTACATGCGCTCAGGGGAGTATCATTCAGCATAAACGAAGGCGAGTTTGTCACTATCATGGGTACATCAGGCTCGGGTAAATCAACCTTGCTGAACACACTTGGATGTCTTGACACACCTACAAGCGGCGAATATCTGCTGGACGGAGTTTCGGTAAGGACTATGAGCAAACCGCAGAGGGCTATACTGAGAAACAGAAAAATCGGTTTCGTATTCCAGAACTATAATCTTCTGCCTAAGACCACTGCGGTGGAAAACGTAGAATTGCCACTGATGTATAACCCATCAGTATCGGCAGCCGAAAGACGCAGAAGAGCCATTGAAGCTCTGATAGCCGTAGGACTGGGCGACAGACTGGAACACAAATCGAACCAGATGTCAGGAGGACAGATGCAGCGTGTGGCAATAGCCAGAGCACTGGTGAACAACCCTGCCGTAATCCTGGCCGACGAAGCTACAGGTAACCTTGATACTCGTACTTCGTTCGAGATTCTGGTACTCTTCCAAAAGCTGCATGCAGAAGGCAGAACCATTATATTCGTTACCCACAATCCTGAACTGGCCATGTACAGCAGCCGCAACATACGCCTTCGCGACGGACATGTGATTGAAGATACCGTAAACAACAATATCCTATCGGCGGCAGAGGCGCTTGCAGCACTGCCAAAGAATGATGAGGACTGATGCGGAACTATAAAACATTTTTACAATGAACGGAACAAATCTTTTTAAAATAGCTATCAGAGCACTGTCCAACAACAAGCTGAGGGCATTCCTTACGATGCTTGGCATCATAATAGGTGTGGCATCGGTCATAGCCATGCTTGCCATAGGACAAGGCTCGAAACGAAGCATTCAGAAACAAATCTCGGAGATGGGGTCAAACATGATTATGGTTCATCCGGGAGGCGAAATGCGAGGAGGAGTAAGGCAGGACCCATCGTCTATGCAGACTCTGAAACTTGAAAACTACGAAACACTGAGGGATGAATGTGTTTATCTGTCGGATATAAGTCCTAACGTATCAGCCAGCGGACAGCTCATATCTGGAGCCAATAACTACCCTTCTTCCGTAAGCGGTGTAAGCATAGGCTATCTCAATATCAGACAGCTGAAGATAGAACAGGGCGAAATGTTTACCGAAGACGATATCCGTACAGCTGCAAAAGTATGCGTAATCGGCTCGACAATTGTAGAAAACCTTTTCCCAGACGGTGTAGACCCTATAGGAAAAGTCATACGCTGCAATCAGGTACCGTTAAGAGTTATAGGTGTACTTGAATCTAAAGGATATAACTCAATGGGTATGGACCAGGATGATGTGGTGCTGGCACCCTACTCTACTGTAATGAAACGTCTTTTGGCACAAACATACCTGAGCGGCGTTTTTGCATCAGCACTGACTGAAGACATGACAGAAGAAGCTGTAGATGAAATAACTAAGATTCTGCGACGCGAACATAAGCTGAAAGAAACTGACGACGATGATTTCACCATCAGAACCCAGCAGGAGCTAAGTTCAATGCTCAACACTACTACAGACCTGATGACAACACTTTTGGCGTGCATAGCCGGAATATCACTTGTAGTTGGTGGAATCGGTATTATGAACATCATGTATGTATCCGTAACAGAACGTACCAGAGAAATCGGTCTGAGAATGTCAGTAGGCGCAAGAGGAATAGACATCCTGTCGCAGTTCCTTATAGAATCCGTTCTGATAAGCATCACCGGAGGACTTATAGGGGTAATATTGGGATGCGGTGCCTCGTATATAATCAAGACAGTGGCCAACTGGCCTGTATATGTACAGCCATGGAGCGTACTCCTGTCGTTTGCAGTATGTACCTTCACCGGAGTATTCTTCGGCTGGTATCCCGCAAAGAAAGCTGCCAGTCTTGACCCGATAGAAGCACTGAGGTACGAATAACGGAATACAACTTCATTCTATAAATACGGAACTTCTTTGTTCTTCATAACTTTGGTTTCCTTTTCAGCAGTGCTGCAGGTACTTCGTCGGAAGTATCGCAGCGCTGCTTTGAAATTACCTACAACCGTTCAGTGAGGCATGCATATATGAATAGTATATGAATTTGCATAACTTACAATATTCTATTACTTTTGTACAAATACAAAAAAAATCAATTCCATGACGCACAACAACCGCAACAACAGATTGCTGGAAATATCCATACACGTCTTCTGCTGGATATTATTTTTCGGCTTCCCTATAATAATGGCACAGAGTGACAATGGAAGTATCAACTGGAAAGAATTCCTGCGATTCTCCATCGTTCCTGCCACACTTTTTACAATATTCTACCTCAACTATCTCCTTCTTATCCCGAAACTTCTGTTCAACGAACACAAAAGAAAGTTCCTGGCTGTTAATGCATTAATCATAATATTGCTGTCTTTGGCCATCAGATGGTGGAACGATATGCATGTTCCCGGTCCACCACCGGACATGTTCAGACGCAATCCACCTTCACAAATAGTTTTCGTCATCAGAGATATAGCCAGTTTGATTTTCTCTGCAGGACTAAGTGTAGCAATACGTCTGAGTATCAGATGGAACGAAACCGAATTAGCCAGACGGGAAGCAGTAAAAAGCATGAAAGAGGCGGAGTTGAGAAACCTTAGAAACCAACTGAACCCACATTTCCTGCTGAACACGCTGAACAATATATATGCCCTCGTAGCCATCGACACAGACAAGGCACAGGAAGCCATACAGGAACTAAGCAAATTGCTCAGATATGTGCTTTACGACAATCAGTCCATGTACGTCCCTCTGAAGAAAGAAATAGACTTCATTAAGAACTATATAGAACTTATGAGAATAAGGGTATCAGAAGACGTAAACATAGAAACCCACTTCAGAATTAAGGACAACAGCCAGACTCCTGTAGCACCGCTAATCTTCATATCGCTGATAGAAAATGCATTCAAACACGGAATCTCACCTACGGGAGAAAGCTTTATCAAAATCATAATAGAAGAAAACGAAGAAAGCATAATATGCACTATTCAGAACAGCAACCATCCTAAAACAACGACCGACAAAAGCGGTTCAGGAATAGGACTGGAGCAGGTAAGCAAAAGACTCGAACTGCTGTATGCCGGCCGTTACGAATGGAAATGCTGGCTCAGCGACAACAACAGCATTTACAACTCATCCATAATACTTAAGATATAAACCTCATACACAATATAACTATGACAATAAGGTGCGCTATAATCGATGATGAACCATTGGCTCTCGGACTGATAGCGGGATATGTAAAGAAAACCCCGTCGCTGGAACTCTGCGGCACATACTCCAGTGCCATCCAAGCTATGAATGAACTTCCCAATAATCCGGTGGACCTGCTATTTCTTGACATACAGATGCCCGACCTTAACGGACTGGAGTTCTCAAAAATGGTTCCCGAAAACACAAGAATAGTATTCACAACCGCTTTCGAACAATATGCCATCGACGGATACAGAGCAAATGCGCTCGACTATCTGTTAAAACCTATTAGCTATGCCGACTTCAGTGAAGCCGTAGGCAAAGCGATGGAATGGTTTAATATGAAACTAAAAGCAGAAGGCGAAAAACCCAATATTCAACCTGAAAAAACAGAGTATATCTATGTAAAAAGTGATTATAAACTCATACAGGTAGAACTTGACAAAATACTATATATCGAAGGTCTGAAAGACTATGTAAAGATATATACCGAAGACAGCGCACGACCGATTCTGTCGCTCATAAGCATGAAAGCATTAGAGGAAAAGCTACCTGCAGAGCGTTTTATAAGAGTTCACCGTTCATTTATCGTCCAGAAACAGAAGATAAAAATAATAGACAAAGGACGTATAGTTTTCGGTAAAGAATACATCCCGATATCCGAAACTTACAAAATAATGTTACAGGAATATGTTAATAAACATATTATATGAGCATTTAGTTACAGTTTCAACTTTTTTACCAAAAACACGGTAAAAAACTTATCATTATTTTTGTATTTGTTATTAAAAAACATATATTTGCAATGAATAAAGAACAGAAGTTGTGAAACTTCTCATTTAAATAGTTTAGTTAAGTCTAGTTTAGTTTTTGTGTTGTGATACTCCTGGCAATAGCGATTGGTGGGAGTATCTTTTTTATTGCTGATTATCAACGTATTACATAATATAAAAGATACCTTCCGAACTTCTCTATAAGCAAATCAGTAACAAGAAAATGAAGAAAAAACGTCACTTTTGACGGTATTTTATTCCACTTTCATTCCAGTCGCATTCCAGTGGAATTCCAGTCCAGGAATATCTACAGCACGGATTTGAAAGCTGCAAAGAAAAATTTCATTCCACTTTTAAGTCAAAACCAAAAAATAAAGAGATTATGGCTAATTTTTTTGTTACTATCGTACCGAACCTAAAACTGAAGAACGGAAACCACACGATCCGTATTGCAGTTACCCATTCCGGACAGACACGTTATATCCCAACCAATGTTGTTATAGAAAACGAATCCGAATTCAAGAACGGCAAAGTCATCAAGCGACCAGACAAGGATGCGCTAAACCTAAAACTGAATAAAACACTGAGCATGTACGAAGAGAGAGCGGAACAGATACAATACATCGAAGTCCTCTCCTGTTCTCAACTGGTTCAGATACTCAAAGGGCCGGCAATAGGAGAAAAACATAGAACATTCTCTGACATTGCAGACGAATACCTATCACAAATTGATGAGGACGAAAGATCTAAATCATACAAGTTATACAGACTGGCAATAAATAAATATCTGTCCTATGCCGGAAACAATTCCCTCATGGAACAGGTAACACCTTTGCGCATCAACAACTACATCATGTCACTCCAAAAAAGCAAACTGTCCCCTACTACTATTAATATATATACAACACTCCTTAAAGTGATAATCAACTATGCAAAGAAAATGAGATACGTGAACTTTGAGGTGGATCCGTTCATCACAGCCAAAGTTCCATCGGCAAAGAAGCGTGATACATCAATCACAATAGAACAATTGAAACGAATACGTGATGCCAAACTTGACAACCATAACATGCTTGTCATTCGTGATATCTTTATACTTACATATTACCTTGCCGGGATGAATCTGGTAGATATGTTAGACTACAACTTCAAAAATGCTGTAGAAGTCAAATATGTGCGTAAAAAGACCAGGAATACGAAAGAAGGTGATGCAGTCGTGAACTTCACCATACCTGATGAGGCTAAACCTATCATCGCACACTATATGGATAAAAAAACAGGAAAACTGGTGTTCGGAAGATACTCAAGTTATGAAAGCTGCTACAATGTATTGGCGCGAAAAATAAAAAAGTTGGCTGAGGTCGGAGGTATAGAACATTACTTCACACTGTACTCCGCACGCAAGTCATTCGTTCAGCACGGCTTCAATCTCGGCATTCCGCTTTCTACCTTGGAATACTGCATCGGACAATCCATGAAAGAGGATAGACCGATTTTCAATTATGTATCAATAATGAAAGAACACGCAGACAAAGCAATCAGAAAAATTCTTGATAATCTGCTGTAAAAAAACATCGTTTTTATTTGGATAATATGCAAATGCTTATTATCTTTGTAATGTCAAACAAAGAGTTATTCACTTAATTAAAACAACATGAAAAATGAAGAAAGAAAAAAGTTAGAAAAAGAGTACGAGAACTTAAAATTACTCATTGAATTTCACTCCACATACGGAGTAATCGAGAACAAATCAGAATACGAACAAATGATTAACGACATTCTCGACAGGATGAACGAAATCCGAAAGATGTTAGAAAAAGAGTAACAAACAGCCCTCCCAACTGGGAGGGCATTAAAAAATAATGATATGGATAATATGAATAAATATCTTCCTAACGCAGACATGCAGGCTGCATTTGAGAAGTTCAAAGGACTAAAGACTGTTGAGGAGAAACTTGCCTTTCAAAAGGAAATGCAGGCAAAGGTATCTTCAATGAGTGAAGAAGATAGAAATAAGTACATTAATGACTCTAAAACCGGACTGCAAGCTACAGTTGAAGCCTGTGAGGATTTTATCACAAGGGCGGAAGAAACTATAATAAAGGAAAAACTTGGTGAACTACCCGAAATAATCTCATTCAGCTACATTGCAAAGAAATACTTTGGAAAAAGCCGGAACTGGCTGTACCAGCGCATAAATGGATATACAGTAAATGGTAAGCCGGCAAAATTCACACAAAATGAATTTCAGACTTTTCTGAACGCACTGGAAGATATAAGCAATACAATAAAGAATACTTCGGCTTCGCTTAAATTTAATTAAGTGACTTTGTTTGACACGTCCCCGCATTAAGCCGATGCGGGGATTTTTTTGTATATACAAAATAATATCGTATATTTGCAGTGCCATAATGATGGGCAGTGGCCCTGATTTTGGTTTGACTTTTGGTGAGGGGGTGGTTCCCCTCACTTTTTTTATGCCCATACCGAACTAATCATAACCTATATCAGTAACTATAGATGTAACTGGCAGACGGGATGATTAGTGATGATGATAGGCTCAGTTACAACAATAGCCCTCTTCGGATAATTCCATTGAGGGCTATTAACTTTACTTTTAGTCGTGATAAAAATCAGTTCCCCTTAATACCACCTTCTATATCAAACACTGTTTCTTTAACAAGTGCAAGAATAATATTTTCTATTCTGTAGTATCATCATTAATACAAAATGAGTTTGGAGAGGTATATTTTAGTAGATAGACATATAATTTGTAATATTGAATAAGAGCATCTTTTAATGCTTCCGCCGAGAATATACTTTCTGAGCACTCACCAGCAATAAGTTTTTTAGTTTTATTCAACATTAATAACTCAAATAGACTACAAGTTGATATTTCATTAAGTAAATCTATTAGTTCTTCATCTTCAAAAATAATAGTTGGGCTTGATAATATCTTATTTATAAATGTTGTAACCATTGTATGCATAATATTTATACCAAACTCATTGGTTTTAATTAATATGGGTGATTTATTCGATTTACTTCTTAAAAATAATGGATAATGTTTAGATTCAGTTGTAAAAATAGAATAATCTACCTTTGCAAATTCATTGAATGTAATTTGAGAATATCTACTATCCTCTTTTTTAACGTGTAATGAATATTCCTTTACTAAATATAGGATAAAAAATTGCATATGTTCAGCCAAGAATTGAAGATTATTTTTTTGAGCCTTTCTCGCTGTTTTTAACTTTCTTTTTTCAGGAATATAAACCAACAGAATATAAAACAACGTACTTGTTATAACACCTATACTTACATCAACAACTAAACTATTAATCCTATCTACTTTCTTTATAGAGTATTTCGATTCGAACATAGGAAATACATCGAATACAATTTGTAATATAAAAAAAATAGATAAAATGTTTAAAAACCATAGTATGAAGCTTAACCAATTCTTTCTGATAAAAACAACAATCGAATTATTCATATTATTTTATATTGCTGTCCGATAAAATCGATTAAATATAAAAAATGCCGCTCGGCCATTGTAT
>UQTJ01000020.1 GCA_900544075.1 uncultured Bacteroides sp.
CAACAGGTTCAGACATCATGCTGAACAATTACTTGTACGACTTCTTGTCGCACTTGTATTTACAAAAATACAACTTGTATTTATGTATTTACAACTTATATTTATAGAAAATAAAAGGGAAAAATGCATAATTCATACGGGTGTAACAAGTAAAACATGAAATGTCGTTATATCAATGATGAATACATGCTTATAAATGTATTTGAATAAAAATAGTATTAATATTTTGTAGTAATATATAATATTTATATCTTTGCATCCGATATGGATGAGATGTTGAGGAGCAATAAAGCTCCTCTTTTTTGTTCTTAAAGTATTATTCATGATAGATAAAAACGTAGTATCCCAAATTGTCTCACAATGGCTTGAGGACAAGGAATATTTCTTGGTGGACGTGACAGTAAGCCCTGATGACAAAATTGTAGTAGAAATCGACCATGCTGAAGGAGTGTGGATTGACGATTGTGTAGAGCTTAGCAGATATATCGAGGCTCGTTTGAGCCGAGATGAGGAGGATTATGAACTTGAAGTAGGCTCGGCAGGTATCGGACAGCCGTTTAAGGTATTGCAGCAATATGTCATTCATAAAGGACGGGAGGTCGAAGTCCTGGCGGCCGACGGAAAGAAATATAGAGGTATTCTGACAGATGTGGGAGATAAGGAATTTACCATTACCGTCCAGGTTAAGATTAAACCGGAAGGAAGTAAACGTCCGAAAATAGTGGACCAGTTGCTGACTTTCGCATACAATGAAGTAAAATATACAAAATATTTAATTAGCTTTAAATAATTATGGCCAAAAAAGAGGAAACAGTAAGCTTGATTGATACCTTTTCGGAGTTTAAGGAGCTGAAAAACATTGACCGTACCACTATGGTGGGCGTTTTGGAAGAATCGTTCCGCAGTGTCATTGCAAAGATGTTCGGTTCGGATGAAAATTATGATGTGATAGTAAATCCTGACAAGGGCGATTTTGAAATCTGGCGCAATCGCGAAGTGGTGGCCGATGAAGATTTCAACAATCCAAACAAACAAATCTCACTTACGGAGGCAAGAAAAATAGACGCTTCTTACGAAATAGGCGAGGAAGTTACCGATGAAGTGATTTTTGAGAAATTCGGAAGAAGGGCGATATTGAATTTGAGGCAGACATTGGCTTCTAAAATTCTTGAACTTGAAAAGGACAGCTTGTATAATAAGTATATTGAACAGGTTGGAAAAGTTGTCAGTGCAGAAGTTTATCAGATTTGGAAGAAGGAAATCCTGATGTTGGATGACGAAGGTAATGAATTGCTCTTGCCTAAGACAGAACAGATTCCTGGCGATTTCTATAGAAAAGGCGAAACTGCACGTGCGGTTGTTGCCAGAGTGGACAACAGAAACAATAATCCTAAAATCATTTTGAGCCGTACTTCTCCTGTTTTCCTGCAGAGATTGTTTGAACAGGAAGTTCCTGAAATAAATGACGGTATCATTACTATTAAGAAGATTGCACGTATCCCGGGAGAAAGAGCTAAAATTGCTGTTGAGTCATACGATGAGAGAATTGACCCGGTAGGAGCATGTGTCGGTGTTAAAGGCTCAAGAATACATGGTATTGTGCGTGAATTGCGTAATGAGAATATTGATGTAATCAACTATACATCTAATATTCAGCTGTTCATCCAGAGAGCTTTAAGCCCTGCAAAGATTTCATCAATCATTATGCATGAAGATGAGAAGAGGGCTGAGGTTTACCTGAAACCGGAAGAAGTGTCTTTGGCTATCGGTAAGGGTGGTATGAATATTAAACTTGCCAGCATGCTTACTGAATATACGATAGATGTTTATCGTGAACTTGATGAAAATGCAGTAGAGGATGATATCTATTTGGATGAATTCAAGGATGAAATAGATGAATGGGTAATCAATGCTATCAAAGGTATAGGTATTGATACAGCTAAAGGTGTATTGAACGCTCCAAGAGAAATGCTTATCGAAAAAGCTGACCTCGAGGAAAATACTGTAGATGATGTGTTGCGTATTTTGAAGGCTGAATTTGAATAATCATGGATACAAAATAAAGAATGTGCAGAATTAAAACTGTTCATTCTTTATTTTATTCAATGCCGGTTCTGCCTTATATATTGTTTGATGACTATGGGCCAGTTAATTCATTTGGCTGGTTTGGATTGTTAATTTTAAATTGTTAATTGAATTTTATGACGATAAGACTTAATAAAGTAGCAAGAGATTTGAATGTAGGGATAGCGACAGCTGTTGACTTCTTGCAGAAAAAAGGATACAGCGTCGAGGCTAATCCAAATACAAAGATTACAGAGGAACAGTATGCAGAACTGGTTAAAGAGTTCAATAAAGACAAGGATTTGAAGTTGAAGTCTGAAAAGATTATTCAAGAGCGTCAGAATAAAGAACGAAATAAGGCTTCGGTTTCTATTGACGACATTGTAGGTGATGTAGTGAAAGCGGAGACTGTAGCAGCAGAAGAAGTGCGCCAGAAATTTAAACCGATTGGGAAAATTGATTTGGATAGCCTGAATAGAAAAAAGAGTAAGCCGGTCGTGGTTGAAAATGAGAAGAAAGAAGTTAAAGAACAGGTTGAGGCTGAAACAAAAATGACAGAAGAAGTGAAAGCGGAACCTGTACAGGAGAAAGTGGTAGAGGAGAAACCGCAGGAACAGAAGCCTGTAATAATAGAGGATAAAGAAACCAAACACGCGGATGCAGAAGCAAACGAAGTTATAAATAAGCCGATGGAAGAAAAAAAAGAAGAAGCTGAAAACAAAATAAATGATGACGGTGTCTTTAAAATCCGTCCTACAGAGTTTAAGTCTAAGATTAATGTTGTCGGACAGATTGATTTGGCAGCATTGAACCAGTCTACACGCCCAAAGAAGAAATCGAAAGAAGAAAAGCGTAAGGAGAGAGAAGAAAAGGATAAGATGCGTCAGGAACAGCGTAAGCAGATGAAGGATGCCATTATCAAGGAAATACGCAAGAGTGACGAAAAGTCTGAAAAGGGTGGTGAGGATGCATCTAAAAAGAAGAAACGCAATAGAATAAACAAAGAGCGCGTAGATATATATAATGCGCAGCCGGCACAGTCGCATAACTCTGGTTCGAAGAGTGAAAAATCCGGTAAAAATCAGGGTGGAGGAAAGAACTCCGGTAAGGAAAAGTTCAAGAAACCTGTAGTAAAACAGGAAGTTAGCGATGAAGATGTAGCTAAACAGATTAAGGAAACTCTTGCACGTCTGACTAACAAGGGTAAGAACAAGGCTGCCAAATATCGTAAGGAAAAACGTGAAAATATCCAGAACCGCCAGCTTGAGCAGGAAGAACTCGAAATGGAAGAAAGCAAAGTGCTTAAACTTACTGAGTTCGTTACTGCAAATGAACTTGCCAACATGATGGATATATCTGTTACTCAGGTTATCTCTACATGTATGAGTGTGGGTATCATGGTTTCTATCAACCAGCGTCTTGATGCTGAAACTATTAATCTTGTAGCTGAAGAATTCGGATATAAGACTGAATATGTAAGTGCAGAAGTTGCACAGGCTATTGAAGAAGAAGCCGATGCTGAAGAAGATCTCGAACCACGTGCTCCGATTGTTACTGTGATGGGACACGTAGACCACGGTAAGACTTCATTGCTTGACTATATCCGTAAAGCTAACGTTATTGCCGGTGAGGCCGGTGGTATCACTCAGCATATCGGTGCTTACAATGTGAAACTGGATGACGGTCGTCGTATCACATTCCTCGATACTCCGGGACATGAGGCGTTTACAGCGATGCGTGCCCGTGGTGCTAAGGTTACTGACGTAGTTATCATTATTGTATCTGCCGATGATAACGTGATGCCTCAGACTAAGGAAGCTATCAACCATGCTATGGCTGCCGGAGTACCTATCGTATTCGCAATCAATAAGGTTGATAAGCCTAATGCTAACCCTGATAAGATAAAAGAAGAACTTGCAGCCATGAACTTCCTTGTAGAAGAATGGGGTGGTAAGTATCAGTCACAGGATATTTCTGCAAAGACAGGTCTTGGTGTTAAAGATTTGTTGGAAAAAGTATTGCTTGAAGCTGAAATGCTTGACCTTAAAGCAAACCCTAACCGTAAGGCAACAGGTTCTATCATTGAATCATCTTTGGATAAGGGACGTGGATATGTTGCTACAGTACTTGTTTCGAACGGTACATTGCACGTGGGTGATATCGTATTGGCTGGTACCTCATACGGTAAGGTTAAGGCTATGTTCAACGAGCGTAACCAGCGTATGAAGGAAGCAGGTCCTGCAGAACCGGTATTGATACTTGGTCTTAACGGTGCTCCTGCTGCAGGTGATACATTCCACGTATTCGATACAGACCAGGAAGCTCGCGAAATTGCCAACAAGCGTGAACAGCTTGCCCGCGAACAGGGATTGCGTACTCAGAAGATGCTTACTCTTGATGAAGTGGGACGCCGTCTTGCATTGGGAGACTTCCATGAACTTAACATCATCGTTAAGGGTGACGTGGACGGTTCTGTAGAAGCATTGAGCGATTCGCTTATCAAACTTTCTACTGAACAGATTCAGGTCAATGTTATACATAAGGGAGTTGGTCAGATTTCAGAGTCAGATGTATCATTGGCTGCTGCTTCTGATGCCATCATTGTAGGTTTCCAGGTACGTCCTTCAAGCAATGCTGCTAAGCTTGCAGAACAGGAAGGGGTTGATATCCGTAAATATTCTATCATTTACGATGCTATCGAAGAAGTCAAGGCCGCAATGGAAGGTATGCTTGCTCCAACATTGAAGGAACAGGTTACTGCTACTATCGAAGTTCGCGAAGTGTTCAACATCAGCAAGGTTGGACAGGTTGCCGGAGCTATGGTTAAGACCGGTAAGGTTAAGCGTTCAGACAAGGCTCGCCTTATCCGCGACGGTATCGTTGTATTTACAGGTTCTATCAACGCCTTGAAGCGCTTCAAGGATGATGTTAAGGAAGTAGGTACAAACTTTGAGTGTGGTATCAGCCTCACTAACTGTAATGATATTAAAGTGGGCGATATTATCGAAACTTACGAAGAAGTAGAAGTAAAGCAAACACTGTAATAACAATATTTTAGAGTGAAAAGTGAGGAATGAAAAGGCGGCTCTGTCTGGCTTCATTCTTCATTTTTCATTCTTTGTTTTATCGGTATCTAAAGAACTTGAAAACTAACAAACTAATATAGTAATGATTCTTGAAGCCTTATCTTTGCAGTTAAGCGTTTTGGATTGGATTATTATCGCCATTATAGCAATAGGTATATTGTTAGGATTTATGAAAGGGGCTGTAAAACAGGCTGCAACCATAGTCGGACTTGTTGCCGGACTGTTACTGGCGCGTGCTTTGTTCTCGCAGTTGGGAGAAAGACTGGCTGTAGAACTTGGAACGTCAGTATCCGTATCTCAGGTGATAGCTTTTTTCCTGATTTGGGTACTTGTCCCTGTTGTATTTCTTCTTTTGGCCTCCATGCTTACCAAGGCGTTGGAAATAGTACATTTAGGCATAGTAAACAGACTGTTGGGAGCATTGCTCGGAGCGTTGAAATATGCCTTTATTGTAAGCCTGGCTATTAGCTTTTTAGAATATATTGACAATAAAGATGAACTGATAAATCGAACCGTTAAGCAATCTTCTTTGTTATATTATCCGGTAAAGGAACTTTCCGGTTTCTTTATTCCGACATTAAAGAATGTGACAAATGAGATTATTCAAACAGATATAATATAATTACATATGCAAGAAGAACCTAATAAATATGTAAAGGAACTGACGCAGGAGAAATATAAATATGGTTTCACTACGGATGTTCATACAGATATAATAGAAAAAGGACTAAATGAAGATGTCGTTCGTCTGATTTCTGAAAAGAAGGGTGAACCTGAATGGCTTCTTGAATTTCGTCTGAAGGCATACAGATATTGGCTGACAATGGAGATGCCTACATGGGCTCATCTTAATATTCCTGAGATAGATTATCAGGCAATATCATATTATGCCGACCCTACGAAGAAGAAGGAAGGACCTAAATCTCTTGATGAAGTAGATCCGGAACTCTTGAAAACATTCAATAAACTTGGTATTCCTTTGGAAGAGCAGATGGCATTGAGTGGAATGGCTGTAGATGCCGTTATGGACTCTGTGTCTGTAAAGACTACTTTCAAGGAAACACTTATGGAGAAGGGCATCATCTTCTGCTCCATGAGTGAGGCTGTCAGAGAACACCCTGATTTGGTGAAGAAATACCTTGGCTCGGTTGTAGGCTATCGTGATAATTTCTTTGCGGCTCTTAACTCAGCTGTTTTCAGTGACGGCTCTTTCGTGTATATCCCTAAGGGAGTGCGTTGTCCGATGGAACTTTCGACATACTTCCGTATCAATGCAGCCAATACAGGCCAGTTTGAAAGAACACTGATTGTGGCCGATGACGACAGCTATGTTTCATACCTCGAAGGATGTACCGCTCCTATGCGTGATGAAAACCAGTTGCATGCAGCTATTGTTGAAATCGTGGTAATGGACCGTGCCGAAGTGAAATACTCTACCGTACAGAACTGGTATCCGGGTGATGCCGAAGGAAGGGGGGGGGTCTATAACTTCGTAACAAAACGCGGTATCTGCAAGGGTAATGACAGTAAACTCTCATGGACACAGGTAGAAACTGGTTCTGCCATCACATGGAAATATCCAAGCTGTATTCTTGCCGGTGACAATTCTACGGCAGAGTTCTATTCAGTGGCTGTAACTAACAATTACCAGCAGGCGGATACAGGTACCAAGATGATACACCTCGGAAAGAACACTCGTTCGACTATCGTAAGTAAGGGTATCAGTGCCGGAAAGAGTCAGAACTCATATCGCGGACTTGTACGTGTATCTGAAAGAGCTGACAATGCACGTAACTATAGCCAGTGCGACTCACTGTTGTTAGGTAGCAAGTGCGGTGCCCATACATTCCCATATATGGATATTCACAACGAAACAGCAGTGGTAGAGCATGAAGCCACTACATCCAAGATTTCCGAAGACCAGTTGTTCTATTGCAATCAGCGAGGTATAAACACCGAGGATGCCATAGGACTTATCGTGAACGGATACGCAAAAGAAGTTATAAACAAGCTTCCTATGGAGTTTGCTGTTGAGGCTCAGAAGCTTCTGTCAGTGTCACTCGAAGGAAGTGTAGGATAAAATAGATATATTATGTTAGAGATAAAAGACTTACATGCCAATATTAACGGCAAAGAGATATTGAAAGGTATTAACCTTACTGTTAAGCCGGGTGAAGTTCATGCCATAATGGGACCTAACGGTTCAGGTAAAAGTACATTGAGTAATGTGCTTGTAGGACATCCTGCATACGAAGTAACAAAAGGTTCTGTTACATTCCTTGGAAAAGACCTGTTGAGTCTTAAACCTGAAGACCGCAGCCATGAAGGATTGTTCCTTTCATTCCAGTATCCGGTAGAGATTCCTGGAGTAAGCATGGTAAACTTTATGCGTGCTGCAGTCAATGAGCAGCGTAAATATAAAGGGCTGCCTGCTCTTACTGCAAGCGAATTCCTGAAACTGATGCGACAGAAACGTGAAATTGTTGAACTTGACAGCAAGCTTGCCAACCGTTCTGTAAACGAAGGATTCTCAGGCGGTGAAAAGAAACGTAACGAGATTTTCCAGATGGCGATGCTTGAGCCAAAGTTGAGCATCCTTGACGAAACAGACTCTGGTCTTGACATTGATGCTTTGCGTATTGTTGCCGAAGGTGTGAACAAACTAAAGACTCCAGAAACAAGCTGTATCGTTATTACCCACTATCAGCGTCTGTTGGACTATATCAAACCGGACATCGTACACGTACTTTACAAAGGACGTATCGTGAAGACTGCAGGTCCTGAACTTGCACTCGAACTCGAAGAGAAGGGTTATGACTGGATTAAGAAAGAATTGGGAGAGTAAAGAGACGAAAAAACATGAAAGCAGAACAACAATATATAGACCTTTTCACCCAATGTGAAGCCATGATATGCCGCCACAGCGCAGATGTGCTTAACGCTCCGCGTGCCAAGGCATTTGCCGATTTCGAGGCAGCAGGATTTCCTTCACAGAAAGTTGAGAAGTATAAATATACGGATGTTGCAAAGTTCTTTGCACCGGACTACGGATTGAATCTTAACCGACTGGAGATACCAGTAAATCCGTATGAAGTGTTCAAGTGCGATGTTCCGAATATGAGCACTTCGCTTTATTTTGTGGTGAACGATACATTCGATACACATGACAATCCTGCCGCACAGCTTCCAGCCGGAGTTATCTTCGGAAGCCTGAAAGATGTGGCAAAGGAAAATCCTGAACTGGTGAAGAAATACTATTCTCAGTTGGCTGATACTTCGAAGGACAGTATCACTGCATTCAATACAATGTTTGCACAGGATGGTGTGTTCATGTATGTACCTAAGAATGTAGTATTGGAGAAACCTATACAGTTGGTCAATATCCTTCGTGCTGATGTAAATTTCATGGTTAATCGTCGTGTCGTTATAGTTCTCGAAGACGGCGCACAAGCCAAACTGTTAGTATGCGACCATGCCATGGACGATGTGAATTTCCTTTCAACACAGGTTGTGGAAATCTTCGTAGGCGAGAATGCCTATTTTGATTTATACGAACTGGAGGAAACGCATAACTCTACTGTACGTTTCAGCAATCTGTATGTACATCAGGAAGCAAACAGTAATGTATTGCTTAACGGTATGACACTTCATAACGGAACAACACGTAATACATCAGAAGTAACCCTTGCCGGTAAGGGTGCAGAAATCACCCTTTGCGGAATGGCAATTGCCGACAAGAATGAGCAGGTAGATAACAATACATTCATCGACCATAAGGCGTCTGACTGTACAAGTACCGAACTCTTCAAGTATGTACTTGATGACCAGTCTGTAGGTGCATTTGCAGGTAAAGTGCTTGTCCGCGAAGGTGCCCAGCGTACAAACTCACAGCAGACAAACAGTAATATATGTGCAACCCGCGAGGCGCGTATGTACACACAGCCACAGCTTGAGATTTATGCCGACGACGTGAAATGTTCTCATGGAGCTACGGTAGGACAGCTTGACGAAAACGCATTGTTCTACATGCAGCAGCGTGGTATCAGTCTGAAAGAAGCACGCTTGTTGTTGATGTTTGCATTTGTCAATGAAGTTATCGACAAGATTCGTATGGAGGCATTAAAGGACCGTCTGCATCTTCTTGTGGAAAAACGCTTCCGTGGTGAACTGAACAAGTGTCAGGGATGTGCGATATGTGGAAAATAAAAAACACTATGTACGATATTCAGAAAATAAGAGAAGACTTTCCGATACTGTCAAGAACAGTATATGGCAAGCCGTTGATATACTTGGACAATGGAGCTACCACACAGAAACCTAAGTGTGTGGTAGATGCAATTGTCGATGAGTATTATTCTGTAAATGCCAATGTACACCGCGGTGTTCATTTCCTTTCACAGCAGGCAACAAATCTTCATGAGGCATCGCGCGAAACTGTGCGTAAGTTTATAAATGCGCACAGCACGTCGGAGATAATCTTTACTCGTGGAACAACTGAGAGTATAAATCTTGTGGCTTCATCATTCACTGATGCCTTCATGAAGGAAGGGGATGAAGTGATAGTTTCGGTGATGGAGCATCACAGCAACATCGTTTCATGGCAGATTCAGGCACTCCGTAAAGGAATAGTTCTGAAAGTTATTCCTATGAATGACCGTGGCGAATTGCTGATTGATGAGTACGAAAAACTGTTCTCTCCGCGCACAAAGCTTGTTTCCGTAGCTCACGTTTCAAATGTTCTCGGAACAATAAATCCTGTGAAGCAGATTGCAGCAATAGCTCATGCCCACAATGTTCCGGTATTGATAGACGGAGCGCAGGGAATTCCACACATGAAGGTGGATGTACAGGATATTGATGCCGATTTCTATGTGTTCAGTGCTCATAAGATTTATGGTCCTACCGGTATAGGAGTGCTTTACGGAAAGGAAGAGCTTCTCGACAAGATGCCTCCTTATCAAGGTGGCGGAGAGATGATAAAGAATGTAAGTTTTGAAGGAACGACATTCAACGAACTGCCTTTCAAATTTGAAGCCGGAACTCCTGATTATGTAGGTTCTACTGCAATGGCAAAAGCGTTGGATTATGTATCTGCCATAGGAATTGATAATATTGCAGCCCATGAACATGAACTTACTGTGTATGCCATGCAGCGCATGAAAGAAATTCCTGGAATGCGTATCTTTGGTGAGGCAGAACACAAGGGAGGAGTTATTTCGTTCCTTGTTGGAGATATCCACCATTTCGATATGGGTACATTGCTCGACCGTCTTGGAATAGCAGTCCGCACGGGACATCACTGTGCCGAACCTCTTATGCACCGTTTGGGAATAGAGGGAACAGTGCGGGCTTCATTCGGTATGTATAACACTAAAGAAGAAGTTGATGCATTGGTTGCCGGAATAGAAAGAGTGAGCAAGATGTTCGGATAAATATTGAGATTAATCATAAATCAAATGGCGTTTAAACAGCTTTTAAATACTGTTTAAACGCCATTTAATGTTATATGGATATTGGATTAAAATCCAAGCCTCTTGAACTCACTCTCGAAATTAGGAGTGAAAACTTCTTTTCCCATGTTTGCCTTAATTTCCTCTATACTCCAGAAACGGCCCCCATCCAGTTCTTCAGAAGGATGTATTTCTCCGTCATAAACTGTCTTGTGGGCAAAAACAAGTTCTTTCTCGCGCGATGATTCGAACACGTAGTGCGTAAGAAGTTCAGGAGTGAAATCCTCTATTCCGAGCTCTTCCCTTACTTCGCGTTTCAAGGCCATTTCCACACTTTCTCCCAAGTCTATATGACCACCTACGGCTGTATCCCATTTTCCCGGCTGTATGTCTTTCCATTCCGGACGTTTCTGGAGATACAGTTCTCCATGACTGTTGAAAACATGCAGATGTACCACCGGATGCAGCAACTTGCTGCCGCTGTGACACTCACCTCTTGTAGCTGCAGACAGGATGTTTCCGTCCTCGTCTACTATAGGGAACATTTCTTCGCTATTATCCATTTGATTTTTTTAGTTTATGAGTTTTTTAAGTTTATTAGTTAGTTGACAAGGTCTCATCCGGATGGAGAGCCTTGTTCCCTTGTAACTGGAGCCTTGTCACCTTATAAGTCACCTTTCTTACGGAATCAGCAGCGACGAATCGCCGTAACTCAGGAAGCGGAAATCGTGCGACAATGCATAGTCGTAAATCTTTCTCCAGTCGCCTTTCACGAATGCCGAAACCAGGAGCAGCAGAGTGCTTTGCGGCTGATGGAAGTTGGTTACTATACGTTTCACAATCTTGTATTCATATCCCGGAGCGATGATTATCTGAGTGCTTGTATGCAGAGCGTCCAGATGATTTCTGTCCATATAGTTGAGAATATTCTGCAGAGCCTGAATAGGGGTGAGGTTTGTCTCGTTTTCGTATGGCATCCATTGCTTTACGTGCAGTTCCTCCTGCGATGCTTCAGGTCTTGACTCTAATATAACTCCTATATAGTACAGACTTTCTATCGTTCTTACAGATGTAGTTCCCACGGCAGTTGTCTCGCCTCCATGTTTCAGAAGTTTCTCAATGGTCTGTCTGTTTACAGAGATATATTCCGTGTGCATATCGTGTCCGGCTATCTCTTCACTTTTCACAGGGCGGAAAGTTCCGGCTCCCACGTGCAGAGTAACTTCTTCCAGGTCAACACCCTTATTCCTCAGTGTGTCGAGTACTCTCTCTGTGAAATGCAGTCCGGCTGTAGGTGCGGCCACAGAACCTTTTATCTTAGAATACACAGTCTGATAAGTTTCCTTGTCGCTTTCCTGTGTCTCGCGGTTCAGGTATGGAGGGATAGGAAGTTCGCCGAACACTTCAAGGATATCAGCAAAAGTCACTTCGCTGTTATCCCAGCTGAAGTCTATCCAGTGGCTTGTGCCGTGACATTCGCCGCGAGTGGCAGTCAGTGTAAGCGGTTTGCCTTTCACTGTCATTTCTTTGTGCAGCGGACCTTCTTTCCATTTCTTCAGATTGCCCACCATGCAGAGCCATGCCGAGTGTTCTGTCTGTTGGAAGTTCAGTACATAGTCGTTTGGCTTTATTGGTTCAAGACAGAAAATTTCTATCAGCGCGCCGGTCTCTTTTCTGAAATGCAGTCTGGCCTGAATAACCTTTGTATTGTTGAAAATCATCAGTGAGCCCGGTTCGATATATTCCGGCAGTGAAGTGAAAACTTTTTCCTCTATTTCGCTGTGCTTGTAAACTAGCAGTTTGGAACTGTCGCGCTCTTTCAGCGGGAATTTTGCTATTCTTTCGTCCGGAAGTGGATAGTTGTAATCGCTTATCTTTATGTGTTTCGTTTCTTCCATCTGTGTAGTTTCTTCAATATTTTCTGCAAAAGTATAAAAAACTTTCGTATCTGCTTAAAAGTAACTACTTTTAGATTAAAAAGACTGACTATAGTTGTTTCCTTGTCTGTTTTTTATGTAAGTTTGCATTGTAAAAAGCGGTTAGGTTTATAAACGAAAAAACCCGTTCTTGATGAACGGGTATATCCTTAACTTGGTTACGTGTTTTTAATAACAGAGGCTTTACCAAGCATTACAATGCAAAGGTACGGTTTTTTATTTGAATAAGCAAAATGAAGTATAAAAAAGTTGTAAGGTTATATTCCAATTCAAGAGTTGCGAAATATTATAGGGCAACTAATCGCAACAAGAATAAGGCTGTAATGCTTTATTTTGCCAATATGAAGATAGCACAGGCATTCCATCCTTTACTTTCTTCTTTCGAGGTAATATTGCGTAACCAGTTACACTATGCTCTTGCTCATCATTTTTCTGATGGTAATTGGATTATCAACCAAAAGGGAGGATTTATGATTGCTCCTTCACTGACCTATACAAATAAGCGTACAAAGAAAAAGGTAACTAATGACTATATATTGAAAGAAGTGCTGAAGGCAGAGAAAAAGATTGCCGAACGTGGAAATAAAGTTACTACCGGTAGGGTGATAGCCGAGCAAACTTTGGGATTCTGGAACAGTTTTTATGAAGTACATCATTATGCCTTACTTTCAGGAGTTCCGTGTACTATTTTCAGGAAACTTCCTACTGGTTATGGCCGCAAAGAGATAAATGAAATAATATTAAAGATTCGTGAATTGCGTAATCGTATAAACCATAATGAACCGATATGTTTTGTGAACAGAAAATGTGATTTTTCTTATGCAAGGAATATGTATGGAATAATCAGCGATTTTCTTACATGGATAGATCCTGAAATAATGCCTTCACTGAAAGAGGTTGATAAGGTTTTGAAGGTAATAGAAAAAGAAGAGAACAAACAAATAGTCTGATTAGCGTCAGTCTTATAATTAAATACTGAAAGAATATGAAAATAGGAGATAAAGTGCGTTTCCTCAGCGAAGTGGGAGGCGGTATAGTAAGAGGTTTTCAAGGCAAGGACACAGCCTTGGTAGAGAGTGAGGACGGTTTCGAAATACCTATGCTGATAAAGGAATGCGTGGTTATTCAGACCGATGATTATAATATCCCGTTGAAAACAACTTCAAAACCGCAGCAGGCATCTGTGGAGGACGAAGAAGAGGAAGAAGATGACAGACCGATAACATATCGTGCGCCTGAAATCAGAGGTAATGATGTGCTTAATGTATATCTGGCTTTTGTTCCGCATGATATTAAGGCTATCACTACAACAGGTTTCGATGCATATCTGGTGAACGACAGTAACTATTTCATCGACTATATCTATCTTTCTGCCGAAGGAAAGAGCTGGACTCTGAGAAGCCGTGGCACTGTCAAACCTAATATGAAACAGGCTCTTGAGGAATTCGAGAAGAAAGACCTTAATGATATGGAACACGTGGCTGTGCAGATTATCGCATACAAGGACGACCGTACTTTCCTTCTCAAAAATGCGGTATCTACAGAAATAAGAATCGATACAGTGAAGTTCTATAAGCTCCATACCTTCCAGGAAAATGACTTCTTCAACGAACCGGCATTGATTTACGATGTGGTGAAAGACGATGAAGAGGCAAAGCAGGTATATGTGAATGCCGATGACATTAAGAACGCCATCCTTTCGAAAGGTGATGGAAACAATATCCCGAAGAAAGTTTTGCGCAAGGAAGAGAAGAAAATCAAGAACGGAATTATCGAAATAGACCTTCATATAGATGCCCTTCTTGACGATACTACCGGTATGGGAAATGCAGAAATGCTGAACTATCAGCTTGACGTATTCCGCAAGACTATGGAGGAATACAAGAGAAATACCGGACAGAAGATAGTGTTCATCCACGGAAAGGGCGACGGAGTTCTGCGAAAGGCATTGCTTGATGAACTGAAACGTAAGTATAGGACATGCCTAAGTCAGGATGCTTCGTTCCGCGAATATGGCTATGGGGCTACGATGGTGATTATTAAATAAAACTCAAATTTATGAAAACTCTAAAAGATATGCTTTCGCACGACCGCTTTGCTGCTGAGGCGGGAGTGGAACTGCTTGAAGTGCGCGAAGGTTATGCCAAGGCACGCATGCTCGTTACGGACAAGCACCTGAACGGTGGAGGAGTGTGTCAGGGAGGAGCCTTGTTCACACTTGCCGACCTTGCTTTTGCGGCAGTGGCAAACAGCCGCAATCTGCTTACTCTTTCGCTTAATGCCAATATCACTTTCCTGCGTGCTGTAAGCAGCGGATATGTATATGCCGAGGCTGTGGAGACATTCAATCATGCAAAGGTACCTTTCATCGAAGTTCGTATTACCGACGAGGAAGGTTGTCCGGTTGCTGTATTCACAAGTTCCGGCTACAGGAAAAAGACTGAACTAAATCTGGAAAGTTTGATGTAATGAACAATCGTTATGAAGAAAGATTGGGTACGGACAGAATGTTGCCTTTGGTGTTCCGCATGGCACTGCCTGCTGTAGCTGCCCAGTTTGTCAATCTGCTTTATAATATAGTTGACAGAATTTATATAGGACACATCCCCGGTATAGGAACAGAGGCTCTTGCCGGGGTAGGTGTCACTACCTCGATAGTAATACTCATATCATCGTTTTCGTCGATAGTGGGAGCCGGCGGTGCTCCGCTTGCGGCCATGGCTTTAGGTCAGGGCGACCGCGAGAGAGCCGGACGCATATTGGGAAACGGCTTTGTGATGCTTATTCTTTTCACTGTCATCACCTCGCTGATAGCATACATTTTTATGGAGCCTATTCTTCTGCTTACCGGAGCATCCGAAAGAACGCTGCCGTTTGCTGTAGACTATCTCTCTGTCTATCTGCTTGGTACGCTTTTCGTGGAGATATCCACAGGGCTTAACACGTTCATAAACTCTCAGGGAAGACCTGCCATAGCTATGTGGTCGGTGGTGATAGGTGCATTGCTGAATATCATTCTCGATCCTTTATTCATTTTCACTTTAGATATGGGAGTAAAGGGAGCCGCTATAGCTACTGTCCTTTCGCAAGCCGTGAGTGCCATCTGGGTACTGCGTTTCCTTACTTCCCGTTCGGCATCCCTTCCGCTCGAACGGAGGTATATGAGGCCTAAGAAGAAGATAGTACTGTCTGTGGTTGCTCTTGGAGTGTCACCTTTTATTATGGCAAGTACGGAAAGCCTTGTAGGTTTCGTACTTAACGGAAGTCTGAAACATTTTGGCGATATCTATGTCAGTGCCCTTGCCATTATGCAGAGTGCCATGCAGTTTGCCAGTGTGCCGCTCGTCGGTTTTGCCCAGGGATTTATCCCGGTGGTGAGCTATAACTACGGTCATGCCAACAAGGACCGTGTGAAGCAATGTTTCAGGATAGTTGTGACATTCATGTTCGGTTTCAACTTCCTGCTGATACTTTTTATGATACTATGTCCTCACCTGGTAGCATCGGTATTTACCGATGATGATACTCTGATAGAAACAGTGTCGCACGTCATGCCTCTGTTCCTTGCCGGAATGTCCATTTTCGGACTCCAGCGTGCATGTCAGAACATGTTTGTGGCCTTGGGGCAGGCAAAGATTTCCATTTTCATAGCTTTGTTGAGAAAGGTTATCCTCCTCGTTCCTTTGGCACTGATACTGCCTCATTTCTGGGGAGTGGAAGGTATATTCGCTGCTGAAGCCATCTCGGATGCCACAGCTGCCGTGTGCTGTACAGCTTTATTTGCATGGCAGTTTCCAAAGATATTATCTCGGATAAAAGGATAATTGTAGAAATTCTTAGACATAGAAAGCGTAACACGTTCGTGTCACGCGCGTAACACCTACGTGTTCCGCTCGTTACACGTTCGTGTTCCACCCGTTACACGTACGTGTTACGGTTTTCGAGACGGGGAGTTTCAGAATTTATGGACGTTCGTTTCATTAAAAATGAATAGGAATGTTGGTGTATGTTACAAAAGTGTCATTACATTTTTTGTAATAAAAGATAGTTGATAAAAATACTTGGCATATGAAATGATGTGGCATATCATAGACTTACTTTTGTGAAGAATAAGGTGGTCTGTGATATGCTTTTTTATGTTTATTGTTTTGTTCATTAATTTTTTTCACTAACTTTGGAAGTGTAACTTTAAAAAAGAATATTTACAGAACAGACAAAACTTTATAGAAAACATATTGCATAACTTGCGGACAATTATTTGATTCGGTTAAATCTGGTAAATTCAACGTGGAATCTAAAAATAATAGGTCTTGCATGTTTGTACCCTACAAGGGCGCAGACTGCTTTTTCATTATTTTGATTCCAGGCTTTACCAGAGCCCAACCGAAGAATAAGAAAAGACAAGTTTGTGTCCTTTTTTTATTTATTGTATTTAACAATAAAGTGTCATGTACAAACATGTGATTTCTGCGCTTTATGTATATAAGTTAAACGCCTTCCAGAAATCAGAGGCAATTAAAATCTTTTATATTATGTACACATTGAATTTTCCGAACGGTAATGTTCAGACTTATGCAAATGTTGGTGACCTATTAAACGCTGCACGCTTGTTAGGAGGTGAGGCTAAACTAATTAGTTCAAAAACTTATGCATTTGTGCCTAAAAAGTAATTATTGACTATTATCCATTGGCGTTTTAATTTATGCCAATGGATATATTATGGATTTATGAAACCGACAATAGCTATAGGAGACATACATGGTCTTGATTATTGGAAAGATATAGTTGAAAACCACTCAGGATACAGGTTCGTATTTTTAGGAGATTATTTGGACCCTTATGAATACATTCCTCATAATTTGTTGTTGTCAAATCTTTGTGATATCATTGAACTAAAACGGAACAGACAGCTTGATATAATCTTGCTATTGGGAAATCATGACTTGCATTATTTCTGTAGTGACTCTTGCATTAGTTCACGTTTTGATTATCAGATTGCGGACAAAGCCTCAAGGATTTTTATTGAGAATTTTCATCTGTTTCAATACGCATATCAGGAAGGCAATAAGATATTCACTCATGCGGGTATTTCCAATGAATGGTTTGAGAATGATTTTCATGGCGACATAAGAAAACCAATATCAGAGCAACTTAATAATCCGACCGATAATCAGGTTGCTTCGCTATGTCGTATAGGTCAGGTAAGGGGAGGAGAAACAGGAAATTTAGGTGGAATCTTTTGGGCGGACAGAAAAGAACTGGATGACCCTCTTCACGGCTTTACACAAATTGTAGGACATAATAAAGTAAATGAAGTAACAGAGCAAGCAGGGAAGTTCAATAATAAAATAATATTCTGTGATTGTCTTTGGAATGAAAGATATTTGTTGATTGAGGATTGAAAAATGAAAAGGAAAATCTGTTAATTTATAAAAATAAATGACGAAAAATTTATTGTAATCCTTTAAATTACTATATTCGAATCAGAATGTAAAATCAAATTTTAATTATCTGATATTATGAGTATTAACGAGAAACTTGATAATCTTTTTGAAGAATGGATAAAAGATTATCCCGAACATGAAAAACAAAAATTCTGTAGAGATGGTTTGGTATATAAACGTCTTGAAGAAAACAGTGATTATGACATTGAAAAAGAATGGAACAGTGCTCCACGCAAAATCCTGTTTTTATTAAAAGACCAAAATGATCAAGGACAGACAGATAAGGAAAATCAGGTAGGTAGTGACCTCAGACACTGGCTTGATGGGGATAGTGAGATTTGTAAGAATAATTGTAAAATCAAAGGACGTTTTATTAAAAGAATAGCCCAGCTGTTGTATTTGTTATCTTATTGGACTCCTGATAATAATATCAATTTTGGAGAACATGTAGGTAGAAAGGACAGGGTGGTGAGAGATTGTTTTAACTCAGTTCCTTTTGCACTTGTTGAAAGCAAAAAACTTATAGGAACATCATCTATTTCAGAAGAGGAGTTGAAAAAAGCAATTGAGAAAGATAGTGTAAAGTTAAAGAAAGAGTTAGATATCCTAACTCCTAATATAATTGTATGTTTCGGAACTCCTCAATATGAATATATCAAGGATTTCTATTTTAAAGATATTGCTCCGGATATATCAATAAATCACCCATATGAAAATGATCATAAGGTAAATTGTATGTTGGATTACTATTCTGAGAAGAAAATTATAATAATTCATTCGTTTCATCCTTCTGTTAGAAAGGCAAATTGGATTATATGTGAAAAAGTATTTAGTCCGTTTAAGGAACTTATTAATAACTATGGAATAGAACTAAAAAGCAATAAATAAAACACAATCAATTATCAGCCCGTTATTCTTTCTATGTAGATGAATGACAGGCTGATTTCTTTTATGAGAAAAAAAGTTTTTTTCATCCTGCTTGTGCTATGATTTGGCATATCATTTATGTTTCTTTGCAGATGATATACAGAAAAGCTAATTTATAGTTATGAAATATAAAACATATCGTTTATGAAGACAATAGACAATCATAATGTAAAAATCTTTACAGACAATATTGAAGATGCAGCGATGGAACAAATAAAAAGACTTCTATCTGTTGATGCTTTTAAAGACTGTAAGATAAGGATAATGCCTGATGTGCATGCCGGTGCGGGATGCGTGATAGGATTTACCGGAAATCTGGGAAATAAAGTTATCCCCAATATTGTGGGTGTGGATATAGGATGCGGTATCACTGTACAGCCATTTATATGTTTGAAGGATATTGATTACCATAGTTTTAATGAATATATCATTAAGAATATACCGTACGGCAGGGATTACAGGAATGGTGATTATAATCCATTGCCACAGGCCTATATGGAGAAATATGTTGAGGCAAAACGGCTTGTCACGGAATTGCGTTGCTATCGTGAGTTGAAAGAAGTTCCGAGATTATATAAGTCTATAGGTTCTTTAGGTGGAGGTAACCATTTTATCGAAATAGACAAGGATGAAAATGGAATATACTACCTTGTAGTACACACAGGGAGCAGAAACTTGGGTAAGCAGGTTGCCATGATTTATCAGAAACTTGCTGTAAAGTGTCGCTCAGGATGGGATGAGTTGGTAAGGGAAAAGAACAGGATTATAGAGGAATACAAATCGGCAGGGAGGAAGTCTGAATTAAGAGATGTTGTAATCAAACTTCATAGCTCGTTCAGAATGAAAAAGTCTTCAATACCTGATGACTTGTGTTATCTCGAGGATGAATTCAGGGATGACTATCTGCACGATATGCGTATTTGTCAAAGATGGGCACAACTGAACAGGGAGGTGATAACAGGAATACTGTATGATTTCCTTGTATGCAATGGATATGCCAAAGCGATAGAAAAACAAAGGTACTTTGAAAGCATACATAATTATATTGGCGATGATAACATAATCCGTAAAGGGGCTATATCTGCACGTAGTGGTGAAAAATGTATTATACCGTTGAATATGAGGGATGGTTCGTTGATTTGCATCGGAAAAGGGAATGAGGACTGGAATTTCTCTGCACCTCACGGGACAGGCAGAATAATGAGCAGAAAACAGGCTTTTAATGATATATCGCTGGATGATTTTGTCAGTTCTATGTCAGGTATTTACAGCGAAACTGTATCTGAGGAAACGAAAGACGAATCTCCTATGGTATATAAGCCTAAAGATGAAATTATCATTAATATAGAGGATACTGTAGAAATTATAAATACCATAAAACCTGTTTTTAATTTTAAGGCAGCAGAATAGAATTTAATTGTATATATTTGTTCCAATCTTTCAAATCTCAGAAATATGACCAAAGACCTATTCGACAAGTATATCTGGCTTGTGGACATAATCTACCGTTCGGGGAAAATCACTTTTGAGGAAATCAACGAACGGTGGTTGCGTTCCAAGCTGAGTGACGGTATGGATATTCCTTTGAGGACTTTCCATAATTGGCGTGCGGCAATAGAACAGATTTTCGACATAAACATCAACTGTAATCGTAAGGGGGGATATTACTATTACATCGAGAATGTAGAAGATATAGAAAAAGGAGGAATAAGGAGCTGGCTTCTGAATACGTTTGCGGTTAATAATCTGATAAACGAAAGTCATCACCTTAAACGGAGAATCCTTTTTGAGGATATTCCATCCGGTCGTCAGTTCCTTACACCGATAATTGAGGCCATGAGGGATAATCTGGAGGTAGAGCTACTACATAAAAGTTATTGGTATGATGAGGCTAAAATATATACCTTGCAACCGTTTTGTGTGAAAGTGTTCAAACAAAGATGGTATGTTATAGGGTATTGCAGAGAAAGGGATGCTATGAGAACATTTTCTTTGGACAGGATTGTGGAGTTGCATACTACGGGTACAAAATTTTCTGTTCCGGCAGATTTTGACGGAGCTGAATATTTCAATGATTCATTTGGTATAATCACTGACAATAAACAGACGGAAACGATAAGGATAAAGGTCTTCGGAATGCATGTGATGTATGTCCGTGCGCTTCCTTTGCACCATTCGCAAAAGGAAATAGAAACGGCCTATGGATATTCTGTATTTGAGTATGAGATACGTCCTACCTTAGACCTCAAGCAGGAGATTATTTCAAGAGGTAATGATATGGAGGTTGTCTATCCTGAGTCTTTCCGTAATGAGATAAAGGAAATGATAGGGGAAATGTGGAATAGGTATAAGTAAAATCTTATCAGCGTAATAGGGAATATTACGCTGAGTGAACATCCAGTGAACGGTGTTTGAACGTGGTTTGAATAGCATTCTAACGGCATTCTAACAGCATTCGAATACCGTTCATAACACGTTCATCAGCTGTTCACTGAGTAAAATATTTTCCCTCTTTCTGATATAAATCTCTTTAGCAGGAATGTCAGAAAATATGGGAATGTATAGAACTTGCCATTGAAACCGATATTTTTATAGCCTAATTTTACTCCATACTTAATATCGGGATATTTATTCTCTTTCAGCAGATTATTCAATGAGGCGGTAGCTCCGTCCGTAGCCTTCACTTCTACGGGGATGAGCGAATCGGCATCACGTACAAAGAAATCCATTTCAAGGGAAGGTTTATCACTGTTATAATAGTAAAGTTGATATCCTTGTTTTACAAGCATATCACCAACTATGTTTTCGTAGATAGCTCCTTTATATGTACCGAGATTTTTATTTGCCCTCAAGTCTTCTTGTGCTTCTTCGTCAAGCGATGCAATAAGAAGTCCGGTATCTTTGAAATATATCTTGTAGAGTTTTGGGTCATAATTTCCTTTCAGAGGTAGTTCCGGCTGATTTATGCAATAGCAGATATTGACTACACCTGCATCTGCGAGCCATTCTACACAACCTATATAATCCCTGTTTCTCGCATTCTTTCCTATCTTGGTTATCTGGAAACGTTTGTTCTCTTTAGCCAAAAAAGTGGATATATGGTTATATACAGCCTTTACTTTGGCTTTATCCAGTCCTTCCACATATTTTGTAATATCTTCTTCGTAATCTTTCAGAAGTTGTCGCTGAATAGCCAATGTTCCACTGAAATTTTTGTTTCTGATATATGTTGCGACTACTTCGGGCATTCCTCCGATAATTACATAATCTCGGAACAGTTCCATTAGTGTATCCATTTGTAAAGCGGACAGAGGTTTCAACTCAATCATTTGAGCATATAGTCCATCGATAAACTCTTCCGAATATCCTTTAGCCCAAAGAAACTCTTCAAAGTCCATGGAATGCATTTCGTAATCTTCTTTGTAGCCTACACTGTTGGATTCAATTTCTTTATAGCTGATTCCCATTAGTGAACCGGAACATATTACATCAAATCGTCCGTCCAACTTAAAGAATTTTAATGAAGTAGCACAGTTTGGGCAAGCCTGCAACTCGTCGAAAAAGAAGATGGTTTCTCCAGGTATAAACTTAAACTCAGGATTCAGCAATGAAATGTTTTTCAGAATACTGTCCACTTCAAAACCGTCATTGAAGATTTCCCTGTATTTTGTTTGTTCTACAAAGTTAATCTGTATGACGCTTTTATAATTCTGGCTGGCAAACCATTCTATGGAACGAGTTTTACCAATCTGACGAGCTCCTTTTATAATAAGCGGTTTTCTATCAGGATTTTTTTTCCAAATTGTCAGATATGTATCAACCTTTCTTTTTAATAAAGTATTCATATGGATAATTATCTATTACCTGCAAATATAAGTGTTTTCACATTATCCTCATTGTTTTTAGGTTGAAAATTTCACATTTTCCGTTATATTTTAGTTCTTGAATTTCACATTTTCAGTTATATTTTAGCCCTCAAATTTCACATTTTCCCCTATTTGAAAGACTTGTCAGTGTCACTGACCACCTTTTCAAATCCTTTTCAAAAGCTTTTCAACATCAGCGCGAATCTTTGCATAGAGCGGTGAATTCTTGTAATTGACGTTTTTGTGTATAACAACATCTACACCTATTTGCGAACGCTGGTAGTTTGTCAGTTCATTGTGAAGCTGAAGACTGTGGAGGGCAAGGTCGTGAATCTGCTGTTCTCTCTCACGTCTGAGGATGGTACATACAGGTATGAGCAGGCGGAGGACTACGTTGTCCATTATGTGATGCCCCTGGATGAACATGTATGTGGAGTCGGAGGTTACTCCGAGTGTGGGCAGCTCCCTTTTAAGGTCTTCTATTTCACGTTTGGCTTCAGGGTGTTTACGCTCTAAGTCGCGCAGCTTTTTCTCGACCTTCTTTGCCATATGCTCAAGGCTTCGTTCAGGATTACGGGTGCTGACCTGGTCCAGTTTGACATATGAGCAGAAATCCAATAATGAGAATTCGGCAAGGATATGTTTTCTGTAGAACCACACGGACCAGACGAACAGAGGCCATGCTATTTCTGAGTAGGCTTTCATGAAAGCCGGAAAGTCTATCAGCTTATGGTCGTTAAGTGTGGCTGTCACGCATACATCGTGCAGGCCTTCGGCATAGCAGTGGTAGTTCTCTATAGCGTAGGCATATGTCTGAAGCACGTACGGGCATTCTATCATGTAGCGTGAGGTATTGGTACGACCCTGAAGGAGATAATCGTAATCGCTGTCCACGCAGGCTATCATGTTTTCACCGAGCTGGTTGCCCAACTGATTCATAAGTACGGTTTTCTTACCTTTGGCAAGCGAACTTTGAGATGGGAGCATAACTTCGAAGTACACCTTGTCGTTCTCGTACTCGGAGAGCAGGGCACGCCAGAACGAAATGTCGTCATAGCTCTCCACGTAGGCCACAATCTTTCTCCTTGAGCGTTTGGGCTTCAGATTGTTGGCCGCACCGATATATAATGATGAAAGGTTTTCCGTAAGTCGTTTTCCCATAGTTCCTGTTTTTTAATTAGTAGTAATGTCGCTCACTTCTGTAACTGCATCCACCCATCCGTTCATTATGAGTGCAGGAGAGTGGGTAGTCAGGATAATCTGGACGTTAGGATTAAGGCTTCTGATGAGTGTTATAAGTCTTTGCTGCCACTCTATGTGGAGCGAAATCTCCGGTTCGTCCATGAACAGCGCGCAGTGTGCATTGTCCTGTACAAGTACTGTAAGGAGGATTACAAGCATCTGCTTTTCTCCTGACGATAGTTTGTATGGGGTAAGTATATCTCCGTCCTGTTCAAAAATAATCTCATTGCTTTTGCGGTTTATCTTCTTTCCCGTTTCAGCAAAAAGTTCGTCTATAAGGTCTTGGAACTTGGTTTTAGGTTTTGAGATTTCTGCTGCCATCATCTGTTTTTCGGGGTCACCGCTTGTCAGAAGTTCTATGATTCTGTTGCCGATATTTACCTGATAGTCAAGATAGCGTCTTTGCAGCTGATAGAGTTGCCAGTCAAGCTCAGTACGGACATCCTGGTCGCCAATCTTTTTCAGAAGCCCGAAGTCGATAAGCGGACGGTCGAAACTGCGGATAACGTCGAAAGGTATAAAATCTGCATCTTCCGGGCTGAACGTGAATGTCACTATGTCTTTTATTCCGTTTGTCAGCTCTACTTCATTGTTTTCGTTCAGTCTTCTCACAGAACTGTTGAGTATGGAACTTTTTCCTATACCGTTCACTCCACTGAGGATGTTGACGTCTTTCCTCAAATCCCATGCAATGTCTTTTCTGCCCCAAAGGCCTTTAATGACAATACGCTTTATGAACTCGGCTTGTTTCTTCATTTGTGTGTCTTTTATCGTTCTTATCCAACAAATTTAGTCATTCTCTTTGAATAAATCAACCATAGTCGGTCAATTTTTCAAATATCTTGTAACTTTGCAGCAATTATAAACTTAAGGTATAAAGAAATGAAAAGTTCTAATTTCAAGGCACATCTGGCATTGCTGTTTGCTGCCAGCATGTGGGGGCTTATGGCACCTGTGGGTAAGGCTGCCATGGAAGCAGGTATTTCGGGACTGGCGCTTGCCAATATGCGTATGATAGGTGGTGCGGTGTGTTTCTGGATAACATCATTATTTATCAAGAAAGAGGATGTTCCGCCTCGCGACCTTATGCTCCTGTTTTTTGCATCAATGCTTGGAATCGTATGTAATCAGGGATGCTACACTTTCGGCCTGTCGCTTACATCGCCGGTGGATGCTTCCATCATGACTACTACAATGCCTATCGTGACAATGATACTGGCTGCCGTATTCCTGAAAGAGCCGGTGACACCGTTGAAGGTTGGCGGTATTCTTTTAGGCTCAGTTGGTGCTCTTGCGCTTATTCTCAGCAATACCGGGGATAGCGAGAAAGAGGGAAGTGTGTTGGGTGATGTTCTGTGTGTCACTGCACAGATAAGTTTTGCATGCTATCTTACTATTTTCAAGAAACTTATAGCACGATATAGTGTATTCACTTTGATGAAATGGATGTTCAGCTATGCTGCAATCTGTTTCATACCTTTCTCATATAGGGATTTCTCGGAGATGCAGTTTGCAGAGATACCAATGGAAGTATGGATGCAGGTGGGATATGTAATACTGTTCGGAACATATTTCGCATATATACTGATGCTTGTAGGGCAGAAGACACTTCGTCCTACAGTAGTCAGCATGTATAACTATATGCAGCCCGTAGTCGGTTCAAGTGTGGCTATACTGATGGGTATGTCGTCGTTCGGATGGGTAAAGGCTATTGCAGCGGTTTCAATTTTTGCGGGTGTATATCTTGTCACCCAGAGCAAGTCGCGTGCCGATATGCTAAAAGAAGAATCTTCGTCAAAACATTAAGAATCAGTTAATGAAGGAAAAATCGAATATAGTATCTCCGGTGCTTCATCTTCAGCATCATTATGAATTGTTGAAGGCTGAATATGAGTATGAAAAGGAACAGTTCCGTCAGCAGACGGAGGTGATGGGGATAGGGCGTAAGGTGAAGCGTGGAATGTGCTGGTATCCTATATCTGTGGGAAGAAGTTACTATAATGCTCTCAATCAGTTTGTGGTTGAGATATTCCGTACGGAGGACAAGGAGATAGAGCATCTCTTTGAATATGGCCGTCCGGTATGTTTCTTTACTCAGGATGCCGGCGGGCGACTGACATATATGAATTTCGTCGCAACGGTGAATTATGTGGACGAGGACCGTATGGTGGTGATACTTCCCGGACCGGATGCCATGATTGCCTTGCAGAGGTATGATGTGCTCGGAGTGCAGCTGTATTTTGATGAGACTTCGTATCGTCTGATGTTTGAGGCGTTGAACCGTGTGATAGGGGCGAAGAACAACCGTCTTGCCGAGTTGCGCGATATCTTCCACGGACAGCAGCCTGTATCGGAATTTTCTTTCAATCCTATTCGTTTCCCGTGGCTTAACCGTACTCAGGAAGAGGCTGTCAATAAGGTGCTTCATGCCAAGGACGTGGCTATCGTACACGGACCTCCGGGAACGGGAAAGACTACTACTCTTGTGGAGGCTATATACGAAACTTTGCACCGCGAGAACCAGGTGATGGTGTGTGCACAGAGTAATATGGCTGTAGATTGGATAAGCGAAAAGCTTGTAGACAGGGGTGTGAGTGTGTTGAGAATAGGAAATCCTTCGAGGGTGAATGACAAGATGCTGTCGTTTACATACGAAAGAAAATTCGAGTCGCATCCCGACTATTCACAGTTGTGGAGTATAAGAAAGGCTATCCGCGAATTGTATTCAGCAAACCGAAAAGGTGCCGACAGAGAGAGTATCAGACTGAAGATTAATTCTCTGAAAGACCGTGCCACTGAGTTGGAGATAAGGATAAACGAATCTTTGTTTGCCGAGGCAAGAGTCATATCCTGTACGTTGGTGAGCAGTGCTAACCGTGTACTTATGGGGCATAAGTTCGGTACATTGTTTATAGATGAGGCTGCTCAGGCATTGGAGGCTGCATGCTGGATTCCTATAGCGAAGGCAGACCGTGTTATTCTGGCCGGCGATCATTGTCAGCTTCCTCCTACAGTGAAAAGTCCTGTAGCATTGCGTGGAGGATTGGGATATACGTTGATGCAAAGCATTGTGGCAAACAAACCGCAGGCTGTTTCTCTTCTGAAGGTGCAGTACAGAATGAACAATGAGATAATGCGTTTTTCTTCCGACTGGTTCTATGGCGGAATGTTGCAGTCTGCTCCAGAAGTGAAATATCGCAGCATCCTTGATTTCGATACTCCGATAGAATGGGTTAATACTGAAGGTATGGACTGTAATGAGGAGTTTATAGGCGAGAATTATGGCCGTATAAACAAGCAGGAAGCCGAACTCTCTGTAGGTAAACTGAAGGAGTATATAGAGAAAATCGGACGTGAACGCTTCCTTGACGAGCGTATAGACGTGGGAGTGATTTCTCCATATAAGGCTCAGGTGCAATATCTCCGACAGCTGATACGCAAGGATGCCTGGTTCAAACCGTATCGTCAGTATATTACTGTCAATACCGTGGATGGTTTCCAGGGTCAGGAGCGTGATGTTATACTTATCAGTCTTGTAAGAGCTAATGAGGAAGGACTGATTGGCTTTCTGAATGACCTGCGACGAATGAATGTTGCTATTACACGCGCAAGGATGAAGCTCATTATCTTGGGAGATGTTGCAACACTGACGAAACATCCTTTCTATAAAAAACTTAACGAGTATATAGAGAGTTTGGTTTGATATTTCGCGTAAGTCGTTAATTATTAACTTGATATAATATTTGCAGAACCTAATGATTATAAGTCGAAAACGGAGTTTTCACTTTGTAAATCATTAGGTTTTCCGTATATTTGCGGACTTATTAATCACAACTTTATTTTTATGTTTAACGACTTATTACAATCGTCTTATTTCTCTGTATTCCTGATTGTTGCCCTGGGCTTTATGCTCGGACGCATCAAGATAAAGGGATTATCTCTGGATGTATCAGCCGTGATTTTCATTGCCCTGGCTTTCGGCCATTGGGGAGTTTCAATTCCAAAGGAACTTGGTAACTTCGGGTTAGTGTTGTTTATCTTCACCATCGGTATTCAGGCCGGTCCCGGATTCTTTGATTCTTTCCGTACCAAGGGCAAAACTCTGATTCTTATTACAGTGCTTATCATTGCGTCGGCATGTCTTACGGCCATCGGGCTGAAATATGCTTTCGGAATAGATACGCCAAGTGTTGTGGGACTTGTGGCAGGGGCCTTGACAAGTACGCCCGGTCTTGCTGTGGCTATTGACAGTACGCAGTCGCCGTTGGCTTCGATAGCATACGGTATTGCATACCCGTTTGGAGTTATTGGTGTGATTCTTTTTGTGAAACTTTTGCCGAAACTTCTTCGTGTAGATTTGGATGAGGAAGCAAAGCGCCTTGAAAAAGAACGTAGGGGACAGTTTCCTGAACTAAGTACGTGTATCTTCCATGTGACAAACGAAACAATTTGTGGAAAAACGCTTGCACAGCTTAATATCCGTGCCATTACAGGTGCTGTGGTTTCTCGTCTTAAGATTGGCGATGAAATCGTGATTCCTACCGCATCTGTAGTTGTAAACAAAGGTGATGTAATTCAGGCTGTAGGTAGCGAGGAGTCTTTGAATAATCTTGGAATAATGCTTGGCAGACGCGAGGAAGGTGAGTTGCCGTTGATTAATACCCAGGTTATAGAATCACTGCTTCTGACAAAGAAGGATATGATAAACAAGCAGTTGGGCGACATTAATCTGCAGAAGAACTTCGGATGTACAGTTACCCGTATCCGTAGAAGCGGTATCGACCTCTCACCATCTCCTGAACTGGCATTGAAATTTGGTGACAAACTGATGGTAGTAGGCGAACAGGATGGTGTACAGGCTGTAGGCCGTCTGTTGGGTAATGATGAGAAACGTCTTTCTGATACTGACTTCTTCCCTATAGCTATGGGTATCGTTCTTGGTGTGTTGTTCGGAAAACTCAATATATCATTTGGAGATGGTATGTCATTCTCTCCGGGGCTTACCGGTGGAGTATTGATGATGGCTCTTTTCCTGAGTGCCGTAGGAAAGACAGGGCCTATACTTTGGTCAATGTCCGGACATGCAAATCAGCTTTTGCGCCAGTTGGGACTGTTGCTGTTCCTTGCAGAAGTCGGTACATCGGCAGGAAAGAATCTTGTTTCCACATTCCAGGAAAGCGGATTCCTGCTCTTTGGAGTTGGTGCTTTGATTACTATTGTTCCTATGCTGGTAGCGGCGATAGTAGGCCTTCTGGTTTTCAAGATAAGTATGCTTGATTTGCTCGGTACTATTACAGGTGGTATGACCAGTACACCGGGTTTGGCTGCAGCTGATTCTATGACAGACAGTAATATTCCGGGAGTGGCCTATGCAACGGTTTATCCTATAGCAATGGTATTCCTGATATTGTTCATACAGTTTATAGCACTGGTAGTGGTGTAAATAATAGATATACAATAAGGGCGTTCAGACACTGCTTAAATACTGTTTAAACACTGATTAAGCACTTGTTAAACGGAGTCTGAACGCCCTTTTCGTATGGCTTTATGCCTTGAAATCCGTTCCCGCAGGACGCTGGAATATACGCAGATTGAATTCCTGAACCATTGCCATTACGTGTTCGAAAATCTCAGATTGCAGAGCTTCGTAAGGAATCCAGTCCGGAGTGTCGGAAAAGCAATATATCTCTAAAGGCATACCTTCTGATGCCGGTTGCATCTGTCGCACCATTATCATAAGGTCTTTGTTCACTTTCGGATGATTGTTCAGATAGTTTAGAATATAGTTCCTGAAGATAGCCAGGTTTACGGTTTTCTCGTTTATGTCAGTTTTCTTGTCTATCAGACCTTTATCTATGAAGCTTTGTATCTCTTCAGGTGTGCAGAAATGTACGGTGTTCATATCTATGTTGATAGAGCGTTTTATTCTTCTTCCTCCTGTTTCGCGCATTCCTCTCCAGTTCTGGAATGAATCGCTGACAAGAGCATAAGGCGGAATAGTAGTTATGGTCTTGTCGAAATTCTGTACTTTTACAGTTGTCAGAGATACCTCTATCACATATCCGTCGGCTCCGTATTTGGTCATTGTAATCCAGTCGCCCGGACGCAACATGTCGTTTGCAGACAGCTGGACTCCTGCCACTAATCCCAAAATACTATCCTTGAATATCAACATCAGTACGGCTGCCGATGCACCCAGTCCGGCAAGTATGCTTGTAGGGTCCTGGTCCATCAGGATGCTTATCAGTATTATTATACCGATGGTGATGGTGATGAGTTTAATCATCTGATATATACCTTTCAGCGGCCGGTTTCTCAGTTTCTCATGCTCGCTTGAGATATTGTACAGCGAGTTGAGGAATGTTCCAATCAGCAGAATTGTTACGATATCAAGGTATATGAGGCATACCTTGAGTGTGAAGTCCAACAGTTTTGGCGATTGGTCGAAAGCAAACGGCAGGAGCGCATAAAGTATTATAGGAGGTATTATGCGGCTGAATGCCTTCATCATTTCTGTGTTGAACAGATAATCGTCCCATTTGGCTTTTGTTCGTGCCGTTATTTTGTGAATGAGTGGGATTACAATGTGTCTGAACAGCTTTGTACACAGAAAAGTGATAAGGAGTGCTACCAGGAAAAGAGTGATTTGAGTACCCCAGCTTATATCGTTTTTCTCTACTCCGATGTTTTGCAGGATGAGTGCAATTTCATTGTAAATATTCTTGTCCATTGGTATAATATCAGTAAGTTATGTTATAGGGTGAAACTATACTTATATTCTGTTGTCCGCCCCCCACATCATTTTTTCTCTAAGGGTGTTGAAGAACGTATTGTTTTGCCTTTTTACAATCTTGGTGAAATGATTGGCTCTTCTTATTATCAGTCGGGCATCTTCATGACAGCTTTCGCTTCGTCCGTCGATGGATATCAGGAAGTTGTGGCTGCGGCTTCCTACTTCCAAAGCAATCTCCCAGTCGTCGCGCAGCACTATCGGACGCATGTTCAGACTGTGTGGGGCTACGGCTGTAATGCTCATAGTACCGCTTTGAGGAACCATAATCGGTCCGCCTACACTAAGGGAATATCCTGTAGAGCCTGTAGGGGTAGCTACTATCAGTCCGTCGGCCTGATAGATATTGAGAAGTTCGTTGTTGACATAAGCTTTTATGGTTATCATGGATGAACTGTCCCTTTTCAGAACAGCAATCTCATTCAGGGCATACGGGCTGCCTTTCAGAATATTGTTCTCGCATGTGAGTTTGAGTACACGTCTTTGTTCGGCTATATACATTCCCTGATATATCTCGTCGAAAGTTTCTTCCATCTCATCAGGAGATATGGCTGCCAAAAAGCCAAGTCGCCCTGTATTTATACCTAATATGGGAATTTCTTTTTCTCCTACTCTGCTTGCTGCTTTCAGAAATGTTCCGTCGCCGCCTATGCTTAGAGCCATGTCGGCAGTGAAATTGTTTCCGTCGAATATCTCCAGTCCGCTTAAATCGGTTTGTGTATGTATTCTGAGAAACTCATAGAATTCACGGCTGATACATATTGTCGCTTCCTTCTTGCGAAGAATATCCAACAAATGGGTTACGTGGGCAGATTTGTGTTCCTGATATGTGTTTCCGAAAATGGCAAATTTCATCTTCTTTTGCATAAAGTGTAGCTTATTATCAATCTTTTTTGTCCCGTATGTTAGTTAGTTATCGTAAAACCTGCTAAATTTGCATTCTGATATGCAAAGATATAAAATTCATACATTATGACCAAACTAAGCGTGAATATAAACAAGATTGCCACTTTAAGAAATGCGAGAGGTGGCAATAACCCTGATGTAGAGAAGTTTGCCCTGGATTGCGAAGCATTCGGAGCAGATGGTATAACAGTGCATCCTCGTCCTGATGAACGTCATATCAGATACAGCGATGTATATGCACTCCGTCCGCTTCTTAGAACTGAATTCAATATAGAGGGATATCCTTCTTCTGATTTTATCGACCTTGTCCTAAAAGTTAAACCTCATCAGGTGACATTGGTGCCGGATGCGCCGGACCAGATTACTTCCAACTGCGGATGGAATACTAAAGCTAATCTGGATTTACTTTCAGAACTTATGGACAGGTTTGGAGAAGCCGGTATAAGGACTTCCATATTCGTGGGTACTGATATAGAGATGATAGAATATGCTGCACGTGCCGGGGCTGACAGAGTGGAACTGTACACAGAACCATATGCCTCAGGATATAAAAAGAATCCTGATGAGGCTATTGCTCCTTTCGTAGAAGCTGCAAAGGCTGTGAGAAAACTTGGAATGGGACTTAACGCTGGGCATGACTTGAGCCTTGAGAATCTGGAATTCTTCCATCGTAATATTCCATGGCTTGATGAAGTATCTATAGGACACGCTCTGATATGCGATGCTCTTTATTTGGGATTAAAGAAAACTATTGAAGAATATAAAAATTGTCTTTTATAAATCGATAACAGATTGACTCGAAAAAATCAAAATCACTAATTATGATAACAATGACTTTAATGGCAGCGGCTCAGATGGCTGCCGACACGATGTCCGGAGCTAATCCGGTGCTTACTCCGGTTGTGCAGGGCGAACCGCAAATGAATCTTTGGGATATGGCTTGCAAGGGTGGATGGATTATGATTGTACTGGCTATCATGTCGGTTATAGCATTTTACATCTTTTTCGAACGTGCTTTCACTATACGACGTGCAGCAAAGGAAGACCCTTTGTTCATGGACAGAATACGCGATTATATCAGAAGCGGAGAAGTTAAATCTGCCATCAATTATTGCCGTATAGCAAATACTCCGGCTGCAAGAATGATTGAAAAGGGTATTACACGTATGGGACATCCTGTGGCTGACGTTCAGGCTGCCATAGAAAATACGGGAAACATTGAGGTGGCGAAATTGGAGAACGGCTTGTCTATCATGGCTACTATCTCATCTGGAGCTCCTATGCTTGGGTTCCTTGGTACAGTGACCGGTATGGTTCAGGCTTTCTGGAATATGGCGAATGCGGGCAATAATATCGATATCACACTGTTGTCAAGTGGTATTTACGAAGCTATGATAACTACTGTAGGAGGACTTGTAGTGGGTATCATTACGATGTTTGCCTATAACCATCTGGTATATAGAATAGACAAGGTGGTAAGCCAGATGGAAGCACGCACAATGGCTTTTATGGATTTGTTGAACGAACCTAACGAAAAATAATATCATGGCACTGAAGAGAAGACAGAAGATATCACCGGGATTCAGTATGTCGTCTATGACCGACCTGATATTCCTGCTATTGATATTTTTTATGATTACTTCTACCATGGTTTCGCCTAATGCCATTAAGGTGTTACTCCCACAAGGGTCGCAGCAGACATCGGCTAAACCTATGGCAAGGATTATCATAGATAAGAACTTGAATTATTACGGGGCTTTCGGCAATGAAGACGAAATGCCGCTGTTTATAGACGAGGTTACTCCATTTCTGCAGGACTGTGCCTCGAAAGAACCTGAAATGTATGTAGCCTTGTATGCAGACGAATCCGTTCCTTACAGGGAAATAGTACGCATACTTAATATTGCAAACGAGAATCATTTTAAAATGGTGTTGGCCACAAGAAGACCTGATAAAAAATGAAAAAAAGCAAAATAACAGGAATTGCAGGAACGCTGATAGTGCATGTGATTGTCATTGCGTTGCTTTTCTGGCTTGGAATGGATATACCTGAAAAGCAGGAAGAAGGAGGTGTGCCTGTTATGATGGGTAATGCCGAGCTTGCTCAAGGTAGCTCTGACCCGTATATGATGACTGAGGTGGATGTTGCTCCTCAGCCGGAATATTCCGAGCCGGAGATAACGACTCCTCAACTGGCGCCGGAGCAGCAAATGATAACTCAGCAGGATCAACCGTCGCTTCAAGTGAAGGAGGAGAAGCCTAAACCGGATAAGAAGGTTGAAAAACCTGTGGAGAAAGTTCCTGAAAAGAAGCCTGATACAAAGGTGGAAAAGCCCAAAGTAGAGAAAACCGAAGCCGAGAAGCGTGCTGAAGCTGAAAAAGCAGCAGCCGAAGCAGCGGCAAACAAGATAGCCGGAGCCTTTGGCAAAGGTGCTCAGATGGGTAATAAAGGTTCTGCCACATCAGGACAGGGTGTGCAGGGAAAACCGGATGGCAACAGTACAATTGGAGGTATGGCCGGTATGGGTGGATACGGAACATTCGACCTGAACGGACGTAGCCTCGGAGAGGGTGGTCTGCCTGTACCTGTATATAATGTGCAGGAAGAAGGTCGTGTGGTGGTTACCATAGTTGTAAATCCGGCCGGAAAGGTGATAAGTACAAGTATCAACAAGCGTACCAATACTGTAAATCCGGTACTTCGCAAGGCTGCTGAAGATGCTGCCCGCAAGGCACGTTTCAATACTGTTGACGGAGTGGATAATCAGAGTGGAACGATAACTTATTATTTCAGACTTAGATAACTGAATAATTAAGAATTAATAATTAATAATGAAGAATGAAATGCTGTAAACCGGCTTGTTTTTAATAGACTTTGTCTTCTTTCAGTTGTTGATTATTAATTCTTAATTGTGTGTTTTTTTTAATTATTAATTCTTAATTTTTAATTGACAACGTGAAACCAGTAATTTTTCTTGCAGAAGGATTCGAGGAATCTGAAGCTTTGTTGCCATTGGACATTTTGCGCCGTGGCGGTATTGATGCTATTACAGTGTCTGTAACCTCAGATAAGATTGTAAAAAGTTCTCATGGAGTACAGATAGTGGCAGATGCTACAATGGAGGAAATAACTGCTGCCGACGTACAGATGATTATATTGCCGGGCGGACTGCCGGGAGCTACTAATCTTGATGCCTGCGCCGCACTTGACAAGATGATTATGGACTTCGCTGCTCAGGGCAAGCCTATGGCTGCAATCTGTGCTGCTCCTATGGTGTACGGCAAACGCGGACTGTTGAAAGGAAAGAAGGCTACATGCTATCCTGGATTTGACAAGTACCTTGATGGAGCCGAATATACAGGAAATTTGGTAGAAAAAGTAGACAACTTCATCTTGGGAAAAGGCCCAGCTGCGGCTGCCGAGTTCGGTTTTTCTATCCTTGAAAAGTTGGCAGGACTCGAAAAGGCTGATGAGGTAAGAAAAGGAATGCTCTATATCTGATGAAACAATATGTCATAATAGTGGCAGGAGGAAAAGGGCTGCGCATGGGAGGCAATCTGCCCAAGCAGTTTGTTCCTCTTGCCGGTAAACCTGTCCTGATGCGTACATTGGAGAACTTCTTCCTCTGTTCTCCGGAAATAAATATTATATTGGTACTTCCTCATGACCATCAGGAATATTGGAAGAATCTGTGTGAGGAGTATGATTTCTCTGTTCCACATCGTATTGCAGATGGTGGAGAAACACGTTTTCATTCGGTTAAGAATGGTCTTGCCTTGGTAGAAGGTGATAGTGCTGTAGTAGCCGTTCACGACGGGGTGCGTCCTTTCGTTTCGCACGATGTAATTTCCAAATGTTTTGCCTGTGCTGGACAGGGAAAAGCAGTAGTTCCCGTAACCGACGTGGTAGAAACACTAAGGAAAGTCGGACAGGATGGAGTCAGTATCACCGTACCGAGAAGCAGCTACAGACTTGTGCAGACTCCTCAGGTATTCCCGGCCGGAATGCTAAAGGATGCTTATTCATGTGAATATCGTGCTGATTTTACTGACGATGCATCTGTAGTAGAGGCTAAGGGATATACCGTGGAATTAGTGGAAGGCAACAGAGAGAACATTAAACTCACCACTCCTTTTGACATGATTGTGGCGAAAGGATTATGTAATGCTGATTTATAGACATCCCTAAGTAATAACAAACGTTCACAACAAGCATTTGTCTCCATCCATATCTATACGCGACATAAAGTATCTACCCGGCGTAGGACCGCACAGAGCCGAAATACTTGAGAAGGAATTGGGAATACGTTCCTTCAAGGACTTGCTGTATCATTTTCCTTATAAGTACGTCGACCGTAGCCGCATATATAGAGTGAGGGAGATAGACGGTTCAATGCCGTACATTCAGCTTAAAGGTCAGATACTTAGCTTTGAAACATTCGGCGAGGGAAGACAGCGCAGGCTTGTTGCCCATTTCAGCGACGGAACTGGAGTTGCAGACCTTGTCTGGTTTCAGGGATTGAAGTTTGTTACGGGTAAGTACAAATGCCATGAAGAGTATATCGTATTCGGCCGTCCAACGGTTTTTGGAGGACGTGTGAACATTGCCCATCCTGATATAGACCCAGCCGATGGAGTAACGCTTTCGTCCATGGGACTTAGGCCGTACTACAATACAACGGAGAAGATGAAGCGGATGAACATCTCATCGAGTGCGATAGAGAAACTTGTAACAAATCTGTTTGTAGCCATTGGTGAAGACACTCCGGAAGAAACGCTCAGTCAGGCGATTATTTCAGCCCACGGTCTGATGCCTCTTATGGAAGCATTACGGAATGTTCATTTCCCAAAGAATCCGGAACTTTTGCGTAAAGCACAGTACAGGTTGAAGTTCGAGGAACTGTTTTATATCCAACTTAACATTCTTCGCTTCTCGCGAGAACGTAGAAACCGTTTTGGAGGAATCGTATTTTCCAAAGTCGGTGAGTATTTCAATACTTTCTATTCCGAATTCCTGCCTTTCAGTCTTACCGGCGCACAGAAACGTGTAGTGCGCGAGATGCGTCGCGATATGGGAAGTGGACGACAGATGAACCGTCTTTTGCAGGGCGATGTAGGAAGCGGTAAGACTCTTGTAGCTTTACTGGCCATGCTTATAGCCCTGGACAACGGATGTCAGGCATGCATGATGGCTCCAACAGAAATTCTTGCGGCTCAGCATTATGAAACACTGACACGTTTTCTTGACGGCATGGATGTGCGTGTGGAATTGCTGACAGGCTCTGTGAAAGGGAAGAAGAGAGAGACAATACTCAAAGACTTGCTCAGCGGTGAAGTTCATATTCTTATAGGCACTCATGCAGTAATAGAGGATACAGTGGAATTTGCATCTTTGGGACTTGTCATTATTGACGAGCAGCATCGTTTCGGGGTAGAACAGAGAGCAAGACTTTGGGCAAAGAACAAGACACTACCGCACGTATTGGTCATGACTGCAACCCCTATACCCCGAACACTTGCCATGACACTATATGGTGACCTTGACGTTTCCATTATAGACGAGCTGCCTCCCGGAAGAAAGCCTGTGACTACCGTACACAGATTTGACAGTATGCGTGCGTCAATGTATGAGTTCGTGCGCAATCAGATTAGGATGGGGCGACAGGCCTATATTGTCTATCCGTTGATACAAGAAAGTGAGAAGATGGACATCAAGAACCTTGAGGACGGATATGCCACGATTTGTGAAGTCTTTCCGGAATATAAGGTAAGCAAGGTTCACGGCAAAATGAAACCAGCGGAGAAGGATGAGGAAATGCGCCGCTTCGCCCAGTGTGAAACACAGATACTGGTTGCTACCACGGTGATTGAAGTAGGAGTTAATGTGCCGAATGCTTCGGTAATGGTGATTGAAAATGCTGAACGTTTCGGACTGTCACAGTTGCATCAGCTTCGCGGTAGGGTTGGTAGAGGTGCCGATCAGTCGTATTGTATTCTTATGACGGGTTATAAACTCTCGGAGGACACAAGGAAGCGAATCCAGATAATGGTTGATACAAATGATGGCTTTGAGATAGCAGAGGCAGACCTTAAACTTCGTGGCCCGGGTGATATAGAAGGTACACAGCAGAGTGGTGTGGCTTTCGATTTGAAGATTGCAAATCTGGCCCGCGACGGACAACTCCTGCAGTATGTGCGCGAGATTGCCGAAAAGATAATAGATGAAGACCCTACAGCATCAAAACCTGAAAATGCTGTGATATGGAAGCAATTGGCAGAAATCAGAAAGAAGAATGTAGACTGGTCTGCTATTTCCTAACAATGAAAGGAGTTATTGTGAAGTGCGTTGTTGAACGGATGATGAACGTGTTGTGAACGCGAATGAACATATCTATCACCATTTAATATATAATTAAGGCTGTCCCAAATCTTATATTGAGACAGCCTTTTATCTATGTATTAGTCTTGTAATCGACTGTTTATACAGACTTATTTGTTTCCTGCCAATTCCATCAGCTTGTCTACAGCAGCATTAAGGCCGTCAGGGTTCTTACCGCCTGCAGTAGCGAAGTGAGACTGACCTCCACCGCCGCCCTGAATCATTTTGGCAGCTTCGCGTACCATAGCTCCTGCATTCATACCTGCTTTTACAAGATCTTCGCCGAGCATTACTGTAAGCATTGGCTTACCTTCGTATGCGCTACCTATTGCAACAAACAGATTGCTTCCCATTTCACCTTTAAGCTGGAATGCAAGGTTCTTCACTGTTTCTGCCGATAATGGAAGAACTGCACTTACAATTTTCATGCCGTTCACTTCCTTAGCGTTTTCTATCAGTTTAGCCTTAACGGTAGCTTCCTTTTCTTTCATGAACTCTTCTACCTGTTTCTTCAGACCTGAGTTTTCTTCGATATATTTGTTTATCGCAACTTTCAAGTCAGGAGCGTTGTTGAAGAGTGCCTTCAAGTCAGCCAAAGTATCCTGGATAGTGTCAAGCATTTCTTCCACTTTAGCACCTGTTACAGCCTCGATACGGCGTACACCGGCAGCTACAGAACTTTCAGAAATGATTTTCACCATACCAATCTTACCTGTAGCAGATACATGAGTACCACCACAGAATTCTATTGATGAGCCGAACTGAACTACGCGGACTTCGTCACCGTATTTCTCGCCGAACAGAGCGATAGCGCCAAGTTCCTTAGCCTTTTCGATAGGCAGATTGCGATATTCAGTCAGAGGAACGTTCTCGCGTATCTTGGCATTAACCAAATGTTCTACCTCACGAATCTGTTCAGGAGTAACCTTCTGGAAGTGTGAGAAGTCGAAACGCAAAGAGTCAGGAGTTACGAGCGAACCTTTCTGTTCTACGTGTGTACCGAGAACCTCGCGCAAAGCTTCGTCAAGCAAGTGTGTACATGAGTGGTTTGCAGCGCAAGCGTCGCGTTTGTCTGTGTCCACACATGCCATCATAGGAGCTTCAGGATGTTCAGGCAGTTTCTTTGCGATATGTATAGGAAGATTGTTCTCCTTCTTCGTGTCGATAATCTCTATAGTTTCGAATTCGCTTACCAATACACCTGTGTCGCCTACCTGACCACCGCTTTCAGCATAGAAAGGAGTGTCGCTAAGTACTATCTGATACAGAGTCTGGTTTTTCTGTTTTACCTGACGGTAGCGGAGGATGGAAGTTTCATACTCAGTATAGTCATATCCTACGAATGTAGTCTCGCCTTCTTTCAGTGTAACCCAGTCTCCTGTTTCTACAGCAGCAGCGTTACGTGCACGTGCTTTCTGTTTCTCCATTTCAGCTTCGAAGCCTTTCACATCGGCAGTAAGACCGTTTTCGCGGAGGATAAGTTCAGTAAGGTCGAATGGGAATCCGAATGTATCATACAGAGTAAATGCATCTACACCGCTGATTTCAGTCTTTCCTGCAGCCTTAGTTTCGTTCATGGTTTTGTCAAGCAGGCGGATACCTGTTTCAAGAGTACGAAGGAATGATTCTTCCTCTTCCTTGATAACCTTCTCTATCAGGTTCTGCTGAGCCTTAAGTTCTGGATAAGCACCACCCATATTTTCTACCAATACAGGAACAAGGCGATACATGAATGCCTGCTTCTGTCCGAGGAATGTGTATGCATAGCGCACTGCACGACGTAAGATACGGCGGATAACATAACCTGCTTTAGCGTTGGATGGCAACTGGCCGTCAGTTATAGAGAAAGCGATTGTTCTTATGTGGTCAGCTATAACGCGCATAGCTACGTCTGTCTTTTCTTCTTTTCCGTAAACTACACCTGCCATGTCGCCTATTACTTTGATAATTGGCTGGAACACGTCAGTGTCATAGTTTGAACGTTTTCCCTGCATAGCCATACAAAGACGTTCGAATCCCATACCGGTGTCGATAACCTTTGCAGGCAGAGGTTCCAGGCTTCCGTCAGCCTTACGGTTGTACTGCATGAACACAAGGTTCCAGATTTCAATCACCTGAGGATGGTCATGGTTTACAAGTTCGCGTCCCGGTACAGCTGCACGTTCTTCGTCTGTACGGAGGTCGATATGGATTTCAGAGCAAGGTCCGCATGGTCCTGTATCACCCATTTCCCAGAAGTTGTCATGCTTGTTACCGTTTATGATATGATCTTCAGGCATATACTGTGCCCAATAACCTGCAGCTTCGTTGTCGCGTTCAAGTCCTTCTTCAGGGCTTCCTTCGAACACTGTTGCATAAAGGTTTTTAGGGTCAATCTTAAGAACGTCTACCAGGAATTCCCATGCCCATGAGATAGCTTCTTTCTTGAAATAATCGCCGAAAGACCAGTTACCGAGCATTTCGAACATTGTGTGATGGTATGTGTCATGTCCAACCTCTTCAAGGTCATTGTGCTTTCCGCTCACACGAAGACATTTCTGTGAGTCTGTTACACGTTTATATTTTGCCGGATGATTTCCCAGGATAATATCCTTAAACTGGTTCATACCTGCATTGGTGAACATCAGCGTAGGGTCATCTTTTATCACCATTGGTGCCGAAGGTACAATCTGATGTCCTTTCGACTCGAAGAATTTAACGAACGAGTCGCGGATTTCATTTGCTGTCAACATATTTATATTCTATGATGGTTAATATTCTGAAAATTGATTTGCAAAGATAACTTGTTTTATTATTTTTGTCGTTAAAATTGGTGCAAAATATTGATATCTTGTATCTTATTTTTTCATAAAACGAATAATAATGCGTAAAGTTTATTACATATATAATCCTAAGACCAGAACTTACGACCGTATTTACCCTACTTTACGCCAGAGAATAATGAGTTATTTGAGGCGTTTGTTTGTCGGAGTGGGGTTGGGTGCCGGAAACTTCCTTGTTCTCTTCATTATCTTCGGTTCACCGTCCGAAAGAGGACTTCGTACCGAGAACTCTCAATTGCAGGCACAGTATCACATTCTATCTACCCGCCTGGATGAAGCATTGAATGTCATGAAGCAGATTCAGCAGCGCGATGATAATCTGTACAGAGTCATTATGCAGGCAGACCCGGTGAACGACAGATTGCGACTTGCCAGTTACGGCAATACCAACCGATACGGCGAACTCATGGATATGGCAAACTCACGACTGGTGGTAAATACTTCCAAGAAGATGGATTTGCTTGCCAGACAGCTGTACATCCAGTCCGAGTCTTTCGATGAGGTTGTTGAGATGTGTAAGAAGCATGATGAAATGATTGAATGTATTCCGGCCATTCAGCCTGTGTCAAACAAGGATTTGAAGCGTACGGCTTCAGGTTACGGAACACGAATAGACCCGATATACAAGACTGTCAAGTTTCATGAAGGGATGGACTTTTCGGCCAATGTGGGAACTCCTGTATATGTAACAGGCAATGGAAGGGTTGTAAAAGCCGGATGGGAGGGCCTTTACGGAAATTGTATTAATGTAGACCATGGTTTCGGCTATGTCACAAAGTATGCACATTTAAGCAAGATAAAGGTAAGAGCCGGACAGAACGTAGTAAGAGGTGAGATAATCGGTGAGGTCGGCAGTACCGGAAAGAGTACCGGACCGCATCTGCATTACGAAGTCCATGTCAAGGGAAAGGTGGTCAATCCTGTAAACTACTACTTCATGGATTTGAATGCCGAAGATTATGACAAGATGGTTGAGATAGCTTCCAACCATGGTAAGGTTTATGATTGATATTAAAGATTTAGTCTATGGGTTTACGTTCAGATAAAGAGTTGAAGATATATTATTCCATAAGTGAGGTAGCACAGATGTTTGGTGTGAACGAATCTTTATTGAGATACTGGGAAAAGGAGTTTCCGTTCATATCGCCGAAGAAAACCGGAGGGAATGTGCGTCAGTACAGAAAGGAGGATATAGACAATATCAGACTCGTATATCATCTCGTGAAGGAGAAAGGTCTGACATTGGCCGGAGCCAAGCAAAGACTGAAGCAGGAGAGGGAGCTTGAAGCCAAGAATGTAGATATCATAGAACGTCTTAAAGAGATAAAAGAAGAGCTCCTCAGTATTCGTAAGGAGCTCGATTATATGACTTAATCCGTTGTATCGTCGTCAAAGTTTTCAATTCTTGTGACTCTTTTCACATTTTCTATTTTCTTGAGATTCTCACAAATGGTATTGACATCGTCCACGTCATGTACGTATAGCTGTATTCTTCCTACGAAAATACCATCATTCGATTCAATATGCAGCTTGTGAATGTTTACGTTAAGCTGTTGTGAGATAACTTCGGTAACCTTGTTCAGGATTCCTATTCCGTCAATACCTTTCACGAAGACATTAACAGGGAAATACAGAGCCTTTCCGGTTTCCCATTGCACGGCTAAAAGCCTGTTGCCGAAACTTGACTTCAGTTGTGCTGCAATAGGGCAGTGAAGCTTGTGTATGATAATCCTGTTGTTGTCGTCTATATAGCCTAATACATCATCTCCCGGAATCGGTTTACAGCAATCTGCAATAATATAATTCTTCTGTATAGTGTCAGGAGTCAGTTTTACTATCTTTTTCTTGTCTATTTCGATAGCCGGTACGGTTTCTTTCTCCTGTTTCTGAGTCTTGCTCTTGCTGTTGCCTCCAAGACCGAATGGAATGAATTTCTTCCATCCGTTAGCGGTACTTTTCTCTTTAAATTCCTCGATATCGCTATCGCCAAGTTTGATGACTTTCTGTCCAATCTGCAGCATTAGTTCGTCTGGCGATTTTACTTTATGCAGTTTGCACAGTTTGGAAATGTTTTCGTCGTTAACTTCAATTTTGGCATTTTTGAGGAACTCGTTGAGCATATCTTCTCCGAGTTGCTGAGTTTCCTTGCGCTCTCTTCTCAGGATAGCCTGTATCTTAGCCTTGGCCTTTGCGGTGGTTGCAAAGTTAACCCAGTCAGGCTGCACTTTCTGTGATTTTGATGTAAGTATTTCCACCTGGTCACCGCTTTGCAGCTTGTGGCTCAGAGGTACTAATTTATGGTTAACCTTTGCACCAATACAGTGGCTTCCAAGGAATGTGTGTATCGAGAAAGCAAAATCCAGTGCCGTACAGTTTTGTGGCATGGTCTTGATTTCACCTTTAGGGGTAAATACGAATATTTCCGAAGCAAAAAGGTTAAGCTTAATCGTGTCGAGGAAATCGAGAGCATCCGGCTGCGGGTCATCCAGAATTTCCTTTATGGTGTGCAGCCATTTGCCGAGTTCGCCTTCATCCTCACTTATTCCTCCTTCCTTATACTTCCAGTGTGCAGCAAATCCCTGTTCGGCTATTTCGTCCATTCTTTCGCTTCTTATCTGCACTTCAATCCACCTTCCCATGTTACTCATAAGTGTGACATGCAGTGCCTGATATCCGTTTGCCTTAGGATGGCTCACCCAGTCCCTGAGCCTGTCAGGATGAGGCTTGTATATGCTTGAAATGGAAACGTATATGTTAAAACAGTCGATAGCTTCCTTATCCGGACTTTCCGGTTCGAATATTATTCTTACAGCCAGGATATCATAAATTTCCTCGAAGGTGATATGCTTTGTCTGCATTTTATTCCAGATGGAATAAGGGGACTTGACTCTGGCCTGTATCCTGTATTTCAGTCCCATGTTGTTAAGCTGTTCTTTTATCGGGGCTGTGAAATCAGCGAACAGACTGTCGCGTTCAGCCTGAGTGGCTTCCAGTTTCTTTTGAATCTGGTTATATGCATCCGGATGTTCGTACTTGAAGCTTAAGTCTTCAAGTTCTGTCTTTATCTTGTTCAGGCCAAGTCTGTTTGCCAGCGGAGCATAAATATATAATGTTTCTCCGGCTATCTTATATTGTTTGCTTGGCAGCATTGACCCAAGAGTACGCATATTATGCAGACGGTCGGATATTTTTATAAGAATTACCCTGATATCGTCGTTCATCGTAAGGAGCAGCTTCTTGAAGTTTTCTGCCTGTGCCGATGCTCTGTCACCGAAGATACCTCCTGATATTTTTGTCAGTCCGTCCACAATCAGTGCTATCTTTTCGCCGAAAAGATTCTGTATGTCTTCTACGGTATAGTCCGTATCCTCTACCACATCATGCAGAAGTGCGGCACATATTGATGTGGAGCCTAAGCCTATTTCGCAGCACGCTATTCTTGCCACGGCTATAGGATGCAGTATGTATGGTTCGCCGGAACGTCTTCTCACACCCTTGTGTGCCTGTTTGGCGAAATTAAATGCTTTAGTTATTATTTCTACTTTCTTACGATGCCTACTTTCAAGGTATCTGTCAAGCAGTTCCTGGAAAGCTTCATTGATTATTTTTTCGTCAGCTTGTTCTTGGGTTAGTTTCTCATCCGTCATATGCATATTCCTCCAAAAATAACATAAGTGCAAAAATATGAAATAATCAAAAAAAAGCAAGTATTTCTGTGGTAATTAATTGAAATACTTGCTTTTTTATTTTGTTATTTTGGTTTATCTTATTCTGATAGTCTTTCCGGCACGTATGTTGCTGCCTTTAATACCGTTCAGTCTTCTTATCTGGCTAATGCTTACTCCATATTTTGCTGCTATACCTCCCAATGTTTCTCCGTTTCGTATCTTGTGATATACTTCGGCAGTTTTAGGAGTGGTTACTTTTACAGTTGTTCTTCTGTTCTGATAAACCTGTGGCTTGTAGTTGTATATGCTGTCTTCATGCTCAAGGAAGCAGCTCACCATATTGTTAGGCAGTCTTAATGCATAAGTTTTCTGATTGCCGGGAATAATGTCTTTTCTGAATTCCGGATTAAGTGCGCGCAGCTGTTCTATGTCAATCTTGCACACCTCGGCTATCTGGTTCAGATTCAGGTTCTTATTTATATGTATTGTGTCAGTGCCTTCAGGCATCTGCATTGCCATAGGTCTGATGTTATGTTCACAATAATAATTCATTATATAGTTTGCCGCAACAAATGCAGGAACATATCCTCTTGTCTCTTTTGGCAGGAAGTTGTAAATCGACCAGAAGTCAGTTGCTCCTCCGGCACGTCTTATAGCCTTGTTTATGTTCCCAGGTCCGCAATTGTATGCTGCCAATACCAGATTCCAGTCGTGGTATATTTCATACAGGTCTTTAAGATACCTTGCTGCAGCGTAAGTCGATTTTATAGGGTCCCTTCTTTCATCAATAAGGGTATTTACTTCCAGGCCATATATCTTTCCTGTGTTAAGCATGAACTGCCAAAGCCCGGTGGCACCTTGTCGTGACACGGCATTAGGGTTCAGAGCCGATTCTATGACAGGCAGATATTTGAGTTCGAGCGGCAGATTATATATTTCGAGTGCTTCCTCGAAGATAGGCATATACAGATTGTTTGCGCTGAGCATGAATGCCACAGTTTCGTGCAGTCTTCCTGTATATTGGTCTATGAATTTTCTTATAATCTCGTTATACGGCATTTCTATTACAGCCGGGATTCTCTGAAGTCTGTCTATATATACAGAATCGCTTATATTAGGATTTGAAATACCTGACTCGCAGTTTATCGGTGTGATGTAATTCTTTGATATCCAGTCCAGGTAAAGACTGTCTGTAGTCGACAGCATTCCTTGAGGCAGTTCTATTTCCTCGTTTTCTCCCAAATCATTCTTTACGGTTATGGTTTCCGTTTTCTCTTGTGCATATAGTGTGGAGAATCCCAATGATAACAGGCAAATGATAATCTTCTTCATAATTTAAAATTTTATATTGCATTGTAGTCCGACTCCCTGAGGACGATTGCGGAACGCATCGTTGAATAATGTCGGTTCAAGTTTTAAGCTCAAATCTCTCGATATATCAAAATCAGACAGTTCGGCATCTACATAAGCATCAATAACCGAAAGCAGGTAAACACCAATGAAGGCAAAGATACTGAGGTCTCTCTGTCTTCTGTATATGTCTTTTGCATTCTTGAAAGTTTCCTGATAGTATTCCAGATTGCTTTCTATGTCGACATACGACGGTATGAAGTCCTTGTAACTGTCATTGTTAGGGTTGTCGCTCATTATGTCCTGATAGGCCTGAGAGTAGTCGTTGTACATTTTAGTGTTCCACGTCAAGGCATAAGCGCAGCCTACAAATCCTCCATATATTATCGGAAGTTTCCAGTATTTTTTATTGTAAATCTGTCCGGCTCCCGGCAGTACCATTGCCATCCATAATGATTTGTTTGAATCCGGAATCCATCGTTTGGATGGTGTCTGCGGGGCGTTCATTACGGAGTCCGATTTTGAAGACAGCATAGCCGTGTCTACCGGTGCTTCCAGTTTCATCAGCTTGTCATCGATTTCCTTTTCAAGATTTCTGATTTCGATACTGTCCTCAGGCGTCCGGCTTATGATAGTGTCGTTTCCCACTATTGTGTCATTAAGCATTAATGTCGCGCTCTTGGCCACACAGACTGCTTGTATCCCGTTTGCCGTGAATAACAACATCGAGATACAACATATGATGAAACTGCTATATATGTGGAATTTAGGTCTCAAAACTAATTTCTTTATTCAGTTGGTTTTAATGAATCCAGTATTTCCATTATTCTTTCCAGGTCAGCTTCGTCCTTGAATGGAATACTGATTTTTCCTTTTCCCTTTGCACTGCATGAGAGCTGAACTTTTGTTCCGAAGAAGCTTGACAGATGGTTCTGCAGCACACCGAAAGTTTCCGGAAGCTTGCTTTGTGCGACCGGCTTTTCCTGTTTTTCGGAGTTTAGGGCCTTTACAATCTCTTCCACCTTTCTCACTGAATATCCGTTGGCTATTATTTCATTGAATATTTTCAGCTGTGTCTGAGGGTTTTCCACAGAGAGTAACGCTCTGGCGTGTCCCATGTCTATTTCCTTGTTTTTCAAGGCCATCTGTATTGTTGCAGGCAGTTTCAGCAGTCGGAGGTAGTTGGCTACGGTTGTTCTGTTCTTGCCCACACGCTCGCTCAGTCTTTCCTGAGTCAGTTCGTATTGTTCTATCAGGTGCTGATATGCAAGGGCTATTTCCAGAGAGTTCAGGTCTTCTCTCTGTATATTCTCTATCAGAGCCATTTCCATCACATTCTCGTCGTCGGCAGTCTTTATGTATGCAGGTATTGTTTTCAGTCCTGCAAGCGCCGAAGCCTTGAATCTTCTTTCTCCTGCTATAATCTGATATGAGTCATCGCTGATTTTTCTTAGGGTGATAGGTTGGATGATACCTACTTCAGCAATCGAATCTGCCAGTTCCTGCAAGGCAACCGGGTCAAACTCACGTCGTGGCTGGTTAGGATTGGCAGAAATTTTGCTCAACTCTATTTCGCCGATATTTGATGAGCCTGAAGTCTTCACTTCCTCGTTGGATATCAGCGCATCCAAACCTCTTCCCAAAGCAAATTTTTTCTGTACTGCCATATTCCTATTTTGTATTTTTCGTTATTATTTCGTTGGCCAGGGCCAAGTGGTTTTTTGCACCGGTCGATTCTGCATCGTATAATATTGCCGGTATTCCGTGGCTTGGTGCTTCGCTCAGTTTTACATTTCGCTGTATGATGGTCTTGAACACCAGTTCCTGAAAATGTCTTTTCACATCGTCGTATATCTGGTTTGCCAGACGCAATCTTGAATCGTACATTGTCAGAAGGAATCCTTCAATTTCCAGTGCCGGATTAAGTTTCGTTTTAATTATCTTAATGGTGTTGAGCAGTTTGCTGATTCCTTCGAGTGCAAAGTATTCGCATTGCACCGGAATAATAACAGAATCGGCAGCTGTCAGTGCGTTGATTGTTATCAGCCCTAATGATGGTGAACAGTCTATAAGTATATAGTCATATTCATTCTTCATGGGTTCCAGAGCCTTTTTCATAATCTTCTCTCTGTTGTCCAGATTAAGCATTTCTATTTCTGCTCCCACCAGGTCAATGTGCGATGGTATAATGTCTAATCTGTCAATATCGGTCGTGTAAATGGCCTCTCTGATGTCTGTCTGGTTAATAAGACATTCGTAGATAGAGCAGTCTATTTCATTTACGTTTACTCCCAAACCGGAAGAAGCATTAGCCTGTGGGTCTGCGTCTATAACTAATACCTTCTTTTCCAGAGTGGCCAGTGATGCAGCCAGGTTTATTGTTGTGGTTGTTTTTCCCACACCGCCTTTCTGATTGGCCAAAGCAATTATTTTTCCCATATTAATCAGTTTTATACTGGTGCGAAATAACTAATAATTAGTGATACCGCATATTAAAAAACTGTTACTTTTACAGAAAGTGTTGATAACTCACCGCTTTTGTTAATAACTAAATCGGGACAAATATACTGAAAACCACATAAAAAAACGAATAGATACTGTGAAGATTAATATTTGAAAACGTATTGTCACATAGTTTTTTTGTTCTGTATTCCGAAAGGTTGTAACTTTACGTCGTTTTTAAGTCGAATCCTAATAAACATAGTTGAAATATGGCAAACAGCAAACCTCTTATACTGCTGTCGAACGATGACGGCTATCAGGCAAAAGGAATCAATGAGTTGATAAAGGCGCTACGCGATGAGGCTGAACTCGTGGTAGTGGCTCCGGACGGTCCGCGTTCAGGTGCGTCGGGTGCCATCACTTCCTCCACTCCTATATGTTATGAAAAGGTGAAGGAAGAGCCCGGGCTTGTGGTGTACAAGTGTAACGGCACACCGGTGGATTGTACCAAGCTGGCGCTGCATACTATCGTAGAACGTACTCCGGACTTGATTATAGGAGGCATAAACCATGGAGATAATTCGTCTGTGAATGTACATTACTCCGGAACAATGGGGATAGTGATAGAAGGAGCTCTGAAGGGTATTCCCTCTATCGGATTCTCTCTTTGCAATCATGCCCCGGATGCGGACTTCTCGTTTACTCTGCCATATGTAAGGCAAATTGTGAAAGCCACATTGGCAAACGGACTCCCGTATGGCACATGTCTTAATGTCAATTTCCCCGATACAGATAGTCTGAAGGGAATCAGGGTATGCCGCCAGACAGACGGAGTGTGGATAAATGAGTTTGCAGAATGCAGCCATCCGCGCGATAAAAAGTATTTCTGGCTTACAGGCTCTTATAAAAATTATGAACCGAATATCGAAGGAACAGACCATTGGGCGCTTGACAACGGCTATGTGGCGATAACTCCTACACAGGTGGATGTCACGGCATATGCCCTGATGGAGAAAATGAAGTCATGGAACTGGGAATAAACAGTCCACAAGGCTTTCTTTCAGTTACGAGGCTTAGCTTGTAACTAAAGAACTTAAAAACTAAAAATACTCACAAACTTACAAACTCACAATGAAGTATTATCTGATAGTAGGAGAGGCCTCAGGCGATTTACATGCATCGAATCTTATGCGTTCGCTGAAGAAGCATGACGAGAATGCCGAATTCCGTTTCTTCGGGGGCGACCTGATGCAGGCGGTAGGAGGAACATTAGTCAAGCATTACAAGGATATGGCCTATATGGGTTTCATCCCTGTGCTGCTGCATCTGCGTACCATCTTCCGCAATATGAACCTGTGCAAATCGGATATCGTGGAATGGAAACCGGATGTGCTGATTCTGATAGACTATCCGGGATTCAATCTGAAGATAGCCAAGTATATCAAGCAGCATACTGATATACCTGTGTACTATTATATATCGCCTAAGATATGGGCCTGGAAGGAATACCGCATAAAGGCTATCAAGCGCGACATAGACAAGATGCTTTCCATTCTCCCGTTCGAGATAGATTTCTACCGTAAACACAACTACCCAATATCGTATGTGGGAAATCCGAGTGTAGACTCTGTTATGCGATATCTTGACAATCATCCTTCCGACAGAGCTGCATTTCTTAAAGACAATGGTCTGACGGACAAGCCTATAGTGGCAATTCTTGCAGGAAGCCGCAAGCAGGAGATAAGGGATAATCTGACGCGCATGATGGAAGTAGCCCGTTCGTACCCGGACTATCAGTTTGTTGTGGCCGGTGCGCCCGGTATATCGCATGACTATTATAAGCAGTATATAACTCCCGAAACCAATATCGTATTCTCTCAGACGTACAGACTGCTCCAACACTCCGTAGCGGCTATGGTCACATCAGGAACGGCAACGCTTGAAACGGCTTTGTTCGGAGTACCGCAAGTGGTTTGCTACTATATGTCTGCCGGAAAGCTTGTGTCCTGCTTAAGGAAGTTCTTCCTGAAGGTCAAGTATATTTCGCTTGTAAATCTTATCACGGGAGAAGAAACAGTGAAAGAGCTTGTAGCCGACGAGATGTCTATCTGCAATCTGAAGCATGAGTTCGCTGCAATATTGCCCGGAGGAACCAAACGCGAAGGTGTGCTGAAGGGCTATTCGGACCTGAAACGTATATTGGGAAATCCCGGAGCGTCCGAAAAGGCGGCAGAGATTATAGTTGAGGCGTTAAGGTCGAAATAGATTCGCATATATATTATATAAGGTGTCCAACCGGAATTTAAATAGCGTTTAAATAATGTTTAAATGGTATTTAAATTCCGGTTGGATTTTTTTATGAAAATTCTTCGACGCAGAAACCGTAACACGTACGTGTAACGGGTGGAACACGAACGTGTCACTCGCGTAACACGAACGTGACGCGCGCGTAACACGAACGTGTTACGGTTTCTATGAACAGGCGTTTTTCCCTATAAAATTCCATGTTTTGCCATCAATAATTGACCGAATGGAAATAAAATCATAAATTTGGGGAAAATACGAATCCTATGATAAATACTTTATTTAATTATCTGATGTACATTATGCCTGTGCTGGCTATAATAGTGTTCATCGCTCTCTTCTTCGTCAAGGCCGGCTATGGCATATTCCATACCAAAAGTTGGGGCTTGAGTCTTCCCAATAAAGTGGGGTGGGTGATAATGGAATGTCCAGCGTTTATTCTTATGGCAACAATGTGGCTGACAGGGCAATATACCATGATGTCCGTTCCTGCTGTTTTCTTCATCCTTTTCGAGATACATTATTTCCAGAGGGCGTTTGTGTTTCCGCTTCTTATGAAAGGCAAAAGCAAGATGCCTGTCAGCATAATGCTTATGGGAGTAGTTTTTAATCTAATCAACGGTTTTCTGATAGGATATTCATTGTTTCATATCAGTCATTCTGACAAATATACCGTCGAATGGCTCTATTCACCTTATTTTATAATAGGAACGTTGATATTCATTGCCGGAATGGTGATAAACCTTCATTCGGACAATGTGATAAGACATCTTCGTCCGAAAGGCGATACACGTCACTATTTCCCGCTAAAAGGAATGTACCGTTATGTCACATCGGCCAATTATTTAGGAGAACTGATGGAATGGACAGGATTTGCCATACTGACATGCGATGCTGCGGCATGGGTATTCGTGGTATGGACTTTTGCCAATCTCGCTCCTCGTGCATACGCCATAAGGAAACGCTATGTGGAGGAATTCGGAACGGAAGTGGTAGGAAAAAGAAAATGTTTGATACCTTATATATATTAGGAATATGGAAACATCAAAACTGTTTACAGAATATAAGATTGGTCCTTTGACGCTGAGAAACCGTACTATACGTTCGGCTGCGTTCGAAAGTATGTGTCCCGGCAACAAACCGTCGAAGGCTTTGTATGACTATCATGTGTCGGTTGCTCATGGTGGAGTGGGAATGACTACCGTGGCATACGCTGCGGTGACACGAAGCGGACTGTCGTTTGACAGGCAGTTATGGATGCGTCCTGAGATTGTTCCCGACCTGAAGAAACTTACTGACGCTGTCCATCGTGAGGGAGCTGCTGTTAGCATTCAGTTAGGGCATTGCGGAAACATGTCGCACAAGAAGATATGTGGCGAAACGCCTGTCGGTGCATGTACCGGATTTAATCTCTATTCGCCTACATTTGTCCGCGGACTCCGTAAGGATGAACTTCCAGTTTTGGCAAAGGCGTATGGAGATTCTGTTAGATTGGCTCGTGAGGCAGGTTTTGATGCTGTAGAGATACATGCCGGCCACGGATATCTGATAAGCCAGTTCCTTTCTCCATATACCAACCACAGAAAGGACGAGTATGGCGGTTCGTTAGAGAATAGGATGCGTTTCATGGACGAGGTTATGGCTGAGGTGGTGAAAGCAGCCGGAGACGATATGGCTGTCTTGGTCAAGATGAACATGCGCGACGGCTTCAAGGGAGGAATGGATATAGACGAGAGCCTGAAGGTGGCGCAGAGGTTGAAAGAGGACGGAGCGCATGCACTTGTGCTCAGTGGAGGTTTCGTAAGCAAGGCACCAATGTACGTCATGCGAGGTGCGATGCCTATAAAGACTCTTACTCATTACATGGACTGCTGGTGGTTGAAGTACGGAGTAAAACTCTTCGGACGCATGATGATACCAACAGTACCTTTTAGCGAGGCTTATTTCCTTGAGGATGCACTGAAGTTCAGAGAGCAGATAAAGGATATTCCGCTGGTATATGTGGGCGGACTTGTTTCAAGAGAGAAAATAGATGAGGTGCTTAACAAAGGATTTGAGTTTGTGCAGATGGGGCGTGCCCTGTTGAATGAGCCTGGATTCGTCAATCGTATGAAGACTGAAGAATGTGCCAGATGCAATTGCGGACACAGCAACTACTGTATAGGCAGAATGTACACAGTGGATATGGCATGTCATAAGCATCTGAAAGAGGAACTTCCGCCTTGTCTGAAAAAAGAAATTGAAAAACTGGAGAACAAATGATGAAGAAGACTGCTGTAATAACGGGAGCCGACGGAGGTATGGGCTCGGAAATAACCAAGGCCGTGGCGTTGGCAGGTTATCATGTGATAATGGTGTGTTACACTAATTTCAGGGGTGAGGAAAGAAAAAGCAGGATTGTTCTTGATACGGGAAATGATGATATAGAGGTGGTTCAGGCAGACTTGTCTTCGATGGAGTCTGTGGTTGAGGCTGCAAGAAAGATTAAAAGCAAGACTCCTTCGGTGGAACTTCTGATGAATAATGCCGGCACGATGTGTACACATTTCACACGTACGGAAGACGGCTTTGAACATACTGTGGCAGTGAATTATCTGGCTCCGTATCTTCTTACACGTTTGTTATTGCCGTTGATGCATGAAGGAAGCAGGATTGTGAATATGATTTCGTGTACATACGCTATCGGAAAGATTGGACCCAATTTCTTTACGAAAGGACGTGAGGGCGGTTTTTTCCGTATTCCTATATACAGCAATACCAAACTTGCACTCTGGCTTTTCACACGTGAACTGTCGGAGCACATTAAAGACAGGGGAATAACGGTAAATGCAGCCGACCCGGGAATAGTTTCCACCAATATCATAAGGATGGATATGTGGTTCGATCCTCTTACAGATGTTCTGTTCCGTCCGTGTATCCGTACCCCTCGTAAGGGAGCGGAAACGGCGATACATCTTCTGCTTGATGAAAAGTATGATGGAGTTACCGGAGGAATGTTCGCCTCCTGCAAGCAGAGAAAGTTGAAAGATGAGTATTTGAATCATCCGCAGATGAAAGAGCTTTGGAATCTCACAGAGAAGAATTTGGAGAGATTTTTTAGTTTCTGAAAATTTGTAAGGTAATAATCAAATAAGTAATTTTGTGTTGCAAAACTTAAAAACTTGCGAACTCAAGACATAAGTACAGAAGAACATATATAATATAAAAATCTGTTCTTTTGTCGAAAAATAAAAACAAACTTAAAAACTCAAAATATATGGCTAAATTCAAAAGAATCCTCCTTAAACTGAGCGGTGAAAGCCTGATGGGAGAAAAGAAATACGGTATAGACGAAAAGCGCCTTGGCGAGTATGCACAGCAGATTAAGGAAATCCACGATATGGGTGTACAGATTGGTATCGTGATTGGTGGTGGTAACATCTTCCGCGGACTGAGCGGTGCAGGCAAGGGATTCGACCGTGTGAAAGGCGACCAGATGGGTATGCTTGCTACAGTTATCAACAGCCTCGGACTTAGCTCTGCTCTTGTGGCTGCAGGTGTGAAGGCACGTGTGCTTACAGCAATCCGTATGGAACCGATAGGCGAGTTCTATACTAAATGGAAAGCTATCGAGGCAATGGAAAACGGCGAAGTGGTAATCATGTCAGCCGGAACAGGAAATCCGTTCTTCACTACAGATACAGGCTCTTCATTGAGAGGTATCGAAATTGAGGCAGATGTAATGTTGAAGGGAACACGTGTAGACGGTATCTATACAGCAGACCCTGAGAAAGACCCTACTGCAACCAAGTTTGACGAAATCACATACGATGAAGTTCTTGCACGCGGACTTAAGGTTATGGACCTGACAGCTACATGTATGTGTAAGGAAAACAATCTGCCTATCATCGTGTTCGATATGGATACAGTAGGTAATCTGAAGAAAGTGATGTCCGGCGAAAACATCGGAACTTTGGTTCATCCTTGATTCTTGGTTGATATAGATACATAAAAAAAGAAAGTTATTAACAGCTTTGCATATACCTGTTAATAACTTTCTTTTTTGTTAATAACTCTCTTGTCTGTTTATAAAATGAATTTCCTCACCTCGGCATTCTTCATGTGCGGAATGTTGTACAGTTCATTTATATCTACTCCCAATATGTGCGCCTGGATGGAACGGTTGATAAGTCCGTGTGACACTACCAGTATGTCCTTTCCTTCATACTTTTCTCTTATGTATTCCACTATGTGTCTGCCGCGTTCATAAAGCATTTCTTTTGTTTCCGCATCTTTCGGAGGATTCTTTGTATTGACTGAATCTATCTTGAGTCCTGTCCATGAGCCCCAGTCAATTTCTCTCAGAAGGCTGTTCTGTTCCCAAGGCAGATTTCTGTCTGCCATAGCTATACTGACTGTATCAACAACACGTTGCAAGTCGCTGCTGAGTATGCAGTCGAGGTGTATGTCGCAGAGTTCTTTTCCAAGGTTCTGTGCCTGCTCTATGCCTTCTTCTGTAAGTTTTCCTGGCATATGTCCCTGAAATATCCGCATCAGGTTTTCTTCCGTCTGTCCGTGGCGGGTGAGGTAGATTGTAGTCATATTTACTATAATTTGTTTTAGTATTATGTAATGTTACATTGATTTATATATCTACAGTAGTATGAGAACAAGAAATCTCGGTCGTAATGACCAGGATTACTCTACTTCCTTTTTATAGTGCAGATGCGACGACTAAGCTCGCACGGGCACTTTCTATATACAAAGGTAAGAATTCTTTTTTGTTCCACCAAACAGCTTGTTTTCGATATTCTTTCAATCTAACAGCACACGCAAATGAATTCTATCAGTGTAAGTTCTTTTGTGAGATTCAAGTTCTATGATACTCGGCAGCATATCAAATCAGAAATCCTTGGATAATAGATATTTTTTATTTCTTTCCTTGAAAAAAGGAAAGAAATTGCTATATTTGTCCTTTAAAAAAGGAAAGGCTATGAGAAAGGATATTATAAAATCTCTGATTGCTATAAAACAGAGTGAAATACCGTTCGATGTTATAGATAGAGACACTAAGCTGCCTTTAGCACGTAAAAAGATTATAACAGTACCAGGTGTGCGACGATGTGGAAAATCTACCATGATGGAGATAGCTATCAACGAACTTGTTGCAGGCGGAGTACCTTCTAAGAACATTTTGTGGTTAGGTTTCGACGATGAACGATTAAAGAGCATGGACGCATCACAACTTGACGAGGTTGTTGTAGCCTATATGGAGATGTATCCTGACGTGGCATTCAAAGATGTACATATCTTTTTGGATGAGATTCAGTTAATAAAAGACTGGGAATACTTTGTGCTACGCCTTTACAAATCGTACTGCAAGAATATTTATGTATGCGGAAGCAATGCTACGATGCTCTCCAAAGAATTAAGTTCCGCATTGAGAGGATACCCTTTGGAATACGAAACTTTTCCTTTATCATTCAATGAATATTGTCGCTTTATCGGTGTTAAAACCGATAGTTATCTTGAGCAGGACATAGCCAGACTGCGAAATGCGTTCTTGGAATATAACAGCGTAAGTTCCTTCCCTGAAATAGTTCTTACACATACTCGTTCCGAACAGATAAAGTTGTTGCACGGATATTTCGATACAATGATTCTTAAGGATATGGTAGAGCATTACAGGATTTCGAATATCGGTATGGTAAGATATTTCGTAAAGAGGATAATGTCCAACCTTACCAAACCTACATCTATAAATGCCATATATAAGGATATAAAGTCGCAAGGTCTTAAAGTTACAAAAGACGACCTCTATCTTTGGGCCGATTATGCGTGTGATATTTTTCTGTTCATCAGAATTCCAAAATATGAACGTTCGCTCAGCAAAGAACAGAAATCACTCGACAAGTATTATTGTATAGACAACGGTTTACGCAGTGCTGTCATTATGCCACAGAGTAATGACAATGGAAAGAATCTTGAGAACAGCGTATTTATGCATCTGTATAGAAATCGTATGCCATCAGATAAGATTTCGTATTATCAAGGCAACAGTGAATGTGATTTCGTAATACAACGGGAGGAGTCTGTGGTGGAGCTTATTCAGGTGACATGGGAAATGAGCGATGCTGAAACAAAAGAAAGGGAGATACGAGGTATTATGGAAGCATCGTCCGCTACCGGATGTGATAATATGAAAATTATAACCATCGACTATGAGGATGTTATTTACATAGAAAATAAAAAGATTGATGTTATTCCTGCGTGGAAATGGATGTCTGCTAAATGAATACAGCTATTTAAATATTGAGGGACTTATGGGGGAACCTGAGCAAAAAGAAAGTGACTAAACTATTGATTTCAAATAGTTTAGTCACTCGAACTGTGGAGCTGGAGGGAGTCGAACCCTCGTCCAAACAAGGAAGCCATATGCTTTCTACATGCT
>UQTJ01000021.1 GCA_900544075.1 uncultured Bacteroides sp.
ACGGTAAACGACAAGGAAATCGTGTAAAAGCAGCAGGAAACAGCACAGGCTGAAGGCCACAGCTACAATACGATAGACGGGAAGCGTCAGGAGGCCTGTGAGATAAAGAATGAAAACTGTCTCCGTGAAGGCTATGACCGCGCCTACCTTCCAGTAGCGGAACGATGTAAGGCGGCTGGCATGGCAGAAACCGTCGCCGCAATCCGTACGGAGAGAGAACACACGGCAGGAAGCCCAGCCGGGAAGAAGTACCGCAAGGGAGGTGAGCCATCTGTAGGAGGGGATTCCGCCGGGCAGCCCGGAAGACGGCATGAAAAGCAGTACGGCAAAACCTATGAAAAAGAGCAGGACTGAGAAAATCACATCCATCTCCCTTGCCGGATAGCGGTACTCATATGGACGCTCAAGGTATTCAGAGCCGGGACGCATACAACGGGGCATCCACGAGGTATTGCCGTAGCTCAGTCTGTACGGAAAGGATGCGATGCCGGCTATGGAAAGCAGGCAGGCGGCTGTGGCGGTATATATCTGCAGGGTATTCATGGTTTCAAGGGATTAAGGTTTGGCGATACATGAGGTACGGACACGGAAAAGGGCTTTTCTGAAATAAGATATATGAACATGCAGAATGCGACAGACAACAATGAACCGCCTGAATACGTCGCTGAAATCACCAATATGTCTTGCAATCCGATATACATTGTAATCGATATATTGTTTCCTGCAACAAAGATAACAGATTTAATGAAATAGCAAAGAATAATCTATAAAAATTAAAAAAATAATTTAAGATAGAATGCCCCAACACAAATACCGTTACACGTACGTGTAACGCGTGGAACACGAACGTGTAACGGGCGGAACACGTTCGTGCAACGAGCGGAACACGTACGTGTAACGCTTTCTTATTACAGTCATTTTATCAACTGTTCCGCCAGTCCAGCCAATTTCATACTGTTCGAGCCTTTAATCAGAATCATATACCCCACAGGCATGACGGCCGAAAGTACGGAATACACCTCATCGGCATTACTGTAGTGTTCAAAAGAATTCGCAGTTTTTCCGAATTCCGGACCTACGAGTATAACCCTGTCGAAACCGCAACGTGCAAGCATATCAACCACTTTCTGATGTTCCTCAAGACTTGCTTCGCCAAGCTCTTTCATATCGCCGAGAATCACCATCTTATGTCCGGCATCAATCATGCGGAAATTCTCCAGTGCGGCAGCCATGGATGTGGGATTTGCATTATAGGCATCTATCACAAAGCGGTTTCCTCCTGCCTCTACTAACTGCGAACGGTTATTGCGCGGCTCGTATGATGAAAGCGCATGACAGATGGCATCGTCGGCAACTCCGAAATATCTGCCTATGGCCACTGCCGCCAGAGCATTGTCAACATTATACGAGCCTATCAGATGAGTCTGCACTTCGTGCGCTTTTCCTCCCGACTTCCAGCTGAAAGACAGGAACGGAGAGCATGACAGGACTTTTCCCGAAACGTACAGTCCATCTTCTGCACCATAACGGATACATTCCAGTCCGCCTGCTATGGAGTTGAGATAAGGATTTTCATTCTGTATGAAAATTTTTCCACCATTAGCGCGGAGATAATCGTACAACTCGCCTTTAGTACGGATAACACCCTCGAAGGAGCCGAATCCTTCAAGATGCGCCTTTCCTACATTGGTTATTATACCATAGTCCGGACATGCTATGTTTACAAGCGTCTTTATCTCGCCGGGATGGTTCGCTCCCATCTCCACCACTGCCATTTCGTGTTCCGGAGTAAGTTTCAGCAATGTCAGAGGCACTCCGATGTGATTGTTCAGATTGCCCTGTGTGTAAAGTACATTGTATTTCTCTTTCAGAACCGCAGCTATCAGTTCCTTTGTAGTAGTCTTTCCGTTGGTGCCCGTGATACCTATCATCTTAGTGCCCAACTCGCGGCGATGCCATGCAGCCAGCTCCTGCAATGCCTTTAGACAGTCGTCCACAAGAAGAATCCGTCCTTCTTCATCGTTGGCATATTCAGCCTCATCAACCACGGCATAGCGGCAGCCGCCTGCTATGGCTTGCGAGGCAAAAGCATTTCCGTTGAAGTTAGCTCCTTTCAGCGCAATGAACATAGAGCCTTCCGGACAGTCGCGAGTATCGGTAGTAACCTTTCCGCACTCAAGAAAATATTTATACAATTGTGAAGTTTCCATTTTAAATTACCTTTTTTATACATGGCGCAAAGATAAACGAAAAATCAATGGCAAATCAATAAAAAATAAATTATTGTATGTACATTTGTACCATCATTACGCAAGTATCGAAATGGAAAACAAAATAGCAAAATACATCAATGTGAACGGCTGTCTGATGGATCTGGAACAACCTAAGGTAATGGGAATACTGAATGTCACTCCCGATTCCTTCTATGCCGGAAGCAGAAAGCAATCGGAAGAGGATATATTACTGAGGGCCAGACAGATAATCGACGAAGGCGGAGAGATTATAGACATCGGAGCTTACTCTTCAAGACCGGACGCACAGAATATCTCAACGGAAGAAGAGGCCTCAAGACTGAAAAAAGCTCTCACCTTATTAAATAAGGAGATGCCGGAAGCAGTGATTTCCGTAGATACATTCCGCGCGGACATAGCAAAGATGTGTGTGGAAGAACACGGTGTGGCAATAATCAACGACATTTCGGCCGGAAGCATGGACGACAGAATGATGCCTGTTGTGGCAAAATTAGGTGTACCATATATAATGATGCACATGAAAGGCACTCCGCAGGACATGCAGAAAAATCCTGAATACGATAATGTAGTGAAAGAGGTTCTGTATTATTTCTCAGAAAAAGTACAGAAGATGCGCGACCTCGGTGCAAAGGATATCATCATCGACCCGGGATTCGGTTTCGGGAAGACCGTGGAGCATAACTATATGCTTATGGACAAGTTAGAAGAGTTCCGCATATTCGACCTTCCAATCTTAGTGGGAATATCAAGAAAATCAATGATATACAGACTTCTCGGCAATACTCCGGAAGATGCACTGAACGGAACGACCGTACTCAATACCATTTCACTGATGAAAGGGGCCAACATACTGAGGGTGCATGATGTAAAGGAGGCTTGCGAGGCGGTGAAGATATATTGTAAGTTAATTTTTAATTCTTAATTATTAATTATCAAAATGCCATTCGATTTAAGCATAATAAGTCTGAAAGACATACTGGACATACTGTTAGTTGCCTTCATACTGTACAAGACGTACAAGGTTATGAAATCGTCAGGTTCGATAAACATATTTATCGGAATACTGGTTTTCATCATAATCTGGATTATCGTATCTCAGGTATTGCAGATGCGTCTGCTCGGTTCCATATTCGACAAGTTGGTCAGCGTGGGAGTCATAGCTCTGATTGTGCTGTTCCAGGACGAGATAAGGCAATTCCTTCTGACTCTCGGTTCAAGATACCGTACCAACAGCCTGTTCAGGTTTCTGAAAGGAAAGAAATACAACGACAGCGACAAGAATGACATTATGCCTATCGTCATGGCATGCCTGAGCATGGGCAAAGGAAAGGTGGGAGCCCTCATAGTACTGGAGAAGGATGTTCCTCTGGACAATATAGTAATGACGGGCGATGTGATAGACGCCAATATCAACCAGCGACTGATAGAAAACATATTCTTCAAGAACAGTCCGCTGCACGACGGGGCAATGATAATAAGCGGCAAGAGAATAAAGGCAGCCGGATGTATTCTCCCAGTATCGCATAACCTTAACATTCCCAAGGAATTAGGACTACGCCACCGTGCGGCCTTAGGCGTATCGCAGGAGACAGACGCATTAGCTATTATAGTATCGGAAGAAACAGGCGGTATCTCTATAGCCTACAAGGGTGAGTTCTACCTCAAACTGAATGCCGAGGAACTGGAAAGAATGCTGACTAACGAATATATCAATCAAGCATAAGGCTCATGTAGGGTTTCATATTTCGGAATAACCATGACGGCATATCATTGATATGCATTCTTAAGCACTCTGCATCGGTGATAAAATCATGGTTTTCAGTTTTTCTGCATTTACCATCCGAAATAAAATAGACACCGTTATTCTCTGGGATAAGACTATCTCCATAGATTTCAACAATGTGCCTACCTTCCATGCTACGTGCTACTGCTTCAAGCATACGGTATGAATTTATCACACGAGCCATACCGCAAGGTAAAGGTTTCACTGCCTCGGAAACAGAATAGCGGCTGAATATAAAGCTGAGCATTGCAGATTCGGCCTTTGCGTCTATAGCCACCAATTCCTTGATAATCACCTGACTGTCAGAAGCTATAAGTAATGCCAAGGCACAAAGATTGCCTTTTATATCATGTGCTGCCCACGCCTGACCTCCGGAAAGATGAAGGTCGGACAAAACAATTTTCATATCATGCAGAGGATGAAGAATACTTGCAGAATATGTTGATAACTGTTGATTAACAAAGTCAGAAGCACCTTTAATTTCATTTTTCAACATGTATAACTCTCTGAATATCAACCGACATTCTGAGTTATCAACAGTTTTACACATACCTGTTAATAACTTTTCTTCCTGTTGAAAACTTACTCTATAACCGAATTTAGAATAATACCCGACCAATCCTTCATTGGCCGGTATCAGCAAAGACAGATATTTGCCGTCGGTGTACATTCTCCTGTGCGCCTCGTCAAGAAGCTGCGACATCAGACCCCTGGAACGGAACTCAGGATGAGTACATGCTCCTGATATATAGGCCACCGGTATCACTGTATCCATGAATTGCATAGGATAAGGGATTCGTTGAAGCGCAGACACTACCCTGCCACGTTCCACAATGGCACTGTTTATTTCGTCCGTATATCTTGAAGAGAAATACAGATTAACGAATTCGTCCGAATCGTCCGGAAAGCACAGTTTCCAAAGCTCCTTTACCTGTTCCCTCATTTCAACTCCAGTTTATATTTCTCCAAAAGCAGATGCGGCTGATATGAGAGTTTGGCTTTTCTCAGTCCCTCAAGTCCAAGGTCCTCTTCCCTATTTATATATATGTACTGTTCGGGAATCATCTTCGCAAACTCATTGTTTATCATTGCATATGCGCCCTCATAGTCCGTATCTGCCTTTTCCACACAAGTGTCAAATGTCTCATTATTAACAGGCGCACCATAGGTAAAGCCTACTATCTTTCCGTCCACCATCAACACACCACCCATAATGTCAAGCTCGTCAAAATAGCGTAATGCGGCATTCATGGATTTCCTTTCGTTCTGCAATGCCTCATCCTCACTACAGTTATTAGCCCTACACCAGATTGATTCAAGCTTAATACATTCCGGTATCAGCTCGCGGGTAAGAGGCTTGAACTCATACCCCGGGTAATTGTTGCGGAACTTGTTTATATGATTGCGTTTGGGCTGAAACTTCTTTCCTACAAGAGTAGCAAGGTCGGAACGCAAATACAGATAATCGGAATAATCGCGGTCCGAAGTGAAGACAAACCTTCCGGGAAAAAGCCTTTCCAGTTCTTCACAATTCTCCCTGCAGACACCATACATCACAAAAGGAATACCTTTCATTCTGGCGTCAGACATAAGTTCCTCCATTACCGGCTTTATATCTCCTTCACCTACAGGCAGCATATATGACAGCTCCCCGTCCACATAAAATCTGAACGACAGGAAACCACCGGACTCGGCAATCTCGGTAAGATAAAGGAAACGCCAACTGTAGAGATTGGCAAATGTCAAATCGCAGTTGCGGCGTTTGCTCTGAAGAGTGTACTTTTGTACCAATAGTTTATCTTCTATATCAAGACGTCTGAAATTCATGAGGAGATATTTTTTGAGAAGTTAGAGAAGCTATATCAATATAACCCTATCAAATGTAATATATAAGGTGAAAGCAACGCAGTAAGAATACCGTTGAGAGTAAGTCCAAGGCTGGCATATGCTCCATACTTATCGCTTACCTCCATTGCACGTGATGTTCCTACGGCATGTGTAGCAGTTCCCATAGACAGCCCCTGAGCTATAGGGCTGTGTACACGTCCCACCTGCAAGACCTTAAAGCCGAAAATGGCTCCGAACAGACCTACCACTATAACTACAGCAGCTGTCAACGAAGGTATTCCACCTACAGCCGACGATACTTCCATCGCTATAGGAGTTGTCACTGACTTAGGCGCAAGTGACATTATGACTTCGGGAGTAGCTCCCAACCATTTTGCAACTACAGTTACAGAAATCAAACCTACCACACAGCCGGCCAACTGTGACAATATGATAGGAAGCAACTGTTTCTTTATCATTCGAAGTTGCAGATAAAGAGGTACTCCCAACGCGACTACAGCCGGACGTAACCAGAATTCTACCAAAGAACCGGCATCCTGATATTTTTCATACGAGACACCGCTAACCTTAAGAAAGCAAATCAACATTGCCACTGCCAAAAGGATAGGATTAAGCAACACCCATCCTGTCTTCTTCTGCAACAGTTTGGAAACGAAAAAGAAACCGAAAGTTATAGCCAGAAGAAAAAACTTATTTTCTAAAAAATCCATATTTGCGAACTATTTGATGAACCCAACCTGTTACTACCAACACTAAAACCGTACTTACCAATGTGGCTATCACTATAGGCCAGAACTGTGCCTGAATGATATCGAAATACAACATCAGGGCCACGCCTGAAGGCACAAAGAAAAAGCCGAGGTTTGCCACAAGAAAATCGGACAAGCCTTGAACCCATTCAAGCTTTACCCATCCTAATGACAAAAACAACGTGAGAAGCAACATGCCTATAATACTGGAAGGCAATTTTACACCGGTCAGATAAACTATCAGTTCACCTAAAGCCATACATCCGAAAAGGATTGAACATTGACGAATCATACCTTAATCATTTTATTGAAAACGGGTACAAATTTATGCAATAGCACAGAAAACATGCACTCGCATCTTCAAAAAAGCCTTTTATGTCCTTAAACATACATAAAATGACCTCTTTTGAGAAAAAAAGTTTGTATTTTGCAAACTACATATTACAAAAATACGTATTTTTGCAGTGTGAAATAAAAAGACCGTTAACGCAAACGGCGATAAAGAGAATTACATTATATATTAAAATATAAATCAACATGGATTTAATTAGTCAAATCGTTGAACGCGCTAAAGCTAACAAACAGCGCATTGTTCTTCCTGAAGGAACAGAAGAACGTACTTTGAAAGCTGCCAATCAGATATTGACAGACGGTGTTGCAGACCTTATTCTTATAGGTAACCCTGAAGAAATCATGAAACTGGCTCAGGAATGGGGATTGGGTAATATCAACAAAGCTACAATCATCGACCCTGAAAACCACGAAAAGAAAGATGCATATGCTGAACTTCTTTTCGAGCTGCGCAAGAAAAAAGGTATGACAATGGAACAGGCTCAGGAACTTGTAAAGAACCCTCTTTACCTGGGATGCCTTATCATCAAAGCCGGAGATGCTGACGGACAGCTTGCCGGTGCACGCAATACTACAGGTGATGTTCTTCGTCCTGCACTTCAGATTATCAAGACTGCTCCGGGCATTACATGTGTATCAGGAGCCATGTTGATGTTGACTCACGCACCTGAATGCGGTGACAACGGTGTATTGGTAATGGGTGACGTTGCCGTTACTCCTGTACCGGACGCTAATCAGTTGGCACAGATTGCAATTTGTACAGCACAGACAGCACAGGCAGTTGCAGGTATCGACCCACGCGTAGCTATGTTGAGCTTCTCAACTAAGGGTTCTGCAAAACATGAAGTTGTTGATAAAGTGACTGAAGCTCTTAAGATAGCTAAGGAAATGGCTCCTGAACTGAAAATCGACGGTGAACTTCAGGCAGACGCAGCTTTGGTTCCACGTATCGGTGCAAGCAAGGCTCCGGGTTCAGAAATCGCAGGTAAGGCTAACGTACTCGTTGTTCCATGTCTTGAAGTTGGTAACATCTCTTACAAACTTGTTGAACGTCTTGGACACGCTACTGCTATCGGCCCAATCCTTCAGGGTATCGCCCGTCCTGTAAACGACTTGTCACGCGGATGCTGCATCGACGACGTTTACAAGATGATTGCAATTACTGCAAACCAGGCTATTGCAGCTAAATCTCAAAAATAACAGACTATTAACTTTTTCTATAGGCACAAAGGTCTGTAAAAAGGCTTTTGTGCTTTAATTACTTTTTTACATATCTTATATGAAAATATTAGTACTAAATTGCGGTAGTTCTTCAATCAAATATAAATTGTTTGAAATGACTACAAAAGAAATCCTTGCTCAAGGAGGTATTGAAAAAATCGGTCTTCCAGGTTCTTTCCTGAAAATGACTTTACCTAACGGTGAAAAGAAAATTATAGAAAAGGACGTACCTGAACACACTACAGGTGTACAGTTTATATTCGATACTTTGACTAACGAAGAATACGGTGCAGTAAAGAATCTTCACGAAATCAATGCTGTAGGTCACCGCGTACTTCACGGAGGAACAAAATTCAGCGGTTCTGTACTGATTAACGACGCTGTAATTGCAGCAGTAGAAGAATGCTGCGACCTCGGCCCGTTGCATAACCCTGCAAACCTGAAAGGTATCTATGCCGTACAGAAACTTCTTCCTGAAGTACCACAGGTAGCTGTATTCGATACTGCATTCCATCAGACTATGCCTGACTATGCATACCTTTACCCAATACCTTACGAATATTTCGAAAAATACGGTATCCGTCGCTACGGTTTCCACGGAACATCTCACCGCTACGTTTCAAAGCGTGTTTGCGAATTCCTCGGAATACCACAGGAAGGCAGCCGTATCATCACTTGCCACATCGGTAACGGTGGTTCCATAGCAGCAGTGAAAGACGGTAAATGTATCGACACAACAATGGGTCTTACTCCACTTGAAGGTCTTATGATGGGTACTCGTTGCGGCGACATAGATGGAGGCGCAATATTGTACATGATGAAGAAAGAAGGCATGACTCCTGACGAGATGTCAAATATGCTTAACAAGAAGAGCGGTGTTCTCGGTGTATTCGAAAAGTCAAGCGATATGCGTGAACTGGAAGACGCTGTAGCAAGAGGCGAAGAACGCGCTATCCTTACAGAAAACATGTACTTCTACCGCATTACTAAATACATCGGTGCTTATGCAGCAGCTATGGGCGGTGTTGACGTAATCCTGTTCACTGGTGGTGTTGGTGAAAACCAGGCTACTGCACGTGCAGGTGTCTGCAAGACATTAGGCTTCATGGGTGTTGAAATCGATGCTGAAAAGAACAAGGTACGCGGACAGGAAGCTATCATCTCTACAGAAAACTCTAAAGTAAAAGTTGTGGTAATACCTACAGACGAAGAGTTGATGATTGCTACTGACACTATGGACATCCTAAATAACAAATAAGATATAGGAATATCCTAAAAGAGTTAAAAAGAGGATACCTCATGGAAGGAATTCACTATCTTTGCAGCGGAAACAAAGCAAAGAGATTCCGACAAGAGGTATCCTCTTCTTTTTATGCCTTGGTTTCCACTAAAATCGAAAACTTGACATTATGAGCAAAAAGATTGTAACATTCGGAGAAATTATGCTCCGTCTTACCACACCTGACAACTTGCGTATCCAGCAAAGCCGTGATTTCCTGGTAAATTATGGCGGAAGTGAAGCAAACGTAGCCATCTCCATTGCCAATTTTGGCGGAGAGGTAGAGTATATCACAAGACTTCCTGACAATGCATTAGGAGAAACATGTATTTCTGAATTACGCTCGCACAACATCGGAACAAATCACATTCTATTCGGCGGACACCGTCTTGGAACTTATTACATGGAGAAAGCCGCAGCCATGCGTAACTCAAAAGTCATATACGACAGAGAGAATTCTTCATTTTCAGAACTGAAACCGGGTATGATAAACTGGCGCGAGATATTCAAGGATGCTGCAATATTCCACTGGTCAGGCATTGATGCAGCACTTACTCCGGGACTGGCAGAAGTATGTAGGGAAGCTATAGATATAGCAAAAGAAATGGGACTGAAGATTTCTTACGACATAAACTACCGTAAAAATCTGTGGAACTACGGAAAATCTGCTCAGGAAGTACTACAGCCGTTGATGAAGGATAGCGATATCATGTTCGGAAGCGAAGGAGAATATGCTCTCGTTACAGGAATAAAAGCACCGGGATTCAAGGCTACAAAGAGCGGTGAGAAGTATGACACTGCTGCATACGAAAAATTCTGTCAGGAAATCAGCAAACAGGTTCCTAACTGTAAATACATATATATCGCACTACGCAACGTAATGAGCTCTGAACATCACACTTTTGCAGGAATCCTTTACGCAAACGGAGAGATGAAACATACGCGAGTATTTGACATTGACAATGTCATAGACTGTGTGGGAGTAGGCGATGCTTTCTGTGGTGCCATGCTGTATGCACAAAGCGCATATACCGACAATCAGAAACGGGTAGATTTTTCTACAGCTGCATCAGTTCTTAAGAATACGATAGCCGGCGACTATAATATGGTAAAAGCGGCTGAAGTAGAAAGCCTTATTGCCAGCCATGAAAGTGGTGAGGTAGCAAGATAACAAACAGGAAAAAGAGCCATATCATAAACTCAAAGTAAATATGATATGGCTCTTTTCTTTATTATAAAAATCGACATTATATCTTCTCGCCATAAGCAAGGTCGCCTGCATCACCCAATCCAGGAACGATATACGAATGTTCGTCTATCTCAGGGTCGATAGCCCCACACCAGAGAGTTACGTCCTGGCCGGCAAACACACGCTTTATTCTTTCTACTCCAGGCTGACTTGCTATAATACATGCGATAATAAGTTTAGACGGAATACCTTTTGTAGTGAAAGCTTTCCACGCAAGTTCCAGACTCTCGCCTGTAGCAAGCATCGGGTCTACGAGCATGACAGTCTTGTTTGTCAAATCCGGAGTAGCAATATACTCTATTCTTACATCAAGGTCCCTGTGTTCCTTATCCGTATAATAACGATAAGCCGAAACAAAAGCATTTCCTGCTTTATCGAATATATTCAGAAAACCATTGTGAAGAGGAAGTCCGGCTCTGAACACCGTAGCTATAACCACATTATCATCCGGTGTACTGGCCTCGGCAATACCCAAAGGAGTCTGTATCTGTTTTCTGGAATAATCAAGGTCTTTGCTTATCTCATAAGCCATAAGTTCGCCTATCCTCTCAATATTCCTGCGAAAACGTATTCTGTCACCCTGAACATTGACATCACGCATCTCGGCTACATACTGGTTTAGTATAGAATTGGTTTCAGCAAGGTTTATTACTTTCATATTACAGTTCTTTATATTTGATGATATAACACTAAAATGTCCATTTTGTTCACAGGTTTATCTTAAAGTTGAGTTTCTCCCTCGATAAACTGTTCCAAAAACATATTTTCTCCATCGAACACAGCATAAGAGAATTCCGATATCCAGTCGCCAAGAATCATAATTCTTGATGTCCTTGAAAGCATCATATCAAACAAAATATGCCTGTGACCATAGATAAAGTAATTGATGTCAGGATGTGTCTTGAGATATTTCTTTGTAAACAATACCAACGGTTCCTTGTCTTCGCCCATATATTCAGGTTCCTTACCATCCTTGCGCTTCAGGCGGCTGTGCTTTGCCCATTCCAGCCCGAAGTCGATACTCCATCGTGGATGCAGCATAGAGAACAGACGCTGCAAAGTCTTGCTGTGGAAAACCATTCTTAGGAACTTGAACTTTTTGTCGTCATCGCCAAGACCGTCGCCATGTGCAAGGAAGAATTCTTTTCCGTATATCTCACATGTCAAAGGTGTGCGGTGTATAATCATTCCACATTCCTTTTCAAGATAATCGCCACACCATATATCGTGGTTTCCAATAAAGAAATGTACTTCCACTCCTCTGTCGGTCAGTTCAGATATCTTTCCGAGAAAACGTGTATAACCTTTAGGCACTACTGTCTTGAACTCATACCAGAAGTCGAACATATCGCCCAGCATATACACAGCAGCAGCCTTATCCTTTATGCTGTCAAGAAAATTGACAAGCCTTCTTTCCTGCATACGAGCATGAGGTATAGCCCGCGAGCCCAGATGAGCATCGGAAATGAAATATATGTTTTTCATCTCATTCATAGTTATACCTTTTATAATTTATTATTACATGAAGCCCAATTCCAACTTGGCCTCATCAGTCATCATATCCTTGTCCCATTCAGGTTCGAACACAAGATTAACCTGAGCGGAAGTTACACCTTCTACAGACTCTATCTTCTGTCGCACATCCTCCATTATGAAATCAGCTGCCGGACAGTTTGGAGCTGTCAGAGTCATATCCAAAGTGAGTTCACCATCGTCCTGAAGGTCAATTTTGTATATAAGCCCCAAGTCATATACATTTACCGGAATTTCAGGGTCATATACAGTCTTCAGCATATCAATGATTTTCTCTTCTATCTTGAGTTTTTCTTCGTTGTTCATATCTTTCTATTAAGTAATATTTTCTGTGCAAATATACACAAATTTTATTTTACATCATATTCTACCTTCATCCGCATAGCTATAATATGCTCCGTCTGTCACTATCACATGGTCCAGCATACGGATATTCATCACTTTCGATGCTTGAAACAAAGCCTGTGTCAGTCTGTCATCGTCGGCACTCGGACGCACATTTCCCGAAGGATGGTTATGACTCAAAATCATGGATGTAGCACGTTTCAGAAGTGCCTCACGCAGAATCACACGTACATCCACCTGAGTAGAGGCCAATCCTCCCTGACTTATTCGTGTGACATCTATCACCTTGGCAGCCTGATTAAGAAACATCACCCAACATTCCTCTACAGGCAAATCGCACATAACCGGATGGAAATAGCTGTAAATGTCCTCCGACGAACGTATAGGCTTCCTCTCCTCTTGTTTCTCATCCTTTCTCCGTTTACCTAACTCAGAAGCAGCTAAAATAGTGATAGCCTTTGCAGGCCCTATTCCCTTGAACTTACACAAATCATCCACCGAACATTTACCCAATGCACTAAGACTGTTGTTATACTTGTCAAGAACCTTGCGCATGAGTTCCACAGCCGATTCGTCCGTACTTCCCGAACCAATCAGTATCGCCAACAGTTCTGCATTCGAGAGTGCAGACGCACCGTGCATCATCATCTTTTCGCGCGGACGGTCTTCTTCCGCCCACTGATTTATAGATAGTTTTTCCGTCATTTATAGAAACTTTTTTCAAAAGCCGAAAACGAAGATTTTCCTCTCACACAGCGTTTCCACCATGCTATAAGGGAACCGCTTCCATATCCCGTCAATTGTATAAACGATGAAACAATGGAAATAGCGCCTATTTTAAGACTTTTATTCCGTATGGACGAATCAAAGAATATCAACACTGAGAATATCAGCAATGGCAACCATCCCACTGCGCACAGCCACAGTCCCAACGGATGCAACATATTATAACTTGAAACATCAGGACTGAATGATGTAAATGAAATCAGATATATCCCAGCAAGAACTGCCAGTAACAAGACAGATACCCCAACTGTAAACACAGCCGGAAGCATATGTACGAGCTTAAGCGATTCAGGGTATTTCTTATACAAATTGATACGGGCGATACCGGAGTTATGTACCTGTTTGAAGAATTTACGCATATCAGTCCTTCGCTTGTGCCATACCCATGCCCCCGGGAAAAGACGGCATGAATATCCTCCCTTGAAAATGCGTATGCTGAAATCTATATCCTCACCGAAACGCATATCGGAAAAGCCTCCCAAAGCCTTATATACTTCAGCACGGATACCCATATTGAAACTGCGAGGATAGAACTTGTCCATTTTCTTTTTACCTCCGCGGATACCACCTGTGGTAAAGAAAGATGTCATCGAATAGTTTATGGCTTTCTGAGTGTCGGTAAACGATTCGTGCGCACGGTCAGGACCTCCGAAAGCATCGGCCGGTTCATTTGTAAGTTCCTCTTCCACTGCCTTGAAATAATCCGGAGGAAGAATACAGTCAGAGTCAAGTATTATAAGATACTCTCCATGACTTCTCTCCGCACCATAGTTTCTTGACTGTCCCGGTCCGGAATTGGATTTTGAATAATATCTGATGTTCATGGACGCAGCATACTTGTCTACCACATCCTTACATGGCACTGCCGAACCGTCCTCCACAATGATGACTTCAAAATCGGTATATGTTTGTTGCATAAGGCTCTGCAACAGTTCATCCACCTCGTCCGGACGATTGTAAACAGGTACTATAACTGAATATCGCATAGTCTAAAAAATGAGTTATTTGCAAACTTACATAAATTATTCTTAATATCCTTGCGAAAGTAAACATATGTCAAAAAATAAAACAAGCGATACTGAGAAATTCAATATCGCCTGCCTTTAATTAATTACACTCCCTATCACTCAAAAACCAACCTTACCGAACAGAAACGCGGAGTAATGTCCGATTTTCCACGCATAACCTTAATTTCCCATTCTGATACCTTTAGCAGCTGTTTAGGGAATTTCAACACATGCAAGGCCTCCTTACCGTTTATTTCTCCTATCTTTTGTCCATTGACATAAACTTCGGCATCTCTTGAAGCATCAATGAATGAATTTATCATAACCGCATTTACCGGCTTACCCTTAGACTTCATTTTGTAAGAGAACCATCCTTTAGTTTCGCGCCACGGTGTACCCTGCTCGCTTCCTATCACGGATTGCTCCATCTTTACAAAATGGTCACTTTCAGGCTGCTGTTCGCCACACACCACCAAATCAGCAGTGACATTCTCCAGTCTGGCACGTTCCATTTCAGCTCTTGCCAACTCATCCTGCTTCTTTTTAAGCTCATCCTTGGATACTAATTCCCAATAAACCATGTATCTGCATTCGTGTGTCTTATAGAAAGGCTTCAATATCATACCTTCATATTTTGAAGGATAAGTTCCTGACAATGTAAATTCAAGTTTACTGCCGTTCTTCTTGATATTGGATAAAATATCCTTTTCACCACCTACTATGACCGGCATATCCTGCAAAGGCAACTGAGGACCGGAAGCAACATGTCCGCCACGGCTATCATCGGCAAACAAACCGTCCATTCTTTCCTTACCCATGTCTGAAGCCAAGACTATCGGACCGTACATAAACGAATAATAAGGAGATTTGTCCGGAATCTGGACCGCACGCAAAGACATAGGCAATGACATTTCTACCACATCACCATCCTTCCATTTTCTTTCGATAGTGAAATAGCCTTTATCATAAGAAGCTTCTGTTTTCTCACCGTTCACCAGGAAAGTAACTTTTGCATCCCCTATCCATTCAGGCTTACGGAAACTTATTTTCATTTTCTTAGGTTTTTTCGTAGCAACACTTATTTTTGTGCTTTCATTTTCCGGGAAAGATGTTTCCTGAGTAAATGTCATACCACATTCTTCCCACTCAAGCACAGAAGGGATGAACAGATTGACTATAAGCTCATTATCACGCGAAGCATATATCATCTCTGCATATTTGGCATGATTCTCCATTCCCGAACCTACGCAACACCAGAAGCAGTTCTGAGGCTGCGAATATACTCTGTAGTGTCCGGAGCGCATAGGAGTGAAATACACCAATCCGCCCTGAACAGGATTCTGACTCGACAGAATATGATTATACAAAGCACGCTCATAATAATCCATATATGAAGCATCGGCAGAAGTCTGATAAAGCATCTTTGTCAGACGCAGCATATTGTAAGTGTTACATGTTTCAGGTCCCTGCTCACTGGTCATCATACTTGAAAAATCATCCGATTTATGGAAATGTTCCCTGACACTGTTTCCTCCTATTGAAACACTTCTGTTGTTTACCACCGTATTCCAGAAAAATACAGAAGCATTATCCCAGTCACCGTTGCCCTCCAAATCGGCTATTCTCTTGAATCCTATAACCTTTGGAATCTGCGTGTTGGCATGCATACCCGTAAGATTATCCTTGTTTTCCAAAAGAGGATTAAGAACAGCCCTGTGCGAGAAACGTTTTGCAAGGTCGAGATACTTTTCTTCACCGGTAATACCATATACATCGGCAAAAACTTCATTCAATCCGCCATGCTCACTACGCAACATATCCTGAATCTGCTCATCTGTCAAACCCGAAACTATGTCAATCATCCAGTCAGTCAGGGCAATGAGCATATCTTTAGCCTCTTCTTTTCCGGCTATCAAATACGCATCGCGCAAACCGGCATATGTTTTATGGATATTATAAAGCGGCACCCATCTGTTATTCAGTCCGAATGGATTAGCATCTATCTTACCGCTCTTGATTTCACTCCAGACAGCTTTTCCGCCCGGTACGCCACACAGATATCCATTACCCGAGGCATCCTGGCAGCGTTTCATCTCCGAAAGGAAATAATCCAAACGCTTTCTTATTTCCTCATCGCCCGTAGAAGCATACATATAAGACAAAGCTGAAAGATAATGTCCTCCTATATGTCCGTCAAGACCGGTGTTCTCCCAGTTAGGATAATTCTCTGCCTTAGGCTGTAGTCCTGCCTCCTTCATATACGGAGCAAGCAGTCTGTCAGGATCAAGTCCCATCAGATAACACTTGTCAAGCTTTTCAGCATGTTTGAATACACCCGATGTAAGACGTACATCGTCAATAGGAAATGTTTTGATTTTTTGAGGTAACCCGGCCTCCATATTTACAGATGCCATAAGCATCAATCCCAAGAAATACAGTTTTCTCATGTTTTCCATTTATAAAATTAAGTTTTAACGGCACAAATATACAAATAAGTGTAAAACAAACAATTTATTTCATGGAAAAATTTTATAGCTGACACTTCAGCATTAAATGAGAAACATCATAAATCCATGTCTTTCACACAGCCGGTATGATTATAGAAAACTTTATCGCCCCATATGGAATGAAACAGAGCATATTTGTCTACGCCGGAACAATGACATACTCCGAGTTGGTCAGGCACAGACTGTTTCAGTCCCTCGATTATCGCGACATCTTTCTCAGAAGGAGCATTATGAATATGGAAACCACCTATTACCATCTTCAAAGGAAGGTTATCAAAAGAGGACAATATACAGCGTAATATATTTGTAATTCCACGGTGTGAACAGGCACTTAGAACTACCAATCCTTCACAGCCCTTCAACACAAGAGCCAACTCGTCTTCAAACCGGTCAGGAATCAACTCCCCGCCACGCTTTACAAGAAACTGCTCAAAATGTGTATCTCTTTCATCCGAAACAGCCAGTTCAGGGAATACCCATACACCGGGCAGTATCTCTGTTGTCTTGTCGACAAACATAAAACGCGACATATCAAGGCGTTCAGAATGCTTTATACCATTCTCTCTATCTCCCTTAAACTTTGGATCAAGAGCCTCACGCTTGCATACTACCTTTGCTTTCTTGTTTATGTCAAGAAAAGCCTCAAGTCCACCTGCATGGTCGCTATGCCCATGCGAAAGAACCAGATAATCAACCTTATCCAAATCGCAATGCAGGAAACGGGCATTCCTTGCAAACAAATCAGATGCACCTGTATCGAAAAGCACTACATTATCGCCGGCCTCAACATATAAGGACAATCCATGCTCCGCCTGCAGCTTGCGGCCATATACACAGTTTTCAACTAATGTGGTTATTTTGTATTTCATATTTTCAGTTGTTTGACGGTATAAACATTTGATAAATAAACTCTTAACAGAGTATTTTAAAAACAGCGATAACGAATTATTAACCAGACTATTTTCAATGTTTGGAAGTCAAATAACTCAATTGTATTGTCAATGTTTAACCTTACGGTACTTTTGATTTTTATCTTTTGGATTGTTTGGTATGGTCATTTCAATAACGCCCATCTCCAACAACTCACCAATATACTTTTGCCTATTCTTACTCTGATTGGATATACCCAACCTATCCATTATTTCTTGTGATGTTCGTGGAACACTACAGAAAATACATATATCCTCTTGCTTCTTGGTTAATATCTGATGGTTACTTTTTTTCTGTTCATAGTTACTTTCATAGTTACTTTCTTCCTTTTGATAGTTACTTTGAACATCTAAGTCATCACAGATTTGAATATGATTAACCAATCAGTTTTACAGTATTTTTAGGCAACAAAGAATACCTAAAATTCGTATTTGAATGCAAAGTTAACCGTTCAATCTTAAACCACAAATTGTTCAAGGAAAATTGTACTTTTTGCGCCCATAAGCCGAAAAGGAAACGCTTCGTCATTTAAATCAAAACGCTTCGTCATTTAGACTTAAACGACGAAACGTTTTTATTCGTCATTTCTTTATTGTATTTTTGCCGATATTATAATGTTTTTCATCAATGGCAAAAGACAAAACAGTATTCGTATGCACAAACTGCGGACAAGAGTCACCTAAGTGGATTGGCAAATGTCCTTCGTGCGGACAGTGGAACACTTTTTCGGAAGAAGTAGTCAGGAAGGAAACTCCTGTGGCTAAACATGTTGCACACGGGATTGAATCCATCCGATCAAAACCACAGTATCTAAGGGAGATTGTTTCATCGGACGAACAGAGAATAGACCTTATGGACGACGAACTGAACAGAGTGCTCGGAGGAGGACTGGTGCAAGGCTCGCTCACTCTGCTTGGCGGCGAACCTGGTATAGGTAAATCCACTCTCGTTCTGCAGACAGTTCTGCATCTGACCGACAAAAGAATACTGTATATCTCCGGAGAGGAAAGTGCGCGGCAACTCAAACTGCGTGCTGACAGAATAAAGCATAATGGAGAAAGCGAACTGCTAATAGCATGCGAGACCTCGCTGGAACAGATTTTTGCCAATATCAAGAGTACCGCTCCCGACCTGGTTATCATAGACTCCATACAGACCATCTCTACAGAGAACCTTGACTCATCACCAGGCAGCATAGTGCAGGTGAGAGAATGCTCGGCAGCAATACTGAGATTTGCCAAAGAAACGGGTACCCCTGTAATACTGATTGGACATATAAACAAGGAGGGAAGTATTGCAGGACCTAAGGTATTGGAACATATCGTCGATACTGTACTGCAGTTTGAGGGCGACCAGCACTATATGTACCGAATCCTAAGAAGCATAAAGAACCGTTTCGGAAGCACTGCTGAACTTGGTATATACGAGATGCGCCAGGACGGTCTGCGTCAGGTGAGCAATCCGTCGGAACTGCTGCTCACTCAAGACCATGAGGGTATGAGCGGAATTTCCATCGCATGTGCCACAGAAGGTATCCGTCCATTCCTTATCGAAGTACAGGCTCTCGTAAGTACAGCGGCATACGGTACGCCTCAACGTTCGGCAACAGGTTTCGACATACGAAGAATGAACATGCTGCTTGCCGTATTAGAGAAACGTGTGGGATTCAAACTGGCTCAAAAGGATGTATTCCTGAACATTGCCGGCGGACTGAAGGTGAACGATCCTGCTATCGACTTGGCCGTGATAAGTGCCATTCTTTCAAGCAATATGGATACCGAGATAGAATCCGGAGTATGTATGGCCGGCGAAGTGGGACTGAGCGGAGAGATACGTCCGGTGAACAGAATAGAGCAAAGGATAAGCGAGGCTGAGAAACTTGGTTTCACTCGTATGCTGGTACCAAAACATAATATGCAAGGACTTGACAAAAAGAAAATCAAGATAGAACTTATTCCGGTAAGGAAAGTGGAAGAGGCTTTCAGGGAACTTTTCGGATAAAGAATTTTCCAATCCCATCAACCAACAACTAAAAACTAAAAACTCCACCCAAAAATGGTAAACGAATATCAACTCAGAATATTGCCTGAACAGGCTGCAAGCGAACAGTCGCTGAAGACATATATCAGCCGCGAAAAGGGGCTTGACATCAGAACCATCAACGCAGTGAGGGTACTGAAGAAGAGTATCGACGCACGTCAGCGTACCATATATGTAAACGTAAAGGTACAGGTCTTCATCAACGAGGTTCCTGACACACAGGAATATATCCCGACTGAATATAAGAATGTAAGCGGAAAACCGGAAGTGATTGTAGTAGGCGCAGGCCCGGGAGGACTGTTTGCCGCACTGCGACTGATAGAACTTGGACTTCGTCCGATAGTGATTGAACGCGGAAAGAATGTACGCGAAAGGAAAGAAGACCTGGCAAAAATAAGCCGCGAGCATAAGGTTGATTCTGAATCGAACTACAGTTTCGGTGAAGGTGGTGCAGGTGCATATTCCGACGGTAAGCTTTACACCAGGAGCAAAAAGCGCGGCAATGTGGACAAGATTCTGAATGTGTTCTGCCAGCACGGAGCAAGTACTTCAATTCTTGTAGATGCTCATCCTCATATTGGAACAGACAAGCTTCCGAGAGTAATTGAGAATATGAGAAATACCATCCTTGAATGTGGCGGTGAAGTTCACTTCAAAACCAGGATGGATGCTATCATAATAGAAAAGAACAAGGTTGTCGGTATAGAAACTAACGACGGAAGGACTTTCAGAGGTCCGGTTATACTTGCCACGGGACATTCAGCTCGCGATGTCTACCGTTGGCTGTATGCCAACGGTGTGAAGATGGAAACCAAAGGTCTTGCCGTTGGTGTACGTCTGGAACATCCGTCAATGCTTATCGACCAGATTCAATATCACAACAAGAACGGAAGAGGTAAATACCTGCCGGCTGCGGAATACAGTTTCGTACAGCAGGTGGACGGACGCGGTGTTTACAGTTTCTGTATGTGTCCGGGCGGTTTCGTAGTTCCGGCTGCAAGCGGTCCTCACCAGTTGGTTGTTAACGGAATGAGTCCGAGCAACCGTGGTACGAAATGGAGCAACTCGGGTATGGTGGTAGAAATCCGTCCCGAAGACCTGAACGACCCTACCCTGCAACTTCAGGCATGCGAAGTATTTGAAGGTTCCGCCGAACAGCAGACTGAAGAACTTATACGCAAAACAGCCAAGAATGGAGAGCAGTCGGTACTGGCAATGATGCAGTTCCAGGAAAGACTGGAACAGATATGCTGGCAGCAGGCCAATATGCGACAGACAGCTCCGGCACAGAGAATGGTGGATTTCACAAGGAAAAAACTCAGCTATGACCTACCTGTCACTTCCTATAGTCCCGGTATCATATCATCTCCCCTGCACTTCTGGATGCCTAAATTCATCAGCGAACGTCTGAGCAAGGGATTCGAAATGTTCGGCAGAAGCTCGCGCGGATTCCTCACAAACGATGCAGTGATGATTGCAGTGGAAACACGTACTTCGGCCCCTGTAAGAATTGTGAGAGACAATGAAACCCTTCAGAATGTCACTGTAGAGGGCCTTTTCCCTTGTGGCGAAGGTGCAGGATATGCCGGAGGAATAGTTTCGGCCGGTGTTGACGGAGAGAGATGCGCAGAAGCCGTAGCTGCATTTATGAGAGTTTAAATACCATTTAAATACTGTTTAAACAATAATTAAATGACTTCAGAAATAGCTATCATAGAGAGAAATACTCTTACCGCATTAGGCTTACAGACTATCTTGGAAGAGCTTATTCCGCAGGCTGTAATACGTGTGTTTCATTCGTTCGAAGAGCTTATTGACGACACTCCCGACATGTATGCCCACTATTTCGTTTCGACAGCAATATACTTCGAGCATACAGCTTTCTTTCTGGAAAGAAGACCTAAAAGCATCGTTCTCTCGGCCGGAGAGTCACAGATTCCTATAGGAGTTCCTGTACTCAACACCTTCCTGCCACAGGAAAAACTGATAAAGGCTTTCATGAATATGCGCGACAGAGGACACGAAATGACTCACCACCGCACAAAGCCACAACCTCAAAGTGACACTCCTACTCTTTCTGCAAGAGAGATAGAGGTACTGGTTCTCGTAACCAAAGGATATATCAACAAAGAAATAGCCGACAAACTTAACATCGGACTGACAACTGTTATATCGCACAGAAAGAACATCACAGAGAAACTTGGTATCAAATCCGTGTCCGGACTGGCCATTTATGCCGTAATGAACGGATATATCGATGCCGACAGCATATAAAATCATAAGAAATTAGGATTGTACGTTTATGTAATTTGGAGTTTCTTTGCATCCGAATTACAAAAACCACAAACAGACTGAAGAAATGAGAAGACGTACAGTTCTAAAGACATTTAAGTTTATGGCGGCAGGCGTTACCGTAGCAATGGGAGTAACTCCTGCCTACAGTCTGCCAACAAACGAGAGTATCAGTGCACCGGCAGACACTACCAGAGTGATAGACATAGAAGAAGTGGTGGTCATCGCCACTCCTAAGGAAAATAACAGACTGAGACAGCAGCCTCTGTCGGCCACATCATTCTCGCAGGGAGATATGAGGAACAATTCTGTAACTTCCGTAAAATCATTATCCGGACTTGTTCCAAACCTTTTCATCCCTGACTATGGTTCAAAGCTTACTACTTCTGTATATGTAAGAGGTATCGGCTCAAGAATCAACACTCCTGCCGTGGGACTGTATGTTGACAATATACCTTTCATAGACAAGTCGGCTTTCGACTTCAATTATTCCGACATTGAACGTATCGACGTATTGCGCGGTCCGCAGGGAACACTGTACGGACGTAATACTATGGGCGGTCTTATCCGTGTATTTACTAAATCACCGTTCACATACCAGGGAACTGACATCAGTCTGGGAGCTGCCACTTACAATAATTACAAAGCATCCGTAAATCACTATCACCGTATCTCTGATAAATTCGCTTTCTCGGCAGGTGCTTTCTACGAGCATGAAGGAGGTTTCTTTGAAAATACAGCACGCAACAACGAAAAAATAGACAAGGGTGATGAAGTCGGCGGCAGAATGAGGGCCATATGGTTGCCAAAGGAGAATCTGAAACTTGACTTTACCGTAAATTACGAATACTCAAATCAAGGGGGATATCCGTATCAACTGACAAGCCTTTCTGAAACAGATGTCTACTATCAGGACTTGAAAGGCGACTTGGGCAAAGTGGCATATAACAACGAATGCGGATATATGCGCCATCTTCTTAACGGAGGTCTGAACATCGAGCATCAGGCTGAGAACTTCATCCTAAGCAGTGTGACAGGTTTCCAGTATCTGAAAGATGAAATGAACCTCGATCAGGACTTCACAAGAAAGAATGTCTATACAATGTCACAAAGACAGAACTCAAAAACCATAAGCGAGGAGATTGTGCTCAAATCAAAACCGGGACGTCGCTGGCAGTGGACTACAGGTGTGAGCGGTTTCTATCAATGGCTTAATACTGAGGGGCCTGTGACTTTTCACGAGGATGGAATATCTTCTTTAATGGAAGGGAATGTTAACGGAATATTCAAGAGTCTTAAGGCCGAAAATCCCGGAATGCCGGACATGAGTCTTGATATTACTGACAATAATATTCTTATAGGTGGAAGTTTCAAATCACCAATGCTTAGTACCGGAGTATACCACCAATCTACAATAAATGACATTATCTTCGAAGGACTTTCATTCACTGCAGGTTTAAGAATGGAGTATGAAAGATATTGGTTGGATTATAGTTCTAATTCCAATATCAACTTCGATTTCAATATGTCCATTATGCAAAGACCAATGTCATTCAAAGGTCTGAAATCAACACCAGATGTCAATGGCAATATAAATCATGATTATATTCAGTTATTGCCAAAATTCGCATTACAATACGATTTCAACAAGAACAATAACATATACGCATCTGTAACTAAAGGTTATCGTTCTGGAGGATACAACATTCAGATGTTCTCAGAAATAGTACAAGGCGAAATGATTAACGGAATGATAGCTACACTTGATGAAAATACCAAAGGAATGGTTTCCAAAATGGGAGGTGACAAAATACCTCACTATGAATACAATGTACAAGAAACAACAAAATACAAGCCTGAATACTCATGGAATTACGAAATAGGTTCACATATGACTATGTTTGACGGACGTTTGCAGGCAGATATAGCAGCATTCTATATGGACACTCACGACCAGCAGATTTCACGTTTTGCGGCAAGCGGACTTGGACGTATCACCGTCAATGCAGGTAAGAGCAGGAGTATTGGTGGAGAACTGGCTCTGAAAGCTCAGATAACAGATAATTTTATCCTGAACGGTAACTACGGATATACAAACTCTAAGTTCACAGAATATATAAGTAACTACAAGGATGCACAAGGCAAATTGCAGGAAGTAAGTTATAATGGCAATTACGTTCCATTCGTTCCTGAACATACATTCACAGTTGGAGGTCAGTATATCTTCCGTATGAAAAGCGGTGCATGGCTGGATAACATTATAGTAAATGCCAACTACAAAGGTGCTGGACGCATCTATTGGACAGAGCAAAACAATGCTTACCAGAACCTCTACGGTACACTGAACGGACGAATAAGCCTTAATAAAGGTAACGGACAGATTGGTATCTGGATAAACAATGCCCTGAACACAGAATACCAGGCATTCTACTTTGAATCAATGAACAGAGGATTCGCACAGATGGGACGCCCGATGCAGATTGGCGTTGACTTGAGATGCAGATTCTAATATACTTAGTCATACTACACAGAAACGGCGGAACAAATCGTTCAGCCGTTTCTGTGTTATATCACACCTCATTATTCAGAGCCTTCCATTTATTGCGCAGATAGATACCGTCTATCACTCCATCGGCAAGACCGATAACAGGAACATAGATGTAAGTAGCCTTTATGATATCGGAAATAGTAAGGAATATATCTCCGGCAGGTACAATAACGTCCGCACGGTCAGGCTTCAGATTGAATTTCTGCATTCTTTCAGCCACTGTGTATTGTTTCAACTCGTTATGCAGTTCCTGCAAAGAGGCTACAGTCATACGGGCACGTTTCTTGTCCTTCTTTTCTATCATACGGTACAACTTGTTTATATTTCCTCCCGAACCTATGATATTGATGCCGGGATAAGATTGTGCAAGTTCGGCCATATCGTTCTTGAGTCTGTCCCACTCACCTTCTTTTACGGCATCGTTAAGAATACGCACTGTACCGATATTATAAGAACGGCTGCATACCAACTGACCTCGGGAAAGGAGATTGATTTCTGTACTACCACCACCTACATCGACATACATGTAATTTCCTTTACGGTCTTCCATCGACTCAACATGATTGTTATATACAATCTTTGCTTCTTCCTGACCGTCGATTATTTCTATCTGAATACCAGATTCCTTAGCCACACGCTTTATTATCTCCTGACCGTTCTTTGAATCACGCATAGCCGAAGTGGCACAGGCACGATAATCTTTCACATCGTAAATCTTCATCAGATAGCTGTATGATTTCATCAGACGGACCATGTTCTTGGCTTTCTTATCCGAAATCTTATTCTTGGAGAACACATCGAAACCCAAACGAAGAGGCACACGCAATAGCAGAACTTTAGAGAACTTAACCCCTTCCTTAGTCTCTTCCAGATGCTTTATAAGCAAACGTACAGCATTCGAACCTATGTCAATAGCTGCATAATTCACACCGTTAAGTGCTGTTTCCATTTCCTTACTCATAGTATTCGTTTTTTATAATTTAACAGTTAGTTTATAAATGCGAATAATTGCTTGCCACTATACCCTTGCGGGCAAGCGACAAGCAACGTTGTGAAAAATCAAGCTATAATATCTATTCGTTAACTTCGTTGACTTCACAGTTTTCAGCAAGATAGCTATTGTAGAGAGCTTCCTGAGAGCGGAATGGTGTTTCATCTTCTTCGAGAGAAACAAACTTGTTATCACCAAATCCGTCGACTATACGTCCCTGAAGCGTATCTTTAAGTCCATATTCTACAATACGTTTCAATTCACCTTTTATGGCCGGGTCGTAAACCGGAGTAATTACCTCTACACGGTTGTCAAGATTTCGCGGCATCCAGTCGGCAGAACCCATGAAAATCTTTTCCTCTCCTCCTGCTGCAAATATAAAGATACGTGAGTGTTCCAGATAACGGTCAATAATACCTGTAATTCTGATATTGCTGCTCACTCCCGGTATTCCCGGTACCAGAGAACAGTTTCCTCGTACTACCAAATCAATATCCACTCCGGCCTGAGATGCCTCATAAAGTTTTTCAACCATTACCGGGTCTGTGATATGGTTTATCTTAATCTTAATATATGCAGGTTTTCCAGCCTTGCGGTTCTTTATCTCATTGTTTACAAGAGTAATAAACTTGTTTTTCATCTCATTTGGTGAAACAAGCAACTCTTTAAACTTAATCGGTGTGTAAGGACGTTCGATAAAGTCGAATACCGCATCAACATCGTTTACAAGTCTTCTTGAAGCAGTCATCAATACACAGTCCGTGTACATACGGGCATTACCTTCGTGGAAGTTACCTGTACTTACGCAAGCGATATCCGGACCGGTCTTCATACCGATGTGTGTAATCTTGGAGTGTACCTTCAAGCCTTCTACTCCGAATATGACCTTGATACCTGCATCCTGCATTTTCTTTGACCAGCTTATATTTGAAGCCTCATCGAAACGGGCAAGCAACTCAATTACTACTGTAACTTTCTTTCCGTTTCGTGCTGCACCGATAAGGGCCTTTACAACCTTAGATTCCTTGGCAAGACGGTACAAAGTAATTTTGATACTGTTAACCCTCTTGCTTACAGCAGCTTCCTGAAGCACTCTGATGAATGAGTCAAAGTTATGATAAGGAACATGAATGAATCTGTCCTTCTCCTGAATCTTAGACAAAAGACTTTCCGGACCGTCAAGCTCCTTTTTCATAATAGGAGTCCATGCCGGATATTTCAGATTCTTCCTTCCGCAATCAGGGAATTTCATCAGGTCCTTATGATTCTGGTAACGGCCGCCGGAAAGGATAGTATCCCATGAATCGACATCCAGCTTGTTGAGAACACGTTTCATCAGGTCTTTTGGCATATCACCGTCGTAAATAACACGGAGAGGTTCACCACGCTTACGGCTCTTTACACCTTTCGAAATCTTCTGCAACGTACCTGTTCTCAGGTCATTATCGATTTCCATTTCAGCGTCACGTGTAAACTTGAAGGCATATGCTTCGTATTTTGTATATTCCAGTCCTTCGAAAACTATAGGAAGACAACATCTGACCACATCATCAAGATACATCATGTAGCTCTTGCCGTCATTATCCGGAAGACGGACAAAGCGTCCGCATAATCCTACCGGAAGTTCCAGAAACGCATAATCTGTTATATTTTTTGAATTCTGGTTTTTCTGAAGTTTTACAGCTAAGTAAATATTCTCGTCAGTTTCAGAATCAAGAGTCTTTACAGCAGAGAACCATACAGGAACAATAAAACCGTTCAGCTTCTCTTTATAATACGAACGGATATACTCCAACTGTTCAGGAGTGACATTATCATTATCAACCAAGAATATGTTTTCTTTTTCCAAATCAGAGATAACACTTTCTACAGCCTGTTCGTACTCCTTGGCATACTCCGAATTTAGCTTAGTGATTTTCTTGATTATCTTCTTGGCCTTCTCCCTATCTTTGGCGGCAGACTTGTCCTCACATTCGGCAATACGGTTCTGTGAAGCCATACGAACACGGAAGAATTCATCAAGATTGTTGGAATAGATTCCAAGAAATGCCATCCTTTCGAGCAAAGGAACATGTTGGCGCGTTGCCTCCTGCAAAATACGCCTGTTAAAATACATCCAGCTGATATCTCTTTCAAGATATGGGTTTTCTTTCTTCTTAATTGCCATAATAACTACTAAATTTTCTGCAAAGGAAAGTAATACTTGTTACAATGTTATTGCAATTTACAAAAAAAATCAATACAATATAACATGAGATAGTACAAAATGCTTAAGCCTCATTAAATATACTCTTCCACCATATACATGTTATGCATAAATGCTGTGGAAGCCAAACCTTCAAGTTCATTGACTATCATGTACTCAGCTGAGTTAACCCATTCTCTAAATCTTGTATCAGGCTTATATGTTTCTGCAAATTTCAGCAGTTTGGCAAGGTCAAAATCATCATCCACTATACCGGCAGAACTTTTCATGGCATCGTAAGCATTGCATTCCTGCTCTATATGCGCCGGAACCATCATCAATGGTTTGCCTAAATACATTGCTTCGCATACTGACTCAAAACCGGCAGTGCTTGCATATGCCTTGCAGCCGGACATCTGGCGCAGGAACTCCACATCATCCAACTGATAGAAGGACAGTGTTTCGTCTATTTTCTTAACCGGCGTTTCCTCCCATCGGTCCCAGAAAAAGCGTAATGGAGTTTCAGGATGTTCTTTATGCCATCGCATTATGCACTCTGAGAAACCCGAATTTACCATATATCCATGTATATAATCGCCGTTTGTGACTTCCTGACGGAAAACATCACGCCTAAGTAATGGAGGTACAACTTTTATTCTTTTACTTTTGTCATCTTTCATACTGCGGAACGAAAGAGCCAGATATTCTTTTGCCCCCAAAGCAGTCAGACGTGTAAACATATTGAGTAGTTTCATTCCGAATTTATGCTTTTCAGGCATTTCGAAATCCTTATGCAGAAAAAGATACTGATGGCCTATGCATACCTGAGGAACTGCCGGACGATACAAGAAATATGTCAAACCGGTCAGCAGTTCATAAAAATTGATAACCATATCTGCACCGGTTTTAATAATACGCTCATTGATATAGTGCATGCTTCTCAAATACTCAGGCACTTTAGCTATATTATACAATACACTACGAGTGATATTGACACGCTTGTTTGCAGGTGTAGGCAGAAAATTAGGACTTACGAACTGTTTTACCGGTGCATGTACGCTACGGGTAAAAAATCCCGGGAGTCTTCTTGACTCACTTTTTCCAACCAATATTTCCACCACTTCGTGTCCGCTTCTGAGCAGTACATTCTCCAAAGTTATAGCTTGGGTAAGGTGTCCGCGACCTTCCCCCTGTACAATAAACAAAAATTTCATGATGCAGCAGATAAAAGTGTAAGTTTTGCAGTCTTGCTCAATTGATTTGTCACTTCAGAATAGTTCACCACTTCCCATTCTCCGTTTTCATCTTCCGTAAGTGCGGAAAGAGTTTCAACCCAGTCGCCGGAGTTAAGATAGTGAATACCGTCTACCATCCTGTTTTCAGGATGATGTATATGTCCGCAGATCACACCGTCGCACTCACGTTTTCGGGCGAAATCTACAAGAACCTTTTCAAAATCGGAAATGTAAGAAACTGCAGATTTTACTTTATGTTTTATTGCCTGCGACAACGAAAAATAAGGTTTGCCGTGTTTGGCTCTATACCTATTGTACATACCGTTCATCCAAAGCAATAAGGTATATCCCACATCACCCAACTTTGCCAACCATTTCATCTCGGTTGTAACCTTATCGAATACATCGCCGTGGGTAACGAAATAATGGCGTCCGTTGCTTTCCAATATATAATCTTTCACAATACTGATGTTGGAAAACTGCAATGGAACAAGATTATCAAGGAAATCATCATGATTGCCACGAACATAAATAACCTCTGTGCCGCACTTTTCCATCATCTTCATTATAATCTTAAAAAAACGGGTGTGCTGAGGTTTCCACTTCCTTACACCCGATTTCTGCAAATGCCATCCGTCAATGATATCGCCGTTAAGAATAAGGCGGTCACAATCCACTGTACTAAGGAAATCACTTACCTCATCCACTTTAGAATGAGTTGTTCCCAAATGAATATCCGATAAAACGATTGTTCTGTAATGTGGTCTTAATTCCATTTCTCTTTCATTTTTGTACGATGCAAAATAACGGAATCGATATTACAAAGACGTGTACTTTAGGTTAATAAGGTAATACATTTCTGGAAATAAAAAAGGAAGATATAAATTTCCGAATTACTCAGCTATTTATATCTTCCTTTTCGTGCGCCTGATAGGACTCGAACCTACACGTCTCACGACACCAGATCCTAAGTCTGGCGCGGCTACCAATTACGCCACAGGCGCGTGAGAAGCTTTATTTCTCATTTGCGATGCAAAGGTAGGCATTTTTTTTATTCCTGCAAACATTTCACTGATTTTTTTTCAGCAAAACACATGCTTCTTCTATTATTGTATCTTTTCCACGCAATATATCAGCTTCCGACATGTCTACACGGACATCCGGTTCAATGCCAAACTCTATCTGATTCATTTCGGCATCATACATAGGTGCAGCAGAAAATCTTATCAACCATCCGTTAGGAATTTCAGACGAGAAAGGCAGACCGGAACCTCCACCGGTCTTATCGCCCATTATTGTAACCATTGGCATACTTTTCATACAGTTCACAAAATCGTTAGTAGAACTGTACGAACGTCTGTTTGACAATACCACAGCTTTCTTCTGCCAGCGTACGCCATTTGACGGCTCGATATAGACCGGTTCGGGTATTGAGAACTCATTATGTCCTGGCCCCATTTTGTGCGACATATATCCCACGAGTATCTTCTCGTTGGTAAACCTTGCTGCGAGTTTCTGTGCAGTAGTCAGATTTCCACCTCCGTTGTTTCTGACATCTATTATCAGTCCGTCGCAAAGCTCCATCTCTTTAAGCATATAATCGAGATTTCCATCCCCTATACCATCCGAGAAGCTCGAACAATACACATAGCCTATATTATTCTCCAATATCTGATATGTCAATCCGGAAGTTATGACATAATCCTTGCCTAAGTAGTTGCTCTGAATACTGTCGCTGAAATTACGCGGATATGCATCAAACCATTCCCTATACTGCGAACTGCCATATCCGCTGCTCAGATTAACATGCCCGTCGCGCAGTTCGTTCACCATTTCGGACAGCACCTCGAAAAGGTTATAGCTCGACATATTCGGAGTTATACGTTTAGAATATCTGGAATACACCTCATCCCAATCAAGTCCATACACTTCTTTCTTATAATCAAGAAAACAATATTGCTCGTCTATTATTCTCCACAAAGATTCAAAATTAGCCTGAGGGGTATTTCCTGATACATCCTCTCTGATGCACGATGCCGAAACCGCAGACATTACGACACAAAACAATATTGCAAATAAAGAATTGTTCCTTAGTTTCATACCGATAACTTTTTTAAATCAAAATGGAGTAACTTTAGACGGAAGACTTATCCTGTTCTTTCCTCTTATCATGTGAAAGTTTCTGACAAAGCCTATCATGAAATTATGCGAGTAGAAATGACTCTTCAGATTATTGACCTTGGCCTGCTGGATGTCACACAGATAACCGGCACGCATTATGGTCTTGCCAACAGGGAAGTCAAGTGTCAGCATCTGGCGCAGCGACGGCGCGTTATGAAAGGACGTAAACAGTACGTTTCTGCCACCGTGTCCCAAAGAGAATATCTCATAATATGACTGTCCGTATTCAGGGGAGAACATCACCCCCATAAAAGGCAGATTAGCCTGGTATCTCACGACCATGGGATATCTTGCTATCCTGAACTTATATATAGCCATTGCCGACGCATCAATATTGCCGTAAACCTTTGCCTGAGCCGGATTGTTGGAATTGCGTGTATTGTAAATAAATCCGCCATTAAGGTCAATCATCGGTCCAAACAGAATCTTCAGATTCCCGTTCACATTATACTGATAATGCAGGGCATAAGTCCAGTTGAACATTCCTGAATAAGAGGTTGAGGACTTGGAGATATTATCTGTAGATGAACAGTTAACCTGCACAATACGCTGTGCAGACACACGTCCTCCCATCAACCTTGTCATACGCATGCTCTCATGCATGAACCTGAGTTCCGGGCCTTTGTACTCCAAAGGAGAAAGATATGTATCGTACACATTGGTCTTTCCTATACCGACCATAGCGGAACGTACAAGATACTTCTCATGCGACAAAGTATCCTGCGCCGATATTCCGACACAAGATACCAACAGTATTAACAAGACTGATATATATAATCTACACATAATATCTTAGAATAACTTCATCTGACCGTCGTCTTCGTTCACCATTTCTTCCGAGTCGTTCACCGCTTCGTCCACTTCCTCAGTCTGTACCTCAGGCTCCTCTCTGACTATCGGCTCCAGTTCCTCTATCTTGTCGATGGCAAATGTAGTAAGTCGTTTTCCTTTGGCCTTAAAGCTCTTGACACCTACGAACTCGCCGGCATCGACTATCATCGGTTCTCTGAAGCTGTCATGTCCGCCGAACACTACGTTTATCCTTGGATATGTTTCCGAAGTAAGAAGCAACAGTTCATTCTGTTTATTCTCGCCAAGGAAGTTCTGACGCTTTGTACTCTGCTCGAAACAGAATCTCTTCAGATACGGATAGTTCTGCTGGTCGGCATCATAGAGTACTGCAGTCCATACCTTTTCAGGGTCGTACTTCTCGAGAATCATTATATCAGAATCGTAATGGTTGTTCAAGTCAAAGTCTGATGTATAGAATTCACCGTTCTTGTGTACCACCAATATGCTGTCCTCGCTATGGAACTCTCCGAGATATTCTCCGCGTCCGTCATAGTTCAGTCTGAGCACGTCATAGTCGAACCATACTTTTCGACCTCCCAAAGTAGAACCGCCGCGATGTTTCAGGCTGATTTTGTGTACCTCAAGACGGGTAAGCAGATTACCCATCGACTGACGGCCCTTGATGGAAATCTCACTGAAGTCGCGTTCCAAAATCAGTTTCTTTATTCTCGGGTTCGGTCTGAGAGCAACCTTCACCACTTCGGCCTCACCGTTAGGATTGGCAGTGAAATACATTATCTTAGAACCCGGATTACCCTGAGTGACATCATACTCGCGGTCGCGTATCATCGAAGTGACGTTGAAGCGCTTTATGAAGTACGCTCCATCCTTACCGTCGCGGTATATCACATTATATATAGTACGCTTGTCATTCTTCTTGAAGATATTCACATATAGGATATTCTTACCCACAAACAGTTTGTCGCTGATTCTCACTATCTTGTACTTACCGTCCTTATAGAATATTATCACATCGTCTATATCCGAACAGTTGCATACAAATTCATCCTTCTTCAGCCCTGTTCCTATGAAACCTTCCTCACGGTTGATATAAAGTTTTTCGTTTGCTTCTGCCACCTTGGTTGCAACAATGACATCGAAGTTTCTGATTTCGGTCTTACGCTCGAAGTTCTTGCCGTACTTGGCTTTCAAGCCCTCGTACCAGTTGATGGTATAATCCGTGATGTGCGCAAGATGATTGTCTATTTCCTCTATCTCGCCTTTCAGACGTGCTATCAGTTCGTCAGCCTTATCCTTGTTGAACTTCAGGATACGTGCCATCTTAATCTCCATCAGTTTCAGAATATCCTCCTTGGTTACTTCGCGCACCATCTGAGGATAGAACGGAGTCAGACGGTCGTCAATATGTTCGCACGCCGCATCCATGTTTTCCGCCTGTTCAAACTTGGCATCCTTGTATATACGCTCTTCGATGAATATTTTCTCCAATGAAGCAAAATGCAGAGCTTCAAGTTTTTCCTCGCGCTCGATATTCAGTTCCTGACGGAGCAGGTCCAATGTATTGTCTGTAGATTTCTTAAGCACATCACTCACAGACAGGAAATGAGGTTTCTTATTGTCTATCACACAGCAGTTCGGCGAGATATTAACCTCACAGTCTGTAAATGCATACAGCGCATCGAGTGTCTTGTCAGACGAAACACCCGGAGCAAGATGCACAAGAATCTCAACCTTACCGGCTGTATTGTCTTCCACCTTCTTGACCTTGATTTTACCTTTCTCAACAGCCTTAAGGATAGAGTCTATAAGCGAAGATGTAGTCTTCCCGTATGGGATTTCACTGATACACAGTGTCTTGTTATCAAGCTTTGATATCTTGGCTCTCACGCGCACTACTCCTCCGCGCTCACCGTCATTATATCTCGATACATCTATCGAGCCTCCTGTCTGGAAATCCGGATAAAGCTGGAACGGTTCGCCTTTGAGATACGCTATGGAAGCATCGCAAAGTTCGTTGAAGTTATGTGGAAGAATCTTTGACGACAGACCTACAGCAATACCTTCTACCCCCTGAGCCAACAGCAAAGGGAACTTGACCGGCAGAGTTATAGGTTCTCTGTTTCGTCCGTCGTAGGACGACTGCCACTGAGTAGTTTTCGGATTGAAAACCACATCCAAAGCAAATTTTGATAAACGGGCCTCGATATAACGCGGAGCAGCCGCACTGTCGCCTGTAAGGATATTACCCCAGTTTCCCTGACAGTCTATGAGAAGTTCCTTCTGTCCCAACTGAACCAAGGCATCACCTATTGAGGCATCACCGTGAGGATGAAACTGCATGGTATGACCTACGATGTTTGCCACCTTGTTGTACCTTCCGTCGTCCAGACGCTTCATGGAGTGCAGTATTCGTCTTTGCACAGGCTTCAGTCCGTCATTGATATGCGGTACGGCTCTTTCAAGTATTACATACGATGCATAATCAAGAAACCAGTTCTGATACATACCGCTCAGCTGATGTCTTACCGCATCATTTGAGGTATCTGCCGGTTTATAATCAGAATGGCCTTCACCTTCCTGTAAATCGTTCTCTTTATCAAATGTATCTTCGCTCATTTTTAGTATATTAATCAAGAATAAAACAGTCTTTGCAAATTTAAGAAAAAAAGAGGATATACCACGAAAAGATATATCCTCTTATTAGTCTATTTTATTATAATTCTGTTATTTGGCAACTTTTTCAAGCCATTTCACCATGAACAGCATCACTCCCATTGAGATGATACATACTATCATAAAGATAGCCCAGCAATATCCGATAGGAATAGCATTGTACATAAGAGGGCCAATCCACAACAGAAGGTTACCTAAAGCTGTAGCACCAAGCCACAATCCCTGGCAAAGTCCCAAAAGGTGTTTTGGAGCCACTTTTGAAACGAACGACAAACCAAGCGGTGAAATGAAAAGTTCTGCTACTGTCAGAAGGAAGTAAAGGACTATCAACACCCATGCTCCTGCCTTCACCTGCTGGTCGATAGGAAGATTTCTGTATTCCGCTGCAGAAGGATAACCCATAACGAGTGAATATGCAGCAAGGAAGAGATAAGCCAGACCTGCAATAAGCATACCGATGGCAATCTTACGTGGAGTAGAGATTTCTTTCCCTCTTCTTGAAAGTGAGCCGAAAATCATCATGATAATCGGTGTAAGTGTAATCACGAAGAAAGGATTGACAGCCTGCCATATTTCAGGAGCTATAGTCGATGTATCAACGAAGTCTCTTGCAAAAAGCGACAGTGAAGTACCGTTCTGATGGAACGAGAACCAGAAGAAGATAACAACGCCAAGCACCGCGAACAATGCGTAAAGACGCTGTTTGATTTCCTTAGCCATAGTAGCTTTTTCTTCAGCTGTATAAGTAACAGCAGTTGCAGCTTCTTTCTTTCCCGGATTTGGGAACTGACGCTTAGTGGCAAAGAAGATTACCAGAGAAATAAGCATTGCAGCTACAGAAGCCACAAATGAATAGTGGATACCTTCGTTGAATATCTGCAGATACTGTGCACATGACGCAGCCATATCAGCTGTTTCGCCTACACACTGTGTCATCAGTTTGTTGAGGTTACCCATTGCTTCGGCCGACATTCCCTCAGCACCTTTTGAAATATATTCATGACACAAAGCCGGAAGGCTTGCATTGTAAACCATATTGTGCGCACTGAGCCACCAGCTTCTCAACAAAGGAGCCACGAATGGAGCTATAAGTCCACCGATATTGATAAACACATAGAATATCTGGAATCCTGAATCTCTCTTGCTCTTGGCTTCTATCAATTCTTTTTCGCCTTTTTTCGCTGCCTCAGCTTCGAGGTCATCATACATCTGACCAACAATAGCCTGAAGATTTCCTTTGAAAAGACCGTTACCGAAAGCGATAAAGAACAATGCGATACAGGTAAGTGTAAGCAACCATGAAGTGTTGCCGGCATTGGCAGTAATAGGAACAGACAATGCAATATAACCGATGGCCATAACCACAAGACCGGCCATGATTGTACCTTTATAATTCTGCTTTCTGTCTGCTATCAGACCACCGACAAGACTCAACAGATATATACCTGCATAAAAGAATGAATAGATAAGTGTACTTTTCTCCTCACTTATACCGAATTTTGAACAAAGGAACAACACCAGCACAGCATTCATTATGTAATATCCAAAACGTTCGCCCATGTTTGAAAGTGCAGCAGGTATTAGCCCTTTAGGATGTTTGTTAAACATAAATAATGAAGATTTAAATGATTAATGATTAAATTTTTATGCAAAAGTACGGAAAAAACAGATAACACACAATACCGTACATATATAAATAAAGGAGATCATCCATCACGGACAATCTCCTCTCATATGAATATTACATTATTCAAACCTCTACAGAGGTGTAAATTCGTATATTAAACGTAATTATTCAGCCAATTTGTTGTCTGAACCCAATACGTTGATGATTTTGTGTTTGTAAAGTTTTTCCATGTTGTCACGAGCAGGACCAAGATACTTACGTGGGTCGAATTCAGCTGGTTTTTCAGCGAATACCTTACGTACAGCAGCAGTCATGGCAAGACGAGAGTCAGAGTCGATGTTGATCTTGCAAACTGCAGACTTAGCAGCCTTACGCAACTGTTCTTCTGGAATACCGATAGCAGCCTTCAAAGCACCACCGTATTTGTTGATAGTATCAACTTCTTCCTGTGGAACTGAAGAAGATCCGTGAAGAACGATAGGGAATCCAGGAAGTTTTTCCATAACTGCATCCAATACGTCGAATGCCAATGGAGGAGGGACCATACGACCTGTTTCTGGATCGATGTGGCACTGTTCTGGAGTAAACTTATAAGCACCGTGAGAAGTACCGATTGAGATAGCCAATGAGTCGCAACCTGTACGAGTAGCGAAGTCGATTACTTCTTCTGGGTTAGTGTAAGTGTGGTGGTCAGAAGAAACTTCGTCTTCAACACCTGCCAATACACCAAGTTCACCTTCTACAGTTACGTCGAACTGGTGAGCATAGTCAACAACTTTCTTAGTCAAAGCAACGTTTTCTTCGTATGGAAGGTGAGAACCGTCGATCATTACTGAAGAGAAACCAGAGTCGATACAGCTCTTGCAAGTTTCGAATGTATCTCCGTGGTCAAGGTGAAGAACGATTTCAGGATGTTCGCAACCCAATTCTTTTGCATATTCTACAGCACCCTGAGCCATGTAACGCAACAAAGTAGCGTTAGCATACTGACGAGCACCTTTAGAAACCTGAAGGATAACAGGTGATTTTGTTTCAACTGCAGCCTTGATGATAGCCTGCATCTGTTCCATATTATTGAAGTTGAAAGCCGGGATTGCATATCCACCTTTGATTGCTCTGGCAAACATATCTCTTGTGTTTACCAAGCCTAAGTCTTTGTAATTAACCATTGTTTTTACTATTTATAATGTTAGTGATTAAATTCCTTTGCAAAAATAACAATTAATATCAACCCTCCTTCTATTTTAAAAGAAAAAAATATACACAATTATTATAATATAGACGAAATAAAGTCATTATTTCAAACATATGTACACATAATGCAATGTAGATATTGCAAGTTTTATACATTACTTCTACGATACAATAAGACATAATGAAACTATAACCTATATATTAGGATGAAAAAACTATTTCGCCCGTTCATATTCTCTATATATAACTTATATTTATATAAATACAACTTGTATCTTTATATATATAACTTGTATTTATAAAAACAAAGGTTGTATTTATAGAATATGACAAAGGAAAATACCTTTATCGAAAAGGCATGTTTTCATTATTCTCATATCATAAGGTTTCTTCAAATACAGAAACTTGAACACATTATATATTAATATATTATCAATGAAAAGTTTTTAGAAAAAACATAAGCAAAAAGTTTTCTCATTTAAAAGAAAAAGCGTATCTTTGCAACCCGAAATATAGACCATTACACACGACTAAGTGTTACCAACTAAGTCAATAAATAATAATAAATAAAGTATATACTGAAATGAAAAAAGGAATTCATCCAGAAAACTACCGTCCGGTAGTATTTAAAGACATGTCAAACGGTGATATGTTTCTTTCTCGTTCAACTTGTGCTACAAAAGACACAATTGAATTCGAAGGTGAAACTTACCCATTGGTAAAGTTGGAAATCTCAAGTACTTCTCACCCGTTCTATACAGGTAAGTCTAAGTTGGTAGACACAGCAGGACGTGTTGATAAGTTCATGAGCCGTTACAACCGTATTAAGAAATAATACAAAACGAGTTCAGATAAAAGCGGGCAATCCTCGAAAGAAGGTTGCCCGCTTTTGTTTTACCGTTTCACAAAACTGTTCACTAAAAATAGGCCTTGATGAAAAAACTATAAAGGGACACAATATGATGTCTGATTATTTTACAATCAGACAAATGTTATATAAAATAAATGCATATTTTTGCAAAAAAGAGGAAACAACAAATAAATCAACGATTATGAAAACATTTATGAACAAAAAGCTTTTGGTTGCAGTTTCTGCTTTAGCAACCGTTTTTAGCGCACAGGCTCAGTATCTGCGTACATCTTATTTCATGGAAGGTGCCAGCACACGTGTACAAATGAACCCGGGACTTCAACCTACAAGGGGATATCTTAATCTGCCGCTTATCGGTAATTTCAATGTCACAGCCAACACCAATTCATTAGGAATCAATGACTTCATGGAGATTACCAAGGACGGAAACGATTTCCTTAACAACAACAAACTGTATAATTCACTGCAGCAGGACAACAGACTCAATATGAATCTGAACACCAACATCCTGTCTTTCGGTTGGATTAAAGGAAAGAATTTCTGGTCTGTAAATGCAGGATTACGCATGGATATCGGTGCGCAGATTAATAAGGACATGTTTACAATGATGAGAAACATGAACGGTTTTGATATTGAAAGCGTTGCCGGAAGCAAACAAAGTTACAAGATGGGAAACCAGTCTATTAATTTGAATGCGTATGCTGAAGTAGGATTAGGCCTTTCAAGAAGAATTACTGAAAAACTTACTGTAGGTGCAAGAGCTAAGATGTTGTTAGGTTTGGCACGTACTGAAGTCAATATTGAACAATTTGACCTTGATTTGGACATTCCTGAAGTTCCTAATGTTGAGGGAATGACTCAGGAAGAATTGATGAATTACGAATTCAGCGAAAGCGACTGGTATGGAAAAGGATACAGCTACAACGCAAAAGCAAATGTAGTAACTACTCTTAAGGGAGGTGGAATGACATTTGATAATAACAATATGATAAATGGCTTCGACCTCGATGCAAGCAGCTTCGGTATTGCAGGTACAGGTTTCGGTATTGATTTGGGAGCAAGCTATAGCATTCTTAAGAATCTGACAGTTTCCGCAGCCGTTCTTGACCTTGGTGTAATGAAATGGAACAAGAACAATACAACGATGGCAGAAGTTAACGGTGAAGAAAACGTTACAATCAACGCAGACAACTACGAACAATACATTGGAGGAGAACTTCTTTCATTAGATCGCTTCGATTTTAAGAAAAACGAAAACGCTGATTATAAAACAAGTACAAAACTTTCAACCACTGTTTTACTTGCAGCAGAATACGGACTTCTGAACAATAAACTTAGCGTAGGTGCTGTTTATTCATCACGCTTCGTACAGCCAAAGACACAGACTGAATTGACATTCCTTGCCACATTGCGTCCTTCAAATGCATTTAATGCAGCCATCAGCTACTCTCCTATTCTTTCAGGAGGTAAATCATTCGGTTTGGCATTGAAACTTGGTCCTATCTTCGCCGGTACAGACTACATGTACTTCGGAGGTAACTCAAAAACCATCAATGGCTTCATAGGATTGTCACTTCCATTGGGAGGCAAACGCAAGCCATTCTCTGAACTATAATAACTCAACACATTCTTTTTTACACAGCACCCATCGGTACATATACACGGTGGGTGTTTTTTTGTATATAGATAAGGTACATAAAGCGAAAGACTTAAGCCTTTTGTATTGAATTTTCAAACAACTTTTATTAATTTTGCAACCGATTATGCATCAATGCATTTACAAACTCAAGAACTTAAAAAACTAAAAAACTCAAAATAATAATCATGGAATTAGCAAGTAAGTACAATCCCGCAGATGTGGAAGAGAAATGGTACCAGTATTGGCTGGACAACAAACTTTTCAGTTCTAAACCGGACGGACGCGAACCATATACCGTCGTAATCCCGCCTCCTAACGTCACTGGAGTGCTCCACATGGGACACATGCTTAACAATACTATACAGGATATCCTCGTACGCCGTGCACGTATGATGGGAAAGAACGCATGCTGGGTTCCGGGTACAGACCACGCATCTATCGCTACAGAAGCTAAGGTGGTAAACAAATTGGCTCAGCAGGGAATAAAGAAGACTGACCTCACCAGAGAGGAGTTCCTGAAACATGCATGGGAATGGACTGACGAACACGGAGGCATCATCCTGAAACAGTTGCGCAAACTCGGTGCTTCGTGCGACTGGGACCGCACTGCCTTCACTATGGACGAAGAAAGAAGCAAGAGCGTGATAAAGGTATTCGTAGACCTGTATAACAAGGGACTTATTTACCGCGGCGTGCGTATGGTCAACTGGGACCCTAAGGCACTTACAGCACTTTCTGACGAAGAGGTTATCTACAAGGAAGAACACAGCAAACTTTACTACCTGAGATATAAGGTTGAAGGTGATGCTGAAGGACGTTATGCCGTAGTTGCAACTACTCGTCCTGAAACAATCATGGGTGATACTGCAATGTGTATCAATCCTAACGACCCTAAGAACGAATGGTTGAAGGGTAAGAAAGTGATTGTTCCGTTGGTTAACAGAGTTATCCCGGTTATCGAAGATGACTATGTTGATATTGAATTCGGTACGGGATGTCTGAAGGTTACTCCTGCACACGATGTAAATGACTACATGTTAGGTGAAAAATATAACCTCCAGTCAATAGACATATTCAATGACAACGGTACTATCAGTGAGGCTGCCGGAATGTATGTTGGCATGGACCGCTTCGACGTTCGCGAACAGATAGAAAAAGACCTTGCAGCAGCAGGCCTTCTTGAAAAGGTTGAAGCTTACAACAATAAGGTTGGTTTCTCTGAACGTACAAACGTAGCCATCGAGCCTAAGCTGTCAATGCAGTGGTTCCTGAAGATGAAACACTTTGCAGACATGGCTTTGCCTCCTGTAATGAACGACGAACTGAAATTCTATCCTGCAAAATACAAGAATACTTACAAATACTGGATGGAGAACATCAAGGACTGGTGTATCAGCCGTCAGTTGTGGTGGGGACACAGAATTCCTGCTTACTTCTTGCCTCAGGGCGGATTCGTAGTGGCAGAGACAGCTGAAGAAGCTTTGAAACTTGCCATCGAAAAGACAGGCAACAAGGATATGAAGATTGAGGACTTGCGTCAGGATGAAGACTGTCTGGATACATGGTTCTCTTCATGGTTGTGGCCTATCTCTCTGTTCGACGGAATCAACAATCCGGGTAATGAAGAAATCAAATACTACTACCCTACTGCCGACCTTGTAACAGGACCGGATATTATCTTCTTCTGGGTGGCACGTATGATTATGGCAGGATATGAATATATGGGTGACATGCCTTTCAAGAATGTATATTTCACAGGTATCGTACGCGATAAAATCGGCCGTAAGATGTCCAAGTCACTCGGTAACTCACCAGACCCGCTTGAACTGATTGAGAAATATGGTGCCGACGGTGTTCGTATGGGTATGATGCTTGCCGCTCCTGCAGGAAACGATATTTTGTTTGACGACGCTCTCTGCGAACAGGGACGTAACTTCAACAACAAGATATGGAATGCATTCCGTCTGGTTAAGGGATGGAACGTAGAAGGCAACGAACAGCCTGAATACGCACGCCTGGCGACAGAATGGTTCGAGGCTATGCTTGCAAAAACAGCAGCAGAAGTGAACGACCTGTTCGGCAAATATCGTCTGAGCGAGGCTCTTATGGTAGTTTACAAACTGTTCTGGGACGAATTCTCAAGCTGGTATCTTGAAATGGTAAAACCTGCATACGGACAGCCTATCGACAGTGTGACTTACGAAAAGACTTTGAATTTCTTCGATACACTGCTCAAGCTTCTGCATCCGTTCATGCCATTCATCACTGAAGAGTTGTGGCAGCACATCTACGACCGCAAGGATGGCGAAAGCATCATGACTCAGACTCTTAACATGACAGAAACTTACGATGAAGCTATCATCAACAAGTTTGAAGCTGTGAAGGAAGTTATCGGTGGTATCCGTACTATCAGACTTCAGAAGAACATTGCTCAGAAAGAGGCTCTGAATCTTGAAGTGGTTGGAGAAAGTCCTGTAGCAGACTTCAACGCCGTGATAGAGAAATTGTGTAACCTGTCTGCAATAGCACAGGTAGATGCAAAGGCAGAAGGTGCAGCTTCATTCATGGTAGGAACAACAGAATATGCAGTTCCTCTCGGAAATCTGATTAACGTGGAAGAAGAGCTTAAAAAACTTGAAGCAGACCTGAAATATCAGGAAGGATTCCTCATGAGCGTAATGAAGAAGCTAAGCAACGAGAAGTTTGTAAGCAAGGCTCCGGCTAACGTTATTGAAATGGAACGCAAGAAACAGGCTGATGCTGAAACAAAAATTGCAGCACTGAAAGAAAGCATCGCGGCACTTAAGAAATAACAAATAAATACGTGCATGGCAATAATTTGTCCCTATCCGGTATGATTCGTTCTGATTCACTCTGGATTGGGACTAATAATATATTATAACGGAACAAAACATTCACAAATACATACGGATAAAAGATTATAAATATATATATAGTTAAATACTGAACTCTGATGAAATATAAAATAACAACATATATTTTAATATTCATGTTATTTACTTTAATATCATGCAGAAAAAACTATACATATGATAAAGAATTTGACCGCAACATATCTTATGTAGAAAATGCTCCCCATATATACTTATCAAACAATCCTATCACAACCCCAATTCATATTAATGACAAGAAAGAAGCTACAGAATTTTTATTGTATGCGTTGGCGCAGAATTATATCAATGAAGATTGTTTACCATCAAAAAAACTTATACTTAAAAGTATTGGTATATTCAGACAAGAGCACCTGGCGCAACAAGAGCTTGAGGCCTTGTATCTTCTTTCAGAAATATACAAAAGCCCAAATGACATTGACAGTGTAACAACTGTTATACAGGATGCCATACATACAGCAAGACGCATTGATGATAAAACCCAGCTTTTCTATTTACATTATCATCTAAGTAAACTGTATCTAAGTGAATTAAATTCACATATGTTCGCAAAACATCAAACACTTGCCAACAAATACATACAGGAGATTGATCCGTGTGATTTAAGCATTTCGACAAAGATTCTAATTGCGGAAAATTTCATTAATCTACGGCAATACCGGAAATGCTATGAGAAACTACTTGAAATAGAATCTGTTATAAGTCCACAAAATGCTTTTTACAATAAGATGAAAAGATTACAGGGTATCGTACTTTACAAAATGCAAGAATGGGATTCTTCTATCAGAATAATGGAAGGATTAACAAATAACGAAAATTCTAATAAGAATAAATTTACTTGCCATTCAACATTATCTTACTGTTATTATCATAAACAAGATTTCAATAATGCGAAAAAGCATAAGGATTTGGCAATCAAATATGATATTTATAATATCAATAATTTTGAGAAAATAGAATTTTATGACTTTTGTGTAAGATTAGCAGAAATCGAGCATAATAAAGAAGAACAACTGAAATGGCTAATTCTTTTGGATGACCAACATAAAGATATAATAGAAAATATCAATAGTCAATCTTTAGACAAGGCTATACAATCTTATACTTCCAGACTTGAGAAAAAACAGTTTAGAGAAGAACTTAAAACATACAGATTTATAGTTTGGGGACTACTTATATCCTTGTTTATTGGGTTTATTATACATATTAAGAAAAAGAAAAAACAGTTACTTCAAATTTTTGCCTTACAGCAACAAATTGATTCACTGGAACAGTTACGTAATATCAAGGATGAAGTAAGAAACTTTATCTTCCGCGACTTTGAGATTGCAAAAAAGATTGCCATGCTTAGGGCAACCCAACAAGTACAAAGTGCAAAATTCTTAAAAGACCTGGAGAAATACCATATAACTAAAAACAATGATTTACTTGATACGCATTGGGAACAGTTTTATAAACACATCAACCTAACTTTTGATGGTTTCCATTCCAAATTGAGAAATGAATACCCAACCCTGAATGAAAAGGAACTCCAACTCTGTTGCATGCTTATTTCTAATTTCAAGACCGAGGAAATAGCAGCCATATGGATGAACAGCATCTTCTCTGTACACAAGTATAAGACCAATGTAAGAAAAAAAATAAATGCTCCGGAAGGGGCTGATATTATCGCTTTTCTTAAAGAAAAATTGTAGTTACAATTGATAAAACACATCTTACAAGGTTTTTATTTATATAATGCCTGTATTTCAATAATTTACAATCTGGATTTATAATAATATATATTAGTCTTACAAACAAGTATTCCTCATATTATGCATAGCTTTGCAAAGTGGCCACAAAAGAAAAGTATTTAACATCATTAAATTTTTGTGTATTAAAAGTATGAGAAAAATTTGTTTACTAATAAGCTTTATTAGCTTGGTTTCTGTTCTAACATCTTCATGCCAAAAAGAAGATTCATTAAATAACAATCAAATTTACGAAGATGTATTAGTCATTAATGATTTGGAAAAGGATTACCCGGAACTACTTGATTTTTTAGACAAAAAACAAAGCAGAGCAACACATCCTAAAGATAGTAATTACATAGACAATGGATATTATTCCTTTTCATATAACAATAAAAAATACGAATGTAATTACTATATACTAAAAGATTCAACTGTGTTTTTTGACAATACAGATGTAAAGAATTTATTTGATAAATTAAAGAGTAATCCTAACCTATCTATATTTATAGATAATGAGAATCTAATATTCTATGATTCACAAGAAGATTTCACAAAAGAAATCAAAAAGTCACATAGAATCCAGTCCACATATGGAACGTGGGATGATCAAGTTGATATATTAAAGGATGCTAAAATATCAATCTATAGACATAAAAATTTCCGTGGAAGAAATAAGACATACAGCATCTCTGAAAATACCTCAGATGTTACAGACAATGATTTAAATAGCAGTGGACTGGACAAAAGAGTGTCTTCTTTGAAATTTTCCAGTACTTATGTTAAAGGAACTTTAACTCCCCGATATAGAAAAGGATGTCATGTAACTTTATATTCTGAGAAAAACTGTAAAGGATTTAATCACATTATAAAGATTGACAGCAAAAAACCTAATGGTCAAATAAAAAATATGAAAGATGTGATGCCTTTCGGACCTTATTTAAATCAGAATTGGAACGATAAAGTAAGAAGTCTTTCTATAAAAGTATATTACTAATGAGAAATTATTTTTTATTATCAGTCATTTTTCCATTGTTTTTCCAAAGCTGTAACAAAGGTATAACTTATGCCGAGCAAAAAGAGAATGAAAAAAACGACATCCAATCTTGGATAGTAAAACATGATTATAAGATAATAAGCGAAGAACAATTCTATAAACAAGATTCTCTGACTAACGAAAATGAGTTTGTACTGTTAAAAGAGAGTGGAGTTTATATGAACATTATCCAGAGAGGAAAAGGCAATAGAATATTAGACGATGGAAGATATACAATTATATCCAGATACATTGAAATCGCTTTATCCGGTATAGAGAACTTTTTCGTTACCGGAGATACTCTATCAGGAAATATGAAATTAAGGAATTATCCTGTTTTCGGCCCTGAGAATTGGGGTTTGCCGCAATATATGGCACAACCGGACGACTACATCTTAACTATAGACAACAATACTTACAAAGCGTCTTTCAAGGAAAATTCCATGATGGCTTATGTATATAAAACTGCGTCTGTCCCATCCGGTTGGCTTATACCTTTAAGGTTTTTAAAACCTGTGAACTCCATTCCGACATTACCGTCGGAAGATATAGCCAGGGTTAAGCTGATAGTTCCACATAGCCAGGGTAGTGCTCAAGCAATGCAATATGTTTATCCATGTCTTTATGAGATAACATATCAAATATGGTAATAAAAATTAAGAGCAAGAATATAAATGTGACTTCTTGCTCTTTTTTATAGACATTCATCTTATCACCTTACCTGATGTAGCTTTACCACCTCACCAAGCTCAGGAATTATCACATCCATATGTCTTTTCTTAGCCTCAGCGGCAAAGACATGAGGAGGGTCGAACAAAGGTTCGTCCGAAAGATCGAATGTTCCGTAATGCATAGGTATCGTCACACGCGCTCCCATTTCAGCTGAAGCAGTAAGAGCATCGTACGGCGATATATGGTTTGGTTTCATAAACCAGCGTGGCTTATATGCACCTATACCTATCATGCAATAGTCTATATGCGGAAAGATTTCAGGCAATTCCTTGAAATGATGTGCATAGCCCGTATCACCACTGTTGTATATGGTTATTCCGTCTGCCTGTATCATAAATGCTCCCCAAAGACGTTCTCCACCATCACTTACTCCTCTCTTGCTCCAATGCTGAGCCGGAAGGAAAGTAAGACATAGCCCTTCGTCCTTATGCTGCTGATACCATCCGGCCTCAATCACCTCCATATCCGGGAACCATCCCTTAATAAGCCTGCCCGTTCCTATTCCACAGAAAAGTTTCATATCAGGATTTTCCGAGAAAAGTCTTGCCACACTCGGTTTGTCAAGATGGTCGAAATGGTCATGGCTGATAAGCAGATAGTCTATATTCTTAAAGACAGAAGGATTGGCAGGAAAGGTACTGCGTCTCTTCACAAAAGGAATGCTTCCAAACACTGGATCTATCATGAAACGTTTTCCGCCAAGCTGAAGGAAAAACGAATTGTGTCCGAGCCATATCAGAGCATTACCTGTAGCAGCATCAAGGTCATGAAGGTATTTTACTTTCGGTGTCCACTTTATGCTGCGTTTCTCCTTTCTCTGAGGATTAGGCGAGAAGCGCCATTTCAATATGTTCCCCACTCCGGGACGCCATCTGTGCTGACGGTTAAAGAACTTACCTTTAACGGAAGGATTACCGCGCCATCGTGGGTTTACTGTGTGTAATTGCTCATTTCTTCTAAACGATATCCTTTCTCCCATATACTTCGAATAAATATAAAACAAAAGCCGGGGAAAGACTTCTGATGCAAATGCATAGTCTTACCCCGACCGTCACAATATCTTCATTATTTCTCCAAGAGTTCTTTCAGGAAAGCATCGAGTTCCTCGTCAAGTCCCTTCAGAAGCTCGTCGTTAAGCAAAAGAGTGTCCTCATCGTCAACCAACATCAATTCGGCAACCGTTTCCTTATCATCATCAACCAACACAAAAGAATATGGTTTCATCAAAGACAGTTTCTCGAAATATCCCTGGTCGCTCAATGCAACAATCTCCGAACGCAAAAGCGGTTCGACTTCTGCAATGAAGTTTTCCGAATCGCATTCCACCCATTCGTCTATTATGGTACGCGCCAATTCTTCATCGTCATCGTTAAAAATCAGAAGTTCGCCACTGTCCTGTTTCGGCTGCAGATGAATATCTGTAACTACAGTATTTTCATCTCCCGATACATATCGACATAATGCTTCTCTAATGGATGACGATATGGCTGCACGTGTTTTTTCGCTAACATTCATAGGCATAAAATATTTATTACCTCAAAATTACTAAAAATTATAATGTTTCAAAACAAACAGGTCAAAAATTGTTATTAAAACGTCCCATTTGAACATTCAGTTTACCCAATTCGTCTTTCCTTTTCATAAACTGAGGTATATAGTACTTCAGCACCATTTCTTCCTCAGAACCAGTCTTGACACAATCGGATGCCTTTTTCAGCCATTCCTCTGCTTTATTCATATCGGCTGTCATCTCGTACGAGAGTGCAATATTGTAGGCAGCCCTGAACTTGGCATTGCCTTTCTTCAGACGGTTATAAACCTGGGTCCACAACTCTCGCGCAGCGTCCCAATTCCCTTCGTTTACATATACTCCAGCATCACGCATTTCAACTCCACCGCCGTCAAAATACAATCTGTTTACAGTCTGCCAGTATGGAACTATCTTATTGCTTATAACAGACGTTGCATGCCTTGTAGCCTCCTCTATCACTTCTTTTTCCGATACTCTGTAACCCATGTCGAAATACAAAGAATCGGTAGCAGTAAGCTCTACCAATGGTTTCTGTCGTCCAGGTATATACAATCTGACTATAGGTGTTACCTGAACCTGCAAGACAGGAATCGAAACATCCCATCCGGGGTTAGTATATTCTTTCTTTTCAACATCAAGAAGGAGTCTTTCAAAAGACACCAACATGTCCACTCCCAACATTGAAGAAAGTTCATTTACTTCATCTGCAGTAAGAACGGTTGAAAAATCATCTGCACACAGAGCAGAATCACATATTATAACCTGATTAAAGAACTTGCTGTCTGCAAGCGAGCCGGCCAAAGCCTCTGCCGCACTCTTTCCCTCAGCGTCAATCATTCCCAGTGTCAGTATATTCTTCTTCGGTTTCGGACGTGAAGGCATATTATTTACAACTCCTACAACAGAAACCTGATATGGAAAATTAACTTGGGCCGGAGCCAACTGGTCGAAAGTAAGTGTCTGTATGGAACTGCATGATGAAACGAGAACACTTACAAGCATGACGATATAAAGGGCATATTTCTTCATAATATGTACAGTTTTAGTCTGTACAAAATTAATATATTTCTGAATATTATGAAGTTAAAAGGTAATAAAGGGCAATAATAAAGGCCGTCCCTTTGTTAAGAGACGACCTTCATAACGTGTGTTTTATTAAAATTCTTATAGTTTACCGTGACAGTTTTTGTATTTCAAACCGCTTCCACAAGGACATGGGTCGTTTCGACCTACTGTCTTTTCAGCCTTATAAGGTTCGTTTTTCACTTCACGTGTATCCTTTCCGGCTGCACTCTGCTGTGCACGATCATTAAGGTCCACCTTTTCTTCCTTATACTGCTGTTTTCTTGGAGCCGGTTCCGGAGCTGCCTCACGCACCTGTTCCGGTTCCTGTACAGGTATCTGACCACGCATCAATACAGAAATTGTATTATTGTTGATTTTGGCAACCATATTGTCAAACAGTTTCACAGACTCAAGTTTGAAAATCAACAATGGGTCTTTCTGTTCATAGCTTGCATTCTGTACAGAATGTTTAAGTTCGTCAAGTTCGCGAAGATTTTCCTTCCATGCCTCATCGATAGTATGAAGAAGAATAGCCTTTTCGAAAGCCTTAACGATTTCTTTTGATTCAGACTCATAAGCAGCCTTCAAGTTTACAGGAATGTTATACATACGTTTGCCGTCTGTAATAGGAATCATAATGTTTTCATACATCTGTCCCTGATTTTCATATACCTGTTTGATTACCGGATTGGCAATCTGAGCCATACGGTCAGTCTTACGCTTGAAGATTTCCATTGCAGCATCGAATGTTCTTTCAGTAAGTTCATTCTTATCTTTTGAAGTAAATTCATCTTCTGTGAACGGAGTTTCCATTGCAAGAGTCTGGAGTATTTCCATCTTGGCTTCAGAGTAAGTAGCCATATCCAGGGCATTGGCACAGCGTTCCCAAATCATATTTACGATATCCATGCCGATACGTTCACCCATCAATGCATGACGACGCTTAGTATAAACCACATTACGCTGCTTGTTCATAACATCATCATATTCAAGCAAACGCTTACGGATACCGAAGTTGTTTTCTTCTACCTTCTTCTGTGCACGTTCGATAGAATTTGAAATCATCTTATGCTCAATCATTTCTCCTTCCTTGAAACCAAACTTATCCATTACAGACGCGATACGGTCAGAAGAGAACAGACGCATCAAATCGTCTTCAAGAGAAACAAAGAATACAGAAGAACCCGGGTCACCCTGACGTCCCGCACGACCACGCAACTGACGGTCTACACGACGTGATTCGTGACGTTCTGTACCGATAATAGCCAAACCTCCGGCAGCCTTAACCTCGTCGCTCAACTTGATGTCGGTACCACGACCGGCCATGTTGGTAGCAATAGTTACTGTACGTCCCAAACCAGCTTTAGCTACTATGTCCGCTTCTTTCTGATGCAACTTGGCATTAAGTACGTTATGTTCAATCTTACGGAGAGTAAGCATCTTGCTCAACATTTCAGAGATTTCAACCGATGTTGTACCGACCAATACAGGACGACCCATTTCAACCATCTTTTCAATCTCTTCGATAACAGCTTTATATTTTTCACGTTTAGTCTTATAAACGCGGTCGTTCATATCCTTACGTGCGATTGGACGGTTAGTAGGAATAGTCACAACATCGAGTTTATAGATATCCCAGAATTCGCCTGCCTCTGTTTCTGCTGTACCTGTCATACCTGACAGTTTGTGATACATACGGAAGTAGTTCTGCAGAGTAATAGTAGCAAATGTCTGTGTAGCAGCTTCAACCTTAACACCTTCCTTAGCTTCGACAGCCTGGTGCAAACCATCGCTCCAACGACGACCATCCATGATACGTCCTGTCTGCTCATCGACAATTTTAACCTGTCCGTCCATCACAACATAGTCAGTGTCCTTTTCGAACATTGTATATGCCTTAAGCAACTGATTGATTGTATGGACACGTTCAGACTTGATAGCGTAGTTAGTCATCAGTTCGTCTTTCTTAGCCAACTTTTCTTCGTCAGTCAAAGATGTTTCGTTTTCAAGTTCAGACAACTGTGCTGCTATATCAGGAAGAACGAAGAGTGTAGGGTCCTGAGAATTACCTGTGATAAGTTCGATACCCTTATCAGTAAGGTCGGCACTCTTCATCTTTTCATCGATTACGAAATAAAGAGGTTCTACAGCCTCAGGCATACGCTTGTTGTTTGCTTCCATATAGATAGCCTCAGTCTTCAGCATACCTGCCTTAATACCCGGTTCGCTGAGGAACTTGATGAGAGGTTTGTTCTTTGGAAGAGCCTTATGGCTACGGAACAATGAAAGGAAACCTTCTTCCACTTCTTCCTTCTTGTCGGAAGCAATAAGACGTTTTGCATCTGCCAGATACTGAGTAGCAAGCTTGCGCTGTGCCTCAACCAGACGTTCTACCAACGGACGTAGAACTTCGAATAGCTGCTGGTCACCTTTTGGTACAGGACCGGAAATGATAAGCGGAGTACGGGCATCGTCAATCAATACAGAGTCCACCTCATCGACAATTGCAAAATTATGTTTGCGCTGTACAAGGTCTTTAGGGCTGTTAGCCATATTATCGCGCAAATAGTCGAAACCGAATTCATTGTTTGTACCGAATGTGATATCAGCCATATATGCACGACGACGTGCAGCAGAGTTTGGCTGATGCTTATCGATACAGTCAACACTCAATCCATGGAACATATAGAGAGGTCCCATCCACTCAGAGTCACGTTTTGCAAGGTAGTCGTTCACAGTAACGACATGTACACCATTACCGGTCAATGCATTAAGGAATACAGGCAATGTAGCTACGAGTGTCTTACCTTCACCTGTTGCCATTTCCGCAATTTTTCCCTGATGAAGAACAACACCACCGAAGAGCTGTACATCGTAGTGAATCATTCCCCATTTCATATCGTTACCACCTGCTACCCAATGGTTCTGCCATATAGCTTTGTCGCCTTCTATGCGTACAAAGTCTTTTCCCATAGCAGCCAGTTCACGGTCGAAATCAGTAGCGGTAACTTCAATTTCCTCATTCTGAGTGAAACGTCTTGCTGTATCTTTTACGATAGAGAAAGCAACCGGAAGCACATCATTAAGTGCCTTTTCGTATTTTTCGAGTACTTCTTTCTCCAATTTATCTATCTGTGCAAAGATAGGTTCACGTTTTTCAATGTCTGTAGTTTCGATTGTAGCCTTCAGTTCTTCAATCTTCTTGTTTTCAGCAACGGCAGAATCTTTGATATACTTTTTAAGTTCTTCCGTTTTGGCACGCAGTTCATCATTACTCAGCTTCTCTATTTCAGGGTATGCTGCTTTAATCTTTTCTACCCATGGCTGGATTTCCTTCATGTCGCGAGAAGCTTTGTTCCCGAACAACTTGCTTATAAATTCATTAAATCCCATTATATATTTTATTTTTTATTTACTGATTAATGCCGTTAAATATGTTCAACGGCGTACAAAGATAATTAAAAACGCACAAAATGCGGCAAATACGGACATTTATTTGCGTATTCCTGTCAATGGAGCCGCCACACTTGCATTAGGAGCCCTGATACGCATGAAATGTGCCAGCGTAGGTGCTACAGCTGCCACTTTTACAGGTGAATACAGTATCTCCGGCTTAATATTATACCCGAAAAAGAACACCGGAACCGATGCATAGGCTTCGCGTTCCACTCTAACATTATTGGAATATTCATCTACCACCTTCCAACCCGGCAATATCTCGATATATAAATCGCCGGAACATTTGCGGGTAAATGAGTTTCTGATTTTATCAATCTTTGGGTCCCAGGCACCAAGAAGAAGACGCTGTGAGGAATATGCAGAGCGTATGCCACTCATCTGTACAATAAATTCAGACGAGCGGTTCATAACCTCCGTAAGATTCAGGTTTTTATCCTCAATAAGTTTATGATTCAGATATATCTGATTTCCATAATATGTTTCCACATACTGTCCCTGGCCATATATAGCCATCAGATACATATTAAGCAAGGCTGAACAGCGTTTCAGATGGAACTCCCCTGTCGGTATCCTATATTCCGGCAGGTCTTCAGGTTCGGGAGAACGATAGCCGGTAGAGGTTATAAATATCAATGTATTCTTCAAACCGACCTTCCTATCTACCATATCCAGCAAATCACCTATGCTGTTATCCAGGCGTACATACATATCCTGTATCTGCATGGCATATTCAGAATCCGGTTTACCGTCATAATTTCCTGCATAATATCCTAAAGTCAGCAAATCAGGCGTATCATCCAGCCCTGCATTGGTATTATTGAGGAAAACATTCACTAATTTGTTTACCTCATCGTTTACATAAGGGCTTGTCTTGAACTTCTTGTACTTCAAAAGACGTTCGTCGGTGAAATTATGCTTGAAAGTGAGTTGTTTGGTTTCTGTCGTTATATATTTATAAGCCGTAACAGGCAGATAAGGGCCCCATGTTATCTGGTCTATTCTAAAATCAAGGCCGTTACGGTCGTTGAAATTTGTCACCCATTCAGGGAACGCGCCATAATATGTAGTACCGCTCCACTTTCCGTTATCATCGTTTATCCAGAACGCACCTTTAGCAGCATGACCAGCCCCCATAATAGCCATTTCCTTTGTAGGAGCTATAGAATAGACATGAGATTCTCCATGGGTAGAAACCATAAGTTCGTCTGCTAAATTCGATACGGAGAGATGCTGAGGTGAAGTGTTTTCAGAAGTGTAAATTCCCATATACGCCTTATCATCGACACTCTTGACTACACAAAGCGTATTCCTGTCCATCCAATTGTTGCCAACTATACCATTATAATAAGGTGAGGTACCAGTATATATAGAAGCTACAGACGACGACTGATCCGGTTTTATAAAATCATATTCGCCATTCACATATACACGTCCTTCCTTGAAAAGACGCTTGAACCCTCTTACGCCATACATGGCAGAAAAAGCCTCTATATAATCTGTACGCAACTGGTCGATAGTCAATCCTATAACGAGCTTCGGCACAGCCGGAACCGTCTGTGCATTAATACCGGATATAACTATGGCAGTAATCAGGGATGTTATTAATTTTTCTTTCATTTCAATTTTCTACAAACTATAGTATGACTCATGGCATTGCACCACAAACCAAGTGCCAAAGGTAACACTGTTAAATTAAATTCCTGCGGTATAACCGGCATTAAGAGCATAAAAAATGTTAAATACACCAAATTAACAATGTGATACCTATCATTATTACGTTTTACGTCATTATAAACCATAAATGGTAGATACAACAAAGGTATAGGATTAAACAGGAGAATCATCCAATTGGAGCCTACAGTGGGGTGCACCGAAAAGAAAAACAGGAAAGAGATAATGCAACCGGCTATACCCTGTGAAAGATATAACACAATATCCCATCCCCAATAAATTTTCTTCTTAAGTACCTGAAGAACCGCAAACAGAACGTTTACGACTAAGAAAGCAATGGCACAAGTCATCGGACTGAAAGGAAATCCCGCTTCATCTTCATCACGCTCTGCATTAACTATTACCTCTTCTTTCAATACCAGAGGACGAACTTTCCCGTCCGGTTCTTCTATATAGGCCCTATCTGCAAAAGCTCTCATATAGAAAGGTGAAAACATCTGCCGGCGTATATCTATCATTTCATCAGCTTCAGCACCAAGACACAGGTCCATCCCCAACTCTTCCCACTGAAATCCTTTAGTAAATTCATGGACTATACCACGAAAACTTTTCTCCTCTACAGAATCCTGATAAATCACTTTTCCGTTGATACAACGTTCTATCTGGTCGCGTGCTCTTGTGGTACAGTTGTCATAAAAATAATTATACCTGTAGATTCTGTTTTGCGGCTGATAATTCAGGACGAGGAGTTCCAGCAGCCTGTTTTTTTCTTCTTGCGTTAGATTCAGCACCTGCTGATAGACCGATGAGCCACGAAACATGTATTCCGCTTCAAATGGTGCAAATTCTGTTATACCCAACTGATAATCAGTTTCACCCTTTACGAAACGGAATATAAAATTAGGTGTAGAAAAACTGAACATACCATAGTTAAACACCAAATCTCTATTTTGTGTAAAATTCTGATATCGTATGGCAGTATGACCAAACAGAGAATAGATTTCAGTTCCAGGTGCGCATGTAAGCAAACTAAACTGAATACTGTCGTTTTTCTGTGAATATGATTGCAGACTGATAAGAAGTGACAGCCCTATCAATAATACCCTAAATCTAATAGCAAACATTTTATTAATTTATGTATTTGTAATTTTCAGCGCAAAAATAAGACTAATTATCTATAAATATGAAACAAAACATCTATTTTATTGCTGTAAATTTCTTTTTTTTACTTTACTTTGCACGCAATAAAATTATATATTGTGAATTTAATTATAGACATTGGCAACACAGTAGCAAAACTTGCGGTTTTCGACGGAGATGAACAGGTCGAAATTCTCCGAGGATCAAACCATTCATTGGACTGTATAAAGATATTATGCCATAAGTACCCTATAGACAGATGCATAATTGCCTCTGTTATTACTCTAAGCAATACCATAAAAAAGCAATTGGCGAATGTCAGCTTTCCGGTATTGACATTAGATTACAAGACTCCTATACCAATCACCAACAAGTACAAAACGCCCGAAACATTAGGCATGGACCGTCTGGCTGCCGTAGTGGGAGCGAATTATCTTATGCCTGACAGAAATCTGCTTGTAATTGATGCCGGCACAGCACTTACTTACGAGTTTATTGATGCCAATGCGACGTACTGGGGCGGCAACATTTCACCAGGCATTTACACCAGATTCAAATCATTGAGCGCATGCTGTGACAAACTTCCTTTAATAGAAAAAGGAGGAGAAGTTCCTGAATTAGGATTCAACACAGAAACAGCTATAAGAGCCGGAGTTATTAAAGGTATTGAATTCGAAATAATAGGCTACATCACTCAATTACAGAAAAAATATCCCGACCTTTTAGTTTTTTTAACTGGCGGAGATAAATTTTCTTTTGATACAAAATTAAAAAGTATCA
>UQTJ01000022.1 GCA_900544075.1 uncultured Bacteroides sp.
TAGCGCACCTGCTTTGGGAGCAGGGGGTCCCAGGTTCGAATCCTGGTACCCCGACGTAAGAGAGAGAGGCTTTAAAGGCCTCTTTTTTAATTTTGTAAGATATGGAAGACTTCATAAGTTCGCACATGCATGTTGAGGCCGTTCGCGGCCAAAGCCTGTTGAATCGGAAAATGATTTTCAGGATTCTCGGCATACTTCTCTATCTTGAGGGTATGATGTTTTTGGTATGTACGTTTGTATCCCTTTTGTATGGGGAGAGTGATTATATATACTTTGTATATTCATTATTGATAAATGTAGGTGTCGGCAGTGTATTATTGTTTTTAGGGAAAAACGCCGACAAGAATCTGTCGCGCAGGGATGGCTATTGCATCGTTGCGTTCACATGGCTGTTTTTTACACTGTTCGGTATGCTTCCATTTTATATCAGCGGCAGTATTCCTTCAGTGACTGATGCGTTTTTTGAAACCATGTCCGGTTTTACCACTACAGGAGCCTCCATACTCGACAATATTGAATCTCTGTCCCACGGTATTCTGTTCTGGCGCAGTTTCACACAGTGGATAGGAGGTTTGGGAATAGTGTTCTTCACTATAGCTATACTTCCGATTTTCGGAGTTGGAAATCAGGTGCTTTTCTCTGCTGAGGCCACCGGAGTGAATCATGATAAGATTCATCCCAAAATAAGTAAAATGGCTAAAGGCTTGTGGATGGTATATCTTGTTCTTACTGTAGTTGAGGCTTTTTTGCTGTGGGGAGGGGGTATGAACGTTTTCGATGCTATATGTCATTCGTTTACATCGACTGCAACAGGCGGATTCTCTACCAAGCAGAACAGCATAGCCTATTGGAATTCTCCTTTCATAGAATATGTCATCACGATATTTACATTGCTGGCATCCATTAACTATTCGCTGTACTTCCTTATATTCAAAGGGAAAACGTGGCATTGGCTTAAGGACGTGGAGACAAGGTTTTTCCTGATGTCGGTAGGTATAGTTACTGCCATCATAACCTTGGCATTGTATTTCATAAAAGGTTATGGACTTGAGCTTGCATTCCGTCGTGCATTTTTCCAGGTTGTTACTATCCATACATCTTGCGGATATGCCACTGACGATTATTCTCTTTGGCCTCATTTCACAATAGTGCTGATTGTGTATATAATGTTTGCCGGAGGATGTACCGGTTCTACAGCCGGAGGTGTAAAGTCGATGCGACTTCTGATAATACTTCAGAATGTGAAAAACGAGTTCAACAGGCTTATGCATCCGCGTGCCGTCCTTCCGGTGAAGGTAAACGGTCAGTCTGTTTCTCCTTCTACGATATCTACTGTTACCACTTTTGCCATGCTTTATATCATAAGTACATTTGTAGGATGGTTTGTCCTTATGGTTCTTGGGCTTGAAATGGTTGAAGCATTGGGTATTGCCGTGTCGAGCATAGGTAACGTAGGTCCTGGATTTGGTAGCTTCGGCCCTGCATTCTCATGGAGTGCACTCCCTGAAGCGGCAAAATGGGTTTCTTCGTTCCTTATGCTGATAGGACGACTGGAACTTTTCGGAATACTTCTGATGTTTGCGCCGAGTTTCTGGGAAAAAAGATAATAAGCTATTTTAGCAAAAAAATCAATCAAGCTTGTTTTTCTGCATTAAACTTTCCGTATATTTGCGTCTGTACCATATAACTTAAATAATAATGAAAGAAATTACAGTAAGAAAAATTGCGGGCGGAATGCCTTCAGCCGAGGATGTAAGTAAACTGATGGATGCTGCTTCGGTAAGTTTCAATCCGATAGACGTGGTCAATTGGGCTGATTTCCCTTATTGTCCGGATGTAAAATTTAGGGTAGCCCATACGGGAGAAGCGATATTGGTAAACTACAGGGTTACTGAAGCAAGCGTAAGAGCTATTGCTCCGGCCGACCAAGGCAGAGTGTGGGAAGACTCATGCTGTGAGTTTTTCGTGCGTGCCGAAGATGAAGACGAATATTATAACTTTGAATGTAACTGTGCCGGAACATTGCTTGTGAATTTCGGTAAGAAGGGCGACAGACATCATGCGCCTGAAAGTGTACTTTCAAATGTGAAGAGATGGTCTTCATTGGGCAGGGAACCTTTTGAGGAACGTATCGGTGAATGTTCGTGGGAGCTTTCTTTGGTTATTCCTGCCACTTCATTGTTCAATCATGATATAAAGGATTTGTCCGGAATTACTCTTCGCGGTAATTTCTATAAGTGTGGCGACCTGCTTCAGACTCCGCATTTCCTTTCATGGAGTCCGATAGACTTGCCTGAGCCTTGTTTCCACTGTCCGGAGTTCTTTGGAAAGCTGGTTTTCGAGAAATAAATCCGTTGTAGAATATAAAGAAATGGTCATATCATACTCTTGAATGGGGAGTGGTGATATGACCATTTTTATTACGTGTTGTTTGCGGTTTCAGCGAACAGGTAGTGAACATCGAATGAACGCCAGCTGAACGTGTTCACTGCGTGTTCATCAGCCGTTCACTGATAGTACTTGAATCAGGATATAATTGTAGCAACTATCTTTCGTGCTCCTCCTGAATATCTGAATTCGCAAAGGTATATTCCCTGCCATGTTCCAAGATTCAGGCGACCGTTGCTGATTGGAATAGTGAGCGAAACCCCTGTCAGACTTGATTTTGCATGGCTTGGCATATCGTCTTCGCCTTCGTCCGTATGGCTGTAGTATGGTTCGTTAGCCTTTACCAGGCGGTTGTAAATCTGTTCCATATCGGAACGCACGCTTGGGTCATAGTTCTCGTTTATGCTGAGTGCACAGCTTGTATGTTTGACGAAAAGGTTAAGAATTCCCTGCTCCGGCAGAGTAGGGGGATTCTTCATAATTTCCTGAGTGACAAGGTGGAAACCTTTCCTTTGGGGAGTTAAAGAAAATTCAACTTGCTGTACCATGATGTTATTTCTTTAACCATTTATCCAGCCATGCAAAGAATGTGCGTTGCCACAATACTCCGTTCTGTGGTTTAAGTACCCAGTGGTTTTCATCAGGGAAAACAAGAAGCTGTGCAGGTACTCCTCTAAGTTTGGCAGCATTGAAGGCAGCCATTCCCTGTGAAGCAAGAATACGATAGTCTTTTTCGCCATGTATGCATAGTATAGGAGTATCCCATTTCTCAACAAAGAGGTGAGGAGAGTTGGCATAGCTTCGTTTAACTGCAGGGTTTTCTGTCTCCCAGTATGCACCTCCAAGGTCCCAGTTTGTAAACCAGAGTTCTTCTGTTTCAAGATACTGCTGCTCCATATTGAAGAAACCGTCGTGAGCGATGAAGGCTTTGAAACGTTTGTTGTGATGTCCGGCAAGCCAGTAAACCGAGTAACCTCCGAAGCTTGCACCAACGCAGCCCAAACGGTCTTTGTCCACATATGGCTCTTTTGCTATATCGTCAATAGCACTCAGATAGTCGTCCATACAGTGGCCACCATAGTTGGTGCTGATGTCTTCAAGCCATTCCATTCCGAAGCCCGGAAGACCGCGTCTGTTTGGAGCTATGATTATATAGTCGTTGGCTGCCATAATCTGGAAGTTCCATCTGTAGCTCCAGAACTGGCTAACAGGACTTTGAGGACCTCCCTGACAGAACAGGAGGGTAGGGTATTTCTTGTTAGGGTCGAAATCGGCAGGATAGATAACCCATGAGAGCATCTGCTTGCCGTCAACGGTCTTTGTCCATCTTGGCTCAACCTTGCCTGTTTTAAGCTGGCTGAATATATGGTCGTTCTCTTTTGTGATACGGCTTATTTTGTTGTTTTCGTTCAGTGCCACAGTGTAAAGCTCGTCAGCCTCGCTTATAGAGTGGCGTTTTGTCAATAAAAGTCCGTCACTGAGCAATGCCACTGAAGCATAATCGTACATGCCGTCAGTAAGCTTGTTTACTTCGCCATTGAGTTTTGTGCTGTAAATCATACTTGTGCCATGCCATACACCTGTGAAGTAGAGAGTCTTGCTGTCATTTGCCCAACAGTATGTGTCTACACCTGATTCGAATGATTCTGTGACGTATGATTTCTTTCCGCTTGCAAGTTCCATCACGCAAAGACGGTTACGGTCGCTTTCATATCCGTCGCGCTCCATGCTCTGCCATGCTATCATTGTTCCGTCCGGAGAGAACTGAGGGTTGGTGTCATATCCCATGTTCTTGTCTGTTGCATCTTCTTTGCAGAGGTTTCTTGTTTCCTTCCTTTCTATGTTGTAGAGATAGATGTCGGAGTCTGTAGAAACAGAATATTCCAGTCCTGTTTTCTTGCGGCATGTATATGCAATCTGTTTAGAATCGTTACTCCATGCTAACTGTTCAATTCCTCCGAAAGGCTTCATTGGCGATTCGAATGGTTCGCCTTCCATTATATCTGTGGCTGCACCTACTTTGTTTCCGTCGAAATCCGCAACGAAAGGATGAGGAACAGTCTGTACCCATTCATCCCAGTGCTTGTACATAAGGTCGTCTATCACCATACCTGTAGCCTTATCCAAGTCCGGATATTTGTCCACGGTACGTTCTCCGTATTTCACCTGCGAAATGAACAGAACCTTGCTGCCGTCAGGTGAGAAACTGAAACCGTCTATTCCTCCTTCGTAATCAGACAGCTGTCTGCGCTCTGTTCCGTCAGCGTTCATTTCCCAAATCTGACCGTTTGACAAGAATGCTAACTTCTCGCCATTTTTAATCCAAGCCGGTTCGTATTCGCTTGCTGAAGTAGTAGTAAGGAGTTTATTTTCGCTGCCATCGGCATTCATTATATAGATGACAGTATGGCTTTTATTCTCTTTTACACTGTAGTAAGAAACTGTGTATGCTATCTTCTTACCGTCCGGTGATACAGTAGAGCTACCTATTCGTCCCATGGCCCAGAGAGCCTCAGGAGTGAGGCGTCCGTTCTCGATGCTTATTTCCTGCTTGCCGATGATTGATGCTTCATTTTCGGCCGACTTTTCAGTGCTTACGCATGCTGATGTTGCCAACATAAGTGTAGCGGCAGTCATTGTGATGAGATTTTTATTCATGATTATTATAATTAGTATTTACGAAAAAAATATTGTCATCCAGAGATTTGTGCATATTACCCCTGAATGACAATATTATATGATTGTCAGATGATTATTTCTTGTTCATTCTTTCCTGACGTTCTTTCTGAAGGCGTTCCTGCTCTTTCTGCAGAGCCTCAAGTCTTGACAACAGGCTGCTCTGTTTCATCTGTGAAGGATTCTTCTTGTTTGCTTCAAGCTGTGCAAGAAGTTTCTTTTCGTCAGTAACCTTGTACATAACCCATGTAGTAAGGATACCAATCAAGCTTGATACGAAGTAGTAGTAGCTAAGTCCTGATGCATATTCATTGAATATGAAGAAGAACATAACCGGCATGATGTACATCATCCACTTCATAGTAGCCATCTGAGGGTTGTCGCCCATGTTCTGCTGTTTCATCATTACCAACTGGTTGATGATTGTTGTAACGCTGAACAGCAAGCAGAACAGACTCAGGTGATTACCGAGGAGAGGTATAGAAGTACTCCAGCTAATCAAATCGTCGTATGCCGAAAGGTCGTCTGCCCAAAGGAAACTCTGCTGGCGCAACTCTATCGCATTCGGAACAAAGAAGAACAATGCCATAAATACAGGAGTCTGAAGTAGCATAGGCAGACATCCTCCCATCGGGCTTACTCCGTACTGGCTGTAAAGAGCCATTGTTTCCTGTTGTTTCTTCAATGCATCTTCCTGTTTCGGATATTTTTGGTTAATCTTCTCAACATATGGTTTCAAAGCTCTCATCTTTGCTGACGAGATGAATGATTTCCATGTTGTAGGAAGAACCAGAATCTTTACGATGATAGTCATAAGCAGGATAACCATACCCATGCTCAATCCCCAGCTTGACAGCCAGTCGAACAGGTTGATTGTGAACCAGCGGTTAATCCAGCGGATAATAGGCCATCCTAAATATACGAGGTCTTCAAGTTCCTGGTCTTTATCAGCAAAACTCAAATCGTTGCTTGCAAGAAGAGTCTTGAAATGGTTAGGACCGAAATAGAACTGGAAATTGCTTGGCTGTGCTCCCGTAGGGTCGAAGGCTGTCTGCATGTCTGCATGATAGTTCTTCATGTAGCCGCTGCCTTTCTGTTCCATTTTTGATTCCAAAGTAGCATTCTCAAAGTTCTTTTCTGCCATGAACACACATGAGAAATATTGATTCTTGAAAGCTACCCAGTCAAGAACTTCTTTTATTGATTCTTTTTCATCTTTGGCCTTGTCAAGATTGTCGAAACTGTCATCAACAGGCTTATATGTCAAAGAAGTGTACTGCTGCTCAAAAGTATAACCTTTCTCCATCTGGCGTGCTCTCTGCTTCCAGTCTATTGTCATGGTCTTGACAGAAGGAGAGAAGAAATTCTGCATTCCTGTGGCCTGAACAGTAAAGTTCACCATGTATGAGTTCGGAATAAGTTTGTAGCAGAAATCCAGATGACCGCCATTTGCAGCATTCAGTCGCATTGTTACTGTGCTGTCTGTTACGTTTGTCGCATCAAAGTACATCTGACTACTCATGATGTTTTCATTTTTGCCCTCAAAACCTATATTGAGTGATGCATCAGTGCCGTCAAACAAAACAAGCGGTTCTTTCTTCTGGTCCTTATACTCTTTCAATACAGCTTTGCTTACACGTCCTCCCTTGTTTGATATCGTAACATCAATAAGGTCGTTACTCAATGTGATAAACTGCTCTGTACCTTTCGAAGCATTGAAGAATGTAGAAGTGGAGTCAATCATCATTGCTTTCTGCTCTGCAGCAGCTTCCTGCTTCTTCATCAATTCTTCTTTCTGCTTGATTACCTGTTGTATAGAATCCTGATAATGTTGCGCACGAGCTCTTTCTTCCTGATTAGGTGTATTATAGATACCGAATCCGATAATCACAGCACCAATCAGAACGAAGCCTACTAACGTGTTTTTGTCCATTTTCTCTTAGTAGTTTATTTTATTACTTTTCAATTGCGGCTTTAATGAATGCCAGGAACAATGGGTGTGGTTTCAGTACTGTACTGCTGTACTCTGGGTGGAACTGAACACCAACGAACCATTTCAATGCAGGTATTTCCACGATTTCAACCAAGTCTGATTCAGGGTTGATACCTGTACATTTCATTCCGGCTTTGATATATTCTTCCTTATAGTCATTGTTGAACTCATAGCGGTGACGGTGACGTTCCTGAATGTGTTCGCTCTGATAAGCTTCGTAAGCTTTTGAATCTTTGTCGAGTACACATTCATAAGCTCCCAAACGCATTGTACCACCCATGTTAGTAACAGATTTCTGTTCTTCCATGATGTCGATAACGTTATGAGGAGTCTTTTCGTCCATTTCACGGCTGTTTGCATCTTCGTAGCCAAGTACGTTTCTTGCAAACTCAATAGCCATACACTGCATACCAAGGCAGATACCGAATGTAGGAACATTGTGTGTACGGCAATATTTGATAGCAACGAATTTACCTTCGATACCGCGCTGTCCGAATCCCGGGCAGATGATAACCCCGTCCATGTCTTTCAGAGCTTCAGCAATATTGTCGTCAGTAAGTTTCTCGCTGTTTACGAAATGAATATCAGCCTTGCGGTCGTTGTATGTAGCAGCTTGTGACAATGCTTCAAGGATTGATTTGTATGCATCCTGCAAATCGTATTTACCAACAAGAGCAATTCTTACCTTTTCTGTTGCATTGTATCTGCGGTTCAGGAAGTCTTTCCATGGGCCAAGGCTTGGAGTTTCGCCTACAGGCAATCCCATCTTTTCAAGGATTGTAACATCAAGTTTCTGCTCCTGCATACGGAGAGGAACTTCGTAGATAGTAGGCATATCTTTTGACTGGATTACAGCGTTCTCGTCAACATTGCAGAACAATGCAACTTTCTTTCTCAATCCAAGGCTCAGTTCATGCTCTGTACGCAATACGAGGATATCAGGCTGGATACCTACAGACTGAAGTTCTTTTACTGAGTGCTGCGTAGGTTTAGTCTTAAGCTCTCCTGCAGCTGCAAGATAAGGAACATAAGTCAGATGAATGCACAAAGCGTTTCTGCCGAGTTCCCATTTCAACTGGCGGATACTTTCAAGATATGGCAATGATTCGATATCGCCAACTGTTCCTCCGATTTCAGTGATAACGAAATCGAACTGGTTCTTGTTGCCAAGTAGTTTTACATTACGTTTGATTTCGTCAGTGATGTGAGGGATAATCTGGATAGTCTTACCCAAATAGTCACCACGACGTTCTTTGTCGATTACACTCTTGTAAATACGTCCTGTAGTAATGTTGTTGGCCTTTGTTGTCTGGATGCCAAGGAAACGTTCGTAGTGTCCAAGGTCAAGGTCAGCTTCATGTCCATCAACTGTCACGTAGCATTCTCCGTGCTCATACGGATTAAGAGTACCCGGGTCAATGTTGATATACGGGTCGAACTTTTGGATAGTTACGCTGTAGCCTCTTGCTTGCAGCAATTTACCTATTGAAGATGAAATGATACCTTTACCTAAAGAGGAGGCAACACCACCTGTTACGAAAATGTACTTTGTTTCTGCCACAATAATGTATGTTTAAAAATTTGTTTCAAATAAGAACTATTTCTACAAGTGTGCAAAATTATAAAAAAAAGCCGAAAGTCAAGTGATAAAAAGCCAAAACATTGAAAATACTGTATTAAGTTTCCTATTGTATTACATATTTCTATAGAATTTAATATTCACTGAATGAAATATATTGTATTTTTGCATTTAGTTTATAACACAAAAAATAATGAAAACATTAACGGCTCTATTTTTATTGGTATCTTTATTTATCAATAGTCTGTTTGCGAGTCTTGTAGGCAATTCAGATTATGAACTTGATTCTTTGGCTCTGAAATCTAAAATCGGAATTCCGTCAGATTCTATTATAGATATTGATTCTCTATTGAATGATACTGTCTTGTTTAAAGAGGTATCATCTGACACTTTGATTAATTCTGATTCATTAATTAATGCAGACACATTAAATATAACTTCTGGGGGTAAAGTTTTGTCCGATACCGTAGTGGTCAAGAAAGATACGGTGTCAAAACCTTCAGTGCCTAAGAAACCGGTTGTTGTAATTCCTAAGTCTGTAATAGAATTGAATAAGATTTATTCTGATTACAGAAAATATTCGGAATGGGCGCAGGACAGATGGGATGACATTTATTTGTCTCTTTCCGATATTCAAATGAAGTCGGATTATTATAAGTTTGTAGTTCCACTGACATATTATTCGAAAGCTTTTGAAGAAGCATCTACAGTAGAAAAATGGTATCCGAAGGATATTCTGGTTGAAGATTCGGTAAGAAAGGCTGCTGCTCTTGAGAAAGGTATGCCGCATATGCCTATTTCATCAGAACTTGACAGACGCATAAACAGACAATTGTTGGATTTTTATGTTAACTATCCGGAGCTTGTGCTGAAAAACGAAACAAGTCTTGACAGTCTTGATTTCCTTTCGTATGAAGATATGACTTCTGCTTATAAAGAAGATGATATAATAAGTCTGATTGATAACAACGCCGGATTTGCCCAAATGGCCGGGTCTGAGTTATTGGTTTTAAAGCCGAATTTCTGGACATATGGTGGAAACGGATATCTTCAGTTCTCTCAAAACTATATCTCTGAGAACTGGTATAAGGGTGGTGAAAGTACAAAATCACTTCTTTCCGGTTTTACATGGCAGATTAAATATGATGACAAGCAGAAAACTCAGTTTGAAGGAAAGTTGGAATGGAAATTGGGCTTTATTACGGCTCCGTCTGATACGGTTCACTCGTATAAGGCCAATAATGACTTGTTGCGTCTTACATCGAAGTTAGGTTATAAGGCTATACAAAACTGGTATTATACGCTTTCTGCCGAATTCCAGACTCAGTTCTTCTCCAATTATGCTACAAATTCTGATAATCTGGTCTCAGCGTTATTTTCTCCTGCTACTCTTAACGTCGGTCTCGGTATGGACTACAAGTTTGTGAAAGATGGTAAGGTTAATTTGTCTGTCTTGCTTAACCCAATAAACTACACTTTATACAGTATCATGGATGACAGGCTGGACCCTACCAAATTCAATATTAAGGAAGGGCACAAACGGGAAAACGAGATAGGTTCTCGTATTAATGCGACTTTAACGTGGAAGATAATTCCATCATTGCTCTGGGAGTCTAAATTCTCTTATACGACAAATTATGAGAAAGTATTCAGCGAATGGGAAAATACTTTTACCTTTGTTGTAAATAAATACTTGTCTACCAAACTGTTTATGCATGGAAGGTATGATGATGGAGTATCTAAGGATCCGGATGAAAGCTATTTCCAGTTCCAGGAGTTGTTTAGTTTCGGGTTGAATTATACATGGTAATTTATTTGATTGAAGAATATGTTTGAAATACCGACTTTTGTAGAAGTTTTAGATTTTATCGGAACGTTTGCCTTTGCTATCAGTGGCATTCGTCTGGCGTCTGCCAAGAGTTTTGACTGGTTTGGTGCATATGTTGTAGGTCTTGCCACAGCCATAGGAGGCGGAACATTGCGCGATTTGCTTCTTGATGTCACTCCGGCATGGATGACCGACCCTATATATCTTATATGTACTGCGATGGCGATGTTTTTCGTTATTCTGTTCCGTCAGTATCTGATAAAGCTGAACAATACGTTTTTCCTTTTCGACAGTGTCGGGCTGGCACTGTTTACTGTAGTAGGTGCTACAAAAAGTCTTGACCTTGGATATTCCTTTTGGGTTGCAATAATAATGGGTAGTATAACCGGAGCTGCAGGTGGAGTGATTCGCGATGTGTTTATAAACGAGATACCTCTTATTTTCAGAAAAGAGATTTACGCTATGGCATGTGTTGTGGGAGGAATAGTACTTTGGTTGTGTTATCTCATCGGACTTGAAAACTATATATCACAGATAGCTTGTGGAGCAACAGTCTTTATTGTACGCATTATAGCAGTGAAATACAAAGTGACATTGCCAATACTGAAAGGTGAGCCGGAAAATGACAAATAAGATATTAGTCCTTTTAGTGGTGGCGTTGGTTAATACCGCTACGGTATTTTCATCGAAGGCAGATTCCTTGCGTATAGACAGCCTGCTTAATGCTTCTTCAGAGAGAAGTTATAAAACGAATAGCGAACGCTTGTTGTTCTTTGCCAAATCTTTTATTGGAACTCCATACAAAGGTGGAACATTGGATGCAGGTGAGAATGAAACTCTTATTGTGCGTACAGATTCGTTGGACTGTACAACATATGTTGAAGCCGTATTGGCCTTATATCTGTCATCGTTCAAGGATAATCCGGGATATGATGACTTTTCTGAATCATTGATATATATAAGGTATAGAGGAGGAGTGATAGACGGTTATGCATCCCGTCTGCATTATTTCTCAGACTGGGCTTCTGATAATGAAAAGAAAGGTATATTGCGGGAAGTGACACAGGAAGGTGAACACGACGTAAGACTCTGTTCGTTGAATTATATGACAACGCATTCTGATTTGTACAGGCAACTAAAAGATAACGATTCTTTAATATCGGAGATTAGCAAGGTGGAGAAATCATGGATTGATTATAAGATGCCTTATATCCCCAAAAATGTTCTTAATTCGTCTAAGGCTGATTTGCCTCTTGAAGATGGAGATATCCTGGCTTTGACCACAAATATTTCTGGGCTTGATGTCCTTCATTTGGGATTCGCGTTATGGATAGACGGACGTTTGCATCTGCTTCATGCATCCTCTCTTCACGGGAAGGTTATTATTGACACATCAACAATATTCGATTATCTGAAGAACAGAAACAAGCATACCGGAATAAGAGTTCTAAGGGTAAAATAATAAGCGGTTACACTTCTATAGAGAAGTAAAACCGCTTATTATTTTATCTATATTACCACTGTCTATTTGATGATTGTCATTTCCTCAATCAGATGTCCTGCACCTGCAAACTTGTCGATGATAAACAGTGTATATCTGATGTCAACACATGCGGCACGCTGCAACTGTGGGTTGTAGGCAATGTCGCCTGTAAGTCCTTCGTAGTTACGGTCGAAACCTGTTCCTATCAGCTCACCTTTGCTGTTAAATACAGGAGAACCGGAGTTACCTCCTGTGTTGTCTGTTCCTGTTGCGAAGCATATAGGCATGCGTCCGTCAGGCATTGCGTATGGGCCGAAATCTTTCTTTTCATACAGTTCCTTTAGTTTTGCAGGAACAACGAATTCAGGGTTGTTAGGATCTTCTTTCTCCATAACACCTTTCAGTGTGGTGTAGTAAAGATACTCCATTCCGTCTGCCGGCTCGTATGAACCAATCTTGCCGTATGTAAGTCTAAGTGTAGAGTTGGCGTCAGGATAAACCGGTGTGCCGTTCTTGGCTTTCAGTTCAAGCATTCCGGCTACCCATGTCTTGTGAGCAAGATTATATGCGTCTGTTTCGGCTTTCATTGCATTTGATGTAGCGTTGTATCCGTCCTTTACAGACTTGGAATATTGTACCATCAGGTCTTCACGAAGAGTCTTGGTGTCAGGATTCTGAAGGAAAGCATCAAGTGCAGCCTGACTTCTGAAGATAGACTTGTCGAAACATGCGTCAACAAAAGCATCTGTGTTTCCGCCGAAGTTTTCACCTATCTGCTTGAAAATGCTTATGCGCTGTTCTGCCGGTATTAATTTTGCATAAAGAGCAATAAGCTGTTTTGAAACTTTGCGGTCAACTTCCGGATTGTAGTCCTTGTTGTAGAACTTCTTGTAAGCTTCTTTCAGGTTTTCTGTTTCTTCCTTTATTGCTTTCTTGTCGTTAGCTTCTAGAGCGTTACGGAGTGCGTCTGTATCAGGAACCTTGTAGAACTCAGTTCCCAGCATAAGAGCTTCGTAGATGGCCTGCTGATGATAAACGGCATTTCTGCGTTTTGCCACTATTGAGCGGATGGCATCGAAGGCTTCCTTATAGCTGTTGTTACCTGTTTCACGCCCGTATTCCAAAAGGTGTTCCTGCTGTTCTTTCTTCTTGTCGAGAACTTTCAGTTTCACAAGTCCTTCGTTCATCCCTATAGCATTTTTCCAGTAGTTGGCAGACGATGCGTATTTGGCAGCATACTGTATGCGTGTCTTTGCATCCTTTGCCATTTCTTCGCCAAGCACTCTGAGGCGTACGCCGCGGATAGTGTCGCGCATGAAGTTTGTGGTCTGCATACGTTCTTCCACTTCGTCGCTTATCATATATCTCCAGTTTCTTCCCGGGAATCCCATAACGAAAGTAAAGTCTCCTTCTTTCACACCTTTCAGGTTGATGGCGATGTGTTTCTTTACTTTCAGAGGAGTGTTTGTTGCACTATAGTTGGCTGGTTTGCCATCCTTGTCGGCATAGATACGGAAGATAGAGAAGTCGCCGCAATGGCGAGGCCACATCCAGTTGTCTGTATCTGCTCCGAACTTTCCTATTGATGAAGGAGGCGCGCCCACCATACGGATATCCTTATATACTGTCTTTACGAAAAGATAGTATTTGTTGGCTCCATAGAAAGGTTTGAGTTCCAGGACAGTAAATTCGTCTGTCTTGATTTTCTCTTTCTTGGCAAATCTTGCAGCAACTTTAGAAAGATATGATGGTGACAGGTAGTTCAGCCCTTCTGGGTCTTCATCTTTCTTGAGTTGTTCCTTGACGTAATTTGTGACATCAAGTATCTTGTCGATAAATGTGATTGTAAGTCCTTCGCAAGGCAATTCCTGTTCGCGTGTCATTGCCCAGAAGCCGTCTGTCAGATAGTCGTGCTCTACAGAGCTGTGCTGCTGTATGTAGCCGTATCCGCAATGATGGTTGGTCAGTACAAGACCTTCGGCTGAGATAACTTCGCCTGTACATCCGCCTCCGAAGTGAACCACTGCATCTTTCAGCGATATGTTGTCTGGCGAATAAACATCGTCTATGCTGATGTCAAGCCCCATATCGTACATTACTGCCGCATTCTGTTTTTTCAGGTCGGTCAGCATCCACATTCCCTCGTCGGCATGTCCGGCGAGGGTAAATGTGGTGAGTAGTGATAGTAATATAGTTTTTTTCATTATTCTACGATTGTCATTTCGTCAATAAGATTCTTGCATCCTCCGAGTTTTTCTACAATGAAGAGAACGTAACGTATATCCACTGCAATACAACGCTGAAGGTTGTTGTCGAAGTTGATGTCGCCGCTCAGTGATTCCCAGTTACCGTCGAATGCACAACCGATAAGCTCTCCGTTGCCGTTCATTACAGGTGAACCTGAGTTACCGCCTGTGATGTCGTTAGTAGTAAGGAAGCATGTAGGCATTTCACCGTTAGCCATAGCATAACGTCCGAAGTTCTTAGTAGAGTAAAGTTCTTTCAGTTTTGCGGGAACCACGAATTCAGGATTCTGTGGGTCTTCTTTTTCCATTACACCTTTCAGAGTTGTGTAGTATTTATAGTGTACACCGTCTTTAGGGTCGTATGGCTTGACATTTCCGTAGGTCATACGGATAGTGAAGTTTGCATCCGGTGCTTTTGGTTCCGGTGCATACATTTCGCAAAGTCCTCTCACGTATGCCTTGTGCAACAGGTTAATACCTTTGCTTGCCTCTTTAAGCTTTTCTGAAAGTTTCTTGTTCATTTCAGCCTTAGCTTCAGAGTACTGTACCATAAGGTCGCTTTCGATAGCCTCTACAGTAGGGTTGCTGATGAACTTGTTGAAGTTTTCTTCATTAGCGAAGATAGAGTTATTGTAGCAAGCATCAATGTATGCGTTGTAGTCGCCGTTGAATTTAGCCTTGATAGTTTCGTAGAACTTAGGAAGAGCGTCTACAGGAACTTTAGAAGCGTAAAGAGGAATCAGGACTTTTGCAACCTTGCGGTCCACTTCGTGGTCGTAGTCCTTGTTGTGTACATCTGCAAATTCTGATTTGAGAGCTTCTACAGCCTTTTCGATGTCTTTCTTCTTGTTCTTTTCAAGAGCCTTCTTCAGATTGTTGAAGAGAGTGTAAGAAGATTCGAACTCGATACCGGTTCTGAACACTTCGCTGAAGTAAGTTGACTGAGTGCGGATAGGTTCAACTGCCTTTACATACTCGTTGATTTTTTCAACTACACCCTGATAGTCGGCATTCTTCTTAGCCATAGCGAATTTTGCGAAACGTGCTTCCTGTTCAGCTTTTGTTTCAAGCACCTTATTGTCGATGATTGCCTTGTTCATACCGATAGAGTTCTTCCAGTAGTTGCTTGAGCTTGCAAATTTGCTTGCATACTGGATACGAACCTTGTCGCTTGCAGCCATTTCTGCTCTCAACACATTCTGTCTTGCTTCTCGAACTTCAATTCTTGGGGTGTTTGTGCCGGTCATTCTCAGTTTCACTTCGCTTTCAGTAAGATAGCGGCTTGTGCTTCCCGGGAATCCCATAATCATGGCATAATCACCTTCCTGAATGCCTTTCAATGATATAGTAAGGTGTTTCTTTGCCTTCAATGGAATATTGTCCTTGCTGTAGTCGGCCGGATTTCCGTTCTTGTCTGTATAGATACGGAACATAGAGAAATCGCCTGTATGACGAGGCCACATCCAGTTGTCTGTTTCACCACCGAATTTACCGATTGATGAAGGAGGAGCAGCCACCATACGGACGTCAGTGTAAGTCTTGATATAGAATACATAGAATCTGTTACCTTCGTAGAAAGGCAATGCCATTGTAGTGATTCCAGGAGCTTTCTTAAGGTCGCTCTTCTTAAGTTCGTCGGCAGCAATCTTTTTCAGATATTCGCTTCCGAATGATTCTGCTTCTTCTATCTTTCCCTTTTCGATATCTCTGTTTACTCTGTCTGTAACGTCAACTATGCGTTCCACAAACTTGAATGTCAATCCCGGAGTAGGGAGCTCTTCTTCCATACTCTTAGCCCAGAATCCGTCTGTAAGATAGTCATGTTCTACAGAACTGTGCTGCTGGATTGCATCATATCCGCAGTGATGATTGGTAAGGATAAGTCCGTTAGGAGAGATTATTTCGCCTGTACATCCTCTTCCGAAAATACCAACAGCATCTTTCAGGGTAATCTGTTTAGGATTGTAGATATCAGAAATGTTCATTTTCAAACCTTGTGCCTTCATCTTGTCAGCCAGATTCTGTTCTTTCATCAGCTGCAGGAGCCACATTCCTTCATCCGCCTTTGATGGCGTGAATACTGAGCACAGGAGTGCCAGTGCTAAAACTTTGATTTTCTTCATTTGACTATAGTTTTTGAATTGTTATTGTTTAAATTTTTCAAAAGTGACCATTTGGATGGAAAAACGCATACATTACTTTATCAAAGTAAAGTAAATAGGTTACAAAGATAACATTTAAGGATAAAATAAGTTCGTTTTTATGTTATAAAAATATTCTTTTTGTAACTAAATATGTTTATTTTCTATTTGTTTTCATCTTTTTTAAATGTATAATCGTCACGTATTTAGTATAATTTGTGATAAAAATTTTCATGGGTAGTCATAAAGACGCTACCTTTGCAACTGGAATAAATTCTTTTAATTCATATGTTTAGATTTGGTCTTATCTTATTATTTATTACTACATTAACTTCTTGCGGAAAGAAATTTAAGATAGATGGCATGACTTCCGTTTCAAGTCTGGACGGAAAAATGTTATTTGTTAAGGTTTTGTCTGGCGATCAGCTTGTCAGTGTTGATTCGGCAGAAGTGATACATGGCTATTTTCAGATGGAAGGCAAGATAGATTCTGTGGTATTGGCATCGTTATATATGGATGAAGAATGCATTATGCCGCTTGTCCTTGAAGAGGGAAATATCAATATTCAGATAAACAATATAGGGATTTCAATTAAGGGTACTCCGCTGAATGACAGTTTCAATGATTTTATCGAGGCAAAAACTGCTATAGACGATAAGGCGTATGAAGTTGAGAGGGAGGAAAGCCGCATGATTATGGATGGGGTTGACCTGAATACGGTTCAGTCGGAGATAGACAAGCAAAGAACAGAGGTAGCACAGCAAATGGATAATCTTGTGAAGACTTTCATTCAGAACAATTATGAAAATGTATTGGGCCCCGGAGTCTTTATAATGATAGGAAACTCATTGCCATATCCTTTTCTGACTCCTATGATGGAGGATATAGTGAAAGAGGCTCCTGAAGGTTTCAGGAATAATTATCTGATAAAGAACTATATTACGTTGGCTCAAGAGTATAAGGATGGAGTCATGAATTGATGTGTCATACTATACCGGGGTATGTATATATATCGTTGAGGGGAAAAGTTCCTAAATAATATTCCGGATTCCCTATTTACTTATAGGAAAAATCCGTTTTCAGAGTAAGATTTTCATTCTAATTTTGCTTTCGATAAAAAAGAAAGGAAAATAGAATATGAAAATCTTTATTTTTTTGTTTACACTGCTTTTGTCTGTTATGTCAAACAGTGTTTCTGCGCAGGTATCAGATGAAATGACTGCTGCAGAAAGAAAAGCTTTTCAGGAAAAGCTTGATAGTCTAATGTTCGTTGAGGCGGAGAAAGCCATTTTGGATAAAGACTTTACTCTTGAAGCGGATAAGGTTGAATTCAAATATGGTCAGACTGCTTTTGTAAATTCCAATACCAACTTCGTTTCTGTCAAAGGGGACAAGTCTGTGGTTCAGGTTGCATTCAATATTCCCGTTTCCGGCCCTAATGGAATCGGGGGAATAACTCTGGATGGTAATGTATCTAATTATGAAATCAAAAAAGACAAGAGGGGTAATATCGATGTTACCATGAATGTGATGGGTACAGGTATATCAGCTATGGTGAATATCAGTTTGTATTCCGGTAGCAATAAAGCTTCTGTCACCATTTCGCCGAATTTTAATTCCAACAGAATAACCTTGACGGGAATTGTAGTCCCATCATTCAGAAGCAGGGTTTATAAAGGAAGTTCTATTTAATAACATTTTAAAAGAATACTAATATGAAAAAGTTATTATTTTACATTTGTCTGCCGTTATTGGCAGTATCATGCGAGAAAAATCCGGATATGTCCGAACTGGATGCCGACCTGTCTGTTTATACAGATTATGACAGCAGTGTGGATTTTGGAACATACAAAACTTATTTTCTGCCGGACAGTATTCTTGAAGCCGGAAGTCATAAAGCCACTTACTGGAAGGATGACAACGCGATGAAGATTATCAAAGCCGTTGAAACAGAGATGAATGCACGCGGATATGAAAGGATAACAGACCCTGAAAAGAAGGATGAGGCCGAGTTGGGTATTCAGTTGTCATATATCAATGAATCATATCAGATAGTTTCCGGAGGATATTTCGGAGGATGGTGGGACTACGGCTACTGGGGACCATGGTGGGGAGGATGGTACTATCCTTATCCTATAACCTATAATTACGACACAAACACTCTCGTAATGGAAATGGTAGATTTGACAGGCGATTCTGAAAGCAAGAATATTCCGGTGATATGGTATTCCAATGCTTCAGGGGCACAGTATAGCGGAATGTATAATCTGCAATTGCTTGTCAATTCCGTAGGACAGGCATTTAAACAATCGGAATATATTAAATGTAACAAATGATAGGAGGAACTGATAATGAAAACTATAAATACAATATTCAGAAGAGCTATTGTTCTTTGTTGTCTGGTTTGCGGTATTATGGTCACTGCAAATGCCCAATGGGATGTGCGTAAACTGAACTTGGTTATTGACTGGCAGATGAATGCTCCGTTCTCAACCGGTTATGCCGACAAGATAAGCGGATGGGGTATGAACTATGAGCTGAAATACAGAATAGCTCCACGATGGAACGTAGGTGTGTTTGCATCATTCCATACCAACCATCAGTATATTGGACGACAGACTCTGCCGATATCTCCTACAGAGAGCCTGACAACAGACCAGCAGCGTTCCGCTTTCCAGGTTCCTTTTGGACTGGCAGCTAACTATACGCTGTATGACGGAAAGCATTTTGAACCGTATGTAGGTGTAAAAGCCGGAACCATGTATGCCAGAAATACTACATATTATGGAATAAATGGTCTTTATGACAAGGCTTGGGGCGGCTATATATCTCCGGAAATAGGTTTCAATATTTATCCTTGCAAAACCAAGAACTGGGGATTCCATGTAGCAGGCTACTACAGCTATGGAACAAATAAGACATATACACTTACAGACGAAATTAACGGTCAGAACAATGCCGGATTCCGTGTCGGTGTGATATTCTAAAAATGAAAATTCCCTCTTTTTCAGTATGATTGGTCATCGCTGAAAAGGAGGGAATTACTGTTTCTTATGAATTAAGACTCGCTGAGCGAACACGGCTAAGTGTTTCCGGTGTCATCTGCAATAGAGAGGCTATGTATATAAGCGGTGCTCTCTTTAATATTTCCGGATGTCTTTGCATGAGCTTTAGATATCTTTCGTTTGCCGGTTCAAATCTGAGAGTGTCTGCTTTCTGTTGTGATGTAATCAGAGATTTTTCGAATACCCTTCTGTACAAGGTTCCCATTTCGCTGTTTACCGATGCCAGATGCTCTATATCCCGTTTGCTTATTTTCCATGCGATGGTAGGTTCTAATGTCTCTATCATCAGCTTGGTAGGCTCTTCGTTGAAATAACTTTCAAGACATACCACAATGGAATCTTCATAACCGATATGTTCTGTGAGATCCTTGTCGTATTTGAAGTAGAATTGGCGCGTCATCCCTTTGTCTATGAAATACAGGTATTCGCACACTTGTCCTTCATCAAGAATTCTTTCTCCCTTCTTGTATTTTTCGGGAACAAGAATCTCGGAAAATGTCTTCAATACTTCTTTCGATAACGTGCAATCTAATGATGAAGCAATTCTTTTGGCTATATCTATATTTGAATTCATGTTTGTTTCTTTTTAGTTAAGTGTTATTTTAATTTTATTTTGTCGAAGCCTTCCCCGAATACACCAATTACGGCACTTTGTGATACAAAAGCATTGGGGTCAATGTCTTTTATCAGTCGGAAGATGGTGTTTGACTCACGTTTCTTAGCCAGAACGAACATCATTTTCACATTATTGTGTGTATAACATCCCACTCCGTCAATAAATGTAACACCGCGGTGCAGGTCTTTATTTATTCTTTTTCCTATCTCCTCATACTTTTGCGAAATTATGAAGAACTGTACCGACTGGCGTGCGCTGTTCACTACCTGGTCGAGTACGAAGCTTGAGATGAACAGTACCACATATCCGTAGACCACCTTCTCCCAATCATGCAAAACCAGATAACTGGATGATATTATTATCACATCGCATATCAGGATAACCCTTCCTAAGGTTATGTCGCGATATTTGTTTATTATGGCTGCGATAATATCCGTTCCTCCGGTGCTTCCATTGGCCGAGAATGCAACTCCTATACCTCCGCCGCAAAATGATGCACCGAGTACGCATGCCATGAAAGGCTGGTCGTTGATTAGTGAACCTTTAACAAAGTGCTGGAATACCGGGGTGGCGAAAGTCAGTACACCTACGGCAAAAATGGTTTTCAGGCAGAATTTCAGTCCTAAAATCTTTAGAGCAAGAAGCAGAAGTGCGAAGTTAATAAGAAGATAAGTATATTGTACCGGAAAACCTGTAGCCCAATACACAACAGAGGCTATACCGGGAACCGCACCTGATGGCAGGTTGTTCGGCAGTAGAAATACAGTCCAACCGACAGCATACATAATCATCCCCAACGCGATAAAAAGATAATCTTTCGTTTCTCTAAGCAGTTGCTGCCTATTCGTAAAGGTTAGTAAAGAACTCATTTGATACTTCTTGTTATAAGTCCAACATATATATTTAATTAAGTCGATGCAAAGTTATTAAAAAAAACAATTATTGATATAAATCAAGTGTGAAAAATATAGAAGACATTAAAATGATAAAAAACTGCAATAAAGGTGTTGTCTGATATACAAAAGCATGAATTTATATTTCATAAATGACATTTTTTTCGTATTTTTGCGCCAAAATAGACTAAAAGAGATAATATATGGCATTGGTCAACGAACATTTGTTAAAACTGCCCGACAATTATTTGTTTACTGACTTAGCGAAAAAGGTAAATACTTTTAAGGTTACCCATCCTAAGGCCGATATAATAAACCTGGGTATCGGTGATGTTACCCGTCCCATACCGCAATCGTGTCTGGATGCCATGCATAAGGCTCTGGAAGACCAGGCAAAGGCAGAAACATTTCATGGTTACGGACCTGAGCAGGGATACAGTTTCCTTATTGATGCCATAATAAAGCATGACTACGCTTCCAGGGGAATATCTCTTGAGCACAGTGAAATATTCATAAATGACGGAGCCAAGACAGATTCCGGAAACTTTGGAGATATCCTCAGACATGACAACAGTATCGGTGTTACAGACCCTATATATCCGGCATATATAGATTCTAACGTTTCATGCGGACGAGCAGGAACACTTGGTGACGGCTATAGATGGAGTAATGTGATTTACATGCCATGCAGTCCGGAAAACAATTTCATACCGCCTATTCCTGAACAGAGAGTTGATATAGTATATCTGTGTTTCCCGAATAATCCTACAGGAACTGTTCTTAGTAAGTCCGAACTGAAGAAATGGGTAAACTATGCTTTGGAGAATGACACTCTTATATTGTTCGATGGAGCATACGAGGCATATATCAGACAACCGGACATTCCGCATTCCATTTACGAAATAAAAGGTGCCAAAAAGGTGGCAATAGAATTCAGAAGCTATTCCAAGACGGCAGGATTTACAGGCATAAGATGTGGATATACCGTTGTTCCTAAAGAAGTTACCGCTTCTACGCTTATGGGAGAAAGAATATCGCTGAATAAACTCTGGCTTAAAAGACAGACTACAAAATTCAATGGAGCTTCCTACATAGCCCAGAGAGGAGCAGAGGCAATATATACTCCAAAAGGAAAAGAAGAGGTAAAGGCCATGATAGATTACTACATGGAGAATGCCAGGATTATGAAAAAGGGACTTACGAGCATCGGGCTGAGAGCTTACGGAGGTGAGAATGCACCTTATCTCTGGGTAAAGGCCCCTAAGGGGATGACCTCGTGGGGATTTTTCGACAAACTTCTGTACGAGGCTCAGGTAGTTAGTACTCCGGGTATAGGTTTCGGACCAAGCGGTGAAGGATATATACGACTGACCGCATTCGGCGACCGTGACAGATGCAAGGATGGAATACAGAGAATATGCAACAATTTATAGAACGAGAATTAAACAATATTTAAACAGTGTTTGAAAGCTGTTTAAACGGTATTTAAAAACAATCAATAAAATATACAAACTTAGGTATTATGTCACAATTGAGATTTAAAGTAGTAGAAGAGGCTTTTCACAAGAAACCTGTTAATGTGCCATCGCCATCACAGCGTCCGGGTGAATATTTTGCCAAATACGTGTTCAACAGAGAGAAGATGTTCAAGTATCTTCCGAGCAAGGTCTATTCAAAGCTTATTGACGTAATAGACAATGGTGCCACTCTGGACCGCAGCATAGCAAATGAAGTTGCTGCCGGAATGAAAAAATGGGCGGTAGAACTTGGTGCCACACATTATACTCACTGGTTCCAGCCACTTACTGAAGGTACTGCAGAAAAGCATGATGCTTTCGTGGAACACGATGGAAAAGGCGGAATGCTTGAAGAATTTTCCGGGAAACTTCTTGTACAGCAGGAATCGGACGGCTCGTCATTTCCTAACGGAGGTATCCGCAATACATTTGAAGCTCGCGGATATAGTGCATGGGACCCTTCATCACCTGTGTTCGTAGTTGACGATACATTGTGCATCCCTACAATCTTCATTGCATATACAGGAGAGTCGCTCGATTATAAGGCACCTCTTTTGAAATCTATACATGCAGTGACAAAATCTGCGCTTGACGTAATACACTATTTTGACCCTTCTGTAAAGAAAGTATATTCATACTTGGGATGGGAACAGGAATACTTCCTCGTAGACGAAGGTCTGTATGCTGCCCGTCCTGACCTGTTGCTTACAGGACGTACGCTGATGGGACACGAAGCTTCAAAGAACCAGCAGCTTGAAGACCATTATTTCGGTGCCATACCTACACGTGTGGCTGCCTTTATGAAGGATTTGGAAATCCAGTCGCTTGAACTCGGTATTCCTGTCAAGACACGCCACAACGAGGTTGCTCCAAACCAGTTCGAGCTTGCTCCTATATTCGAGGAATGCAACTTGGCTGTAGACCATAACATGCTTGTCATGTCGCTCATGCGCAAGATTGCACGCAACCACGGCTTCAGAGTGTTGCTTCACGAAAAACCATTCAAGGGTGTGAACGGTTCCGGAAAGCATAACAACTGGTCGCTCGGTACTGACACAGGCGTACTGCTGATGGCTCCGGGTAAGACTTCGGAAGAAAATCTCCGTTTCATCACATTCGTTGTCAATACATTGATGGCCGTTTATCATCATAACGGATTGCTCAAGGCTTCTATCATGAGTGCTACCAACTCTCACCGTCTTGGAGCACACGAAGCACCTCCTGCAATCATTTCTTCATTCCTCGGTTCTCAGTTGAGCAAGGTGCTCGACCATATCGAAGAAAGCAAGGCAGACGAGTTCATGTCATTGAGCGACAAGTTGGGATTGAAACTTGACATTCCTCAGATTCCTGAACTGCTGATAGACAATACAGACCGTAACCGTACTTCGCCATTCGCATTTACAGGAAACAGATTCGAGTTCCGTGCTCCGGGTTCTGAATCAAACTGTGCAAGTGCAATGATAGCATTGAACACTGCCGTAGCAGAACAGTTGATGATATTCAAGAAGGAGGTTGACGAACTTATCGAGAAGGGTGAACCTAAGATGTCTGCTATACTTCAGACTATCCGTAAGTATATCAAAATATGCAAGCCTATCCGTTTCGACGGTAACGGTTACAGCGACGAATGGAAGGAAGAAGCCAAGCGTCGTGGTCTGGACTGCGAGACAAGCTGTCCGTTGATTTTCGACAACTACATGAAGCCTGAAACTATAAAGATGTTTGAATCGACAGGCGTAATGAACCGCAAGGAACTTGAGGCCCGTAACGAGGTGAAATGGGAAATGTATGTCAAGAAAATCCAGATTGAAGCCCGTGTACTTGGCGACCTGGTTATGAACCACGTTGTCCCTGTAGCTACTGAATACCAGACCAAGCTGTTGGATAATGTATATAAGATGAAGTCGGTATTCGGAGAAGAAGAAACAAAGAAGTTGTCTGCCGAAAATATAACTATCATCAAAGAAATAGCTCAGCATACTGCTTATATAAAGGAAAATGTGGATGCTATGGTTGAGGCCAGAAGGGTAGCAAACAGAATAGAATCTATCCGTGAAAGGGCAATCGCTTATCATGACAAGATAGCTCCTATGCTGGAAGAAATACGTTACCACATTGACCAGTTGGAACTGATGGTTGATGACCGTATGTGGACACTTCCTAAATATCGTGAGCTTCTGTTTATCAGATAATATTCACATTAATATAAATCCTTTCAGTTATGAAGCGCATTATCAATTACATCTGGCCTGTACTGTTATGCTTTGGTATTGGTTTTGCTGCAAGCAAACTTCAGGCTGAGTCTATGATGGAGTGGTACCCTCATCTGAATAAATCAGGTTTGACACCACCGAACATAGCATTTCCTATAGCATGGTCTATAATATATCTCCTGATGGGACTTTCATTGGGACGGGTGCTGAACAAGGAATATAAGAAAGGAGTATTCATCTGGGCTGTACAGCTGGTGCTGAATTTCCTTTGGAGCATATTGTTCTTCACCATGCGTATGCCGGTTTTAGGTATGGTTGATATACTGCTTCTTGATGCTTCTGTCATTTGGTTTATGATGGCCGTAAGCAAGAAAGACAAGCCTGCGCTGTATATGTTTATACCTTATATATTATGGCTCGTCATTGCCACATATCTGAACGGATATATCGTGATAAACAATTGATATTACCATTATAATACAGAAATCCCGGAACAGACACTGATGCTTGTTCCGGGATTTTTTATTAGTCGTTTTTTGGTGCTGACGATGGTCGGCAGCTCTGCCCACTATAGTCGGCAGCATTGCCCACTATAGTCAGCACCATTGCCGACTATAGTCGGCACCAAAAAATGTCGGAGCGTTTTGGTGAATATGACTTAAAATAATAACCCCCTCATGCAAGAATTCCGTTAAAACTGATTCGTGCGTGAGGGGGATATTATATATGTGAGTATTTCTATTTACAGCTTTCCTTTTTCGTCAAGATAGGAATCTTTGAAGCCAAGGAAGTACAGCACTCCGTCCAGCCCAATGGTGTTTATGGACTGTTCGGCATTCTCCACCACCTTTGGCTTGGCATGGAAGGCTATTCCCAATCCGGCTGTAGAGAGCATAGGCAGGTCGTTTGCACCGTCGCCCACAGCTATGGTCTGTGCTATGTCTACCTTCTCCACCTGTGCCAGCAGTCTGAGCAGTTCGGCCTTACGCTTTCCGTCAACTATCTCGCCAAGGTATCTGCCTGTTAGTTTTCCGTCTACTATTTCAAGTTCATTTGCGTAAACATAGTCTATTCCGAACTTGCGCTTCAGATGCTCGCCAAAGTAGGTGAAACCTCCGGAAAGTATCGCTATCTTATATCCGTAGTGTTTCAGTACGAACATCAGCCTTTCCACTCCTTCCGTGATAGGCAGATTTTCGGCTATTTCCTTCATTACGCTCTCGTCAAGGCCTTTCAGCAGGGCAACCCTTTCTGTGAAACTTTCCTTGAAGTCTATTTCTCCTCGCATGGCGCGTTCGGTTATGGCTTTGACTTGTTCGCCCACTCCGGCACGTTCCGCCAGTTCGTCTATGCACTCTGTCTGTATCAGCGTGGAGTCCATATCGAAACAAATCAGCCTTCGCATACGGCGGTACATATTGTCAAGCTGGAGAGAGAAGTCCATTCCCATTTCGCTACTCAGTTTCATCAGGCTGCGCTGCATCTCGACTCTGTTCTTCAGTGTGCCTCTGACGGAAAATTCTATACATGCTCTTACGCTTGCCTTTTCTTCATCGAGCGGTACACGTCCGGTAAGTCGCTTTATGGAGTCGATGTTCAGCCCCTGGTCGGCTATTATCTTTGTGGCGGCAGCTATCTGTTTTGCAGTGAGCCTTCTTCCCAATATGGTGATGATGTACCTGTTCTTTCCCTGCATCGAAACCCAGTTCTCGTATTCCTCTACCGATACGGGGTAGAAGCGTATGTTCACACCCAATTCAGAGGATTTGAAAAGCAGCTCTTTCATTATGTTCCCCGATTCCGTTTCTTTGCTTTTGAAAAGTATTCCGAGTGACAGTGTCTGATGTATGTCTGCCTGGCCGATGTCTAAAATGGTAACATCGTATTTCGACAGTATTTCTGTGATGGACGCTGTCAGTCCCGGACGGTCGATGCCTGTTATTCTTATCAGTGTAAGTTCTGTGTTCATTTTTCTTGACTATGTTTCGTTATTTATAGTGCTATTCTTCTGAGTCTTATGCGCAGGTTTGAGAGTTCCGTGTCGGAGTGAGCAGAAGGCAGTCCGGCCTGACGGACGGTAAGTATGTGGTTTTTCTTCGTACTCATTTCCGGCAATGTCAGTTCCTGCTTGTAGATGGTTCTGTCTTCCGACGGGCGCAGTATGTAGCTTATGTTTTTCTCAAATCTGTTGTATATCTTCATTACAATCCGGTTGCTGCCTTTCTGAAGCGGCAGAAGAACCTTTTCTGTTCTGAACTCACATCTGTACGGATTGAGGTGCTTCATTACCGATTTTCCGTTTACGAAAATCTCAATACCGTTACCTGCACCTGCATCTACCATGATATGTTGCGTCCTTGGCGATTCGATGTTCTGCATCACATAGTAAGTATCATTTGCTTTGGCAGCAAATGTATGCTTTCCGGCTTGTATTTCTTTCCATGCTGAGTTTTTCACCGGTGGATTTTCCATGTCTGTATTTATTGTCTGTGGTGAATGGAACATCTTGTTGTCCGGTCCGCAAATGTATTGCTTGCCCCATACTGTTCCGTTGGCAGTGCTTAAGGTAGAAGGTTTTCCGTTGTCAAGAGTCACCTTATATTCCTTTCCGTCTAATTCGATGTCCAGTGTCTTGCCTTTTTCCTGACTGGTGTATATTATCTCAAGCTGCTTCAGCATAAGCTGCTCAAAATACCATGAATATTTGACCGTACTCCTGTATGTGCTGCTGAAGTCGAATCCGTCGATGCTGTACAGTGGTGTGGCATTGCTTTGCTTCAATGTAATGGCTCTTATCGGTTCCGGCTTACTGTCGAATATTTCCTGCTTGAATTTCAGGGTAAGCACGTTGACAGTTTTTCCTTTGTAGGCCGATGCCGGTATGGCTATGTCTATAAGTCCGTTCTTCTGTATGCAGGTGGCAAACTTTCCGTCCGCTCTAACTAATTCATATTCCGGCGTATACAGTTTTATTCTTCCGTCCTTAGGGTATTTACCTGACAGGATGAAATACAGTGTGTTGCCGTTTCTCGTAACTGTTCCCCAGTCGAAACTTTCATTAAACGGACTGCGTTGTGTCTTATATACGGCATTGCCGTTTTTCTTCATCCAGAGTCCTATGTTGTACAGAATGTCTTTGTCGTATGCATTGATTTTGCAGTCATGGCCTAAATGCAGATTGAATGTGAATCCTCCTCCGCAGGCTATTGCGTCTGTCATCTTCTGTATCACTCTTTTAGCGTCAGATTGTGCATTGTCTATTTCGATAGATGATGTGGGGAATGCGAGGGAAGAATCATATCTCCAGTTGCACTCCAGGAAATCTTTCTGGAAATGATATTTTAGCAAGGTGCAGAAATCGTACTGTCCGTTGCCGGCATTGCTGCTTACCATGCAGTCCGGCTGAAGCTTGTGTACGAGTGAGTATAGCTCATGGCTTTCTTCCGGACTCCTTGCTTCCATATCGAAATCTATTTCTGATATTCTTCCATATCCGGTGAGCAGTTCGGTAATCAGTTTTTTAGTGTTTTCACTCAGTTTTTTCGAAACAGGATGCTCCTTGTTTTCTTTTTTGTCGGCAATGGAGAGATATACTCCAAACCGGATATTTCTTTTGCTGCATGCTTCGCTAAGTTCTTTTATTATATCCCTGCTGTGGCGTGAGTTGCTGTCTGTTGATGTCCTGAAAAAATAGATGTTTCCTATCTTGGCCGGAGCTATGACCGTACGCATGCCTGATTTCTCAGCAAGAGCTGCAATGGAGTCGGCATTGAATCTGTCATAATTGAAGTCGCTGGATTCTCCCTTTGGATTCTTTTGTATGGAGAACAGAATCTTCATTGCCAACTTATTGTCTTGCCAGGTTTTCAATGCATTTTCCGAAACCTGTGCTGAAACACAGTTTATGTATATTAACAACAAGGAAAATATGGATAAAACACGTATCTTCATAATATATAATGATGTAATGATTAGCAAAGATAATTACTTCTTTTGTGATATGCTAACTTTTATGTAATTTTGCGCCTTACTTTTATAAACTATTATTAAAAACTAAAAAAGACAATGAAAAAACTATTTTTATCAATCATCGTATGTATGATAACAGCGATTGTGGGTGCACAGAATGTTCAGTTGCATTATGACTTCGGTAGTTCTATTTATGACTCTCAGAGTGCAAGAGCTAAAGTTACAACTACTGTAGAGATGTTCAAGCCTGACAGATGGGGTAGTACATTCTTCTTCGTGGATATGGACTATGCAAAAGAGGGTGTTGTAGGTGCATATTGGGAAATTGCCCGTGAATTGAATTTCTGGGGAGGTCCGTTCTCTGCACACGTGGAATATAATGGTGGAGTTAATATAAACAATGCTTACCTTCTTGGTGCTACTTATACATGGAACAATGCTGATTTTACAAAAGGATTTACTTTCACTCCTACATATAAAATTATCCAGAAAAATCCAAAACCACACAACTTCCAGCTGACAGCTACATGGTATCTGCATTTCTGTAAGGGTAGATACACATTCTCAGGATTTGCCGATTTCTGGAAAGAAAAACATACAGACTTTGAAAAAGGCGAGGAACATAACTTTACTTTCATAACAGAGCCACAGTTCTGGGTGAATTTGAACAAGTTTGATAAGGTAGCTGACGATTTCAACTTAAGCGTTGGTACTGAGTGGGAAATATCTTCAAACTTCGGTATTATGAACGGTTGGAAATGGATGCCTACTTTGGCAATGAAATGGTCATTCTAAAAAATAAATCATCATGTTAGAAAAACTTTTCGGATTCGATAAAAATGTCACTCGTGTACGCACAGAGATACTGGCTGGTATCACTACCTTCCTGACTATGGCATATATCCTTGCCGTAAACCCAAACATCCTTAGTGCTACGGGAATGGACAAGGGAGCATTGTTCACAACAACAGTTGTTGCTTCTGCTTTTGCCACACTGCTGATGGCATTCTATGCAAAGTTGCCTTTCGGACTTGCTCCGGGTATGGGACTTAACGCTTTCTTTGCTTATACAGTATGTCTTACAATGGGATATACATGGCAGTTTGCCCTTACAGCGGTATTGATTGAAGGTCTTATCTTCATATTATTGACGGTTACAAACCTGCGCGAGAAGATTGTTGACGCTATACCTGTCACGCTGAAAAATGCCATCGGTGCCGGTATAGGCCTGTTCATCTCTTTCATCGGACTGCAGAATGCAGGTATCATCGTAAACAACGATGCTACTCTTATCAGCATGGGAAATATCACTTCAGGTACTGCTTTGCTTGGAATGATAGGTCTGGTGGTTACTTCACTTCTTTTGGTTAAGGGAGTAAGAGGTGCGTTGCTGTTTGGTATCCTTATCACAACACTTATCGGTATCCCTATGGGTATCACAAAATTCGACGGTATCTTCAGTACACCTCCATCAATAGAACCTATCTTCTGGCAGTTTGAATGGCACAATATATTCACAAAGGAAATGATTGTAGTGGTATTCACATTCCTGTTTGTGGATATGTTCGATACTATCGGAACATTGGTAGGTGTTACTACAAAGGCCGGAATGATGGACAAGAACGGTAAGATTCCTCATCTGAAACAGGCTTTCATGGTAGATGCCATAGGTACTACTGCCGGTGCAATGCTTGGAACAAGTACCATCACTACATTCGTGGAAAGTGCTTCTGGAGTAGGTGAAGGCGGTAGAAGCGGTCTTACTTCATTTGTAACAGCTGTCTGCTTCCTGCTTTCATTATTCTTCGCTCCTTTCTTCCTTTCTGTTCCGGGAGCTGCTACAGCGCCTGTATTGATACTTGTAGGTCTGATGATGATGTCTTCAGTACTTAAAGTCAATTTTGCAGACTATTCTGAAGCCATTCCGGCATTTATCTGTATCATCTTCATGCCTCTTGCCTACAGTATATCAGACGGTATCGTACTCGGTATGATAAGCTATGTTCTTATTAATCTGCTTACGGGCAAGTATAAGAAACTTACAATCGGTATGTATATACTGGCTGCAATATTTGTGCTGAAGTTCTTTGTTTGATAATAACGTTGAGTGAACGCATAATTAACGCCTGGTGAACACTGAGTGAACGGTGTTTTCCGGGCGTTTTTTATGTGTTCATTATATGTTCGATGGATTGAATTTAGGATTTGCAAAATAAAACTGTTATCTTTGTGCTTAAGATTAAAAATCAGTCAGTCATGAGCAAACTTTATCCTATAGGCATACAGAATTTTGAGGATTTACGAAAGAAAGATTATATTTATGTTGATAAAACAGCATTGATATACCAGCTGATAAGTACTGGAAAGTATTATTTCCTCAGCCGTCCTCGCCGTTTCGGAAAGAGTCTTCTTATATCTACTCTCGAAGCGTATTTCTCCGGTAAGCGTGAACTTTTTGTCGGACTGGAGATAGAAAAACTGGAGAAAGAGTGGATAGAGTATCCTGTGTTGCATATGGACTTGAATACGAGAAACTATCACAGTAGGGAGTCTTTGACTGGAATACTAAATCAAAACTTGGAGATATGGGAAAAACTCTATGGTGATGAGAAGAAAGATCGCGTGCCGGAAGAACGTTTTATGTATATGATAAAACGGGCATACGAAGTGACTGGAAGAAAAGTTGTCATTCTCATAGATGAATACGACAAGCCTATGCTTCAGGCCATAGGCAATCCTGAACTTCAGACAGAATATCGTAATACACTGAAAGCCTTTTATGGAGCCTTGAAGTCGTGCGACGGATACATACAGTTTGCCATGCTCACAGGAGTTACAAAATTCGGAAAAGTAAGTGTGTTCAGTGATTTGAACAATCTGATGGATATCTCTATGATAAACCGTTTCTCTGAAATATGCGGAATAACTGAAGAGGAGCTTCACAGATACTTTGACGATGATATTCACACTTTGTCCGAGAAACTTGGGACAGGCTATGATGAAACCTGCGCACGCCTGAAACAGAATTACGACGGCTATCATTTCACATTCAAGTCTCCTGGAATGTACAATCCTTTCAGCATCCTGAATACCTTTGCAAATATGCAGATAGACAATTACTGGTTTGCTACTGGTACCCCTACATACCTTGTGGAACTGATGAAGCGGCATAACTACGATGTCAAGGAGATAGAAGACATTGTTACCAGCGGTCCTGTTCTCGATTCCATTGATGCGGCATCTACCGACCCTGTTCCTGTAATATATCAGAGCGGCTATCTTACAATAAAGGGCTATAATGAAGAATTCGAGAATTATACTCTCGGCTTTCCTAACCGTGAGGTGGAACAGGGCTTTTTCCGTTTCCTTTTGCCTAATTATGCCTCTGTCAGCGTAACAAAATCTCCATACGAGATCCAGCGTTTTGTAGAGGAAGTCCGCAAGGGTGATGTGGATTCTTTCCTGAGCCGCCTGCAGACTTTCTTTGATGATATACCATACGAACTTGCTCCACGCGACCGTGAAGTGCACTATCAGAACATTCTCTACATTGTGTTCAAACTTATGGGTTTCCATGCGGAAGTAGAATATCATACTTCGCGCGGACGTGTTGACCTCGTGCTGAAAACCTCCGACTATATCTATGTGATGGAATTCAAACTTGACGGAACAGCTGAGGAGGCAATGGCTCAGATAGATGCGAAAGGTTATGCCTCAGCATTTGCTGCGGACGGACGAAAGGTTGTCAAGGTGGGTGTGAATTTCAGTTCCGAAACAAGGACTATAGACAGGTGGATAATAGCTTGACTTTACTTGATTGAAATATTGCCGATAGATTAGTATATTTAATTGGTAAGTAATAAAAATCCGGTCTTTGATTTCTGTTATATCATTATACATCTTGCTTTGTTTTTCAAGACATAATTATCATCTACAATAGAGGCATTGGAGTATAATGTGTGTATTCCTTTTTCAATGCCATAATTATTGTGTATATGTCCAAATAGATGGAAACGAGGCTTAATCTCCATCAAGCGTTTTAATAATAATGATGAACCGTAGTGTATTCCGTCTGAAAAATCTAAAATACCATAAGGCGGTTGATGAGTAACGAGAATATCAGTATTTTTAGGTATTGAATTAATAAATTTTTCTTCTTCGCCATTTATTGAATATTCTATAAAGGCAGAAACCCCATATATTCTGATACCTTCTATCTCTATTCCTCTATTGTCAAGAACAAAGCAATTTTCATCAAGTCCGCTTATATCAGCATCTATTAAACAATCATCATGATTCCCTGGTACAAAGACCTTGTATTTATATGGTAAATCAAGATACCAGTTTAAGAAATCTATTATTTCTTCATCAGTTCCTGCCATACCAACATCACCGCTATGTACTATTATATCGGCTTTAGGTAAATCTGTTAAAAGCTTGTGTTTTCCGTGAGTGTCTGAGATGTGAAGTAGTTTCATTTGATTATTATTTCGATATCTTCTATTTTTGTTGTTTCTTCAATTATGGGACAGTGTGTTTTTAATTCAAGAAGGCTCATACTGCCTTTTCCTTCTTTATGTATTGGAATAATTGCATAATTGGGATTGGCTGTATTACATATTTCCGTTAAAGCTTCTTTGCTGGCATGGCCGCTCGTATGGAGTTGTTCTATATTCCAGTTATATTTGTTGATAAATTTATAAAGAGAAGAATTATATGCTTTATGATTTTTATTTATGTAACCGGAGAACTTGGAATAGATGAAAACGATATCTTTAGGATTAATATTCAAAGTTTTTATTGTATTATATATGTATTTTTCAAAAGTTTTCGAATGTCTTACAAACATCAGGAAACCTGAGCTTTGCATACGGTGTAATTCTTCATCCCATTTCCAGGCATATTGATAAGCAAAAATTTCATTGTATGGCTTATTGTTGATATTATCCTTGATTGTTTGGAATTGTTTTATTTGATACTTGTCTGCTATTATGCGTCTATCTGAATTGTTTTCACGTGAGGCCTTAAAGAAAGAGCACAAACGGTCTACATCCATTGATGAACAAAGTACAAATGCATATTTATATTTATTAAGTAACTGTTTTGCTTTTTCTTTAAGTTGATATTCGGTTATCATTTTCGGATTATCTCTGCTTAATAAGGTTCCTTCAGTGATAAGAATATCTATTGATTGCGATATGTGTGATTTTATTTCTTCAAACATTTCTTTTCCGTTATATCCATTGTCACGAAAATCGCCTGTGTGGAGAATAGTTTTTCCATCACATTCAATGAGGAACATATGTGCATCAATGGCGGAATGGCTGACAGGTAGCGGGGTTATTGCAATATCGCCATAAACTTTTCGCTTGTTGCTTTCGTATTCATCGAAACGCTTCAATGCAGATAAACTTTCGTAAGCTTCTTCTTTTAAAGAGTCTGCATAGGTCATATGTTCTCTTAAATTTTTTATCATCTTCAGTGATAGAGAACCGATATGCTGCTGTATTTTATCTGGAACTTTGCTTTCAAATCCTATATGATCTGAATGGTAATGAGAATAGAAAATATGTGAGACACCGTCAAGCAGTGTCTCTATATTTGATTTTTCATCATAACGGTCGTTTGCTACGGATTCTCCATCAGGCAGGTTATGTCCAAGGTCAATAAGAATCTTTGTTCCTTTTGAAGATTCAATTTCAGTAATACAACCGCCTATTTGGTCTATTCCTCTATGTATGGTAATTTTCATTCTTTATCGTATTGATTAGTATCCAGGATATCAGTTATTCCTAAGTTCTTGGGAGATTCCACTTTTTTGAAAAGAAAATTTACTTTTATAGGACATTCTGTTGATTCGATATTATAATTCTCTCCAATTTCGTCTATGATATTATGTTTGGAGGTACGTTTGGTATGCCAATGTTCTCTTTTGGTATCAAACAAATATCCTCCGACTGTTCCGCGAGGAGATTCTTTGGTATCATACAAGCAAATAATGTAGAATTCGGGGTTCTCTATATTATTGTAATCTATATCTAACGATAGCATATCAATTCCCAAAGACTCCAAATCTGTAATTATGTTTTTTACTTCTTCCTTTAAATTTGAAACACAATTATTGGATTCATCATTAAAAGTACTAAAGTCCTTAATATGTTTTGCGATTCCGGAGGTTCCACCTATAGATTCTTTATTATATTTTAGTTCAATTATGGCAAGCCTGTGAGGGGCTTTTTTTGATATGGCAAGAATGTCAAATCTACCTGTAAATAAATCCTTATGTTGTGCTTTTATAGATTGCCGATATTCAATATCAAAACAAAACCATTCAGAGTTTTGGTTGGAGTTGTTTGCTACAACAAGAGCCTGTTGAGCTTTTTTTTCTTTTAGGTTTTTACATTTAGCATCACTGTTTTTCTTGATATTATCAATGTTTGTTTCAATATAGTCAAGAGTTTTTTTTTCGTAGTTTCCTTTTTCTCTTATGTTTGTGTCCCAATAATCACTTGAATAAAAACTATTTATCTCTGCTTTCAGTTCTTTACGGCTAACATATACTTTAGCAATACGGTCAGCATTGTAATATATTCCGATAGAATTATTTCTTATACAAACTAAATATTCGTCTTTATTTTCCTTGATTTTTTTATACAAAGAAGAATTTTTGAAGTTCTCTATTAAACCCAATTTTGGATCTATGCCTCTTAAGTTTTCCATAATGATATTTTTTATTAATTTATAACCCTATTTTCTTTCTTGCAATAGTTAGTAACTTTTCATCTATCTCAAATTTAACGATATCTTTCTTCTTTTTTGATTTTAATTCTTCCAGATATCTCATATAGGCTGGTGAAGGTTCAAGCAGTTTCAGATTCCTCACATTATGAAATCCTTTTTCTAACATTTTTTCTTTTATGGATTCCAATATAGAGTATTCTGACATAGAAGTTTTAAACTTTATCCAATATTTATTACATATAGATTCTAAGGTGCCTAAATAATAGCTTTTTACTTCTGACATGTTAATGCTGTATTCAAAGAAAAAAACTTTAGCATCAGAAATATCTTCAGCTGTTAATGCGGATAATGGATTGATATTCTCTTTTGCTTTTATTTCTAATTCTTTTCTTTCGGCCTCTTTCTCTTTTTCCTTGTTTTCAATTAAATTGAAAAAATCATTTATTCTTGATTGTTCAAATTCTTCTATTTCTTTATTGAATTCATCAGACAGGGCAAGTTCGTATAACTGAAAAAAATCTTCTTCAGAAATTTTCATTTTTTTTATTACATTATCAATAGATAGACCCTGTTCTAAATACATCTTTAATGTTGATACTCTATCTATGAGTTCAGATTTAGATTTTAAGTTTTCTTCCATACCAGCAATGCTATAAATAATATGAAAAATAAATTTTTCCAAATATAATAACTTTATTGGAGATATCAAATTTAGCAATGGAGTGAATGTCTTTGTTTAAACTCTATATACAATAAAATGTGGCTTTACTATATTAGATAATTTCGTAATATAGGTTAAATAATATTTTGAGTTGATAATGCGTTAATACGCTATTGTTACTTATCTTCTTGGTAACTAATGATATATCTTTATTTGTCATAATTGGAATGTGTGAATGTCTGTTTAATTTTTTACTCGGTTAAATTTGATTTTCGTATTAGTAAAATATGAATTGTATTTGAGTTGTTTTTTAATATTAATTATTATGAAGTACATTTGTAATTTTTTATTGTTATTGAATTATCTTGTATATATTGTACTTGATGTTCTTATGTGGAAAGATGGGGCAAATAAAGGGTTGGTTTTCTTATTGCCTTTGGTTTTGTTTCCTATAATTGTGTCATTGGCTAACAAAGTAGCTGTATCACAAGCTGACAAGTTCTTTTTGTCAGAATGGGATGTGTTTGTAAAGAAAATAAAGTGGGGTAATGGTACAATATTTTGTATCATGATTATTGTTTATCAATTATTTTTATCTCAAGGAAAGTAATAAATAAAATCCGATCTTTAAACACCGTTTAAATAGCATTTAATCACCATTTAAGCAGCATTTAAAGACCGGATAATTTATTGTCTGACTTATAGAATATTACTCTTCAGTTTCCATCAACAGTTCCATAACCTGGCAAGCAGATTTTGCTACTGATGTACCAGGACCGAAGATAGCCATAACGCCTGCCTTGTAGAGGAAGTCATAGTCCTGAGCAGGGATTACACCACCTGCGAATACAAGGATATCCTCACGGCCGAGTTTCTTCAGCTCTGCGATAATCTGTGGGATAAGAGTCTTATGACCAGCCGCAAGTGAAGAAACACCTACTGCATGAACGTCGTTTTCCACTGCATCGCGTGCTGCTTCTTCCGGAGTCTGGAACAATGGTCCCATGTCAACGTCGAAACCGCAGTCGGCGAAACCTGTTGCTACAACTTTTGCACCACGGTCGTGTCCGTCCTGCCCCATTTTGGCAATCATTACACGTGGGCGGCGACCTTCTTTCTTCGCAAATTCTTCTGTCAGTTCGCAAGCTCTTGCGAAATCTGCATCTTTCTTACTTTCTGATGAATACACGCCTGATATTGTTCTGATTATTGCTTTATAACGTCCTACTACCACTTCGCAAGCATCTGAGATTTCTCCCAATGTAGCGCGAACTCGTGCTGCCTCTACTGCAAGTTCAAGCAAGTTGCCCTTACCTGTCTTCACACATTCTGTGATTGCTGCAAGAGCCTTGTCAACTTCAGCCTGATTACGGCCTTCTTTCAGGCGGCGGAGGTTTTCAATCTGTTCCTGACGAACGGCAGTATTATCCACTTCAAGGATATCGATTGGGTCTTCTTTTTCAAGACGGTATTTGTTTGTACCCACGATAGTCTGTTCGCCAGAGTCGATACGTGCCTGAGTGCGGGCTGCAGCTTCTTCGATACGCATCTTAGGAATACCTGTTTCGATAGCCTTGGCCATACCGCCCAGACGTTCGATTTCCTGAATGTGTTCCCAAGCCTTGTGAGCAAGTTCGTTTGTAAGAGTCTCAACATAGTAAGAACCGCCCCATGGGTCAACATTCTTGCATATCTGAGTTTCTTCCTGGATATAAATCTGAGTGTTACGTGCGATACGTGCAGAGAAGTCTGTAGGAAGTGCGATTGCTTCGTCAAGCGCATTGGTATGCAGTGACTGAGTGTGACCAAGCGCGGCAGCCATAGCTTCGATACAAGTACGACTTACGTTGTTGAACGGATCCTGTTCTGTAAGCGACCATCCTGAAGTCTGTGAGTGAGTACGCAATGCCAGTGACTTAGGATTCTTAGGATTGAACTGTTTTACAATCTTGGCCCAAAGCATACGAGCGGCACGCATCTTCGCAATTTCCATGAAATGGTTCATACCGATAGCCCAGAAGAACGATAGGCGAGGAGCGAAGGCGTCAATGTCGATACCTGCTGCTACACCGGCACGGAGATATTCAAGACCGTCGGCAAGAGTATAAGCCAACTCGATGTCTGCTGTAGCACCTGCTTCCTGCATATGATAACCTGAGATAGAGATTGAGTTGAACTTAGGCATCTTCTGTGAAGTATATTCAAAGATGTCAGAGATAATCTTCATAGAGAATGCAGGTGGGTAGATATATGTATTACGCACCATGAACTCCTTAAGGATATCGTTCTGGATTGTACCTGCCATTTCTTCAAGTTTCGCACCCTGTTCAAGTCCGGCATTGATATAGAAAGCCATTACAGGAAGTACCGCACCGTTCATAGTCATTGATACGGACATCTTGTTCAATGGAATACCGTCGAACAGAACTTTCATGTTTTCGAGCGAACAGATAGATACTCCGGCTTTACCTACATCGCCCACTACACGTGGATGGTCAGGGTCGTAACCGCGGTGAGTAGGAAGGTCGAATGCTACTGAAAGACCTTTCTGTCCTGATGCAAGGTTACGGCGATAGAATGCGTTTGATTCTTCGGCTGTAGAGAATCCTGCATACTGGCGGATTGTCCAAGGACGGAAAGTGTACATCATTGAGTAAGGGCCACGAAGATAAGGAGGGATACCTGCCACATAGTCAAGGTGTTCCATTCCTTCAAGGTCTTCTTTTGTATAGACCGGTTTTACCTGAATCTGTTCCGGTGTTCTCCAATTGGCTTCGATGCCATTGGCTTTCTGCCATTCCATGCCGTTCTTAGGCTGGAATCCGGCATATATATCGATGTTTTTGAAATTCGGTTTCATAGTTATTTAATTCCTAACTTTTCGTTATACTCTTTTAAAGTTTCCAATACGTTGCAGCGAACGTGGATGAAGTTCTCTATGCCTGCTGCTTTCAGGTCGTCCATGCATGCCGGAGCACCTGCCACGATATACATAGCGCGTCCGTCAAGAGCCTTGAATGCAGGGATTGCGTATTCTGCATATTCGTCATCGCTTGAACACATCACTACGATGTCAGCGTTAGCCTTCATTGCAGCTTCCACGCCTTCTTCTACTGTAGCAAAGCCGAGGTTGTCGATAACCTCATATCCGGCACATGCAAGGAAGTTGCAAGAGAACTGTGCACGAGCCTGACGCATAGCAAGATTACCGATAGTGAGCATGAATGCTTTAGGACGCTTGCCTGAGTGTTCAGTCTGCAGGCGGAGAGCTTCGAATTCGCTTGCTGCGCGTGACTTGTCAAGAGCCATGTAAGGAGTAGCTTCTTCTGTTCCGTGACTACATCCGCAGTTGCACTTACATTCTTCAGGAGTCTTTTCGCCTGCCATTTCAGAGAAGTTAGGATACTGGTTTGTACCGAGGAGTATCTCCTTGCGTTTTGAAACAGCCTCATGACGAGCATTGTTGCTGGCATTTACAGTTTCCTGTACCTTATTAGCTTTTACAGCAGCAAGGAAGCCGCCTTCATCTTCAGTAGCTAAGAACAGGTTCCATGCCTGCTGGGCAATAGAAGCAGTCAGGTTCTCGATATAATATGAGCCGGCAGCAGGGTCAACTATACGGTTGAAGTGTGATTCTTCTTTTAGCAATAACTGCTGGTTACGTGCCAGACGTTCTGAGAATTCGTTAGGAGTTTCGTAAACACTGTCGAAAGGAGTGACAGTAATAGAGTTTACACCTGCCAATGCAGCACTCATGGCTTCAGTCTGAGTACGGAGCAGATTTACATGAGCATCGAAAAGTGTAAGATTGTATTTGGATGTTTCTGCATGTGCAACCATCTTGCAAGCGCAGTAACAGGTTCCGTCAGCACCTGTGTTCGAGCAGTCTGTACGAGGGCACTGAGGATTATATTCTTTAACGATGTTAGCCCAAAGCATGCGAGCAGCACGGAATTTGGCGATTTCCATGAAATAGTTTGAGCTGATACCGAAGTTGAATTTTATTTTCTTAGCGGCTAGAGCGGCAGGAACACCGGCTTCTACCATCTGGCTTAGATATTCATTACCCCAAGAGAGTGCGTATCCCAATTCCTGATAGATATATGCACCGGCATTGTTAAGGTCAACACAGTTGACTGCTATACAGCGGAATTTAGGGAATTCAGCCAATGTTTCGATAAGCTTTTTAGCTTTTTCGATGAGCATGCTCTTGTCTTTACCTTTGCCGAGCATTTTGCTGATAGGGTCGAAATTGACAGAGCCCTGCAAACTCTTAGGATCGTATCCTTTTTCTTTGAAATATGCTACGAGCAATTCAGCAAGTTCTACTGTGTGTCCCTGACATGTAGAGAAGTTCAGCTCTATGCAGTCACAACAGATGTCTTTCAATAATGTAGCGATGTATTCAGCACTAAGGTCAGTGGCTTTTACTTTGAAACCGAGAGAGTCAATACCTTTATTAAGCAAATCCAAAGCCTTTTTATTAGCTTCTGCCGGGTCTGTTACGTTTATATCCTGACGTACAAACCAAGTATTGTCATCTTTCTTAATACCTCTGATAAATGGGAATTCTCCGGGAAGTCCTTCTGTGGTTTTCAGTCCTTCAAGGTCTTCTTTACGATAGAATGGTTTTACTTTAAATCCTTCGTTGGTTTTCCATACCAACTTCTTTTCAAAATCAGCGCCTTTAAGGTCAACTGTAATCTTATCCAACCATTCCTGTGTACTTACGGAAGGGAAATCGGAAAAGAGTTTTTCTTTACTATCTGCCATAGTTAATAAGGTTTATGTAAATAGGTTATATATAATATTTGTACTTTATGTTTCCCAGTACCAATCAAGGCAAAGATACAAATTTATTGCAATCTCCGGCATTTTCTGCCATGAAATACACTCTGCATAAACATTTATTTTATAAATCACGGCGAAATTTTATAGTATTGTAAAGTCTATATGGCAAAAAAACTTCTATATCGATTACTTTTGAGGCTCATAATTCAACACCTTATTATTTTTTTAACTACTTTTGTCGGAAATTATTTATGTGTTATTTAATAAATTATGAATTGGTTAAGTGATTTGTTATTCAATCCTAATTCCATTGCCCACATAGTTGCTCTTTATGCCTTTGTTATAGCAGTGGGTGTGTTATTGGGAAAAATTAAGATCTTCGGCATATCGCTGGGGGTTACATTTGTCTTGTTCGTAGGTATATTGGTGGGGCATTTCGGATTTACCGGAAATACTTCAATACTTAATTTCGTTCAAGATTTCGGGTTAATTCTGTTTGTGTTCTGTATCGGACTTCAGGTCGGTCCTTCTTTCTTCTCGTCGTTCAAGAAAGGCGGTGTGGCCATGAATATGATTGCAGTGGGTATTGTTGCCTTGAACATTGCTGTTGCCTTAATCATGTATTTTGCCCTTCAGGGAAGGGTAGACATACCTATGATGGTTGGTATCCTGTGTGGAGCAGTAACAAATACCCCCGGTCTTGGTGCTGCCAACGAGGCACTCAGTCAGATAAGCTATAACGGTCCGCAGATTGCCAACGGATATGCTTGTGCTTATCCTTTGGGAGTTATGGGTATTATCCTGTCAATGATTCTGATACGTTTGATTTGCAGAATCGATTTGAACAAGGAAGAGGAAGAAATCAAGCGCGGTGAGGAAGCCAATCCGCATCTGAAACCTTTCTTCCTTAATCTTGAAGTACACAATGAAGCTCTGTTGGGTAAGACAGTATTACAGGTACGCAATTTCCTTGCGCGTGATTTCGTTTGTTCACGAATCATGAAAAGCGATGGCTGCGTGTATATTCCTACAGCCAATACAGTACTTGAGCTGAATGACAAAATGTTCATAGTATGTGCTGAAGATGATTCTGAGGCTATTATAGCATTTATCGGTCCTGAAGTCCAGAATGTGAACTGGGAGACTCAGGGAAATACTGACAAGCCGATGGTTTCCCGCCGTATTCTTGTAACCCAGTCAAATATCAACGGTAAGACTCTTGGTGAGTTGCATTTCAACAGTATGTATGGAGTGAATGTAACCCGTGTGAACCGTTCGGGTATGGACCTGTTCGCCTCACGTCAGCTTACTCTTCAGGTGGGTGACCGTGTGATGGTAGTAGGTCCGCAGGATGCGGTAGAGCGTGTGGCGGGTTTGCTTGGTAATCAGTTGAAACGCCTTGACCATCCTAATATCGTTACAATCTTCGTCGGTATTCTTTGCGGTATCCTGTTCGGTAGCCTTCCATTGGCTATTCCTGGAGTGCCTACACCTGTCAAATTGGGTCTGGCCGGCGGCCCGCTTATCATTTCCATACTTATAGGCCGTTTCGGACATAAGGTAAAACTGGTTACTTACACTACAATGAGTGCCAATCTGATGCTTCGTGAGGTAGGTCTGGCACTTTTCCTTGCAAGTGTCGGTATCAAGGCCGGAGGAAGTTTCGTGCAGACTGTGGTAGAAGGGGATGGCCTTCTTTATGTAGGTATCGGTTTCCTTATAACAATAATACCTCTTGTTATTATGGGTATTGTGGCACGATGGAGACATAAACTTAACTATTATACACTGATGGGACTTATTGCCGGTAGTAATACAGACCCACCGGCACTGGCATATGCGAATCAGGTATCAAGCAACGACGCTCCGGCTGTAGGTTATTCTACAGTTTATCCTTTGAGTATGTTCTTGCGTATTCTTACAGCTCAGTTGCTGATATTGCTGATGGCATAATTATAATTTTATATGAAATGTGTGTTGGCAAGTGGATAAGGAACAATATCCCCGTCTGCTTGCCAATTGTTTTGTAATGGAAATTCAACTCAAAACTTACGATTTCAATATATATTTAGACAAAAGAACATAAGAACTCATAAGCTAACAACTAAGAACTAACAACTAAAAACTCTAAAAAATATGATTTCAGTAGATGGATTGACCGTCGAATTTGGCGGTACCACCTTGTTTAGCGACATTAGTTTTCAGATAAACGAAAAAGACCGTATAGCCCTGATGGGAAAGAACGGAGCCGGAAAGTCAACTCTGTTAAAGATTTTAGCTGGAGTAAGACAACCTACACGTGGAAAAGTTACAGCTCCAAAAGATTGTGTAGTGGCATATTTACCACAGCATCTGATGACGGAAGACGGCCGTACAGTGTTTGAGGAGGCTTCACAAGCTTTTGCTCATCTTCAGGAGATGGAGAAAGAAATTGAGGCTATGAACAATGAACTGGCCACAAGGACAGACTATGAAAGCGACTCTTATATGGAGCTTATCGAAAAAGTGGCGGCAATGAGTGAAAAGTTCTATGCCATAGACATGACTCATTTTGAGGAAGACGTCGAGAAGGCACTTCTCGGTCTTGGGTTTATGAGAGAAGATTTCAACCGTCCGACGAGTGATTTCAGCGGTGGATGGCGTATGCGTATAGAACTTGCGAAACTTCTTCTTCAAAATCCGGATGTATTGTTGCTTGACGAGCCTACCAACCATCTTGACATCGAGTCTATCCAGTGGCTTGAGGAGTTCCTGATCAACAGTGCTAAGGCTGTAATCGTTATAAGCCACGACCGTAAGTTTGTCGATAATATCACGACTCGTACCATAGAAGTGACTATGGGGCGTATATATGATTATAAGGTGAACTACTCCCAGTACCTTGTTCTCCGTAAGGAGCGTCGCGAACAGCAGATGAAGCAGTACGAAGAGCAGCAGAAGATGATTCAGGAGACGAAAGACTTTATAGAACGTTTCAAGGGTACATACAGTAAGACACTACAGGTACAGAGCCGCGTGAAGATGCTTGAGAAACTTGAACTGATAGAGGTTGACGAGGAAGATACATCGGCGTTGAGGCTTAAGTTCCCTCCTTCACCACGCAGCGGAAGCTATCCTGTGATAATGGACGGAGTAGGAAAGACATACGGCGACCATGTGGTGTTCCGCAATGCCACTCTGACGATAGAACGTGGCGATAAAGTAGCTTTCGTAGGTAAGAACGGTGAGGGTAAGTCAACTCTCGTGAAATGTATCATGAATGAGATAGACCACGAAGGTACACTTACTCTCGGTCATAACGTACAGATAGGATACTTCGCACAGAACCAGGCTTCTCTTCTTGACGAGAATCTTACGGTGTTCCAGACTATAGACGATGTGGCTAAAGGTGAAATCAGAAACAAAATCAGAGATCTGCTTGGCGCATTTATGTTCGGTGGCCCTGAAGAATCAATGAAGAAAGTTAAAGTCTTGTCCGGTGGTGAACGTACCCGTCTGGCAATGATAAAACTCCTGCTTGAACCGGTGAATCTGCTCATCCTCGACGAGCCTACCAACCACCTTGACATGAAGACCAAGGATATACTGAAACAAGCTCTCATGGATTTTGACGGAACGCTGATCGTGGTTTCCCACGACCGTGACTTCCTCGACGGACTCGTTACCAAGGTTTATGAGTTCGGCAACAAGAAGGTTAAAGAACATCTTTGCGGTATATACGAATTCCTTGAGACTAAGAAGATGGAAAGTCTTCAGGAGCTTGAGAAGAGCAAAAAGTAAGATTAGGTTTTGTTATTTTAAACAGAATAACCTATATCTTCTTATAGGTAGTTTCATAAATATAAAACTGAATTTGGCATATCTTAAACGCTTTGATATTTTATTGTAGACGTAAGTCGTCTCAATTAAAATATCAGAGCGTTTTTATTTGATACTTGCTTTTCAAAATTCATTTTATTATATTTGGAGGGTAACATACTATTTGTCTATAAAAATATTGATTATGAAACGATTTATTTGGTTGTTGCCTTTAGCTCTTTTTGTTTGCACATCGTGCAATTACAGTAATAAGGGAAACAAGACTGCAAGTAAGAATGATACATCTGTATCGCTGTCTCAAAGACAACCCTACGAAGGATTTGAATGGAAAGAAATTTCCGGAGCCGGTTTGAAACTGATGGCTCAAAGTAATGACGATATAAGGCTGTTGGTCGATCCGTTGCTTCCAGGTGTGGTAATGGTGAGAAACGGCGATGTTGCTCCTCACGCTTTAATCAGGATATTCCGGTTGGAGAATAAACGTATAGACGATGTTATGGATATACTCTCAAGCTCCGCTGACTGGGATAAAAGTCAGACATGCAGGTTTGAAGAAACAGCTTCCGGTCGTAGTGGGGTACGCAGGTATGTAATTCTCCCTGACGGTGATTATGCTGAGATGATAGACAGTATGAAGAAGCAGGAACCTGTTCCGAGTACGTGTAATGGTTGGGGAACGGGTAATAGCGGAATGAGATATTTTGAGATATACGATAATGCTCCGGACAAGGCTGTTTTTATGGAAATAGGTCAGGATGCACCGCTGTTTGATGAAAACAGTATCGAACTGTGTGAAACTGAAACGGATTCAACCTCTATGGACTTGCTTTATACCATGGAAGGCGAATTGAGAATAGGGCATGAAGTGAGAGCGTTTACTCCTTCCGGTAGCGACAGAGAATTCTGGATTGTTGACAAGACCGGCCAGTTGCTTGAAAAGTATGACAAGATAACTAAAGGTCAGAAAAACGGCAAGCCCGTAAAAGCTACATTAAGACTTGAATATAACGGAAAGTGGGATGATGGCTTTGCCGCTGAATATGATGGAACGTATCTTGTACGTGAAGTGGTGGATTTGAAAGCTGAATAATAAAGGACGAGTGAAACAAACTGATTCGTAGATATAGCGTTTGTTTCACTCGTTTCTTTTTTATCTCTTCTTGTAAAGTTTGTCTATAAGGTCATTCCTTCCCATACGCCTCAGTTCATTCATTATGTTCTTTCTTTCCTCAGGCTTGTACCAGAAGAAGAACATGCGTTGCGCAAGTTTCTCTTTCTGAGTTTTTGCAGAGAAAATAGGCTCAAGGGTATAAGGATGGTAACCTGTGTACCAGGCTTCTGTAGCGACTGTCATAGGGGTAGGGGTGAAGTCCTGTACCTGTTCCAGATGGAAGTCAAGCCTTTTGGTTATAACAGCTAATTCTGCCATGTCCTCAGACGTGCATCCGGGGTGACTGCTTATGAAGTATGGTATAATCTGTTGGCGTAGGTTATGCTCCGTATTTATGCGGTCGAATATCTTCTTGAACCTTTCAAACTGCTCAAACGGAGGTTTGCGCATGACGTAAAGCACTTTGTCGCTTGTGTGTTCAGGTGCTACCTTCAGTCGTCCGCTCACGTGTTTGATTATCAGCTCACGGGTGTATTCCTGAGTACTTTTGTTTACAGACGGGTCTTTACTTTCGTGCAGAAGCAAGTCGTATCGCACACCGCTGCCAATAAAGCTCTTTTTGATTCCTGGAAGTGCATCTACGGCATGATAGATGTCCAGCAGTGGCCTGTGGTCTGTATTCAGATTAGGGCATACCTTGGGATGAATGCACGAAGGGCGTTTGCACCGGCGGCACATACTTTCGTCTTTTCCCCTCATGGCATACATGTTGGCAGACGGACCTCCAAGGTCGCTCAGATAACCCTTGAAATCAGGCATTTCAGTTATAGCTTTCACCTCCTTCAAGATACTTTCCTTGCTTCGGCTTACGATGAATTTACCCTGGTGGGCCGATATGGTGCAGAATGCGCATCCTCCGAAACATCCTCTGTGGAGGTTGACGGAGAATTTTATCATATCGTATGCCGGAATACGTTTGTTCTTGTATTTCGGATGCGGAAGGCGTGTATATGGGAGGTCGAACGACATATCAAGCTCGCCCTGAGTCATTGGGGGATAAGGCGGATTTACCACTACCACTTTATTTCCCGATTCCTGGATAATCCTCTGTGCGGCATATTTGTTCGACTCTTCTTCTATATGTCTGAAGTTCTCAGCCTGTTTTTTCTTGTCATTCAGGCATTCCTCATGAGAGTAAAGCCTCAGGTCATTCTCTTCGGACTTGAATTCTTCCTTTTTGCAAACGTATGCAGTCTGAAGAATATCTGTTGGAACTGCAGGATTCTCAGACATTCGTCTGCATAAGTCAGTTATTGGCTTTTCTCCCATTCCGTATATCAGCAGGTCGGCTCCGGAATCAATCAGGATGGACTGTCTGACCTTGTCCTGCCAGTAATCGTAGTGGGTAAGACGGCGCAGTGAGGCCTCTATTCCGCCTATGATAACTGGAACATCGGGATAGAGTTTCTTCAATATCTGTGAATATACTATAGTAGGATATTCCGGGCGCATATCATGTCGTCCGTCGGGGGTGTACGCATCTTCGCTTCGCAAACGCTTGTTGGCAGTATATTTGTTCACCATACTGTCCATACATCCGGCTGATATTCCGAAAAAGAGTCTTGGCTTACCTAATTTCTTGAAGTCACGAAGGTCGTCGCGCCAGTTTGGCTGTGGCACGATGGCAACTTTAAGTCCTTGAGCCTCAAGTATTCTTCCTATTACGGCAGCTCCGAACGACGGATGGTCAACGTATGCGTCACCACTGAACAGAATGACATCGAGTTCATCCCATCCTCTTAGCTCTACTTCTTTCTTGGTTGTTGGCAACCAGTCCGTTAGATTATGTTCTTTCAAGATTTATTCTTCTGTTTCTTCGATATTACCTTTTTCTCTCTCCCAGTTGATGTACAGCATGATGAGCTGATGCAGACCGAAAGCCTTCATATTGTCGTGATAAATTACGTTCAGGCAGAGGTCGAGCAAGTCCTTGCAGTCTTCCTCAGACGAACCTATCAGCGAACGAATGTTGAGTTTCAGTTTCTCCAGTACGCTTTCGTCAACTATACCGTTGCTGTCAATAAGTTGCTGGAACAGAGAATATTTTTCTATTGTCTTAAGATTTTCTTCCGATATGTTCAGACTTCTTGTGCCTGAAGGATTAGCTTGAATTGTAAACATAGTTTTATGGGTTTATGTTGTTAATAGGACAAATATAATGCAAACTGAATGAAATACAAAGTTTTCTGACTTTAAATTCCTTTTAATTCGGAATCTGTTTGAAAATGCCTTTACAAAGAAACCGTAACACGTTCGTGTTCCACCCGTTACACGTACGTGTTACGCTCGCTTCACGTTCGTGTTACGCGCGTTACACGTTCGTGTTACGGTTTTTGAAACGGTTCGTTTCGGAAAATCTTTACAAACGTTTCAGAAAATGTTTGCTGAAGAATACATAAAAATCCCTCTCTCGGCAGAATCATATGAGAAGTGTTCTCTGTCGAAAGAGGGAGGTTATGATAGTATATTTCTTAGAACCGTATTATCCAAACATCGGAACAAGGTATTTAGTCAGCAGATATCCGCCGCCTACAAGCCAGATGTAGAGCAATCCAGCGAGGACGAATGGTTTCGCACCTGCCTGTTTGAACTTGTCCAAGCTTGTGTCAGTACCAAGTGCTGTCATCGCCATAGTAAGCATGAAGGTGTCGATATATTCTATTGCTCCGTTCAGAGGAATTTCCTTTACGCTGTCCACTCCCAAGAGATATTGCAGAAGCGAGTTGAGGCAGATTATTCCGATGAATCCGAATGCGAACCATGGAATAGTGATTTTGCTTTTCTGAGCCTTTCCGCTTGCGTCTTTGCTCTTGCGTCCTGAAAGAGCGATACCCATTATCACGAGTACCGGAGCAAGCATCATCACGCGAATCATTTTAGTGATAGTGGCTGTACCTGCTATGCCGAGTGCGTCTGTAGGATCCATCGCGTTTCCGGCTCCTGCCACGTGTGCCACCTCGTGAAGCGTACTTCCTGTGTAGATTGCCACGCCTGTATCTCCCAATGCATCAAGCATTCCCGAACGGTACATGATAGGGTAGAGGAACATTGATATTGTTCCGAAGATAACCACTGTAGATACCGCGATTGCTGTTTTGTGACCTTCGCATTTCACCACCGGTTCGGCTCCAAGTACTGCTGCCGCACCGCAGATGGCACTACCTGTAGCTGTCATCAGAGATGTATCGGCATCCATTTTCAGCAGTTTGCCCAACCATATGCCGAGGAAGATTGTTCCTGCCACTATTATAGTGTCTATCACCACTGCCGGTATTCCCACTGCAGCCACTTGCGTAAGAGTAAGGCGGAATCCGTAGAGCACGATACCTGCACGCAGAATCTGCTTTGTACAGAACTTGATTCCCGGTACCCATGTTTCAGGCAGTTTGTTTCTCAGACTGTTGGCATAAAGCATACCAAGGATGATACCTACAATCAGCGGACTGAATGACAGACTTTTTACGAACGGGATTTCTGCAATGTAGAAAGCAGCAAATGAGAACAGTGCGATAAGCAAAATACCGTGGATGGTATTGGCGCGATTTTCTTTTGTAAACATATCGTTTTTCGTTTTTGTTTATAGTTTCTTGTTTCCGGCTGCAAAGATAGTGCTTTTGGCAATATGTTGTTTTTCATCTTATTTTATAGCTTATAACTTTTAGTAATAACCGAAAAAGGTGAATAAATACTGTTACCTGCTTTTCCTATGTCGGGCATTATTGTTAATTTTGCACGCGAAAATATAAATATGACAGAATGAAGAATTTATTTGGGGCTTTTTGTGCATTGGCCATCGTTGTAGCGGCTCTTTCATCGTGCGGTGACAAGAGTATGAAGATGAATAATCCACGTAATATAAAAGGTGTGGTAAGTTACAAACGTTCGTTCGGCGACCTTAATGCCGTTCAGCTGAAATCGGCAAAGGCGATAGGTATTTCTCCTGTGGCATCGCGCGAGGAGGCTGAACATCTGAAGAAAAAACTTGTGAAAATCGAACCGTGCGAATATTATGACATGGACTCGCTTACACATTCCATTCCTTTCCTTGTTCCTACGGCAAGCGCATTGCTTGAATCTATAGGCGAGAATTTCCTGGATTCGCTTAAAAGCAAGGGACTTAACCCTAACAAGGTGATAGTAACTTCGGTTACCCGCACCAAAGAAGACGTGAAACGCCTCAGACGCACAAACGGAAATGCATCTATGAATTCATGTCACTTCTACGGAACGACTTTCGACATCAGCTGGAAGAGATTTACCAAAGTTGAGGACCCCGACGGACGACCGATGCAGGACGTACGTGCTGATACTCTGAAACTTGTTTTAGCAGAGGTGCTTCGAGACCTGAAGAAGGAGGAAAGATGCTACGTCAAGTATGAACTGAAACAGGGATGTTTCCATATAACAGCAAGAAAATAACAGATGAACAGATATTTCATATACCTTGCCTACGATGGTACGAACTATCACGGATGGCAGATTCAGCCCAACGGCGACAGTGTGCAGGAAACCCTGAACAAGGCTTTGGCTACATTCCTCAGAGATGAAAGCATAGAAGTGGTTGGGGCCGGACGCACTGATGCAGGTGTGCATGCTAAGCTTATGGTTGCACATTTCGATATCGACCGCGAACTCGACTGTGAGTTGGTGGCAGACAAGTTGAACCGTCTGCTTCCGCAGGACATATCTGTATATAGCGTGAAGCGGGTGCGTGAAGATGCTCATGCACGTTTCGATGCCACATACCGCACTTACAAATACTATATCACTACTCGCAAGGACCCGTTTGCACGTCATTATTCCTGGAGATTGTTCCAGAAACTCGACATTGAGAAGATGAACGAGGCTGCTGCCGTTCTGTTCGACTATATAGATTTCACAAGCTTCAGTAAGCTGCATACAGATGTGAAAACCAATAACTGCAAGATAATGCATGCCGAGTGGACACAGTGCGGAGAAGACGAATGGGTGTTTACTATCCAGGCCGACAGATTCCTGCGCAATATGGTGCGTGCGGTGGTAGGTACTCTGGTAGAAGTGGGACGCGGAAAGCTCTCGGTGGACGGATTCCGAAAAGTTATCGAGGACAAGAACCGTTGCAGTGCGGGAACTTCCGTTCCGGCTCATGCTCTGTTTCTCGTAGATATAGGCTATCCTGAGGATTTGTTCCTGTAGAAATCAGTTACCTGTCTTACGTTCAGAACTCGTTCACTGAATGTTCACCTAACGTTCACTGAACGGCTAATGAACAGCCACTGAACAAATGAAAACCAATAACTGATAAACTTACAAACCAACAAACTCAAAAACTTACAAACTCAAAAACTCAATATGTGGTTACTTTTAGCGTTCTGCTCGGCAGCGTTGCTGGGCTTTTATGATGTATTCAAGAAGAAATCGTTGGCAAACAATGCCGTTCTTCCCGTGCTCGGACTGAATACTCTGTTTTCAAGTCTTATCTTTATTCCGTTTATACTGATTTCGCATTTCAGCCCTGAAGTGCTCGACGGCTCTTTGTTCTATGTTCCGGAAGCAGGCTGGGAGGTGCATAAATTCATCATTCTGAAGTCGTTCATCGTTCTTGGTTCGTGGGTGTTCGGCTATTTCGGTATGAAGCATCTGCCGCTTACTATAGTAGGACCTATCAATGCCACCCGTCCGGTGATGACGCTCGTAGGTGCGCTCCTTATCTTCGGCGAACGTCTGAATCTGTATCAGTGGATTGGTGTGCTGCTTGCCATTTTTTCGTTCTTTCTCCTCAGCCGTTCCGGCAAGAAGGAAGGCATAGACTTCAAGCACGACCGTTGGGTATGGTTCGTAGTGCTTGCTGCTGTTCTTGGAGCCATAAGCGGCCTGTATGACAAGTATCTCATGGGGCAGTTCAACAACATGGTGGTGCAGGCATGGTATAACATCTATCAGCTTTTCCTTATGGGAGGTGTAATCCTCTTCCTGTGGTGGCCAAGACGCAAACACGGAACTCCTTTCCGCTGGGACTGGTGCATTATATTGATTTCAATATTCCTTTCCGCTGCCGATTTTGTGTATTTCTACGCCCTGTCTATGGAAGATTCCATGATTTCCATTGTGTCGATGGTAAGACGAAGCAGTGTTGTTGTTTCATTCCTTTTCGGAGCAATGGTGTTCCGCGAGAAGAACCTGAAGAGCAAGGCAGTAGATTTGCTTTTGGTACTGATAAGTATGCTGTTCCTGTATTTGGGAAATGTGTTGGGATAAATTCAGGCCTATAAATTTTTGAAATAATCTGCAAAGAACATGTTGAACCACTTGATGCCGTGATTGGTTACTTCATGCTTTGCGGATTTTTTTATGTAGATGTAGTAGGGGATAATCTACTATAGTATAATTTTCTGTTTTATCCTAATAAATTCTTTCCATCCCAAATCCTTATATATGATATAAACAAAATAACAACAGTCTTTTCATTATCTGAGGTGGCTTTTGTAAATGCGATTCTAATACTCTTCGAATACTGTTAAAACGCCATTAGAATACTTTTTAAACACTGTTTAAATACCATTTAAATGGTACTTAATAAAGCAAAATACATTTTATTATTCGCAGTGTGAAAGATGTGAAAGTGAAATGTAGTATGTTTTACTGAGAATATTCTTATGGACTGCAAAAATCACAGATTTCAGTTTATCATAGTCTTGGTCTATTTTTGTTCATCACCTGTCAGATTCAAATTCTTTCTCAATTTCTTCAATCGTAGGAAGGCTGCCCCGGAAGTCTTTAGGCAAGGCTTGTCCTAATTCATAATCGGAAATTCCGATTGGTTTCTGAATATCACGCAATGCATATTCTGCTTTGATACGATCTTTACCCTTGCAAAGCAACAGTCCGATAGTCCGATTGTCTCCCTCCCGGCAAAGAATATCATCTACGGCAGAGCAGTAGAAATTCAGTTTGCCGATATACTCCGGAATGAATTCCGTATCTTTCAGTTCGATTACTAAGTAGCGGTGCAGAAAGGCGTTATACATCAATATGTCAATATAATAATCATCACCTGACACCTCTATGTGATACTGCCGTCCCATGAAAGCAAATCCTGCTCCCATTTCTACAAGAAATTTCTCCACATGATTTACCAAACCGATTTCCACGTCACGTTCATTGTATTGCTCTGTGAAAGTCAGCATATCGAATATATATGGGTCTTTGAGCATGGATTTCACATCATTTGCTTCCGGAATGGGCAGGGTTTCAGTGAAGTTATTTGCTAACGCTCCATGCCTGCCATAATCATCGAGTTTGATGGCTTCTTGCAGATAGCGTGTCGTCCAGTGATTCGTAATACTCTGTACCATATACCAATAGCGTGCACGAATATCTTTGACCTGCTTTATCAATACAAGATTGTGCGTCCAATCCAGATGCTTGATAGGGAGGGTGAAATTATATTCATCCAATTGCGAAATCACTGATTTCGCAATTGGAGAAACTACCCCTTTTACCATCGTAAGCTCTTGGTTGTATTCGTTGAAGAACTGCACCATATATGCAGCTATTTCATCTTCTGTAGCTTCTCGTTCAGCCAAAATGTAAGGTTGTATAAGGACTGCACAGAACTCTTTTTTACTATTATAGGCGAAACCTATCATCTGATAAGGTACGTTACCAAATAACTTGTTGTGTGCATTAATGCGGATGAAGAAATTCTCCAAATCATCACCTGCGTATTAAAATTATTCAGTTTAATAACGATATTATCTTTGTTTCCTGTATAGACCTCGTTTTCTCCACCTTTGCTAAGAAATTCAACATTTAAGTTAGAAAGGGAAATCCATAAATTGTTGTAATTGGCAAAGTCTATCAGCTCTTTTGTTTGCCCTCTCTTATAGCTTTCTGTTGGTTCAAGCGTTCCTGTTGTTTCCTTTTTTCTTCTAACGATATGGGCTGCTTGCTCCAGAATGCTATTGATTGGCGAGTTCGTTCTAACCATCCTTTGTGAAATTCATTTATATATTCCATAAATCTTATGTTTATGAGTTCAGAACAAAGATAGTTATTCTTTTTTTTTCTTTTATATGTTCTATTGTTCTGTGTTTACGGTATATCCCTATATTGTCACCATTGTGACAATATCCTTGTTTCTTATAAGGTCATTTCCCAATCAGACATTTGGGCTTTCAGTTATAGTGCCGTCGTCTATGTTCAGGTAGAATGTATATTCTTTTTGTGTTCCGTCATAAAATAGATAATCCACTTTACACTTCCATATGTTGGATGTATTTTCAAGAACGGAAACAGAGCGTTGTGTATTGTCTGGCACTTCAAATGGTGGAATGATGTCTGTACTCCAAACCTTATGGTAATCTATAGTAATGTTGGTTCGATAAAAACTTAATCCTGATGATTGTATCACGTCAGTGTAAGACACAATGTATAAATTATTAAATTTAGAATTATAATGATTATCATTTAAGAAGTAACTATATTCGTCAAAGAAGGGGCTTCTTGTTGTATAAATGGTATCTCCATTATCCTTGCAGCAAGCCCATTCGTATCTGCCGTTATAAATATTCAACATTGCTGCATCTTTATACCATGGAACAGGAGGATAAAAATAATGTCCTTCAGGAACAATACTCGTAACTTTCTTTAATTCGCTACCCTTAAAAAAAATGTAGGTTTGTGTGAAAGAGCCAGTCCCACTACTATATTCCAAGTTAACTTGAGCTATAAATCCATTTTCCGTAGGCGCTAATCCAAATGGACTAATATACTGTAAAGACAAATCTACGTACTCCCCATATCCAACATGTTGATTATTAATTTCCTTTTCTGTTATTTCCTTATCCTTTATTTCATATAACTTATCACATGTTAGAGTATCAAAAACTCCTATCCAAAGATGCTGGTCAGGCAATAGCCCTGTTGCCATCATTTTACCGTTTGTTTCTTTGAAATTAAGAAACTCATAATCATTTGGGTTTATTCCATATATAGAAGAAAGGTATTCTTCATAAGTATAAGACTCAGTCTCTGCATCATCCTTTTCACAAGAAATAAATCCTACGCATACTGCAACCAATAAAGCGGTTGCCAATAATCTAAATGTTTTCATTGTAATATTTAATTGCGCTCACCTGCTCCCTATGGATAAGCAGTAAATAAAAAGGTGTGGGAACTATATTGCTTTATCCTATTCTCTGGCTTCTCGCATTGCCTTGGCATGGATAAAACAATAGCCCCACACCAAACGGTATATAGAAACCTTACAATCATAAGGTAGGTATATATCAAATGTGGGTGCTATTGCTATCATCTTCATGCCATTTCAAATTTTGCGAGAATTTGAGAATAGAAGATAATTTCAATAAACACCTTTCGTTTAATTATGTCCTTCCAGTTTATTATTAACTCTATAATCCACTGAAATTGTTGCAAATGTAATGAAATGTTTTGATATCTTGAATGAAATTTAAAATAAATATTAACTTATATACTCAATTCTTTTATATGGCTATTTATATATGACTTTTTCTTTTGATATTTTGAAGCCGTTATCTCAAAATAAATCTCTGATATGTTATGAATTTTGTCTATCAGTTTATTTATGATTATAATATTTAAATATTAGTGGATATAAAAAAGGACAACTAACTTAATAGCTGTCCTTCTTTCAAAATCAATATAATGTTGTTTGTTTCTTGGAATAATGGTATTTTATAGAGAAAAATAAATATCTATAGAATACCATTTACAGAGTAAAAAAAACTCCTGCAACCATTTAGATTACAGGAGTTTATATATTTGATTAAGTATAGATTACTTATTCAAAGCAGTAGCAACGTCAACTGCGCAAGCT
>UQTJ01000023.1 GCA_900544075.1 uncultured Bacteroides sp.
GAGAGGACGTTTAGACGCAAGAAGGACGCTGAAGAGCTTAGTTGCGGATTTGAGGTTATCCTGTAATTGGTCTGAGGCTCCATCCACAGAGGATTTCTCATACTGACAACCTGACGTATATCAGTTTTTTCGTCTAAAAGGAACTGGTCACGAAGGTATTTCAAACGGCGGACTTTCTCGAATATCCTGTTCTGATAAGCTATAAGATTCAGGTAATGAATAATCTGCTTCTCTATCTCAATGAGATTATGATAAGAATCATTAAGCTGAAGTTTCACGTCATTCACCACTATACGCATTTGAGTATCCATGGCAATTCTGAAAAAAACAGGCTGAGCGTTGTCTATTATATCTTCACTCCTATTGATGAGGAGTTCTATGTTCTTACGTTTTTCATCAAGATTATTCAATTTTGAGAGCTTTACACGATAGTTTGGTTCATTCTTGTAAGTATTGTCAATGTTGCGTTTCAAGTCTATTACATTACGCACTGTTATCATTGCAATATTTTTCAGACACCGTCTTACCTCTTTGTGATAATTATATTTCCGCTGCTCATTATCTTCTTTAAGATAATAATCGATATTTTCATTCAGACGTCCCAGATAATCATTTACAAACGAAACATTTATATTCTCATTGACCTGTAAAACATCCTCGAAGAATTTAAGATATACATCCTCCATTTCAAGGAAATTTCCGCTATCTCTTATTATTCCGTAGTCAATAAGATATTTAATTCTTTCTTCTTTATATTCAGTGAGTTCGAGTGCATAATCATATTTCAAGGAAGTTGAAGCTCTTTTCTGAAACATCTGTTTCAACAAAAGCTTCTCTCTTTCAAGTACACGCAAAAGCTCATCAATAGATTTAAAGGCATTCATAGTTCAAGTATTATAAGAATTATTACTGAAATGATGGCTACGAATTTAAAGAAAAAATACTTTTCTACTATATCCTTCAGGCAAGGAGATTTTGGCAATTCCAGAAGAAGATTGTCTATAGTATTAATCTGTCCGACCACTTTCAACAACACAATAAATGTTGACAACGAAATATTGCCCGATGTATCATTCTAGAATTTATGGATGGTTGTAAGTACAATACCGGATTGCTCAGCAACATCTTTCTGAGTAAGATTGCAACGAATTCTATATTCTTTAAATCTGTTACCTAATAACCTTACAAGTTCAAGTGTGGAGTATTCATAGAAATCTACCATATAAACCGCATTTATATATCATTATAATGATAGTTACATATATTATTCCAGGTATAAATCTTCACTATTATGAAGATTACAAATACAAAACTATGCAATTTATGAGAATAAAACTAATTTTTCTTAGAAAACTTCGGCTATCCCAGAAACACCGTAACAGTCAAACTTCTTCAAAAAAGTCTGCCTGTAACACTATTCGCAACGATTCCCGTAAAGCGCAAGCTGTGTGAAGTTTATTTTTCTTGGTATGACCATAAATAAAAGTAGTGTCTCCATTACTACATATTTAGTACTTTTGTTTAGCTTTTTAGTACTTTTGTTTAACTTTGCGGTATATCCATTAAAGGTATCCCTACAGATATTCATATATTGGTTGACTGCTCCTGATGTTTCTATCTTTGACTTACATATAGAAATATAAAGTTACTGAATATCAGGCACTTGATTATTATGCTAGTTCTTATTAATTTAGCTCATTGATTTTAAGTATTTTATTAATTATTACCGAAGTATTGATATTAAAATATGAAAGGAAAAACAATATTAATCACAGGTGCCACAAGCGGCATAGGTGAAGGTTGCGCAAGAAAATTCGCGGCAATGGGAAGCAGACTTATACTGAACGGACGAAATACTGAAAAACTGGAAAGTCTGAAACAGGAACTTGAAAAGACAGGAACAGAAGTCGTAACTCTTCCATTCGATGTTAGAAACCGTGAAGAAATGCATAATGCCATAGACTCTCTGCAAGGAGAATGGAAGAATATAGATGTTCTGATAAACAATGCCGGACTGGTTTTGGGCATTGATAAAGAACACGAAGGTTCATTGGACGAATGGGACGTAGTGATAGACACCAACATCAAAGGACTACTGGCAATGACACGCATGATTGTTCCGGGTATGGTGGAACGCGGATGCGGACACATTATTAATATAGGTTCCATTGCAGGCGATGCGGCATACGCAGGCGGCAGCGTTTACTGCGCAACCAAGGCTGCGGTAAAAGCACTGTCGGACGGACTACGTATAGACCTTGTTGACACTCCTCTGAGAGTAACCAACATCAAGCCGGGAATGGTTGAGACCAACTTCTCCGTTATCCGTTTCCGTGGAGACAAAAACAAGGCAGATGCCGTTTACGATGGGCTGAAACCACTTATAGGTGACGACATAGCCGATGTGGTTTATTACGCAGCATCAGCCCCTGCTCATGTACAGATAGCAGAAGTTCTGGTTATGCCTACTTATCAGGCTACAGGAACTGTATGCCACAGACAAAAATAAATTGCATACACTTACCATAAAAGCTAAGAAGTATAATCCAAAACAGCATTTAAACACTGTTTAAACACCATTTAAATACCATTTAAACAGTACTCAGATAAGATATAGTAACATGGCAGAACAATTCGGAAAAACATGGTGGGGCAGCGAATGGCTCCGCTCGCTTACTCATATAGACTATGATAACCGTATTCCTCGCGGAGCTACATACGCACGCAAAGGAAACGTTATAGACATAAAACTGAAAGACAATATCATCACTGCAAAAGTGTCAGGAAGCAGGATAACACCATATAAGGTCAATATCATCATTCCTCCTTTCTTCCCGGAACAGATTGACGCGCTGATGAATGAACTAATCAAGTATCCGGGCATTATATCACGGTTGATGAACAGGGAGATGGCCCCGGAAATCATGTCAATAGCCAGAAGCTGCGGACTCAAGATTTTCCCTGAAAAATGGACCGACCTGAAAATGCAATGCAACTGTCCGGACTGGGCCGTGCCATGCAAACACCTTGCTGCCGTAATCTACATGTTCAGCCGCGAGATTGACAATAATCCATTCATTGTGTTCAGTATGCACAATGTAGATATTATGGAAGAGCTTAAGAAACGCGGAATATTTATCGAAGAGACCAGCAATGATATATCAGTACAAAACATAAAGGAGGTGGTAAGAACAAAAGGCTCTAGGGAAGTGAGCCATGGGGGATCTGTGTTCAAAAGAATAGACTTCTCAAAACTGACTGACAAGTCGGAAGCCTTGCTCATGCTCCTGGCAGAAAACCCTCCTTTCTCCACTACAGGGGATTTCAAAGAAAAATACTCTACTGAAATAATGCGAGCAAAGAAGAATGTACAACGATTCTTCTCAAGGAGGCTTGACGCTTCGGGACTTTTCCCTCAAACGGACATCATATCAGGCAAGGAGATTAAAGCCGATAGAGAATTTTCATTACAGTTTGACAGCAATCTGAAATGGAAAGTAATGAACATCAGCTATGAGGGACAGGAACCGCTAACGGACTTTTTTGACGACGGTTCATTGCCTCTGGCTCTGTTGAATATAAACCCTGACTTTCTGCCCGACTATCATCCTTCGGTCATAGCTCTGAACCAGGCTCTGATATGTTCACTGCATCTGCTGTCGAAAGGAGCAGTAGCACCACAGATACTTCAGCTTTCAAGTAAAGAGTACGCCATCAGGTGGATTCCGGCTTATATCGACAGCCAAGTAAGACAACTAATGGATATGCTTGAAAATATTATTCCAGACAAACTGCTGGAGTTCAGACCGGTGGAGCGTAAAACAGGAAAATTTATTTACAACAAGGGAGAGTGGATTGTGTCGTTCTTCCTAGGAAAACTCATAAACAGACTTACGGCCGATAGCCTGAAATTGCCTGTAGAGGAATTATTCTTCAAGGAGAGACACCTTCCCTTCAGCGGTGTAGGAGAAAAAGAAACGCCTGGCGGAATAAAATCATGGATAGCATCATACTCGCTCATCGAATCAGACTACCGACCTGTTCTCTATGTAGAAGAAAGTACCGATGGCGGTTTCGACATTACCGTTGGCGTGGAAAACACACGCGAACCGGAAAAGGAAGTCACTGCACTGTCCGATATACTCTCACAACCCGAATATGAGCACGAACGCTTCACCATTCTGAGAAGCTTCACCCTGCTGGCAGGAATGATGAAAGACCTCAACGGATATATTGCTAATGGAGCAAAACAGGCTTTACACTACACCGAAAAGACATTCCTGCCCGTAATACTCGAAATAATACCTGCTGTAAGGATTCTTGATTTCAAGGTTTTCATGCCTAAATCGCTTCAGCAAATCATACGTCCGAAAGCATCATTGTTGCTGAAAAAGAAATCCGGAAGTGAGAAAGGCTTCCTGAGCCTTGCCGATTTGTTCGCCTTCGACTGGGAAGTGGCACTTGGCAATGAGATAGTGTCGATGGAAGAGTTCATGAAACTGCAGAAGAATGCCGGAGGACTGATAAAATTCAAGCAGAAATATATCTATACCGATGCAGAAACTCTGGAAAAGCTTCATGACGCTTTCCACAAGATGGATAAACTCACTCCGGCACAGTTGCTGCAGGCCGCCCTTACAGAGGAATACAACTCTGCACCTATACGCCTTACAGACGATGTGCGACAACTTATCAAGGAATTGACCGAACAGGAGAACATTGCCCTTCCACGGGAACTTAATGCACAACTGCGTCCATACAAGGAACGCGGATTCTCGTGGATGTACCGAAATATGCGCATAGGATTCGGTTCCGTGCTTGCCGATGACATGGGATTGGGTAAGACACTGCAGGCTATAACTCTTATTCTGAAACTGAAAGAAGAGGGAGCATTGAAGGAAGGCAAAGTCATCATAGTTGTACCTACGGGTCTGCTCACGAACTGGCAAATGGAAATAAGCCGATTCGCTCCGTCGTTGTCAACATTCGTCTATCACGGTACTGGCAGAGATCTGAAGAGCTTTAAATCAGATATTCTGTTAACTACATACGGTGTTCTGCGCTCGGACAATGCCAAACTTAAAAAAAGACAATGGACTATAATGTTCATTGACGAAGCACAAAACATAAAGAACAACGATACGGCACAGAGTAAGGCTGTGAAGTCAATTCCTGCCACAACTCACATAGCTCTGAGTGGTACTCCGGTAGAAAACAGGCTTACAGAATTCTGGAGCATAATGGATTATGCCAACAAAGGCTATCTGGATACGTTTAAAGCCTTCAAGGAAAACTATGCGAACCCTATCCAGCTTTGGAATGACGGCGATTGTGCCAAGCGCTTCAGAAAAGTAACAGCTCCGTTCATGATGCGAAGAATGAAGACAGACAAGAATATCATTTCCGACCTGCCTGACAAGATAGAACTTGATGTATATGCTTCGCTCAAACCTGAACAGGCCGCTCTCTACGAAAAGACCCTGGAAGCTGCCATGAACGAAATAGAGGGAATACCTACAACAGACAACGAATCTTTGTTCAAACGACAAGGACTCATCCTCCAGATGATTATGGCGCTTAAACAAATATGCAATCATCCGGCACAATTCCTTAAAAACGGTGACCGGAGGTCTGAATTGTCAGGCAAGACAGAAATGCTGCTCGACAGAATAGAAGGGATTGTAGATGGCGGCGAAAAGGTACTTGTCTTTACGCAATATCGAGAGATGGGTGATATGTTAGTGGAATTCATAACTGCAAGGACAGGTGAAAAACCACTGTTCTATCATGGGGGATGTAGTATTAAAGAACGTCAGACAATGATTGACCGCTTCCAGAACAACCGCACAGACAAGGTTTTCATCCTTTCGCTTAAGGCAGCGGGAACAGGACTAAACCTGACAGCCGCAACCCATGTAATCCATTATGACCTTTGGTGGAACCCTGCTGTTGAAGCACAGGCTACCGACCGTGCCTACCGTATAGGACAAAAGAGCAATGTCATGGTTCACCGCTTTATCACCAAAGATACATTCGAGGAACGTATCAATGACATGATACAGAAAAAGAAGCATCTGGCAGATATGACCGTTTCAAGTGGAGAAAGCTGGATAGGCAAACTAAGCAATAAAGAGTTACGAGAGATATTCGGCTGATAAAATACAATAATGTAAACATTTAGAATAATTTAGTGCTAATATGTTACATAAAAACAAAATATATATGAAATACCTCAAGTCCCTTCTCGTATGGCTATGCTTCATACCCACAGCAATACTAAATGGTGGATTCAGGGAATATGTATTAACCAAATATCTGGATACCGCACTGGCTACAGCCGCTAGCGGTATCCTGCTTAGTATCATGATACTGTTTATCACATGGCTGCTCCTTCCACGACTAGTCACACTTAATAGAAAAGAAAGTTTCATAGCCGGCATAATATGGACGCTGCTCACCGTTATATTTGAATTCACATCCGGAATAGGAACAGGTGTACCTATGAAAGAACTCATAGCAGCGTATAATCCGCTATCCGGAAATTTATGGATATTGGTAGTCCTGACGACAATGTTTGCACCGACAATAATATCAAGAATAAACAAACGATATGAATGAGAACAACTTCGACATAATATCCTGGCTGAAAGTTTTTCAAGAGAGACTTATCTCACTATTCGGCAACAGAATTAAGTTTTTCGGACTGCAAGGCAGTTACGGACGAGGCGAACAGACAGCCGACAGCGACATAGATGTGGTAATAATTCTTGACGAAGTAAATTTTAAGGACTTACAGAATTACCAGTCAATGCTTGATTCTTTCGATGAACATGACATGATATGCGGATTCGTATCCGGAGAAAGAGAACTGATTAACTGGGAAAAATCAGATCTCCTTCAACTGGTTCTTGATACGAAGCCCATAATCGGTACATTAGATTATCTGCAAAAAATATCTAGCGATGACGACATACGCCGCTCCGTTTTGACCGGAGCCTGTAACCTGTATCATGCCTGTTCCCATAATTTTCTTCATGCAAAAGATATAAACACCTTAGTCGGACTCTATAAAGCTGCACGTTTCACCGTACGCATGAAACATTTTCTTGATACAGGCTCTTACATCAGTTCAATGAAACTCCTGTCAGAACATGTCACAGATAAAGACCGTACTATACTGAATATAGCATCTGCAGATTTTCAAGAAAACGACTTTACCAAACGAAGCCACATATTGATTGAATGGGCCAGTGAAATAATAACCGAATATCACGGATAAATTCTTTATTTCATAAAAAATCTATTACTGATTATAATAATTACAACTGTTTTAGTTATATTTGTTTTGGTTCATTAGATTATAAACAATAATACTTCCAATACATATCATTATGAGAAACGACAGAATTTCTTTCCCATGTACATGGAGTATGGGAGTTACGGCCATAACAGCCATAACAATCATTATTTTGGTAGCATCTACATATTTTATCTGGACAGATGATTTTCCGTCATCAATGCTTTGGCTCAAATACACGCTCATAGTTGTTTTTATAGCTACCATTATAGGTGGATTAGGCTATATGCCGATACGGTTAACTATTGGAAACGATAAAATAATTTTACACAGACTGTTTGGCGCTATTAATATACCTATAAAGGATATTATAGCAATAAAAGCCATAACAAGTTCAGAAACGGCTTTCTCCATTAGAATATTCGGTAGCGGTGGCCTATTCGGATATTTAGGGAAATTCAAAAATAAAAAGTTAGGATATTACACTATGTATGCAACCGATATTAATGAATTAATCCTTATTCGTACAGACAGAAAGACGTATGTGTTCAGTTGTAAAGACAGGAATAAATTTATTGAGTCAGTTAAACTAACGATAATAAAATAAATAATATAAATACATGGCAAGCAACATTGACTTCATAGAGTTTATATGTTCCCAAATAAAAGGAATTGGAACAGTACGCTATCGCAAGATGTTTGGCGATTATATGATTTACCTCAACGAAAAACCTATAATACTCGTATGTGATAATATAGCTTACGTTAAGAAACACCCTTCGATTGCCAACTTAATGCAAGACAGTGAAGCCGGTATTCCATACAATGGCGCAAAGGAACACTATATTCTGGACGTAGAGCACAAACACCCTTTGATTGATGTGATAAGTACATTGGAAAAGGTATTACCATTGCCCAAAGAAAAAAAAGTAAATAAGAAAGATACACTCAAGAATATTCATCCTTTCCGTAAACTTCCTAACGTAGGGCCACAAACAGAGCAAGATCTTTTAGCAATGGGCTATACCACTATAGAGTCATTAAAGGGTAAAAAGGCTGATGATTTATATCAAGAAGAGTGTGATTTACGTGGTTGCACAATAGATCGGTGTCAGCTTTATCTGTACAGAGCATTGGAATATTATATCAATACGGAAAAACCGGATACAGCTAAATATAAATGGTGGCACTGGAAAGATGAATACTTCTATCCTTCTCCATGCGGTGCCAGATGTGTGGAATGCCCATCTTTTCCAAAAGATTGCAAGGGATGCCGCAAAATAAAAGGCAAAGTATTTTGGCTTCAATATACAGGTGATGAAATATGTCCGATATGGAAATGTTGCCAAGAACAAAAACGTAAGAATTGTGGAGGCTGTCCGGAATTGCCTTGTGCCCGTTTCATGAAAGATCCTACATTATCAGATGAAGAGAATGAAGCCAATCTGAATAAGATGATTAACAATCTTACAAAAAAATAATAGATATATGACAAAACATTTCATGGAAACTCAAAGACTTATTCTCCGCCCATGGACCGAAACCGATGCAGAATCGCTTTATAAATATGCTAAAGATCCTGCTATTGGACCAATTGCAGGATGGCCACCACATGCATCAGTTGAAAACAGCAAAGATATAATACGAGATATCTTATCTGCTCCTGAAACATACGCTGTAGTATTGAAAGAAACAAACGAACCAATAGGCAGTGTAGGCATCATGTTCGGTGACAGCGTACATAGTGCGGATATGAAAGAAGGTGATGCAGAAATAGGTTATTGGATTGGTGTTCCCTACTGGGGACAAGGACTAATACCAGAAGCGGTAAACCGTCTTCTGAAACGTTGTTTTGATGAACTTGATACAAAAAGAGTATGGTGCGGATATTATGACGGAAATTTAAAATCACGCAGAGTTATGGATAAATGCGGCTTCAAATATCATCATACAGAAGAAAGAAAGATTTCTCCTTTAGGTGACGAACGTACCGAACATTTTACATTACTGACCAAAGATGATTGGAACAAAAAGTAAAACCATGGATAAACAAATAAAATATACTATACGTCCTTTACGTGAAGAAGAGACTCATTTATTGAGAGATTTTCTTTATGAGGCAATTTATATTCCTGAAGGTGTGGAACCACCGACAAAAGAGGTTATAGATATTCCGGAGCTGAAGATTTATATTGAAGATTTTGGCAAGGATAAAGACGATTATTGCTTAGTCGCAGAAACAGACCATAAAGTCATTGGTGCTGTATGGGCAAGAATTATGAATGACTACGGTCACATTGACAACAATACTCCGTCACTTTCTATATCCTTGTATAGAGAATACCGCAATAAAGGTATTGGCACAGAGCTTATGAAAGAAATGCTCAAATTTCTTAGAAATAAAAGTTACCACCAAGTATCGCTTTCCGTACAAAAAGCAAACTACGCTACAAATATGTATCTAAAACTTGGATTTAATATCATTAGAGAAACCGATGAGGAATTTATTATGGTAAAAAACATGAACCAAGATATTAATAATTATAAGCGTTTTTTATCAGGAGAGCTTTGTAACCGTTTGGATGCTGAAGTTTTAGAAATGATAATGCAGACAAAAAAATATCTATCTATTCTGAATGACGTAAATACAAGCGAGGATGACAGGAAGAAAACATTAGGCAATATGTTAGGAGAAATCGGAAAACACTCCAGTGTAGGAAATAACTTTACCTGTCAATGCGGGAAACACATATTCATCGGTGAAAAGACAATCATAAATGATAATTGTACAATGATGGATGAAAATCATATTCATATAGGTAATAGAGTTTTAATAGCTCCTAACGTACAATTTTATACGGCAACGCATCCTGTTGATTTTGAAGAACGTTTCGTTAATGATTGGGATGAAAATTCAGGAGAACTGTTTTTCAAAACAAGGGCTTTACCGATAACAGTTGAAGATAATGTGTGGATTGGAGGTGGATGTATTATACTTGCAGGTGTAACAATAGGTAAGGGAAGCGTTATCGGTGCAGGTAGCGTAGTTACAAAATCAATACCTGCAAACTGTGTAGCTGTAGGAAATCCATGTAGAGTAATCAGATGGTTAAAACCAAAATATAAAATTCGCCCACTTGAAGAAAAAGACCTTTATGATATGCAGAACCTATTTCGTTCCACTGTATTAAACGTCAATATTAAAGACTATACAAAAGAGGAAGTGGAAGACTGGGCTTCATGCGGTGTCGACATAGAACATTGGAAAGAACTTCTGTCTTCTAATCAATATGTAGGAGCATTCAACGAACAGAACTATCTGATTGGGTTTTCTTCAATGAACAAGAGCGGTTATCTGCATTCCATGTTTGTACATAAGGATTGGCAAGGTAAAGGTATAGCGACTCAGCTTCTTTCTGAAGTTGAAAAAATAGCAAGACAATATGAAGTAAAAGAAATTACATCAGATGTAAGCAAAACTGCACGTCTATTCTTTGAACACAAAGGATATGTTGTGGAATGTGAGCAAAAACAACATGCAAATCGTTTGAAACTGACGAACTACAATATGAAGAAAGTTTTATGAACTTCTATGCAATATTAATTAGAAAAGAATTTCCCTGTTCATCCTCTCAATATCAGACTTTTATACAGACAATTCTTTTCTGAAATATACCATATCCTTTAATGTTATCCCATTTTCTACAATCGGATAATCATAATTATCTGTAAAGAAATCAGGGACAATATGAGAATACTTGAACCCACACTTCTTATAAAAAGACATAGTTTCTGCACTCTCTCCTGTACCGACTATCATATATTTGAATTTGTCTGCATAACGTTTACATAAGAAATCCACCATTTGCCTTCCGTAACCTTTTCGTTGATATTTTGGAGAAACTGCCAGACTTTTAAGTTCACACACATTGTCACCTTCATTTGTCACGACTGCGGAGGAAACAGGTTCTAAATCTGTATTAAACATAACAAACATATCGCCTCTTTCCAAATAACGGTCAATCATTGACTCCTGTTCATCTGCCAATAATAGCAAATCTAAATATTTCTTCTTATTTGTTTCTATCTTATGTATTTCCATGATGTTACAAAGATACTAAATGATTATATGTAAGCAAATAAAAGAGAAACCGTAATTCTGGTACAACCATCAGTAATATGTATATAAAGTCTTAATCGCAAAGTCAATACCTTTGTATCAGTACAAAAAGATAAAGACTATGATTATGGAAAAAGCAAGATTACTATTTTTGATTTTCATCTACTCCATGTTTGCAATGGCGTGCAGCACTGAACCGGAAATACCGTCCGGCAATGGTACAGAAACTGAAATTTCAAACGATAACAACAACCAAGACGAAGAAAATACAAACAACGATAACCAAAATAACAGTGAAGAAAATATGAGCAACACAACAATTAAAATCTCAGTTAACGGAACGACACTCACAGCCACACTAAAAGACAACGTATCTACAAGAGCTTTAGTAAACCTGCTCAGAAAAGGGCCTCTAACCATAAATATGAATGACTATGCCAGAATGGAGAAAGTAGGTCCTATAGGAACTACACTGCCGCAATGTGACGAAAGGCTTACCACACAACCGGGTGATTTAATTCTATACCGGGGACAGTATTTCGTAATTTATTATGCACAGAACACATACTCACTAACTCCACTTGGTAAAATAGACAATATCACAAACAATGAATTGATCAAAATTCTTGGAAACGGCGATGTGACAGTTACACTTTCATTAAGCGAATAAGAAAGCACTATTTATCCCGCCTCTGCAAATCATTTTTCATACGGAATTTCAGAGGCGATACTCCTGTTTTGCGCATAAAAAACTTTCCGAAGACGGACTGATCGGAGAAACCAAGCGCATCGGCAATCTCCTTTATATCCATATCAGTACACTCAAGCATACGGCGTGCATCAGAACAAAGCATTTTCGATATATGAAAACAGACAGTACTGCCTGTAACGCTCTTAACCACTCGCGACAGATAAGTCGTAGTTATGTTAAGACTGTCGGCATAAAAACCTATGGAATGGTGTTTGCGATAATTCTCTACAAGAAGTTTCTTAAAGTTACGGAATATCTCGTTTTCACGCTTCACATACACAGTTGTATCGTTGTTTTCAGTACACAATGCATCAGCTATCTGCAAAAGGAAGAAATTACACAGGTTTCGTATTATTCCATCGTGATATACATTCATAGCATTAAGCTGGTCACCAAAAAGCGACATGGTTTGTTTCAGATAAGCAAACCTCCCAATTTCAATATCAAACACTGGAAGCCTGTAATTGCCGAGATACCTTGCCACCTGATTATACAGCGGTTGCCCGTCAGGAAGACTGTCAAAATACGAAGGTACTATATATATGATTTTCAGCGAAAAGTCTGCATCGAAATTGCTGATTGAGCTTGTAGTACTCGGTGTAAGAACAACAAGTTTTCCACGGCGAAGGTCATAATTACCATAAATATCGGAAAGCTTTGCTGTTCCATTTATGACGAGAAGAAAGAAAAATCCCTTTTCAAACATAATTCCGCCATAATCGCCGGAACTACGGTCGAAATCAAAGTAACACGTACTTCCTGCCGTCATTCCACTTGATTTCATTACTTCATACACAGAGATATCCATAATCCGTTTTTTTACTACAAAGATACCTTTTGTTTCGTTTTAAACCAAAATAAGTTGTTCTATTATATCTGTCATTATAGATTTTAGGGTGAACTTTGCAACTGTTTTACAAATGACAAATACAATATGAGCAAATTTCTATTCAGACGCTATCTCCTGTTCTGCGTGGCACTGTTTGTCAATGCACTTGGAATAGCATTTATCACCAGAGCTGCCTTGGGTACATCACCCATTACCAGCGTTACATATGTACTGAGCATGTTCACTCCTTTCACTATCGGCGAATGGACTATAATGCTGAACATACTGTTCGTCGTTCTCGAACCTTTCATGATGACGCGCCAGGACCTGAAAGACGATTTAAGGATGTTTCTGCTTCAGATTCCAATCTCTTTCTGTTTTGGAATATTCATAGACATATGTATGCACTACATTCTGTTCTGGCTCAATCCCGCCACATATCCAAGTATGATTATAGCTCTGCTGATAGGTTGCGTGATATTGGCTGTAGGTATTGCACTCGAAGTAAAGGCAAATGCAGCCATGATGTCAGGCGAATATATAGTAAAAGTCATCACAAAACGGTTTCATGGCGAGTTCGGATATGTAAAACTCGGATTTGACATAACTTTGGTAGCCTCGGCCTGTCTGCTGTCGCTGATATTCATGTCTGGAGTGTACGGGGTACGCGAAGGTACGGTAGTTGCAGCACTGATAGTAGGTCCGATAGTTCATTTCGTCAGTCCGTATTACGCATTTCTCGACAAATGGATAGCACCTGCTGAAAGTGAGAAGGCAATCGGTATGAAGGATAACAAGAATGTGATTATCACCATTGCACGCGAATATGGCAGCGGCGGACATCAGCTTGGAGAGATGCTTTCTAAGGAGCTTGGAATAAAGCTGTATGACAAAGAGTTTATCGGTATGGCCGCCAAACGCAGCGGTATGGACGAAAAATACATCGCCCAGAACGAACAGTCCATTCCGTCATTCTGGCTTAAATGCATTCTCTCAAAAAGTTCTGAACAGACATTGGAAGGAAGTATTTCATCGGACGATGTTCTGTTTGTTGCAGAAAGTAAGATTATTGAGGAACTGGCCGAAAAGGAGTCCTGCATTATAGTGGGAAGGTGTGCGGATTATATCTTGAAAGACTATCCGAAGGTATTGAAAATGTTCTGCTATTCGGACATGGACTCAGCCATTTCAAGATGTACGGTCGAATATGGCATAAGCAAGGAGAATGCCGAAACGGAAATCAGACGCATAAACCGCAACAGGATACATCATTATGAATATTACACTGGTATGAAATGGGGTGAACCTCACCACTATAACCTGATGATTAACACCGGAAGCATAGGCCTTGAAACAGCCTGCCGACTGGTAAAAGACATTTACAGAAAGCTATAAAAAACGAAAGGAGAACATCAGTTCTCCTTTTTTTCTTCGTATGGAATACGGTATGCCGTATAGAGTTCAAGCACTGCAGCAATGCTCAGACACAGAATCCACTCGTTATGATGCCAAACTATCATCATCACACCTGCTATGACCATCAGCATTGCTCCTATGAGCTGCTGCCTTTTCAATCGTCTGAGTACAATGTTCTTGCCGTAATAGCGGCCTGTCTTTGCCTGTATCCAGCCGAACATCAGAGCACCGGCGATATAGATATATGGTGCATATTCAAATTTCACAAACTGCATTATCAGTCCTGCGAAAAGGACTACTGCGCCCGATATGGCTATTATATTGTCTGTCTTATTCATCTTCCAAATCCTGTTCAAAAATAAATATATCTTCGTTCTCCTTTTTCATCAGGTATTTTTCGCGTGCCACTTTCTCCAATGCCTCAGGATTTGTGGATATCTCCTTCAGCAACTTGCTGTCGGCATCAAACTGTTTGCGATAATGCCTTATCTCTGTATTCAGTCTGTTTATTTCAGCACGATGTTCCAAACGGCGTATCCAGCTGTTTTCATCCAGAACACCTATTATCAACACAAACACGGCCAATGTGACACCGTATTTGTGAAGACGCACAAAATTCCATATATTTTCCAGTTTCTCTTTCATGACAAAAAGATTTGTTGGCGCAAATATAAGCATTTAAAGCGGTATTTAGAAATTTGGGTTCTCAGTTTTTAGGTTGTCTTACGAAGAAATACAAAGACAAAAGTCCAAATCTTACATACGGTATAATGAATTGTCGGCAGAAATAATTATCTTTGCCATTACTTTTTTAAACAAGAAAAACTAATCCTGATTATGGACAACTATATTGTATCAGCACGTAAATACCGCCCTGCCACATTCGACACCGTAGTGGGACAGCGTGCACTCACAACGACTCTGAAGAATGCCATCGCCAACAACAAGCTGGCTCATGCCTATCTTTTCTGCGGACCGCGAGGAGTAGGAAAAACCACATGTGCACGTATTTTCGCAAAGACCATCAACTGTCTGTCACCTAAACCGGACGGCGAAGCTTGCAACGAGTGTGAATCATGCAAGGCATTCAACGAGCAGCGTTCATACAATATCCATGAGCTGGATGCCGCGTCAAACAACTCTGTGGAAGATATCCGCTCGCTAATAGAGCAGGTACGCATCCCGCCGCAGATAGGCAAATACAAGGTTTACATCATCGACGAGGTGCACATGCTGTCTACAGCTGCCTTCAATGCTTTTCTGAAAACCCTTGAAGAACCGCCTCATCATGCCATATTCATCCTTGCCACAACAGAGAAACACAAGATTCTGCCTACTATCCTGAGCCGATGTCAGATATATGACTTCAGCAGAATCAGCGTGACAGACACTGTGGAACATCTTCAAGGAGTGGCACAGAAAGAAGGCATAGACGTTGAGCCTGAGGCACTGACCGTAATAGCCCAAAAGGCTGACGGAGGTATGCGCGACGCCTTGTCAATCTTCGACCAGGTGACGAGTTTCTCCAACGGGCATATCACATACAAGAGTGTCATCGAAAACCTCAACGTACTTGACTACGAATATTATTTCAAACTGACAGACTATATTCTGGAAAACAAAGTATCGGAATGTATGCTTCTGTTCAACGAGGTATTGAAGAAAGGTTTCGACGGCAATCACTTCATCACCGGACTTAGTTCACACTTCCGCGACCTGCTTGTGAGCCGCGACGAACAGACACTGCAACTCCTTGAAGTAGGTGCGTCAATCAGAGAAAGATACAAGGCTCAGGCACAGAAATGCGAGCAGAAGTTCCTCTACAAGGCAATGAAACTGTGTAACGACTGCGACCTGAACTACAGACAGAGCAAGAACAAACGACTTCTGGTAGAGCTGACATTGATACAGCTCGCACAGATAACATCCGAAGAAGATGATGCCGGCAATGGGCGTGGCCCTAAGCAAGTGATAAAACCAATCTTCAACCAGCAGACTGCTCCGGCCGCAACACAGCAACAACCTGTAGCCCAGCAACAACCGGCTCATGTACAGAACGTGCAGCAACCGGTACAGCAGAACACTTCAGAGCCTCAACCGCAATACGGCAACACCCACACCCAACAACAGGAACACAAACTGCCTGACGGACTGAAAGTTGCTCAGGAAAAGAAAATTCCGGTGGTAAAAGGTGGAATACTCGGACCGTCGATAAAACGAAGACCGCAGCATCAGGAAGAAACTGTAGCCCAGAAGCCTGAAGCCCAGATTCAGCAAGTAGAGAAAGAATGGGAAGACTATGTGGTGTATGATAAGGACCTCAACTACTACTGGAGAGAGTTTGCCACCCGACTGCCTAAGGAGGAAGCCGCTAATGCAGGACGAATGATGAACATGTCGCCTAAACTTCTTGACGACCAGACTACATTCGAGGTGGCAGTAGACAACGAGATGGTTCAGAAATACATGCAGCAGCTGGCACCACAGATAGAAAATCACTTGAGAGAACAGCTTCACAACAGAAAAATCAGGATGACTGTCCGCGTAAGTGCAGCCGATGAGAACATCAGAGCTTACAGCCATGTGGAACGCTTCCAGATGATGAGCAAGAAAAACCCTAATCTGCTGAAACTGAAAGAGGAATTCGGACTGGAATTATCATAAAAAAAGAAGTTAGAGAAGTTAAAGAAATTAGGGAAGTTAATTCATGCGAATTAAAATTCAAGCATTGGATTAACTTCTCTAATTTTGTATTTATAAACTTCATTAACTTCTTACAGAATGTAACTTCTTAACTTCTTATTAAAAAGTAACTTCTATAACTCCTTTAACTTCTTATAATAATTATAAATCGTGATTGCGCATACGATACTCAGCCAGTTCCTCATATTTCGTTCCCGGACGGCCGTAGTTGCAGTAAGGATAAATCGAGATACCTCCGCGCGGAGTGAATATACCTGTCACCTCGATATACTTAGGGTCCATCAGTTTGATAAGGTCCTTCATTATAATATTAACACAGTCCTCATGGAAATCACCGTGATTTCTGAAGCTGAACAGATAGAGCTTCAGACTCTTGCTCTCCACCATCTTCACGTCAGGCAGATAGCTTATGCGGACTTCCGCGAAGTCCGGCTGTCCGGTGATAGGACAAAGACTTGTAAACTCAGGGCAGTTGAAACGTACCCAGTAATCATTCTCAGGATGCTTGTTCACAAAAGCCTCAAGCACCTCCGGGGCATAGTCCTGACGATAGACAGTACTGCCTCCAAGCAATGTCAGTTCTTCTTTTCTTTCCATTATATCAAATTCCTAAACATATTTACCGTAACACGTTCGTGTAACGGGTGGAACACGTACGTGTAACGAGCGGAACACGAACGTGTCACGCGCGGAACACCTACGTGTCACGCCAAGTGTTTCTATTCATTCTTCAGAACGAAACGATACATTTATACTACTTTTCTTTAGAGTTAAGATATTTCTCCAGTCCCTCACGACGCAACTTGCATGCCGGACAATGTCCGCATCCGTCACCCTGCACACCGTTGTAGCATGTCAGAGTTTCGTTTCTTATCAAATCAAGCACTCCAAGCTCATCGGCCAAAGCCCATGTCTGAGCCTTGTCAATCCACATAAGCGGAGTGTGAATCACAAACTGCTCGTCCATAGCAAGGTTAAGAGTTACGTTGAGCGATTTGATGAACGAATCCCTGCAGTCGGGATAACCGCTGAAGTCTGTCTGCGAAACTCCTGTCACCAGATGACTGATGCCATGCTCACGCGCATAAACGGCAGCTATACTGAGGAAGAACAGGTTTCTTCCCGGCACGAAAGTATTAGGGAAAGAGCCTTCCGGTTTCTCCTCGTCCATCACTATGGAAGTATCAGTAAGAGAATTCTTGCCAAGATGACCGATGAACGATACATCCATTGCATGAAAATGCACTCCTGCCCTTTCGGCAATCCCTCTCGCCAGTTCAACCTCTTTCACATGTTTCTGACCATAGATGAAACTAAGCGCGTAAACTTCCTTGAAATGTTTCTTTGCCCAGAACAGGCAAGTAGTAGAATCCTGGCCGCCACTGAAAACCACCAGTGCGGCCTCCTTATTCATTGTCATAATCAAATCTCCTTAATTTTCAGTACATTATACGAGATATTCTCATCATACACATCACAATCGTCCACACGCTTGATGTAGTTCACCACCCTGATAGTCACCGGGAGAATGATGATTTCATACAGCGTTTTCAGGACTACCTGTACCGCCATCATCTTCAGCAGTTCGTTCACCGGCATCAGTCCGCCGAAAGCCAGCGGGAAGAAGATGATTGAATCTGCACCCTCGCCGGCCAAAGTTGAAACAATAGCGCGGGCAGAGAAATTCTTACCTTTTGAAGCAATCTTCATCTTGCTCATAACGAAAGCGTTGATGAACGAGCCTACAAGGAAAGCAGTCAGACTGGCAGCCGCAATACGCGGAGCAAGACCGAACACGAAATCGAATGCCTGTTCGCCTTCCCAGAAAGGAGCCGCAGGAAGAGCCACTGCCACTTTACCTAAGGCTACAACCATGAAGTTCATGAGGAAACCCATCCAAATGATAAGACGTGCCTTGCGGAAGCCCCATACTTCGGCAATACAGTCATTGATAATGTAAGAGATTGGGAAAACTATCAGTCCGGCAGTTACGGAAATCGGACCGAATTGTACGACTTTGGCCTCTAAAAGATTGGCTGCCACGAGGCAGACACAAAACACAATACCCAAGACCATGAAAGGTACTGATACGAGATTTTCTTTTTTCATCGTTCCTGTTTTTTACGTGGTGTTCTAGAATACACGGCCGCTATTCACGGCATCGCATGTTAATGATCTCTGTTTTTTTAAATTCGGGTGCAAAAGTACTGATTATTTACGATATATGCAAGGAAAAGTTATGTTTGTGAATGAATATGAGAATAGCTGTATAAATATCGTGATACAAATGTCATTGCGGATAAGTTTACACAATTGGACTATATGTAGATGCTGATAAATTCCTGCCGGGCAAAAACATAATATCAAACATGAGCGATTTCTTTCTATACCACATTTATAATCTGAATTGAGGAGGATACGGAAGGATACCTGTTGAGGAGGTGACCAACAGGGTAAATAGTACTCTCGAAAAGTACACTGTAAACGAAAAAAGTTCGGTGAAAATGCAAAAAGCTTCGGTGAAAACCTTCGGTGATTTGCAGAAATCTTCGGTGAAAAGGTTCGGAGACTATTCTAAATGTTCGGAGAGAAAGTTCGGTTTAAACGAAGAAAAGTTCGGAGAATGATTGGAAACATAAAAGACAGTCAGTAATACCGCACAAAAGATAATTTACAGACCTCTTACCCGAAGTCAAAACTTAGACCTAAAAAACGGAAAGACTCCAATTTAGATTTATTTAATTTTAAATTCGTCAAAATTTTAATGGGACATCAATATCAATTTATATCATAATAATTCTATGATAGTATTAATATCTTTGGAAAGACATCATAATATTTCGTATTAATTCTTTATTTTTGCGTTTCAAAATCAATTCTTGTCTAAAAAATATTTGTTCAATAATTATATTATAATGGCTGTTTCAGAAGATAGAAAATATACAAAAGAATTTATATATAACCTTCTTGAAGGAATTAAAGGTAAGACTTTAGGTGAGGTTGATAAATCTAATCAGTTTGCTCGTACTAAGAAGAGTAGTAAGATTACTGGTATTGCTGGAGACGTAATTGAGCAGTCAGTTTTTGGATATGCTCGTGACAGTAAACAAGAATGTGATATAGAAATTGATGGTGTTCTCACGGAGTTGAAAACAACTGGGGTACGCATTCCAAAATCAGATTTAGAAAATGTCAAGGGAAAAACTGGTTCTGAATATAATGTTTATCTCGGTGCTAAAGAGGGTATTAGTATTACTGGAGTTACTTTTGAACCTGATATTCAACATGATTTTATGACATCTCACTTTTGGGAAAAATCCGAGAATTTGCTGATAGTATTCTATGAGTATAAATCGTATGATGCGGTTTCATCATCAGAATATTCAAAATTTCCTATAGTTGATTATTGTTATAATAGATTTTCTGATGAAGAAAGACGGAAGTTGCAGAATGACTGGGAAATAGTTCGCGACTATCTTCAGAGTGTTTATGAAAAATACCGAACTCAAGAAGAGCGTAACGAAAATTTGCAAGGTTTTACTCATGTGCTCAGACCTAATTTGTTATTGATTGAACTTGTTCCCAGTTTCAAAAAGAAGTCAACAGGTTCTTATCAAAAACCTCGATACAGACTGAAGCAGACATTTGTCGATTATATTGTGCGTGGTCACTTCAATAAGAGTCGTACAGCAACAGAGGTTAAGTTAAAAGAATCATTCTCAAGTTTTTCACAATTGGATGCTCGTTGTCATACTATTACAGAAAAATATAGAGGAATGACATTCAGCCAAATGAAAGAATTGTTTGGTATTAGTACATCTATATCAACCAAAGATTTTGGCAGTAAGTGTGTATTGAAGATGTTTGATGCTGATTGCAATAAACTAAATCAAATTTCAGATTTTAAAAAATCAGGAATTATTGCAAAAACCATAACAATTACCCCACAAGGTGGCAGAACGGAAGATATGAAGCTCAAGCATATTGATTTTGAAGAATGGTCTAGTAGTAATATAGATTTTGAAGATTCTGATATATATATTTATTTTTGTGAGCATAGTTTTTTATGTCCGATTTTTTGCGAGCATGATAAAAATGATTCTTCTAAAACAACCTTTGAAGGATTTAAACGCTTTGCATTTGATGAAGATTTTATTAATAAAGAAGTAAGGCGGACATGGGAGGATTCTCGTAATTTGATTTATCAAAATAAATTAAAATGGGAATATCTGTATGATGCCCGAGGTTGTAAAAGACGAAACAAGAGTGGATCGTATATGGGAGCGCCCAATTTCCCTAAGAGTTCTGAATATGAAGTTTTTTTTCGAGGTGGGGCAGATGTTTCAAATGATAAGACCAGGACAGAAGTGGTTAATGGAATAAAAATGTTACCACAATTTTTTTGGCTAAAAGGTTCATACGTTGTAAATAAACTTCAAACATTATCTTATCTGTAAAATATTATGGCTAAAATCAAAAATAACATACGAGTTGTAGAATTATTTGCTGGTGTTGGTGGGTTCCGCATCGGATTGGAAGGTGCTTCTGATGCATATGAAACTGTATGGAATAATCAATGGGAACCATCAACAGTTCATCAAGATGCCTCTCTTGTGTACCGTGCTAGATTTGGAAGTAAAGGACATTCAAATGAAGATATAAATACAGTAGCAACTGATAATATTCCAGATCATGATTTGCTTGTTGGAGGATTTCCTTGTCAAGATTATTCAGTTGCATCAACCTTAAGTCGTTCCGGAGGTATTGAAGGTAAGAAAGGTGTATTGTGGTGGCAAATATATCGTATTTTGAGCGAAAAAGGAGAAAAGCGTCCTAATTATGTTTTTTTTGAGAATGTTGACCGTATACTTGGCTCACCTGCAAAACAGCGTGGACGAGATTTTGCTATTATTCTTGCTTCGCTTGCAGACTTAGGATATACTGTAGAATGGCGTGTGATTAATGCGGCTGATTACGGTATGCCACAGAGGAGAAAACGAACTTATATTGTAGGTTACCGTGAAGGCTCTACTGTATACGATAAAATTGAAACTCTTCAAAACTGGGTGTTGTTTGACGGAGTAATGGCAAAAGCTTTCCCTTTTGAAGTAAAGGAAGGAACATGTTCTGAATTTGATATTGATGGTACTATAAAAGAGGTTTCTGATAATTTTAACAAAAATCAAAAAGGAAATGCAGCTAGTCCTTTTGGAGATGCAGGAATCATGAGGAAACGACATGTTTATTCTGTCGATACTATTGCTGTTTATGATGGAATTAATATGACTCTTGGTAATAATCTGGTTGACGAGAACTTTGTACCAGAGGAATATTTTATTTCTAATGAAGACTTGGATCGATGGAAATATGAAAAAGGGGCAAAAAAAATAGAGCGTACATCCAAAAACGGCTTTAAATATATATTCTCTGAAGGAGGCATGTCATTTCCTGATGATATTGACCGACCTTCACGTACCATTATAACAGGCGAAGGGGGTCCGTCTGCATCTCGTTTCAAGCATGTTGTTCTTACACCTTCAGGTAGATATCGCCGTTTGATTCCACTGGAATTGGAACGCTTGAATATGTTTCCTGATAATCATACTTTTCATCCCGATGTTACTGATGGACGTAGAGCTTTTCTTATGGGAAATGCTCTCGTTTGTGGAATTGTAGAAGAAGTAGGTAAATCTCTATATCGTTTCATATATGATAAAGAACCTATTTCTACACATCCTATAGAACAAAAAAGAGATGCTCAGCCAAAATTACAACTGAACTTGTTTGAAGATGAACAACAAATCTTGATTTGTAATAAACCTAAAAAAAATTACTTATTGGATTATAATAAACATCTATTGATTGGTTTCGTTAAAGATGACAATAGAGATTATTTTCTTGATGGAGAACGTATTAAGAAATATTATACAGGTAAAACTAAATCATTTCCTTCAACTGTAGCATTGAATAAACTTTATTACTTCATGCCATATATAAAAGGAAAAGGTGTACGTGATCTTTATATTATTAAGATTGCACGCGTCGGTAATAAGTCTGAAATATATCCGGAAAGCGGAGATATTGAACCTCGTCTTGTATTTGAGATTGAATATCTTGAAAGCCTTCCAGAGTATGTGCAAATTAATTTGAATATCTTTCACACATATCGGGATACTTTGTTAGGGAGGGTTTTTAAAAATCAATAAAATTATGTCTGTTGTACTGTTGGAGTAAAATTATTTAATGGATAAATTGACTAAAGAACAACGTCATCGTTGTATGTCCGCTATAAAAGGTAAGGACACAAAACCAGAAATGACGGTAAGAAAGTTCTTGTTTAGCCGAGGCTTCCGTTATCGGCTAAACCATCCACGTTTACCCGGCCATCCTGATCTGGTGCTTCATAAATACCGAACTGTCATTTTTGTAAACGGTTGCTTTTGGCATGGCCATGAAAACTGCAAATACTTTCATTTACCCAAAACCAATATTGATTTTTGGTCAAATAAAATAGAAAGGAATAAAGAACGTGACAAGGAAGAACAATGCCAACTTGCTTCTATGGGCTGGCATTGTATCACTGTCTGGGAATGCCAACTAAAGCCAAAAGTTCGCGAACAAACGCTTGAGTCATTAGCTTATACATTGAATCATATTTTTCTTGAAGATAGAAAAGTAAAAACATATAAATTAGTTGAAGAAAATGATTGTTTATTAGCAGCAGAAGATTCTGAATCCTATTCAACAGAGGAATAGAAAGAGTGATTCAATACTAGATTTATATTACTGTTGCCACATAACGAAATGTGTGTTTGCGTTAAGTCAAATTCCACATTCTACTCTAATCCCACCATAAAAACATCCTGTAAGTACGAATTAGATTATATAAATGCCAGGCTTTATGAATACGAAGACGTTCTTTATAAATTATTGACAGAGTATTATCTAAGTTGGGATTCGTAAAATCAAATCCAACGAAACGTCTGGCATTCTTTGTATTGACATACAGTTTCCTGCATGACAATATTCGGGAAGATCCATCCGCTCTATAAAGTTTACACCCTTTTCCATCCTTATACGGAACCAGGTTTAGAGGACTGAGTTCGATATTGAAGTCGTCTTTTTCAAGAACTATATCCAACAGTCGGAGACATATTTTCAAATCCCGCCTCACATATTCAATACCTACGAAGGTATCCCTTTCCTTAAAATATTCTTCCATCTGCCGGAGTTTCATATACTCCATTTCAATCATGAATGAATAATCCCAGTCTCCTTCTTTTGACAGAAAGCGAGTCCAACTATTAATTTTTCTCCTTAAATGTCCAGACTCTGAACGGTCACGTTTTCTTTTCATAGAAAATCATATTTTGAATTAGATGCTTCAAATATTATATACATTATCCACGCTTTCCATAATCTGCATCCGGCTCAGCAGCCATAGATACTTTTGCAGATTGACCTTCAAGCGCATTCAGGCGTTCCTTCAACTTTGTATTTCGTTTCAGCACCGACAAATTACGTATAGCAAAGCTCAATGCTTTTTTTGTACCTACCAGCACACAGATTTTTTTAGCACGTGTAATTCCTGTATAAATCAGATTGCGCTGGAGCATTACATAGTGAGTCATCAGCACAGGCATTACTACGATGGGGTACTCGGAGCCTTGTGACTTATGGATGGTAGTAGCATAAGCTAGTGTCAGCTCGTCAAGTTCAGATACATCATATTCCACCGTTCTTCCGTCGAAGCAGACAAACAATGTTCTGTCTTCCATATCTACTCTCTCTATATAGCCCAAATCACCGTTGAAAACCTCTTTATCATAATTATTACGCAACTGCATCACACGGTCCCCTTGACGGAATGAATATCCACTGCGGTTCAATGACACCTGCCCCGGGTTCAAGACAGTCTGTAACGCCATGTTCAGGTTGGCGGCCCCTACTATCCCTCTCTGCATGGGTGTAAGGACCTGTATATCGCTCGTCGGACGCTTATACGCATTAGGCAAACGCTCTTTCACCAACTTCACGATTGTATCTACTGCCTGTTTCGGATCTTCCTGTTGAATAAAGAAAAAATCAGTGTTTTTACCGTTGCTTGTATCTGGAAATACACCTTTATTTATGGCATGCGCACTCATGACGATACGGCTTTCCTGTGCCTGGCGGAAAATACGTGTCAGACGGATGACGGGTATTCTCTTGCTGTCGATGATGTCACGCAGCACGTTTCCGGCACCCACACTCGGCAACTGGTCGATGTCTCCTACCAATACAAGGCGCATGCCTGCCGGAATTGCCTTCATCAGATTGTTCATCAGCAAGAGGTCTATCATAGAACATTCATCTACAATGAGCGCATCTCCTTCCAAAGGATTATCATCATTACGTTTATATCCATCTTTAGGATTATACTCCAACAGACGGTGGATGGTCTTGGCCTCCATCCCAGTAGCCTCACTCATGCGTTTGGCTGCACGACCGGTCGGAGCTGCGAGCAGAATGCGTAGGCCCATAGCTTTCAAGGCCGCTATAATACCTTGTGTGGTAGTAGTCTTTCCTGTTCCGGGACCTCCTGTAAGCACCATAACTTTAGAAGATGCAGCCTCACGAATGGCTTCTGCCTGCACTTCGTCATACTCTACACCAGTTTGTTTTGATATAACTGAAATATCAGGAATTATATTGAACAGACTGCCTTCCACACAGTCCATCAATTTGTTCAAGCGGTTTGCTGTACCGACTTCGGCATAATAGAACGGTGGCATATATATGGCTTCGGCATCAGCTATGAGGTCTTCACTCTGTAACATCTCAGATATAGCCTGACGAACGGGAGCCTCATCGGCATCCAGAAGTTCAATTGCAGATTTTACAAGCTGCTCTTCCTCGGCATAGACATTGCCTTCCTCAGCCATATGGCTCAGTGTGTATGTGACTCCACTTTTCAGTCTGCGCAGGTCATTCTTCTCATAACCCATTTTAGAGGCAATAGTGTCGGCTGTCTTGAAACCTATTCCCCAAATATCATCTGCCAGTTTATATGGATTGGTTTTCACTGTGTCGATACTCTCCTTGCCATATTGTCTGTAAATCTTTGCGGCATAAGCGGTACTCACACCATATCCCTGCAGGAAGAGCATTACATTTTTAATGTCCTTCTGTTTTTCCCAACTCTCAGCTATTTTATCTACCCGTTTCTGGCCTATACCCGGCACTTCATAAAGGCGTTTTATATCTGTCTCTATTATTTCGATAGTATCAAGACCGAAACGGCTCACGATGAGCTGTGCAAACTTAGGTCCGATACCTTTCACCAGTCCGCTTCCCAAATACTTTTCTATGCCGTAAAGAGTGGCAGGCATCACCTCTTCCCATGTCTGAGCCACGAACTGACTGCCATAGCGTTTATCTACCTTCCAGTCGCCCTCACACAAAAGCACACTCCCTGCCGGTACCTCCAGGAGATTTCCAACCAGAGTAACCAGTTCATCATAACCTTTTACCTTAACCCTCATCACCGAATATCCGTTCTCAGGATTCTGGTATGTGATACGTTCTACTACACAGCGCAGTTTTTGCATTTCCGTTTCTCTTATTATACTTACAATACTTCAGGATTCTTATGAATTCCACTACTATAACACAAAAATAGAGGTTATTTCAAAAAGATGCAACATTTTTCAACTTGCAGAAAAAAGTAATAAAGAAACTAAATCAAAAATATTAACTGATAAATATTTGAATTTTAACAGGAATATTCAAATTGCCAATAGCAAATATTTATAATCTCACATATTATTTTTACTTTTGAAGCTGTATTAAAAAAGAGTTTCCACCATGACCAAAAATAACCTACTTACAGAACAACTGAGATATACAGGCGAGAACATATGTCCTACCAAAATAAATCTGTGTTCTTATAAGAAAGACTCCATCACGTATCATAAGGATATAGAACTAGAGCATCTTCAGGAATTAATGAACGAGGACGAAATAAACTGGATACAGATTACCGGTATGCAGGATACTGATAAAATAAAAAATATATGCCAGATGTTCTGCATCGATTTTCTGACTACTCAGGATATCCTTAATCCGGAACACCTTACAAAAGTAGAAGAACACGATGATTACAATGTAATAATCATCAAGCTCCTGACGATGAATAAGGATAGAGATTATGAATCGATGCAACTATGTATCATTCAAGGCAAATCATATGTCCTCACATTCGTAGAAAAAGAGACAGATTTCTTCAATGAGATTATTTCAGCGCTGAACAAAAATACCTTAAAGATCCGTCACCGCCAGTCAGACTATCTGCTAAGTGTGATACTGAACAGCTCTATGGCTAATTTCATGTCCGTACTGACAACAATGGAAGATGAGCTGGAAGATATGGAAGAAGCTTTAATCGTTCCTCACAATCCGGATGCACCGGGAATAGAGAATATACAGAAATACAGGAAAAACTACCGTATAATAAAGAAATGTATCTTCCCAATGAAGGAACACATAAACAAGCTGTTCCATGCCGACAACGAACTGTTGAACGAACAGCAACGTCCGTTCTTTAACGATGTGAACGACCATCTGCAATTCGTACTTCAGACAATGGAAAGCTGTCGTGACCTTATAACGGCCATCGTTGACCTATACATATCAAGAAACGACCAGCGACTGAACGACATCATGAAACAACTCACCATAGTTTCCACAATCTTCATCCCTCTGACATTCCTTGCAGGAATTTGGGGAATGAACTTCGAATGGATGCCTGAACTTCACTGGAAATACGGATATCTCTTTGCCTGGAGCCTTATGCTGACTATGGGTATCTCACTTTTCTTCTTTTTCAGACACAAAAAATGGTAACAGACTATGCGTAAACAAGAATTATACAATAAGGTTATAGAATATTTTGAGAAGGCAATGCCTGTAGCAGAAACCGAACTACATTACTCAAACCCTTTTGAACTACTCATTGCAGTGATACTTAGCGCGCAATGTACGGACAAGCGTGTGAACATGATAACTCCACCGTTGTTTCACGACTTCCCTACCCCCGAAGCGCTTGCAGCCAGCAGTCCCGAAGTGATATTCGAATATATCCGCAGTGTGAGCTACCCAAACAATAAGGCAAAACACCTGGTAGGAATGGCAAAGATGCTCGTAAGCGAATACAACAGTACAGTGCCGGACACACTGGAAAAGCTCGTGAAACTACCTGGTGTGGGCCGCAAGACTGCAAATGTGATACAAAGCGTGGTTTTCAATAAAGCCGCAATGGCAGTAGATACACATGTGTTCCGCGTAAGCCACAGAATCGGATTGGTACCCAAATCATGCACCACTCCGCTCGCCACTGAAAATTATCTGATGAAATATATTCCAAAGGATATTGTTCCAAAAGCTCATCACTGGCTGATACTGCACGGAAGATATGTCTGCATTGCACGTTCGCCTAAATGTTCGGAATGTGGATTAAACGGAATATGTAAAGAATCCCTTAAAGTCAAACCTGAATAAATTATTCATATCAACATCAATAAACTCAAACAAGAAATAATATTACACCATGAAAAAATTAAATCTTTTATTATCAGCCTTATTTATAAGTCTGACTTGTTCCGCCCAAGAATCATTATGGGGTGGACAGAACATCACTTCGCCTGAAATACACCCGGACAATACCGTAACTTTCCGTTTTCATGCACCTAAAGCGGTTCAGGTAAAGGTTACAGGCGACTTCCTGCCTACTGTAAAAATGGATACTCAGTTCGGCAAGGTAGATGTACCGGGATATGCCGAGTTGAAAGAAGGCAAAAACGGTGTTTGGGAATATACCACTCCACAACCTCTGGCTTCAGAGCTTTACAATTATTCGTTTATAGTTGACGGTCTGAAAGTGACAGATCCGAACAATGTCTATGTGAGCCGTGATGTAGCATCAGTTTTCAACATATTCATAGTCAAGGGAGAGCCTGGCGACTTATACAGCGTAAACAAGGTTCCTCACGGAACTGTAACGAAACGCTGGTACCACAGCGACGCCTTAGGCTATGACCGCCGACTGACAGTCTATACCCCTGCAGGCTATGAAAACAGCAACAAGCGCTATCCTGTACTTTATCTGCTTCACGGAATGGGTGGCGACGAAGATGCCTGGACCACTCTTGGAAGGACAGCACAGATAATGGATAACCTTATAGCTCAGGGAAAGGCAGAACCTATGATAGTGGTTATGCCAAACGGAAATGTAGATCAGGAAGCTGCTCCGGGAGAATCGTCTTTAGGAATGTACAAACCAACTATGAATCTTCCCAGAACAATGGAAGGCACCATGGAGACAACCTTCCCTGAAATAATGAAATTCATAGAGAAGAATTACAGAGTTGAGAATAAAAAATCCAGACGTGCTATAGCAGGTCTATCAATGGGTGGATATCATTCACTTCATATTTCCAAAGAATATCCGGACAAATTCGATTATGTAGGCCTTTTCTCTGCAGCAATACTTCCAGACAAGGAAAAAGATTCTGATATCTACAAAAACATGGAAGAGAAACTGGCAAAACAGTTCAGCAAAGCCCCTAAACTTTACTGGATTGCGATAGGAAAGACAGACTTCCTGTATGATGCCAACGTGGAATACAGAAAATTGCTTGACAAACACAACTACAAATATGTGTATAGAGAAAGCGATGGCGGACACATCTGGCGCAACTGGAGAATATATCTGTCTGAATTTGCTACAATGATTTTCAAATAAAAATATTAATATAAATTATAGCAAAATGAGCAACCAAAAGCCTAAGACCTTGGTTGCTCTTTCCTATTTATATCAGAATATGACTAGTCCTACAGACAATGCCGAGAACTCCGGACCGTATGTATTATCAAGTACATTGCATGGACTATACTTTACATAGAATCCCAAAGTTTTGAAACCGAATGAAGCCTGAATGTCAACTGTCACAGGAGTCTGATGAATATTGTCGTCCGTCAGTTTATACTTTTCTCCATTAAGTTTGTAACGAGTTTTCATGCTGGCATGAGTATTGAAATTGATAATCGGCCCGAAACTGAAGTTGAAATTATTTTTCGTTTCGTGAGTAAACATTACCGGAACAGCCCAACTGAAAACCTTGATACGTGAGAACTGAATATCTGCCCCTTCGGGATAAGCACCGATAGACATATCCGTTCCGGAGTCCTTTATAAAGCGCTGTTTGCCTGTCATACGGTAATTTCGCCAACTGCAAGCCACTCCGATAGAAAAAGATGTCCTATTTCTCCACGGACGATATTCCCAACCAAATGTAGGAGTAGTAATTTCCCACGAAGAACCCATAGTTACATCCATATTGTCCGGAGCTCCCTGAACAGTGGAAAGTCCTATTTTGAAATCCTTGACAACAAATGAGTTTCGTTTACGCTTCTGCTCTTCAGTATGCTTTCTGAACGGAATATTAAAATCCCAATCACTGCTACGTTCCTTTATGACCGAAACATCAGAAGGAGATATTTCCACCTCACGGACATAACGGAAATCCGGATTGTCTTTCTTTCCATCAATTTCTACCTTCATCCGGTTGTTCGATTCTGTTATTGTCACTCTATCGGGATTATCAATACTCATTACATTTTCAACCTTCAATGAGTCTTTACATTCAGCATAGCCGCCTGTCGCAATCAATAGTGTCGCTACAAGCAAAATCATTTTCTTCATATCTATATAATGTTTTATTTGTTTCTTCCTACTTAAACATCTGCTTCAGTTCTTCCAGCGTAACCTGCCCTTCCATATATACCACCGTGACTTCCGGTTTCTTTCCACCGTCAGGAACCACAGAGGTATTTCTGTAGAACAGATATCGGTAACTTTCATCCTGTGGCGGGAAACAATAGAAACCATAATACAGCTGCGTACCAATTTTCCCAACTTCCTTGTCAACAGCCGTTTCCGCATCCTTTACAACAAGTGCCTCTATCTCATCCGACAATGCCGGAGCATCTGTTACTGTCAGACTACGGAAAAGCGTCAGATGATATTTCTTCAGTTCCTTACCTTTGATAAGAACCTCTACCGCCCTCTTGTCATGCTTGAAGCGACCGTCGAACAAGGTTTCCACATGCATGCCCTTCTGTGCCGGCATAGGCAGCACAGCCAGCATGGTAATTCCCAGTATAATCAATCGTCTTATCATATCTCTTTATTTTTTAGTTTTCAACTGATGTTCCAATTGTCTGAAAGATGTCCGACAATTGTTCCTGAACTGTTTCCTGCGGCAAATCATGTCGCACTTTATCGATGGATTTCATAGCCTCCGAAAAAACTATTTCCTTATCAGTGTAACGCTCACCGTTGATATAGGCCACACAGACGTTAGTCCTTTCCGTCACCTGCCATACAGCAGTCAAGGCCAGTACTCCCGTAATAGCTGCGGCTGCCGCATAATATCTCAACCGTACTCTACGCGTACGCTGCCTGTTATGTATTGCACGTCCTGTAGCGACAAATCCCATTACGGCACGAAGTTCGTCGAACTCCTTCCCTTGCGAAGCCGGTGTGGCAAGAAAACGTGCCAATGCTTCTTCTTCAACATCTGTTGTCTCAGCTTCAAAATAGCGTTCCGCCAACTCTTTCCACTGCTGATAAGTTCGTTCGTTTTCTTTCATCGTTCCATCTGTTTTAAATAACAATCCCTGATTTCTTTTCTTGCTCTCGACAGTTGCATCCGCACAGCCGGTTCCTGCATTCCGAGCATTTCGGCTATTTCATCATACTTTTTTCCTTCATACTCTTTCATCCGCAGTATCTGTTGTTGCAGAGGTGTCAGCCTTAGCTCAATGATACGTTCCAGCATGCGGAAACGCTCTTCTCTCTCAATACTCTCATCCGCTTGGTCGCAAACGGCTTCATCCCTGTTCTCATCCAATTCTACTGTAGGAATATTGTTCCTCTTGCGCAGTGTGTCAATACACAGATTCTTAACCGTTACTACCGTAAGTGCCTCCGCTTCTTCGCGCGAACCGATCTGGTCAGCATGTCGCCACAACCGGAAGAAAGCCTCCTGAAGTGCATCGTCGGCATCCTCCTTATTGGGAAGGAAACGCATTGCAAGCCTGAGAAAATTTTTCCTCAGTTCTGTAAATGTTGATGTCAGTGTTTCTTTACTCATGCTTTTTATCGGGTCCGTACTATTCGTTTTCAAAAAGGTAAACGTAAAGATATAGGTTTTGTAACAGAGAAGATGAATATTTTTTTATTTTTATCTGGGAATCTCAGTCCTTCATATCATAAAAAGCCTATCCCCCATTCCAAACATCAGCCATAGACTAGTTAAATGACTACACGATAAATCTTATAATTTATAAACTATAAGTCGTTGTTTTGTAATATTTTATTTGTTAACTTCGTTGTTAAATTTGTAATTAAGATGAAACATGGAAAATAAATTCACAATAAACAGCTACAATGATTATATAAAAGCCTTAGATAAACTTTGGGATACTTCACTAAATAAGAACATTTATCCTGAGATATTAAAACGAGGCTACGCTGTTCCTGAAAATATAGGAAAAGCCGATTTATTAATTATTGGAATAAATCCATCATTTGGGAAAATTGAAAATGACATCAGAACAGAATACAAGCATACATATCCTTGTTTTGAAGAATTAAAAGAATCTGAAAACAAGACTATTTATTGGAAAGAAATTTTTAAGTTCATTCCCAAAAACATTAAATGCGAACATATAGATCTTTTTACAATCAGAGAAGCCGAACAAAATAAAATTAACGAAATAGGAAGTAATAGTTTAGGATTGGATTTCCTCGTAAAACATATGTGGATAACCCAACAAATGATTGAGAATGTTATTAAACCTAAATTGATAGTATTAGCCAACAGAGGTGCCGGAGCATATTTTGGGAAACATCCACAATATACATGGATTGGTTATGACTTAGAGCCATATTATATAGAAGGACTTGAAACCATAAATAGCCCCAATGAGGAGGGAGAATTATGTTCTATTGCAGGCTTTAAGAAAGATGCAATAAGCAGATTCTTTCTTTCAGATGAAGAATTTAGTAATAGATACACTGAATTACCTGAAATGAAAATTTTATTCGGATGTATGCAATCACCTCAAGGCATCCCACTAAAAGAAGAAGATAAGCGCACAATTCAATTAAAAACAATACAATCAATACTCAATCATTTAAAATAAAAGAAGGTGTAAAAAAAAATGAGCAACCCCAGCCCCGGTTGCTCATTTTTTTCAATCACCGCAATATTAAATCAATGATTATGGCACTCATGTCCATCGTCACCATGATGGCTGCATGCCTCGCCAGAGTCTTTCAACTCACCTTTGAGATAAGCCTCAACTACATCCATGACAGGACCGCTGCAACCTCTCACAACCTCGATTCCACAAGACGACAGTTTGTTGAGAGCACCCATACCCATATTGCCGGCAAGCATAAGTGTCACGCCGTCTTCCTGAAGCTGGTATGCAATGTTCGACTTGCATCCGCATCCTTCAGGCGAAGGCATGATCTCTGTTTTTGCAACTTCATTATTGTCATTGACAGTTATAATCGTGTAGAACGCACAATGTCCGAAATGGTCGTCAATATTGCCATTTCTTGTCGGTAATGCTATTTTCTTCATATATCTATAAAATTAAAATAATACTTACATCTTTTCTCCATGACCACACGCGAAGAACTCACTCAAAAGTTCCGGTACGGGCAGACCTTCGCACTTCAGTTTCTCCATACACTGCATGGCTTCTGTTGTGAGAGAGAAATAAATCTGACGTTTGTCCTTGTCGCCAAAATCCCTTATCAGAAATCCCTTGTCCTCTATTGAGCGAAGGACTTTTGAGAGGTGCGACGACTTAAATCCCGTGATTTGTGAAATTTCTCCTGCGGCAACCTTCCTGCTGCCAATGCTGCACATCACCATAGCCTCGTTGAGTGATATGCCGTAAATCTCCATAAGGCTATCCTCCAGTTCGGTGATAGCCTTATAAAGTTCACGCATCTTACATATACATGATATTTTCTCCATGCGTCAGATAAACAGATTTACGTTTGACTCCTGTGCCCTGTCCATGTATGTGGCTACTCCGCCTATCGTTACATTGTCGAGCAACTCTTCTTTCTTCACTCCCATCACGTCCATCGACATCTGACAGGCGATGAACTCTACACCATTGTCGATAGCCTGTTGTCTGAGGGATTCCAGCGATTCGATACCCTTGTTCTTCATTATGTATCTCATCATCTTCGAGCCGATACCGCCCATATTCATCTTCGAGAGCTTGAGTTTCTTCGAGCTTGAAGGCAGCATCATGCCGAACATCTTGCCGAATATGTCTTTCTGAACACTCGGCTTGCGTTCCTTCTTGATGGCATTCAGTCCCCAGAATGTGAAGAAGATAGTAACTTTCTTTCCTGTGGCAGCAGCTCCGTTTGCCAGTACGAATGTGGCAAGAGCTTTGTCGAGGTCATCACTGAAGAGGATGAATGACTTTCCGTCTGCCGAAGGCTGCTGCTTTACTGCCTCTGCGGCACATGCCGTAGCCTTCTCGATTACCACCTTATATATACCTGCAGATGGTGAAGATGATATGAACTTATTACCGGTTGTGCGGCACCATGATTCAGCGTCTCTTGGGAAACCTGCATCTGTAGCCGATACCTCAAGTCTCTCTCCCGGTTTGAGTCCTTCCATTGTCTTTTTCAGTTTCAAAATAGGACCAGGACACTGCATACCGCAGGCATCAACCTTTATAGTCTTTGCTTCGCTCTGTCCCACTACACACGAACATGCCTCTTTTGCCTCGGCAGCACACTTCATGGCATCGTCGCCTGGTGTACAGACTTTTGTCACGGCTGCCTTGTATGTCTTTACACCGCCTATCAGATTGCGCACGTCCTTGAATCCGTTTTCCTTCAGGATGTTCGATGCAAGATAACCTCTCAACCCTACTCCGCAATAGAGGAACACAGGTTTGTCAGTCGGTATCTCGCCCATTCTGTCGCGCATATCGTCAAGAGGGATATTTATCGAGCCGTGGATATTACCCAAAGAATATTCGTCAGGAGTTCTCACGTCTATAAGAGTGACTTTAGAAAGATCCGCGTCACGAAGTTCACGCCAGTAAAGTGGAGTCATCTTGCCCGAAAGGATGTTTCCTGCCACATAACCTGAAACCGCTACAGGGTCTTTGGCTGACGAGAACGGTGGAGCGTACGCATGTTCCAGTCTTGTAAGGTCATACACCGTGCCTCCGTTCTTCACTACAAGAGCATACTCGTCTATACGCTTATCCACACCGTCATAACCTACAATCTGCGCTCCGTACAGACGACCGTCCTCCGGAGAGAAAGTAATCTTTATATCCATCTGCAATGCTCCGGGATAATAACCGGCGTGTGAGCCTGAATGTATAGTAGCCGAAAGATACGGTATTTCCATCTGTTTCAGACGCTTTGCAGGAAGACCTGTAGAAGCTACCGTAAGGTCGAACACCTTGGCAATGGCTGTTCCTATCGAGCCTTCGTATTTCACCTTGTTGCCGAACACCATATTGTCGGCCACGATTCTTGCCTGACGGTTTGCCGGTCCTGCAAGGAAGTTGAGCCATGGCTTGCCTGTTACTGGATGAGGGAACTCTATGGCATCGCCCACCGCATATACGTCGGCATCCGATGTCTGAAGATATTCGTTCACATAGATACCCTTCATCTCGCCTAATTTCAATCCAGCCTCTGCCGCAAGTCTTGTCTCAGCACGCACACCGATAGAAAGTATCACCAGTTCGGCAGTAAGCGAGATTCCAGACTTGAAGTTTACATCGAGCGAAGTGCCGTTGTCTTTGAACGACTCAACAGCCTGTTCAAGATACAGCTTTACTCCTTGTTGCTGCAAATGTTCGTGTACGAGTGCCGCCATGGAATAATCGATAGGTCCCATCACCTGATTTGCCATTTCCACTACAGCAACTTCCATACCTGCGTGCTTGAGGTTTTCAGCCATCTCAAGACCGATAAAACCGCCGCCTACTATCACGGCACGTTTTACAGTGTTCTTGCTGATATATTCTTTAATTTTGTCAGTATCATTTACGTTTCTCAGTGTGAATATACCCTTACTGTCAATTCCCTGCAACGGCGGAACCACCGGCGATGCTCCCGGTGACAACAGAAGTTTGTCGTACTGCTCGGTATATTCCCTGCCGTCCTTGGCACGCACAGCAACTGTCTTATTCTTAACGTCAACGGAAACGACCTCCGAGTTTGTTCTAACGTCAATGTTGAATCTCTTTCCGAAAGCCTCAGGAGTCTGCACGAAAAGTTTATTCCTGTCGTCTATCACTCCGCCGATATAATATGGCAATCCACAGTTGGCATACGAGATGTACTGTCCTTTCTCGAACATGATAATCTCAGCCTTCTCCGTATTTCTGCGAATTCTTGCTGCTGCAGTGGCTCCTCCTGCCACACCTCCTACTATAAGATACTTCATAATGTATTATTGTTTTCTATTTATTCACCGTTTAAAATATTTTCCATTGGAAACTTTTGCAAAGAAACAACTATTTTCCCAATAAACAAAATGATTAACATTTATTACGGTTGTAATAGAAAGAATTAATCACACGGAGAAAAACTTATCATAGGCATGAAATAAAACATTTTTGATTCGACATTTTCTATAAATACAGATTATTTATATGTATATACAACTTATATTTATATATCTACAACTTGTGTTTTTATAAATATAAGTTGTATATAGAGATTCTGTAAGGTTATTTGCAGGTTTGTGACTTGAATATTTAATTATAAATATGGTATTATACCGACCAAACATTTTCCATTTTACGACAAAAAACGCCAAAAACATTTTCCATTTTACGGCAAAAACAATCTAAAACATTTTGCCATATCATGAATTTACAGTATTTTAGTACACGTAACAATATAATTATCAGTTATCATGGCAACAGATAGAATATTCAAAAGAAAAATATATGATAGGATGCTCAAATGGAAAGCAGAAAGCAACGGTAATACCGCTCTATTAATAAAAGGAGCACGACGTGTCGGCAAATCAACTATAGCTGAAGAATTTGCACGCAAAGAATATGAATCATATATTCTGATTGATTTCTCAATAGCAGACAAAAGCGTAAAAGAATTGTTTAATCAATTATCCGATCTTAACTTCTTTTTTTTACGTTTACAATCACTATTCAACACCTCATTGCATCAAAGAAAATCCGTTATAATTTTTGATGAAGTACAACTTTACCCTCCGGCAAGACAGGCAATAAAACACTTAGTAAAAGACCATAGATACGATTATATAGAAACCGGTTCCCTACTTTCAATCAAAAAGAATGTAAAAGGCATTCTGATACCAAGCGAAGAAACCAGGATATCAATGTATCCAATGGATTACGAGGAATTTCTTTGGGCAGTAAATAAAGCTCCAACATTCGAACTTATACAATATTCATTCAACAATCTAAAATCAATGGGAGATGCTGTAAACAGGGAATTAATGAAAGATTTCCGTTTATACATGCTCATTGGAGGAATGCCACAAGCTGTGAATGAATATTTAAACTCAAATGATTTCTCTACTGTAGATGCAATTAAACGAAATATTCTGGAATTATATATGGATGATTTCCGAAAAATAGACCCTACCGGCAAAGCCTCACGACTATTTCTTTCTATACCTTCTGAATTATCACGCAACACAATGCGTTATAAGATCGGGAGCATAATAGAAAATGCCACAGCTTCACGCCTTGGAGAATTATTGATGGATATGGCGGATTCGATGACTGTGAATTTTGCATATCATGCCAACGACCCAAGTGTAGGCTTACCACTTCATGCAGACTATGATTGTTTCAAGATGTTCCTGAATGATACAGGATTGTTTGTAACTTTAGCATTTATGGATAAAGACTACACCGACAATGACATATATCGTAAATTACTTTCCGATAAATTAAGTACAGATTTGGGATATGTTTATGAAAATGTTATTGCACAAATCCTAAAAAGTTCAGGAAACGAATTATTCTATTATACTTTTAAGGAAAAAGTTGAAAAAGTCAATGCAGAGGACAACCCTGTTGTACGCAATTATGAAGTAGATTTCTTATTATCCCGAAAAGATAAAATTTGCCCCATTGAGGTCAAGTCATCAGGTTACAATTCCCATAAATCATTAGATAAGTTTCAGGAAAAATATTCGTCAAGAATAAAGAACCGTTATCTTTTATATACAAAAGATGTACGCAAAGACAAAGATATAATATGTCTTCCTGTTTATATGGTAGGGCTATTGTAAAACAAATCTACACCACGAGTATCTTAAATAGAAAAAAAACATTTAAATAATACAAACAGAAGAAATAATATTGAAGCATACATTTTTTTTCGTAACTTTATCAATGTAACTGAAACATAATGCTTATGAAAAAAATATTCCTGTTTTTTCTGGTGTTATTGACCGTATTTCAAATGAAAGCAACCGGCCAATCAGGTGATATAATCTACTTGGAAGGAGAAGAATGGGTTCTGATGGCTAAGCCAATTGCTCATGATTCACTATTACGTGTCCATGTGTGGGAGTTTCTTCCGGAGAATCGTACGTTTTCAACCGGTAATTGGAGTGGTTATACAGCTTTCTGGGAAGTAAGCGACGGCTATATCTACCTGCGACGGATGGAAGTAGCAGTTTACGATAAAGTCAGTAAAAAGGAATCTCCAATGATGTATGAGGTGAATGATTTGCAAAAGCCTTTTGCCTCATATTTCAAGGAAGGGAAAATTCAAGCCACTTGGTTCAGTGGAGAACTTAGGGCAGGAAAAGGAAAAGTGGTAAAATACGTGCATGACGGTTTCGAGCGTAACATGGAAACAGAATGTGTCCTGACCATCCTAAACGGCAAAGTGCTGAATACAAAAACTTATCATAATTACCGAAAGGACGGACTGGATTTTATAAAGGCAAAAGAAGAGATGGTCAGCCGTTTTCCATGGGAACAATTTCCTGAATACCGGGGGCAACGGATTATTTTCAGGATAAGGAATTGCCAGCTGACAGCTGACGGACATTTTGTGGATTGTGACGTACATTCAATACATTTGCGTTCTTTACAAGAAGACAGAATAAACGACGAAAATAATCATCTGGCTCTCGCTTTTAAAGAAACACTAAAGTCCATCTATCCATGGGAAGTATTCTTTATTAACGGTAAGTACACGAACGGACACCGGGACTGGTTTATACCTTTACAAGAAAAGGATATAAACACGCTTCCTGATAAAAAAGATTCTGCATTAGGCACGACTGCCGGCAAGTAAATCTTTCAACAAATTAAAAACATCATTTATATTATGACCTGTACTAAAAAAATTATCTTTATTCTTCTTGCTCTCATTTGTTTGAATGGATACTCAAGCACATCGGACAGCATTAAATGGGACTTGGAAAAAGTATCATCATGGGTATTAAAACAAATCCGTTACCCCGAAGATGCTTATCAAAAAAGTAAGACAGCAGGTATAGAGCAGTTCTGTATCAGTCTGACATGGGACGGAAGAGTTTTCCTTTCCTATCGCCCCTATACACTTCATCCTTCATTTGAGGACGAAATAAAACGCATAATTCGCAGTGCGCCGCATTGTGGTGTTACGGCACAATCCGTAGAAGAAAGCTACAAATACATGACTGTAGATTTTTATGAATACCTACCCATAGAAGAAAAAAAGCTTGTAGAAAGAATACCACATTATATGCCTCCACGTTTCGCAGCGAAAGGACAGAAGCAGACTCCATTTAACGGTAGAGAGAATTTCATGGAATGGATTTACAAGAATCTGATTATACCTGAAGAACTTCCTAAAGGAATTACCGACACACTTTCCATAGAATATACAATCAATAAGAAAGGACATATCGAAAATGTAAATGTCGTTGGAGATATTCCGATTTTATCAAACGAAGTCCATCAAGTAATATGTAAAGCTCCACATTGGACTCCAGCCGTTACAGTTGAGAAAAAGAACATATCAATAACATGTAAAGATAAGTTAATTGTCAATACAGACATTACTAATGGCAAAAAACTTTCATTTATCCCTTTTATTGATGAAGTCTATGCCAATAGTAATATCAGTCCGTCGGATTCTGATTTAATAGTCATGAACCCTGAAAAGAAAGCCATATATTTAGGTTCAAATCCATTTTTGAAAGATTTGTCCGAACCTTTAAAACGAATACTGAAAGAAAAAGAAATAAATGAAGATTATAGTGTTTCCGGTTCGTTCGTGATTGAAAAAAACGGATGTGCCAATGAAATCAAATTCAATTGTTTACCAATATTGGATAATGATAGTATAAATGTAGAAAATATTCTTCGTTCTTCAATTGAGAAAATGAGATGGACTGCGGCATATCAAGGCAGCGTTCCTGTGCGTAGCATTTATAATTTTGCTTTCGTAGGCCACAAAAAGACAAAAAGACCTACTTCCCTGCCTGATTATGAGATTTTTGGGAAGTATGTAATACCGTTCCTTGCCAATCCGGCTAAAATTCCTTACGGATATATTCAAAAGGATGGCAGTATGGTTATATATCCTTTCACGCCATCCGGTCTATTTAATAATAAAGAATATCATAAAGGTTTATTCTATTATCAGAAATACAAAGGAAAGGGTAATGTTTCTAAACGATATTGGGATAAGATTAGTAATTTATATATACAAAAATGATATACATGATACAAGAAAAGTTGAGTATATATATTGATATGCGTGGTTTATGAAGAAGTTATTTTTGTTTTTAGTTGCTTTATGTGCTTGCGTTAGTATTAACGCGCAAATATCCGTTGTTGATTTCATGGGAACGTGGAGAGGCGAGAAAAGTGATACCACTTTTACTATAAAATTAGTCCAAGGAGAAACTTTAGATAATGGATATACAGTAAAAATATTGGGTGGTTATTCAGTCAGCGTAAAAGGGCAATATTCTGATGACTATCTTAAGATAAACACTCATCGTGCTTACGGCATAATATGAATAACGGACAATATGATATCTTTATAAATTACTGAATATGAAATCACTTTTTATACTGTTTATTATCAGCCTGTTTATGGTTGACCTGTCAGCCCAGACGAATTACTACAGTCAGGATAAGACTTTTTATGAGGATGGATATACTTATCAGTGTGATGTAACAGAAGGTGCTGGACTTGTAAATCTTTATAATAAAGACAGTAAGTACATTTATGTCAAGCAGATAAACAGATATACAGGAGAGAAAATAAGTAGTGATGAAAAACGGTTGAGCCCATTTGAAGAAGAAACATGGACAAAACCGAAATGTCGTTCAATAGTGAATAATGCATTCTCTTCTGCCGAAAAGCAGCGTGTAAAGGGCAATGAAATTATGATAACCATGTACATAGACCCAGATACCGGTAAAGTTGCTGATGTAGAATTTCTTTTTTTTACATTCAATCCATACGCCACCATCCCTGTATCCGTATATCGTAATATAGAGGTTGAAATTAAGAAGAATATCTGGTTTAAAATAACACCTGAAGGCAAGAAAAGAAATTATATAATGCTCTGGTGGAGACAGGAACCAAAATAGTGAGGTCTCTGTGTCTATAAACAAATGATTGCTGATATGAGAATAATTTTTTATTACTATTAAACCAACACTTATATCTAACTCCGATTATTATTTTTTGAAAAATATTTGATATCTTTGAAAGAAATGTATAACCTTTAATTTGAAGTGAAATGAAAAAACTTATTTGGAAAGTGTGTTGCCTGGGATTTTTATTATTCGGCAACGTATTGTACTGTTGAGCACAACCTAAACAAACCACCGAACAACAGTTGACAGCTGTCACCGCTGATTTGAAAACAAAAACTCTGGAATATAACTGGAAACTGGCAGAGGCTTATGCGGAATACTGTAAGAAGAATACCAAGTTTATCAGTTGGAATAATTTACCGGCGACTTTCAGACAGATTATCGAATTAGATTATCCTGAAGAACTGGAATCTTATCGCTTGAAGTCGGAAGAATGTCAGCAGAAATTAGATGACTACTTAAACACTCATGATGAATATGTAAAACTGACGAAAGAAAGCAAGCAGGCATTTACAGATGAGGACAAAAAAATAAATAAAGCAGCTTTAGATTTATTCTATAAGGAACTAAGGAAGACAGAAAGAGATGCCTATGTTCCGTTGTATGAAGCCCAACAGAAAGCTCTTTGTAGCTATAGGGCTGAGGCGTTGAAATACATGGTGAATTCATACAGGCAGGACAACAGACTTATGCCGGTTTCATTTATCTCGTACTCAGTATTGTCTGAACTACAGTATAAAGGTTCGGAACTGGAATTAATGAAATCTGAACTTCGGATTCTCGAAAGTCTTCAACAGAAATTACTGGAAAATATTTCGCGGGAGAAATATGGACTGGAACCGGAGGAAGAATCAGAAAAGTGATAAAAGCTCATACATAGTAAATACTTTGTACTTAAAGCTGTATTAGATATTATCAACGGCAAGAACGGCTATAACACCATTTTTAAAAGAAACAGAATTCAGATGTAAGAAAATACTTACATTTGAATTCTGTTTATATTTACATAAAATTTAGGACAGTATATATTATATCATACAAAAAACATAAAAAAAAAGGACGACAACCTTCCGGCCATCGTCCTCTCCTATTAAATTTTGTCCATCAATCTTCCATCAGCTTGCGGTAACGTACCCTCTTAGGTTCTACATTACCCATGCGCTTCATCTTGTTTTCTTCGTATTCGGTATATGATCCTTCGAAGTAGAACACTTCGCTATTTCCTTCGAAAGCAAGGATGTGAGTACAGATACGGTCGAGGAACCAACGGTCGTGGCTGATTACTACGGCACATCCCGCAAAATCCTCAAGACCTTCTTCAAGGGCACGAAGAGTATTTACGTCGATATCGTTGGTAGGCTCGTCGAGAAGCAATACGTTGCCTTCTTCCTTCAGTGCCATTGCAAGGTGAAGACGGTTTCTCTCACCACCTGAAAGCATTCCGCAAAGTTTTTCCTGATCGGCACCTGAGAAATTAAAACGGCTCAGGTATGCGCGGGCATTGACATCGCGGTTACCCATACGGATAAGGTCGTTTCCACCGCTTATCACCTGATATACAGACTTGTTAGGGTCGATATCCTTGTGTTGCTGATCGACGTATGCCACTTTTACAGTCTCTCCTACTTCGAATTCGCCCTTGTCAGGAGTTTCAAGTCCCATAATCAGACGGAAAAGGGTTGTCTTACCGGCACCGTTAGGACCGATGACACCTACTATACCGTTAGGCGGAAGCATGAAGTTGAGGTCGTCGAACAGAAGTTTGTCGCCGTATGCCTTAGCCACGTGCTTGGCTTCGATAACCTTGTTACCGAGACGTGGTCCGTTAGGTATGAAGATTTCAAGTTTTTCTTCCTTAGTCTTGACATCTTCGTTGAGGAGTTTGTCGTATGAGTTAAGACGTGCCTTACCTTTGGCCTGACGTGCCTTAGGAGCCATGCGCACCCATTCAAGCTCGCGTTCGAGAGTCTTGCGGCGCTTGCTGGCAGTCTTTTCTTCCATCTCCATACGCTTGGTCTTCTGTTCAAGCCAGCTTGAATAGTTACCCTTCCACGGAATACCTTCGCCACGGTCGAGTTCAAGAATCCATCCTGCAACGTGGTCAAGGAAGTAACGGTCGTGTGTAACTGCTATTACTGTACCTTCATACTGCTGCAAATGCTGTTCCAGCCAGTCGATACTTTCAGCGTCAAGGTGGTTGGTAGGCTCGTCAAGAAGGAGGATATCAGGTTTCTGAAGAAGGAGACGGCACAATGCCACACGGCGGCGCTCACCTCCGGAAAGATTCTTCACCAACTGGTCTTCAGGCGGACAGCGCAGTGCGTCCATGGCACGTTCCAACTTGCTGTCGAGGTTCCATGCATCGGTAGCATCGATTATATCCTGCAGTTCTGCCTGGCGCGCGAAGAGTGCGTCCATCTTCTCAGGGTCTTCGTAATATTCCGGCAGACCGAATTTATTGTTGATTTCCTCATACTCTGCCAGTGTATCTACGACCTGCTGAACACCTTCCATTACTACTTCCTTCACAGTCTTGGTATCGTCCAGCTGCGGTTCCTGAGCGAGATATCCCACTGAATATCCCGGCGAGAATACCACTTCGCCCTGATAGCTTTTCTCAATACCGGCAATGATTTTCATCAAAGTTGACTTACCGGAACCGTTCAAACCTATGATACCGATTTTGGCTCCATAGAAAAAGGATAGGTAGATGTCTTTCAATACCTGCTTGTTGTTCTGGAATGACTTGCTCACTCCGACCATTGAAAAGATAATTTTTTTGTCGTCTGCCATATTCTTTATTTATTTAATTGTTGAAATTCTGTCTTTCATTCTTCTCCGGAAGTAACGATGGGTGAACAATACATAATCCAAAACACCCGCCACGCATAACAATGACGAAAGCAGTATAGGACTACATCCAAACGAAACGCATACAAAACAACCCACATTTACTCCAAGCATTATCCCGGTCTCCCACATAAGCTGGTATGTATTATACCCTGTGCCACGTTCGCAATGCATCGGCAGCCTTATCATGATTTTAAGATACTGGCACATTGCGGAAGCTATACCAAGCCCGGCTATAACTCCGGCCACACAAGTACATATAATTCCGCTGCATGATGAAAGCACATACAACGAGACAGCTATCAATATATTCCCGGCTATTACCATCAGCCGGTCTTCAATCTTCACTTTAAAGGCTCTTGGCATAAACCAGAAGATTATGAAACCAAGCGCGACACAAAGATAGAAAAAAGAATCATTCTTATATGCAATGAGAGCTCCCAAAATAAACGGAATTGTCATCATGTTTATGCCGGGAGGAATATTCCTGAAAAGAATGAATCTGTCGAAGGAGAACAGAGGCGGTTCAAGAGGCGCACGAAAGCATATTTCTATCATTGATACGAGCAGCAAACTAATACCGCTCAACAGTGCAGAAGCATAAATCAGACTGTTCAACGGTAGCAATGAAGAAAAAAACAATCCGGCTGAAACCCCAACCAGCATACCCAATGCGCCGGAGAATGCGAATACCCAGTTGGCCTTGCTCCTCCGCGAACTAGGAGTGACGTCTATCACCAGTGTACTGCCGGTCACCATAAGGGCTATGCCGAACAGAGCACCCTGAAGGATACGCAATACGCATAACATCCATTCATGCTCCGCATATGGGTACAAGATTCCGAGAAGGGCAAAAAGCAAAATGCTACGTGTACATACCTTCTTCCTCCTAAACCTGTCAATGAGATAACTGTTCAAAGCTCCCGGTAGAAACATACCTATACCAAACAATGCCGAAACAAGCGACGCATCAAGATCCGAATACCCCCATCGCCATGTTATCCATGAGTGTAAGACCGGAAACAGCATATATACGCCTACATACAACAGAATGTTTGAAATAATAAGCAATACAAAATTCTTATTCCAGAAGCTATGCTCTATAGTATTGTCAATATTATACATATAATTTAGCTTTTCTGTCTAGTCTGGTTTCAAAATAGATTTATATACCTGGAAATAGCATAGGACCAATAAATAAAGAGCAGGAACAGGCTAAAGCCAAGTAATTTGTTCTTCATTTATTAGTCCTATACTTTTATTTACTGCGATACCGGGCATCAATACTGCTCCGACTCGTTAGGGAAATCGCTTGATTTCACATCACTCACGTATTGGCCTATGGCGTCTGTCATGATAGTATGCAGGTCGGCATAACGGCGCAAGAACTTAGGACTGAAACCTTTGGTCATTCCAAGCATGTCTGTTACCACAAGCACCTGCCCGTCAACAGCACCGCCGGCTCCTATACCTATGACCGGTATTGTAAGTTCGGATGCTACTCTCTTAGCCAGTTCTGCCGGAATTTTCTCCAATACGAGAGCAAAGCATCCAGCTTCTTCCAGCAGACGCGCATCGCGGACGAGCTTCTCTGCCTCAGCGTCTTCCTTCGCTCTTACGGTATATGTTCCATATTTGTTTATAGACTGTGGCATAAGTCCAAGATGTCCCATAACAGGCATTCCGGCACCGATTATTTTCTTTACGGTATCAATAATCTCCTCTCCTCCTTCCAGTTTCAGGGCGTCGGCATGTGTCTCCTTCATTATGCGGATTGCATTTCGAACTCCATCGTATGCATCTGCCTGATATGTACCGAACGGCATATCTACCACTACCAGAGCACGCTTTACACCTCTCATAACAGATTTACCGTGATAAATCATCTGCTCTATTGTGATAGGCAATGTTGTGACATTTCCGGCCATAACGTTGGAAGCAGAGTCTCCAACCAATATAACATCCACTCCGGCACCGTCAACAATCTGTGCCATAGTGTAATCGTATGAGGTAAGCATAGAAATCTTCTCGCCTCGTTGTTTCATCTCTGTCAAACGGTGTGTGGTAACCTTACGCACATCACCAGATAAATATCCAGCCATACTTCTTTTTAATTAAGTCAATTTTAAAACTCGGCAAAATTAGATGTTTTATCTCATTCAACCAAATTAAAATGAATATTTACTTATCCAATAGGGATACAACGTCAGAATAAGTGAAATCCGCGAAATCAGGTATCACCATATCACATTTGCCGGTTATAGCCTCTTTTGAGTTGGTTGTACTAAGTCCCACCACCTTCATGCCTGCAGCCTTTCCTGCCTGAAGCCCGTGAAATGAATCCTCGAAAACAACACAATTATCAGCTACCGTTCCGAAAACTTCAGCCCCAAGGAGAAAACAGTCCGGGGCAGGCTTGGAACGTGTAAACATTTCTGCCGTTAGTATTCTGTCCACAAGATTCTTTAGTTCAGGATGTACAGAATATACATTTGCCATCTTCTTTTCATTGGAACTGGTCACTATGGCCGTCTTAACACCTTTTTCACGAAGTTCTTTCATGAAATCGACCACCCCGGAAACGTATTCGTACTTCATTTCGCTCTCGAATTTATTCAAGCCTTTGGTTATTTCTGCCTGTTCCGCTTCCATTCCTTTAAAGAAACGATCGTATATCTGTGACAAAGTCTGACCTTTTACCAACAATCCGAAATTTTCAATATCAGGATGATACTTGCGCCCTATTTCATTCCAATATATCGTGTATTGTGATTCTGTATCCATCACTACACCATCGAAATCGAAAAGTGCAGCTATAGTTTTGGTTTTATCCATTGTTTAGTTTATGTTTTTAGTTATTCGTGGGTTAATGATTCCTTATACTCTTTCCATCCTACTGCCTTATACCATGATAGAGTTTCGTAATAAGAATTCCAACTTGAATTAGAAACTTTATAAGGGAAATACATTCCAAGACCACAATAACGATTTTCATCCAATTCTAAAGAACCAATTACCTTATAATCTTTTCCGAATAAACCACCTTTAGCAACAACAACTTTATTCATTATATCTTGTAATCCATCAGGAATAATTCCATCATTAATAGTTTCAAAAAAATCTACAATATCAAATGAAAAATACTTATAAGCAGGACGTGCTCCATATTGCTGAATATCATTGATATTCAAGGATTTTAACTTGTCAGAAAAAACAGTCAAGTTTTCACCTACCCATTCTGCCAATTCATCAATATTTCTACAATCGAGTACAGAACACACACACCATGCATTCATATCTCTACTATATTCAATATAATCATTACAAACTTCATTATAAGGAATATCATTTCGATACAATTTAGGGATAATTACACTATAAGGCTGTCCGTAAACATGTGTTTCAACAATAGAACCTATCAGATAATCTGTAACATTTCTAAATTCATGACACACTTCCGCCGTACTCATCATACAGGCATCAAACAGAATGAAATCCAATTGTTTTCCACTAAACGCTTCTTCCAAAACATCGGCCATCTCAGGTATATTAATATTATAACCTGCGTCATCACCAAAAGAACGTCCGGAAACAATATTTCCTTTCATCCAACTCGTACCATGTGAACCGAATATAAGCCCATAGTTTGTTGATGGAGAAAGCTTAATCATATCACCTAATACCCGCAACATTTGTTTAGGGTCTGTCGCATTATGGTTTTTATCTGTATATGGACTACAATATGCTTCTGATATAACTTCAGACGCAGTCAGACTTGTACCTTGCAGACTCTTTTTATTATTTATGTTACCCTTACCATCTGAATTGAACTGCAATAGACTCGGACCGGCCAAACCGCTGTTATCATTATCATATGGTCTATAATAGACTAACAAAGTACATGAGTCTGTAGTCTGAGCCAATCCGGCATACATATCTACAAGGTTATTCTTCAAATCTGAATCCAGATTTCCAGAATTATTATTCGATATCAGATACGCCATAATAGTCCTCCCCGTTTTAAGAGGCACTTTTTCTTCAGGAATCTCGTCAGAACATGAGGATAATACAAAAACCGATAGTAATAAAAATAATATTTTCTTCATTTCCAATACAAATATATAAAAACAAAAAGCGTATCGTTATGCTTTATTATAACCAAAACAAAACGATACGCCCAATCAGAAGACTAATACATCTCAGCCTTCTCAAACTTAAATTCAGGATTTACACTCTTAAGCAATAGATTGCCTCCTTTGCTATATTTCTCTTTAAGTTTCAATAATTCTTTCTGCAACTTACTCTTCTTCAGGTTATAGAACATGAAACATGTACGGTTTTTACCGCCTTCCTTTGTTTCCAAATAATCCTTAAGCTGAACGCTGTACTGCGAACGTCCAACCAGAAATCCCTTACCGTCCACTACTGCACTGTCCAGAAATTGTATATCTGTGAAATATACCAAAGAATCAGTAAACGAAGCTGAAACTCCGGCCATATATACACCATATTTGTTTTTATCTTTTGATTTCTTGGCCGTTACCCCAACAACCATGGATACGGCAAACACAAAGCATAATAATCTTATAAGTCGCATAATCAATTGTTTATATTAATGCAAAAGTAGTCATTTATTGTCAATATAGGAAAAGCATGACCTTATTTTAACATACAGAAACAAAAAAACAGAAACAAACCATACCAAGTTTATTTCTGTTTTTCTTTTCGGAAACCAATCTCTATCTTATCCCAAATAAGATTTGAGCAATTTACTACGCGAATTGTTTCTTAATCTTCTAATAGCTTTTTCCTTAATCTGGCGTACACGTTCGCGTGTAAGTCCAAATTTATCGCCAATTTCTTCCAACGTCATTTCCTGCGTGTTAATACCGAAAAACATCTGGATTATATCCTTCTCTCTATCGGTCAGCGTAGACAATGCTCTGTCGATTTCCTTCGAAAGTGACTCATTAACCAAAGAGCGGTCCGCCATAGGCGAATCATCGTTCACCAACACGTCAAGCAAGCTGTTGTCTTCACCTTCTACGAAAGGTGCGTCTACAGAAATGTGTCGTCCTGAAACTTTCAGTGTATCAGAAATCTTGTCTACTGGAATTTCAAGTTCATCTGCCAATTCTTCCGGCGACGGGCGACGCTCGTTTTCTTGTTCGAATTTAGAGAAAGCCTTACTAATTTTGTTCAATGAACCCACCTGGTTCAATGGCAATCTAACGATTCTCGACTGTTCTGCCAAAGCCTGAAGGATTGACTGACGAATCCACCATACTGCATAACTGATAAACTTGAAACCACGAGTTTCGTCAAACTTCTCGGCTGCTTTAATAAGTCCGAGGTTTCCTTCGTTAATCAAGTCAGGCAAGCTCAATCCCTGATTCTGATACTGCTTTGCAACTGAAACGACAAATCGCAAGTTGGCTCTTGTAAGTTTCTCTAACGCAATTCTGTCCCCCTTTCGGATACGCTGGGCAAGCTCTACTTCTTCCTCAACCGTAATCAAGTCTTCACGACCAATTTCCTGTAAATACTTATCCAGAGAAGCGCTCTCTCGGTTAGTGATACTTTTGGTAATCTTTAATTGTCTCATTCTTTAAAATCGATTTGGGTGCAAAGTTATAAAAATCTTAGAAAAACGACAATTTTTCCACTTAAATTATAACTTTTTATATTACAAAGGAAACGATAAAGAGAGGCGCATATACAAAACCGTACACGACGCCTCTCATAATCTTTTACCTTAATTAATACCTACATAGAAAATACTTTATATCTTTTTACCTGAATTTATTCTGATTGTGACAAATCTACAGCATAGTTGGCGCGTTTTCCTGACGGATAAACACCGGTCATAAACAATACCTGGTCAGGTGATTGAGATGCTGCCTTCATCACGTTTTCCAAATCCTGAACTGTCTTCAGCTGTTTTCCGTTAGCTTTCAGGATAATGAATCCCTTACGGATACCACTGTCAGCCATTCTGCCGTCAGTAACACCTGTTACCTGAACACCATAACCCAAGTTCAACTGACGTTTCAGTTCATCTGGCACAGCACGGAATGCAGCACCAAGAATTTCCATATCTGCTTTCTTAACAACCTTTGTATTACCTTGGGCATTTTTCAAAGTGATAGTGAATTCTTTTTCTTTCTTGTCACGGAATACTGTAACTTTCACTTTATCACCTGGACGATATTGAGCCAACAAACCTTGAAGGTCAGCCATTGTCTTTACTTTCTTACCATTCAATTCAAGTATAACGTCATTAACCTTAAGAATACCGTCTGCCGAACCACCTTCTGTAACTTCTGCAACCTGAACACCTTCATTTATTCCAAGCTCTTTTTGTTCTTTCTTGATTTCATCAGGATAATTCATATTTTCATCCCCCATATTTCTACCACCGATTCCGAGCAATGCACGCTGAACAGTACCATACTGCTTGATATCTGTAACAACCTTAGTCATAATGCTTGTAGGAATTGCAAATCCATATCCTGAATATGCACCTGTAGGTGAGAACAACATCGCATTGATACCTACAAGTTCGCCGCGTGCATTAACCAACGCACCACCACTGTTACCCTGGTTGATAGCAGCATCAGTCTGGATAAATGATTCCACCTGATTTGCGCCAAGGCCTCTTGATTTTGCACTTACCACACCGGCTGTAACTGTAGAACCCAAGTTAAACGGATTACCAACAGCCAATACCCATTCACCAACTTTCAGTTTGTCAGAGTCGCCTACCGGGATTGCGGGGAAATCATCACCTTCAATCTTAACCAAGGCAAGGTCTGTTGTAGGGTCTGTACCTATCACCCTACCCTTAAGTTCTCTGCTGTCCTGAAGCTTGACACTTATTTCGTCAGCTCCGTCAATAACGTGGTTGTTTGTTACTATATATCCGTCCTTAGAGATAATAACTCCGGAACCAAATCCTTTCTGTTCAGGAGTTTCTATCTGACGCTGACGTCCGCGACCGTCGCCGAAAAAATAATCGAATATGTCAGGCATCTGCTGTACTGTCTGTACCTTGCTTCTTTGTGTAGCAACGATATGTACTACTGAATTCAAAGAACTCTCAGCAGCTTTAGTCAAATCAACAGGCTGCATACTGTTGGAATCCATAGCCACCGCACGTGTAAGAGGCATGGTATTGAAAGACTCGAAGAAAGTCTGACTCTCCTTAGGTTGATTATTCTGTGAAACAACGTATGCTGTAACACCTGCAACTCCTGCACTGACTGCAACCATTGAAGCTGCTCCTATAGCAAATTTAGTTACTGTTTTCATAATCTTATCTATATTAAATTGTTAATTTCACCGCTTGTTTAACATTTCATCCGCTAAAGTATAACAAATTCCATACGGTTGTACTCCTAAGTATCAGTTTTTTCCCTCTTTTAACATTGGCATATAGCCGATTAACCCGTGTTAACGAGCGAAACTGACAAATTTACATTCATTACAAGTAACTGACACGACAAAGATAAAAGTATTTCTGCCAAGTCTGCCGTTTTTTCAGTTTATTTCCCTACCTTTGCACTTGGAAAGCAGCAGACCGGTCTGTCGCTGGTATATTATACAAGAGGAAAGTCCGGGCAACACAGAGCATCCTACTTCCTAACAGAAAGCTGTCCGCGAGGGTAGAGTAATGCAGAAGAAAATAACCGCTCCTTCTGGAGTAAGGGTGAGAAGGTGGGGCAAGAGCCCACCAGCCGCATAGCGATATGCGGGCTGTGCATCTTAGGAGTTGTAAGGTCATGTAAACCGGCATTAACGAGGGTTGCTCGCCCCACGTCGGAGGGTGGACCGCTTGAGCCGTTCGGTGACGTTCGGCGTAGATAAATGACAGACACCCCTGCCAGTCAGAGGAACAGAACCCGGCTTATAGGCCTGCTGCTTTCTTTTTTTATTTCACTAATAACCTTTCGCCATGAAAAAGTTCCCGATAGAGAAATGGAAAACCTTCTTCCAGAAAGAGCTATGGATAGCCGATGAAGAGAAATACCCTACCCTACTTAGAAACGTTATAAAAATCATCAGAATAATAACATTTTCCACAGAGCAGTTCAATAATAACAGAATAGCCGTACGCGCATCAGCCTTAACATACAGCACGCTGCTCTCCATCATCCCGATATTAGCAATACTGTTTGCCATAGCCAGGGGATTCGGGTTCGACTCCATAATAGAAGGGCTATTCCGCAACAACTTGAGCAAACATCAGGCAGAGCTTGTCATAACATGGATTAACTCATATCTGCAGCACGCACGCAGCGGAATATTCATCGGAATCGGTATTGTAATGTTATTATGGACCATATTAATACTGACAGACAATATAGAACGAAGCTTCAACACTATCTGGCAGGTAAAACGTCCACGTTCAGTATTCAGGAAAATAACAGATTATTTTTCCATGATACTCCTGCTGCCGTTACTTATAGTGTTCTCCAGCGGATTATCCATCTTCATGACAACCATGCTTACAGAGATGGAGACATTCACACTCCTTGCCCCGATTATGAAGTTTCTGATTCGCCTTCTGCCTTACGCCATAATATGGGCTATGTTCATAGGCCTGTTTGTCTTCATTCCAAACACGAAAGTAAAGATATCGCACGCCATAATCCCCGGAATACTTGCCGGCAGCGCATTCCAGCTGTTCCAGTACATATATATAAACAGCCAGATATGGGTGTCGAGCTACAACGCCATCTATGGTAGCTTTGCAGCTATTCCGATGTTCCTGCTATGGACCCAGATATCATGGAGTATCTGCCTTTTCGGTGCAGAGATGAACTATGTGAGCCAGAATCTGGAATCCTTCAAGTATGGCAAGGAAACCAAAAATATCAGCCGAAGATATCACGACTTTTTCTGCACAGTCATTTTGTCACGGATTTGCAAAAGGTTTGAGAACGGCGAGATTCCATATACAGCCGAAGAGATAAGCCGGGAAAACAAGATTCCAATAAGGCTTACGAAAGATATCCTGTACGAGCTTCAGGACCTGCAACTCATCTACGAGGGAGTAAGAGAGAAAGAAAAAGGCGAAGAAGTCTGCTACCTGCCCGGTATGGACATCAACAACCTGAGCATTGGAGTTATGCTGAATATGATAGATTCCAAAGGGTTTGAGAATTTCAATATTGACAAAAACTCATATCCCGAATCATGGGACGCATTAGTAAAAGCACGCGAGGACTATTCATCACAAAACAACCGTATTCTACTGAAAGACCTATAAAAGACTAACGGCTTCCGCATATGATAAGCATCATTACGGAAGCCGTTTTTATATCCTTTTCAACATGAGAAGTCTCATTCTGCGGTAAGCCGCATCATTCTGCTCAGATATTTTCCTATTATATCAAATTCCAGGTTCACAACACTTCCCACACCTATGGTATGAAAGTTAGTATGCTCGAAAGTATAAGGAATTATAGCCACCTGGAATGTATCCTCAGTAGGATTACATACAGTCAGGCTCACTCCATTAACTGTTACAGAACCCTTATCGACAGTAAAATACCCTCTTTTCGCCATTTCCTTGTCGAATGCATACTTAAATGTGAAATACCAGCTGCCTTCGGCATCATCCACAGCCACACAAGTCGCAGTCTGGTCCACATGCCCCTGTACGATATGTCCGTCAAGTCGGCCGTTCATCATCATGCTTCTTTCCACATTCACCTTGTCGCCTGCCTTCAGCAATCCGATGTTGGAACGTTCTATCGTTTCTTTCATGGCTGTCACCGTATAAGTGCCATCCTGAATACTTACCACAGTAAGACACACTCCGTTATGAGCCACACTCTGATCAATCTTGAGTTCGTCCACAAACGAGCATTTAAGTGTGAGATGAAGGTTTTCCTGTTCTTTAACCACCTTTACCACCTCTGCAAATTCTTCTACTATACCAGAGAACATAAAGTTTATCTTTTATCAGTTAATCAATATACGTCTATTCACTTTTTTGCCGGGATTGGCTTTGACCATACAGTTTCGCCGTCAGAATCCACTACCGATATTTCTCCACCGGCATATTCTTCTGTAAACGAATTACCCTTCTCCAGCATATCCTCAGCCATATGAATGGCCTTTTCCATAGTTTTCAGCGAGAATCCCTTGTTATCGTAAGAATCTCCGTCCGAAAAATAAATGTCATAAGTTTTCATGTAAGTCAGTCTTAAATATTTTGCGCGGCAAAGATACTGAAAGCTATGATATTGACAAATGAAAACAACAAAAAAAGAAGGAAACCGAACTTATCGACTTCCTTCTGTCAGAGCGGAAAACGAGACTCGAACTCGCGACCCTAACCTTGGCAAGGTTATGCTCT
>UQTJ01000024.1 GCA_900544075.1 uncultured Bacteroides sp.
TGCTGCGATCAAGCCCTGGAGGATTCGAAGGGAGCTGGCCGTATGGGACTTACCCATGTTATGTCTTGCTTTCGAGTGAACCGTATCGTTGTTTCTCGATTGCGGGTGCAAAGGTAGGTATTTTTTTTTAATATACAAGTATTCCTCAATAAAAAAATAAACTTTTTACCTCAAAAAGATGATTTTTCTCCGTTTTATATACTTCCTATGCCGAAAAAACTTACTTTTGCAGTATAATTACTATAATGATATATATGGAAGATAAACCTAAGACACTACAAGAGCATGCAATGTATTTCGGCACTATGATGGGAATATTCTGGATAATCAAATTCTCATTCCTGCCCATGGGCTTCAAAATACCACTTCTACAACTTCTATTCATATTCATGACCATGTTTGTCCCAATATTGGGATACATATATATCCGCAAGTATAGAGAACGCTATTGCGGCGGAGAGTTGTCATTCATGCGCGGATGGGTATTCTCATTATATATGTATTTCTTCGCAGCATTACTGACGGCTGCCGCACATTATGTTTACTTCAGATTTATAGACAACGGATATCTGATGGGAACATATCTGGAACAGATGGAAAATCTGAAGTCAACACTTACCGGCGATTTGGAAGCCTCCGTAGACCAGCTTATCCGGAATCTTGACATCATAGCTTCGATGTCGCCACTGCAACTTACACTGCAATTAATATTCCAGAATATTTTTTACGGAGCAATTCTTTCGTTACCAACTGCCCTATTGGCCATGAGAAGAAAGAAAAACTCATAAACTCAAAAGCTTAAAAAACTCATAAACTTAAAAACTCAAAATGGATATATCAGTAGTAATACCTCTGTATAACGAAGAAGAATCATTACCTGAACTTCATGCGTGGATAGAAAAAGTAATGAACGAACACGGCTTCAGCTACGAAATCATATTCGTAAACGATGGCAGTACCGACGGTTCGTGGAACGTGATAGAAAACCTGAGCAAGAAGCATGCCAATATAAAAGGTATAAAGTTCCGCCGAAACTACGGGAAATCCCCTGCCCTGTTCTGTGGATTTGAGAAAGCGGAAGGCGATGTGGTAATAACAATGGATGCCGACCTGCAGGACAGTCCGGACGAGATTCCGGAACTATACAGAATGATTACTGAAGACGGGTATGACCTTGTTTCAGGATGGAAACAGAAAAGATACGACCCGCTCTCAAAGACCATACCGACAAAACTGTTCAATGCCACAGCCAGAAAAGTGTCAGGTATAAAAAATCTTCACGACTTTAACTGTGGCCTTAAGGCTTATCGCCGCGATGTAATAAAGAACATCGAAGTGTACGGCGAGATGCACCGCTACATACCATATTTGGCCAAGAATGCCGGTTTCTGCAAAATCGGCGAGAAAGTAGTGCATCATCAGGCAAGAAAATACGGCAAGACAAAGTTCGGAATAAACAGATTCGTCAATGGTTATCTTGACCTTATTACACTGTGGTTCCTGTCGAAATTCGGAGTCAAGCCTATGCACATCTTCGGATTCCTCGGTTCAATAATGTTCTTCCTCGGATTTATAGCCGTAATAGCCGTGGGAGCAATGAAGATATACAACATGCATGCCGGCAATCCGTACAGCCTCGTGACAGACAATCCGTATTTCTTCCTCGCACTTACTACAATGATATTGGGAACACAGCTCTTCATAGCCGGATTCCTTGGTGAACTTGTAGCCCGCAACTCGCAGGAAAGAAACAAATATCAAATAGAAAAAGAACTGTAATAACCAAAATGAAAAAACTACCTGCAATATTCATAGCAATAATCCTGCTTGCAACATTCTTTCTGAACAGTTGCGAAGGCGAAAGCTGTCCGCCCAATGCCCTGGCATATGCAAAGTTCACGTTAGTCAACCAGCATGGCAAAGCGGTGGCACCAACTGTTCCGGCCAGCATTATAGGACAGATGACAGCCGATGTAACCGTTTATGACACTCTCGACAACGGGCAGATAGTAGAAAGAATCGTGGAAGACTCAATAATAAGCGACACACTTATAAATAAGGAAAGCAATATGAGTACTTTCAAGGTTCCATTAAGTTATTCAAACGAAACAACATTAATAATAGACTTAAACGGAGAGCAACAGGATTACATCACTATCAAGCACAACAACATACCATACTTCATGAGTGTGGATTGCGGCACAATGATGTTCCACGAAGCTACGGAAGTGACACACAGCTACGGAATTGACTCCATAGAAATCATAAACCCAAACATAGACAATTATGAGAAAGAAAACTTCAGGATATATTATACAGTGGCTGATACTCAGTAGTCTGCTGATATGTCCGACGTATGTTTTCGCACAAAAGAAAAAAGACAAGGACAAAGAAAAGACAGAGAAAGTCAAACTATATCAGGGAACGACCATCGGAGTGGAAATTGCCGGATTGGGAAACTATGTCCTCGGCAGTGATATTCTGAGCAGCGACGTAATGCTTCAGGCCAATTTCCTTAACCGCTTCCTTCCAATAGTGGAAGTCGGCTACGGCAAGGTAAACACGCTGAGCGATGCTACCGACATTCGCTACAAGACTGCTGCTCCGTTTTTCAAGGTCGGAATGGATTACAACTTTTTCCACAACAAGCCTCACCTGCCGGGATTCCTGTTCGGAGGATTGAGATACGGATTCTCATCATTCGTATATGATGTAGACGGTCCTACAATGACCGACCCCAACTATGGAGGACAGATACAGGTACCTTTCTCCTATCATGGGGTTAACACTACTGCTCACTGGCTGGAAATAGTAGGCGGAATGAAAGTAAAAATCTATAAAGGTTTCTGCATGGGCTGGAGCGTAAAATACAAAAGACGACTCAGCTACACCAAGCATGCCAATACCGAACCATGGTATATACCGGGCTACGGCGAAAATGCCGGAACAGCCTTCACCCTGTCATACCATCTGATGTATAATCTTCCGTTTTAATAACTCAAGACATGAGCATAATAGAAATATGGCTTTTAGCGATAAGCCTTGCAATTGACTGCTTCACGGTTTCAGTGGCAAGCGGTATAATCCTTCATAAGATAGAATGGAAAACCTTCCTCAAGATGGGCTTTTTCTTCGGACTCTTCCAGGCCATGATGCCTTTCCTGGGATGGTTGGGCGCAAAAAGTTTCCACCACTACATCGAGGCCTACGACCACTGGATAGCATTCGGACTCCTTTCATTCCTTGGCGTAAGGATGATAAAGGAATACTTCAACGATGAAGAATCGGAAAGTTTCAATCCCCGAAAGCTGAAAGTAATACTCACCCTGGCCGTGGCTACAAGTATCGACGCACTTGCCGTGGGAATATCATTCGCATTCGCCGGATTCAAGACACTGAGTTCGCTCATGCATCCCCTCATAGCCATCGGAGTAGCATCGTTCGTAATCTCCGTAATAGGAAGTCTGACAGGAGTATTCTTCGGAAAACGATTCAATCTTAAGATGGAAATCTTCGGAGGACTTGTACTTATAGGCATCGGAGTAAAAATTCTTATCGAACATTTATCATAAAAACATACACAATCATGAACAATAAATCTTTAAAATGGCAAATACCGTTCCTCATTCTGCTTGTTGTAGGAACTGTTCTAATCCTTAAAAAACAGCCACCGTTCCACACCGACCAGGGACTTGTGTTCGGAACAATGTATAAAATCACTTACCAGCATAACGAAAATCTAAAAGCCGAAATAGAAGCCGCTCTGAAAGAAGTGGACAACTCCCTTTCGCCATTCAACAAGACTTCTGTTATCACAAAGATTAACAATAACACTGACATGACAGCAGACAGCCTTCTGACTGACGTTTTCATGTTGGCCAAAAGCATATCCGAAGAGACGGACGGTGCTTTCGACATCACTGTTGCCCCGCTTGTCAATGCCTGGGGATTCGGCTTCGACAGTTCTACCAATGTGAGCCGTGAAACTATAGACTCGCTGCGCCGGTTCGTCGGTTTTGAAAAGATAGCACTGAAAGACGGCAAGATAGTGAAACAGGACAGCAGAACTATGCTCGACTGCAGCGCAATAGCCAAAGGCTATGGAGTGGACCATGTGGCACGCCTGCTCGACAGTAAAGGAGTGGAAAACTATATGATAGATATAGGTGGCGAACTGGTTCTGAAAGGCAAGAACCCGAAAATGAATGTTTGGCGCATAGGTATAAACAAGCCGATAGACGATTCCCTGTCAGTAAACCAGGAACTGCAGACCGTGATAGAAATCACCAACGCCGGACTTGCCACTTCTGGCAATTACCGCAACTTCTATTACAAAGACGGCAAGAAATATGCCCACACCATCAATCCTCGTACAGGCTATCCTGTACAGCACAACATCCTGTCGTCAACAGTAGTGGCAAAGAACTGCGCCACAGCCGATGCCTATGCCACAGCATTCATGGTTCTCGGTCTTGACTCTGCCGTTGCTATCTGCAATGCCCATCCGGAAATTGATGCCTACTTCATCTATTCCGACGACAAGGATTCAACCCGCGTTTTCTATACAGACGGAATGAAAAGGTTTATCAGAAGCAAATAAAATCCAAAATTCTTCGACAGAGAAAGCGTAACACGTACGTGTTACGAGTGTAACACGAACGTGACGCGCGCGTGACACGAACGTGTTCCGCCCGTTACACGTACGTGTCACGGTTTTCATAACGGTGCGTTTTTCATAAAAAGACTCGATTAATACTGAAATTAAACAATAAAAGCGGTGAACCACCGCTTTTATTGTTTATCAAACATTCTTTACTATATCAGTAAAGTTAGACCAATCATCTACCTTATACCCTCTGATATCCCTGACAGATTTTTTAAACCAATCAATCTTAGAAAGCAACATTACAGCTTTTACAAGAGCACTTAAATCATTTGTCCTCGTCATATAAGTACTACCTTGAATCCATTCAAAACCACTCTTCTTAAGAATTTCCTTTATTTCATAATAAGCGTTATTGTATGGCTCACCATAATACAATTTAAGGTCTGAAATGACCATATCAAAGCTTAATGCGTACATAATTCATTAGTTTGCAATTTAAACAGATACTCCTTACCAAAAAAGATTTCCCCATTCTCAGTTTTTGCAGATACTACAACACCGATAAACGAGTTATCTTCAACATCAATTACTGTAGCCGGTACCCATACAGTCAAGTTTGTTAAATCCGGTGAAATCAACACCTTATCTCCTGTTTTCATATACCTTTTATTTAATTGAAACATAAAATACATTAATCGCAAATATAAGGATAATAAATGAATAACTAAAACAAAAAGACAATCTCATTATATCACACATTAAACACACTTACTTTTTATCATTATTTTACACAAATACACCCATAAAAACTTGCATATAATATAGAATTTCATAACTTTGCAGATAACAAAACATTTCATTTTGTCAGACCTTAATATTTTGAATTATGAATATCAATCAAATCATGGCTTCACTGGAAGCTAAGCATCCCGGTGAATCAGAGTATCTGCAGGCAGTAAAAGAAGTATTGCTCTCTATTGAAGATGTTTATAATCAACATCCCGAATTCGAAAAAGTATCATTGATAGAACGCCTGGTAGAACCGGACAGAATTATAACTTTCCGTGTACCTTGGGTAGACGATAAAGGCAAGGTACAGGTAAACATAGGTTACAGAGTACAGTTTAACAATGCTATAGGCCCTTACAAAGGCGGTATCCGCTTCCATGCATCAGTAAACCTCTCAATCCTGAAATTCTTAGGATTCGAGCAGACATTCAAGAATGCACTCACTACCCTGCCAATGGGTGGCGGTAAAGGTGGCTCAGACTTCTCTCCTCGCGGAAAGAGCGACGCTGAGATAATGCGTTTCTGTCAGGCATTTATGCTTGAGCTGTGGCGTCACGTAGGCCCGGATATGGACGTTCCGGCAGGCGATATCGGTGTAGGCGGCAGAGAAGTAGGCTATATGTTCGGAATGTACAAGAAACTGACTCACGAGTTTACCGGAACATTCACCGGCAAGGGACTTGAATTCGGCGGTTCCCTCATCCGTCCTGAAGCAACCGGCTTCGGAGGTCTGTACTTCGTGAAACATATGCTCGACAAGAAAGGCATAGATATAAAAGGTAAGACAGTTGCCATATCAGGCTTCGGTAACGTGGCATGGGGAGCTGCAACAAAGGCTACACAACTCGGCGCAAAAGTAGTGACAATTTCCGGACCAGACGGATATATTTACGACCCTGATGGAATTAGCGGCGAAAAGATAGACTATATGCTTGAACTCCGTGCTTCCGGCAACGATATAGTAGAACCTTACGCAGAGAAATTCCCAGGTTCTAAGTTCGTTCCGGGACGTCGTCCATGGGAAGTTAAGGTAGATATTGCACTTCCTTGCGCAACTCAGAACGAATTAAATGGCGAAGATGCTGGAAATTTGATAAAAAATTCCGTACTTTGCGTCGGAGAAATTTCAAACATGGGTTGTACGCCTGAAGCGATAGATGCATTTATCGAAAATAAGATAACTTATGCCCCAGGAAAGGCTGTAAATGCTGGAGGTGTTGCAACATCAGGTCTTGAAATGAGCCAGAACGCAATGCACATGAGCTGGAGCGCAGAAGAAGTGGACGAAAAACTCCATCAGATAATGCACAATATCCATGAACAGTGCGTGAAGTATGGAACTGAAGCCGATGGATATGTGAATTATGTGAAAGGTGCCAATATAGCAGGATTCATGAAAGTGGCTCATGCGATGATGGCACAAGGTATAGTATAGAATTAAATCTTTTTTTTGATTTAAGATATCTCGTTTAGTTGTATTTGTATTTTGTATTGTAGCTTGCGCTGCCTGGCCTGTGAAGGTATGGCAGCGTTTTTTTATGTTAAAAAAACGGACTTTTCGCATAACCATAGAGTTATATTACTCATTGATATAATATAAGGAGTAGAATGAAAGCAAAAATAATATTCTCAGTAATAACACTTTTCATATTGTCAGCGTGCGTAAAAGAAAGTTTTACCAATCCTCATAACGATAATATCGGCGACTTATCTGTCACCATTACTGGAAATTCTATGTGGGGTTTCTCAAACAAGAATTCCAGAGCAGCCACAATAAGCCAAATACCTGAAAACGGAAAAATCAAGTTTTACAGCCAAGGCGGAATAACAGCTGATGGCGATACCTTGACATTAGAAAACGGACTATGGACCGGACTGAAAAATGACAAGTGGAACACAAGTGGGAATGATGCATCAATCGCTGCCTATTATCCTGTAATTAATGACTTCTCACAATTATATTCAGAAAACGGTGAGTTGCAGGACATGGTCTGGTGCAATACGACTGCAAAATTGGGAGATAATGTAAACCTGTCTTTCAGTCATATGTTTGCAAAACTTGTGATAAACATAGAAAGCGAACTTAATGACACTGTGAAAGATGTGAAAGTAAAAATACCATCAAAAATCAGCGATATAGACTTTTACACAGGAAAACTTTCATTCTTGGAAGGTGGAAATGCGGATGTTACGTTGCCGCAAAAGTATAATGGCAAGTATGAAATATTCATACCGGCCTCAGATAAATGCAATATAGCATTAGACATCACATGCAATAAAGGTAAAAAGTATAATCCGTCAATAGATAACAGTGAATATAAAGCTGGATATGAATATATATGTAATGTGAAACTTAGCAATAAGGGGAACGGTATATATACAACTACCGATTTCATTGCGTTTACGCATTTGATAAACAATTATCTGATTTACGGAAATGAAGACTTAATATATAACGAAAAGAGATTATCAGATTTCTATGTAATGCAGGATGGAAAAAGGGTGTTTAATCTTTATAATGATTTAAGTTTTACAGAGGAAGAATCAAACGATATTAAAAGAATTGGGACCTCAAAAATAGGGTTCAAAGATATATTTAATGGTAATAATCATACTTTAAAAAATATAATAATTGACAATAGTTACACATCTGAAATGGGTTTATTTAATTATATAGATGCAGATGGAGTAATAAAAAATCTTATTATTTCAGATTGCAGATATAATGAAAATATAAGAGATAAGATCTCAATTCTTGTTGGTAAACAATATGGAATAATTAACAACTGCCACATCATTAATTGTACGATATATGATAATAAAAATAACAGATATGCAGGAATTACTTATTCAAATCATGGAACTATAATAAACAGTAGCATTTCCAATATTAAATTAACAAATTCATCGGGAAGCTTAGGAGTAATGTGTTTTCAAAACGACGGAAATATCATTAACTGTAGAGTATATACAAATCTAACAAAAAGCCCCAAAGGCATAAGTTCTTCAATTGCAAGCGTTTACAACAATGGAAATATTTTCAATATATTCGTAGAAGATTCTGTAAACGATTTATATGGTTTTAGTTATAATAACAAAGAACAAGGCCAATACTATAACTATATAATACCTAAATCATATGAATCAAAATATATTGGAACAGACTATGCCCCTTCTTCATTACTCAAAGGCATCTCATTCTACCAAGACACAGCAGAAGAATACCAAACAAAAGCAAATACTCTAAACGAATGGATAGATAAAGAAGGAAAAAAGCAATACCCTACCCTCACTTTCCGCCGCTGGACAACAGACCCTACACAGAAAGTTATCTTTGAATAGAAGTATTATTATATTTTTTTTGGAGATTAAAGTCGTACATCTTGACTAAATATTGTATTTTTGCGCAGTATTACAAATAAACAAAAGTATGAATAAAAATAAATCTCTGATAATTATAATAGTAGTTCTTGCTATAATCATAGCCGGTGTATCATTCTTTGCAGTTCATCAGATGCAACAGAACAAAGAAATGTCCGAACTCTTTGCTGTAGAAAAAATGGAAATGGAGAATGAGTACAGTACCTTTGCTACACAATACGACGAACTCCAGATTCAGATTAACAACGACTCGCTGAGAGAAAAACTGGAAAGTGAAAAACTGAAGACACAAAGGCTGCTTGAAGAGTTGCGTCAGGTTAAATCGAGCAACGCTGCAGAAATCATGAGACTGAAGAAAGAGCTGAAGACTGTAAGAGCCGTTCTGAGAAGCTATGTCATGCAGATAGACTCACTTAATAAGATAAATGCAGCACTTAAGGAAGAGAACAGAGAGGTAAAGAGCAAATATAGTGCAGCTACACGACAAATCACTAACCTGTCGAAAGAAAAAGAATCATTGAATGAAAAAGTAACACTTGCATCACAATTAGATGCAACCAACATAGTTACAGAACCTCTAAACAGACGCAACCGCGAAGCAAGAAAAGCAAAAGATGTAAAGAAGCTTGCTATTTCATTTACTATAGTAAAGAACATTACAGCAAAGACCGGAAACAAAACTGTCTATGTCAGAATAGCAAAACCGAATAACGAAGTCCTTACGAAAAGTGCTTCAAACACATTTGCTTACGAAGACAGAAACATCTCATATTCAATAAAGAAGATGATAGAATATACCGGTGAGGAACAGACCGTTACAGTATATTGGGATGTAGAAGAATTCATGCCATCCGGTACATACAAGGTATATATCTTTGCAGATGGAAACATGATAGGACAAAACTCATTTACACTGAAGTAAACCACGGATTGTCTATGCACAACACTAATAATAAAATGAAAAAAACTATATATGGAATAATGGGCGGACTTCTCACAGCCGCCCTTGTTTCATCATGCGGAGAAGACCGCTCAGGAGAATACTACGCACTTATAACTACACAGACATGGATGTATGAAACCATGCAGAAGGAGTATCTGTATTATCAGGATATGCCGAATAAGAAATCATTAGACTTCTTTAAGAAGCCAAGCGATTTTCTAAATTCTGCCGTTTCATCAAAAGATAAGAAATCAGGAGCCACTTTCTCGCATATCGACTCTGTTTACGTTACTTCAAGAAGCACATCCAACACTCCTACATTTGGGTTTGAAGGTGCTATGGTAAGAGCTAATAACGGCTCTTACGGTATAAGAGTGCTATATACCCAGGAAAATTCTCCAGCCTATGAAGTTGGACTTAAAAGAGGTGATATCATCATTGCAGCCAACAGTAAAAAGATAAACAGTTCCGATCTGTTTTACATCACATCACCAAAGGAAGCATACCTTTTCACAATGGGAAAACTCAATGAAAAGGGATTCGATACATTGCAAACCGTACAGATGCCTGCACCAAGAATAGTAGAAAATAATAATCTATACAAATCGCAGGTGACGGATTTTGGCGGCAAGAAAGTTGCCTATATAATGTATAATGAGTTTGGCAATAACGATACGGAAAAGCTGAAAGAACTGTTCAACAGCCTTGCCGGACAACCTGTCGACGACATTATCCTCGATTTAAGATATAATCCGGGAGGGTATGTCACTACTGCACAAATGATTTCCACTAATCTTGCACCACAGGAAGCTATAGGAAATACTTTCCTGAAAATGACACATAACGATATCATCAACAGAACTGATGTCCTGAATTTTGAACAGTCGTTATTGGCTAATGCCTCTGCTTTAAGCTATAACAACCTCTATATAATAACCTCAGGCAATACAGCATCAGCATCGGAGGTGGTAATAAACTGTCTGAAACCATATATGTCAGGAAGACTGTTTCAGGTAGGAACCGCGACTTTCGGAAAGAATGTTGCACAACAACTGTTCACAGACGAGGAACAGGCACCTATGCTCGAATTCTGGCTTACAAACAGTCTTCTGAGCAATGCAGAGGATTTTAGCGATTATTATACAAGCGGATTAAAACCCGATTACGAAATAGCAGAAAATCTTAAAGGAGAATTGGGAGAGTTGGGTACAGAACAGGACTCGCTCATGCTTCCTATCCTAAAACACATAGAAACAGGCAGTTTCCCGACTAAAGACAAAACAGAGGAGACACCGGAAACAACATCAAGAAGCATCGAGGAGAAATATTATTTTAACAGTTCCATTGACCTGAAACCTAAATCAGCAATTTTAGAATAAAAAAATAGAAATCTTTTCAACAATATACTTTGTTTTTTTGTTAATAAGGCATATATTTGCAATGTTGCATAAACAACCAAACAAAAAAACATTTCATTTGGTATGAAAAGATTTCTTAGCTTAATCCTATTGGCCGGAATTACAATCAACGGTTTCAGCCAACGCATCCTGTCATTAGACAGTTGCAGAAACCTTGCTATCCAGAATAACAAGGAACTGCGTATAGCACAGGAGAAAATAAATGCCGCCCATTATAACAAGAAGGCTGCATTTACAAACTATCTGCCTAAGTTCGACATTATGGCAACCTACATGCGTACGCAGAAAGAGATTTCATTGCTCAGCGACGAGCAGAAAAATTCAATCAGTAACATCGGAACTGCCACAGGTGCACAGTTGCAGCAACAATTTCAGCAGATTGCAGCTGCTAATCCTATGTTAATACCATTGCTGGAACCATTGCAGGGCATGATACCGGGACTGACAGCCGGACTTAACGGAGTAGGCCAGGGACTTGTAGATGCTTTCCGCACTGACACAAGAAATATGTTTGCAGGTGCCGCTACCCTAACCCAACCATTGTTCATGGGTGGAAAAATCATCGCTTACAACAAGATTACAAAATATGCCGAACAGTTGGCTCAGATGCAGCATGCCACAGGTATGGAAGACCTCATTCTGAACACAGACAAGGCTTACTGGCAGGTGGTTTCTCTTGTAAATAAGAAAAAACTGGCTGAAAGTTATCTTGAACTATTGGAAACTCTTGATTCGGACATAGACAAGATGATAGCTGAAGGTGTTGCCACAAAAGCTGACGGACTCAGCGTCAAGGTAAAGAGAAATGAAGCCGAAGTGACACTTATGAAAGTGGAAAACGGATTGAGCCTCTCTAAGATGGTTTTATGTCAGATATGCGGTTTGCCTCTTGACACGGAAATCTCGTTAGCCGACGAGGATATGGAAAATCTTACATTACCTAATTTATATACAGAAAGTAATGTAAACACAGCTCTGGCAAACAGACATGAGCTTAAAAGTCTTGAACTGGCATCGCAGATATACAGACAGAAAGTAAATGTGGTACGTTCTGAGTTCCTTCCTTCACTCGCACTTACAGCAAACTATGCAGTTACAAACCCGTCGCTTGTCAATGGATTTGAAAACAAATTCAGAGGTTTCTGGGCTGCCGGTGTGGTGCTCAAGATTCCTGTATTCCATTGGGGAGAAGGCATCTACAAAGTCAGGGCTGCAAAAGCAGAAGCAAACATCGCCAGATATCAGCTTGAAGACGTGAAGGAGAAAGTGGAACTCCAGGTGACACAAAGTTCATATAAGGTAAACGAAGCTACAAAACAGCTTCACATGGCAGAACAGAACATGGACAAGGCCGAAGAGAACCTTCGTTTTGCAACTCTCGGTTTCAAGGAAGGTGTGATACCTACAAGCAATGTCCTTGAGGCTCAGACTGCCTGGCTTTCTGCACAATCAGGCAAAATAGACGCTCAGATAGATATGAAGATGAGCGAACTGTATTTACTAAAATCAATGGGAACATTAAAATAATAAAAAGATATGGCTGATAAATCACAACACAGCAACGTTTTGCTGGCATTTTTTACATTGGTGGCTGCTATTGTCATCGTTAGCGTTATTGGGTTCTTCACTCTTGGTAAAGGTCCTGAGATAATCCAGGGACAGGCTGAAGCTACTGAATACAGAGTTTCAAGTAAGGTCCCGGGACGTGTACTGAAATATTTCGTCACTGAAGGCGACAAGGTTAAGGCCGGTGATACACTCGCCATTCTTGAAGCACCGGACGTTATGGCTAAACTGATGCAGGCACAGGCTGCCGAACAGGCTGCACTTGCAATGAACCAGAAAGCAAACAAAGGTACCCGTGCAGAACAGCTACAGGCTGCTTTTGAAATGTGGCAGAAGGCCAAAGCCGGTCTGGAAATTGCTGAGAAATCATATAAAAGAGTAAATAATCTGTTTGAACAGGGAGTTATCTCAGAACAGAAAAGAGATGAGGCTAAGGCTCAGTATGAAGCTATGAAGGCTACTGAGAAGGCTGCAAATGCACAATACACAATGGCCAAGAACGGAGCACAGGCAGAAGACAAGGCTATGGCTGCTGCACAGGTGGAACGTGCAAAAGGTGCCGTGGCTGAAGTTTCATCATACATCAACGAAACTTATCTCGTTGCTTCAGCAGACGGTGAAGTGACAGAAATCTTCCCTAAAGTAGGCGAACTGGTAGGTACAGGTGCACCTATAATGAATGTTGCACAGATGGACGATATGTGGATTACATTCAACGTAAGAGAAGATTTACTTAAGGATTTCACTGTAGGCGGAGAAATAAAGGCATATATTCCTGCTCTTGAAAAAGATGCCGTTCTGAAGGTTTACTACATGAAAGACTTAGGCACATATGCCGCATGGAAAGCTACAAAAACTACAGGACAGTTCGACCTCAAGACTTTTGAGGTAAGGGCAAAAGCCGTAGAAAATGTAGAGAACCTGCGTCCGGGAATGTCTGCTATAATTGAAAAATAAATAAGCCAATATGTCGAATACCGCCTATAAATTGATAAAGATAATGAGGCGCGAGGTGCTTCGTATCGCTACAAAACCGATGTATCTGTTTTGTATGATTATAGCGCCTCTGCTCTGTTACGTGTTCTTCGCTACTCTTATGAGTAACGGACTGCCGACAGACCTGCCTGCCGGGGTGGTGGACCTCGACAATACATCTACCACAAGAAATATTATCAGAAATCTGGATGCTTTCCAGCAGACAAAGATAGTGGCACATTATAGTAGTGTGGCAGAAGCAAGAAAAGCCGTACAAAAAGGTGAAATATATGCCTTCTACTACATTCCTGAAGGGACTACCGAGGAAACACTCGCCAGCAGACAGCCTAAGGTTTCATTTTATGCAAACTATTCATATCTTATAGCAGGTTCTCTGATATACAGAGATATGAGAACCATGTCAGAGTTAGCAGGAGGAGCTGTAGGAAGAGCAACACTTTATGCCAAAGGTGCTACAGAGGACCAGGCTATGGCATTTCTGCAACCAATAGTCATAGACACACATGCCATACACAATCCATGGTTGAATTATTCCATTTATCTGTGTAATACCCTTTTCCCTGGAGTGCTGATGCTGCTGATATTCCTAACCACAGCATACACTTTAGGTACAGAGATTAAAGACAATGCAGGAAAAGAGCTGATGAGACTGGCCGATGGTTCCATTGTGACAGCACTTGTCGGAAAGATTCTGCCTCAGACATTGGTGTTTTTCATTATGGCTACATTCCATAATATCTACCTGTACGGATTTCTGCATTTCCCATGTCATGGAGGAATTTTCCCTATGATCATGGCAGGTCTGTTGCTTGTATTGGCATCACAGTCTGTAGGAATATTCTTTTACGGACTTTTCGGTTCGCTGCGTCTTTCATTAAGTGCGGCTTCTCTTTGGGGAGTACTGTCATTCTCCATTTCGGGATTTACATTCCCGGTAATGGCGATGCACCCTACCCTGCAGACACTTAGTAACCTGTTTCCGTTGAGGCACTACTTCCTGCTATACGTGAATCAGGCACTCAACGGATATCCGATAATTTATGCATGGCATTCCGTAGTGGCACTAATGCTGTTCCTTCTCTTGCCGTTCTTCGTACTGAAGAAGCTGAGACATATTATGGAGACATATGAATATCTCCCTTAATACTATTTTGAATTATGAAACATCAACCATTTAGAAATATTGTCCGTCAGGGATTCTCAAGTCTGTTCCATATATGTGCTAAGGAACTGAAAAGCGTTTTTAAGGACCAGGGAGTACTTATATTCTTCATTCTTGTTCCTTTGGCATATCCTTTGGTATATGCATTTATATATACTGAGGAAGTTGTCAGAGATGTTCCTGCCGCTGTTGTAGACAATAGCCATTCATCCTTAAGCAGAGAATTTATAAGAATGGTGGATGCTACTCCTGACATTAAGGTACAGTCCTATTGTGCCGACATGGAGGAAGCGCAGAATCTTATAGAGGAAGGAAGGGTGTATGGCATAATATACATTCCAGAAGAATTTGCACGCGATATTTCTCAAGGGAAACAAACTTCCGTAAGCATATTCAGCGACATGAGCGGACTGCTGTACTACAAATCTCTGCTGATGGCTACAACGAATGTATCTCTTGAGATGAACAAGGATATAAAAATCAAGAGAATGGGTAACACCACTGCACGCCAGGATGAGATAAGCACTGCTCCCATTGAATATGAAGAAGTATCACTGTTCAATCCTCAGGACGGATTTGCAAGTTTCCTTATACCCGCCGTTCTAATACTGATAATACAGCAGACATTGTTGCTCGGTATAGGTTTATCGGCCGGAACAGCAAGAGAAACAAACAGATATCAGGACCTTGTTCCGTTAAGCAGAAAATACAATGGTACACTTAGAATCGTACTGGGCAAATCTTTGGCATATTTTCTGATTTATGCCATAGTTTCGGCCTATGTGTTATGTGCAGTGCCAAAAATGTTCAGTCTGGTTCAGTTGCCCGACCCTATAACATTGCTGGTATTTATACTTCCTTATCTGTTTGCCTGCATATTCTTTGCGATGACATGTTCCATATTCATCCATCACAGAGAATCGTGTATGATGATTTATGTATTCACGTCTGTACCTCTGCTGTTCATCTCCGGCATATCATGGCCCGGAGCCGCAATTCCTGATTTCTGGAAAGTGGTCTCATGGATTTTCCCGTCTACTTTCGGCATAAACGGATTTGTCAGAATCAACAGTATGGGTGCCACATTGTCTGATGTTCTGCCTGAGTTCAGGGCACTCTGGATTCATACAGGCATATACTTCATAACCACCTGCATAGTTTATCGCAGACAGATACAGATAAGCCACAGACATGTGGAAGAAAAACTCAAAAAAGCAAGAAAATATTTCCGACTGAAGAAAAAAGAGAATATTATAGCGTAACAGGCAGTAAGTTCATCATTATTAACAATTCATCTTATACTAATAAGAGATAATACTATTAGCTTTGCAAATGGTTTTAAAAACGTTTGCAAAGCTTTTTTATGTACATGAAATCAATGAAAAGAATTAACCTTTACATAACTGTCTTACTACTCCATCTTTATAATGTAAATGCCACAGCATCCATTAACAGCATCAATGATGATACAAAAACAAAATTCAAGGTTGAAATTAAAAACTCTATAGGCGAACCTCAGACCGGTGTATTCCTTAAGGTAACCGGAAGAAGCGATGTATATAAGGCCGACTCGTGCGGTATTATCAGTTTTGAATATGAGGTTCCCAAAAACTATAAGCGGACAGCCAACATTTATCTTAATGAGGATACCAAGAATCCTGAGAAGACATTCACACTCGACAAAGAGAATACAGAACTGGACTTCTGCATAGACAGCAAGGAAGACATCCTGAGATTTAAACAGGAAAACAGTACATTCAATATAGAAGGTATCGTAACAACAGAGGACGGCGAACCGATAACCGGGGCAACTGTCAGCATTCAGGGTACAGGCAAATATACTTCTACCAATGAGATTGGTCTGTTTTCCATTGATGCGGACTTCAACCACTATATCATAATAAGAGCCGACGGTATGGAAAATCTGTCCATGACCGTAAGCCCTTTTCTGATAAACCAGAACGAAGCATACAATATCGTTATGCGAAAAAAGAGTGGCGAGAAGATATATTCCAATGTAGAAAAGATGCCTGAATATCCGGGAGGAATGAAATATTTCAAAAGGTACATAGACCGTAATCTGAAATATCCGGAAGAGGCCAAGAAGAACAAGATAGAAGGTGTAGTGGTAATGCAGTTCGTGGTAGAGAAAAACGGTGACATCACAAGTCCGAGAGTTGTAAGAAGACTGGAAGCATCACTTGACTCAGTGGCCATGAACCTGATAAAAGGTATGCCAAGATGGAATCCGGCTTCAGACCATGGAGTAAAAGTAAGATGCAAATATTCAGTGCCTATAGCATTCAAGATACCTGTACCAAAACCTGTAGTAACAAAAAATCCGGTTAAGGAAATACAGGCAGACAGTCTGACTGCAATAAAAGACAGCATAACGATAATGACTGATTCATTAATAACAGACAGTATTGCAAAAGACAGCTTATTGAAAGACAGTATTATAATATCTACTGACACTATAGCAAATGACTCTACTGCAATACAGAAACAACTTGAAAACGAAAAGATAACTACAGACAAACCGGCCAAAGTGAAGAAGAGAAATGCTTTCATAAGATTCTTCAGATGGCTGTTTGGAATAAAAGACAAAGAAGAAACACCTGAAGAGGTAAAGAAAGAAGAAATTATTGAAAAAGATGAACCTAAACAACAGGCAACTGAAGTAAAACAGGAGAACAACGAAACTACAACAGAACAGAAAAAAGAACTTTAACAATAAATTTACTTACGCATGAAAAGATTATTCACACTATTGCTGATGATTGTCGGACTGGCATTCGGCATGCAGGCGGAAAAGGTGACACTAAAAGATGTTGCTAACGGAACATACCGTGCCAAAAACATTTACGGACTAAGACCTATGCTTGATGGCGAACATTATACACAAATCAGTGCTGACAGAAAACGAATTGTAAAGTACTCATTCAAGACAGGCAAGGAAGTGGGTACAATATTCGACGTTACAACAGCACGCGACTGCAGTCTTAAATCATTCGATGACTATATCATGTCGCCTGATGAGAAGCTTATACTTATTCAAACTGAAACCAAGCCTATCTACAGACGTTCATTTACAGCTGAATATTATATTTACAACGTAAAAAACAACAAGATAGAACCTCTTTCAAAGAACGGTCCGCAGCAGGTACCTCTTTTCTCACCGGACGGTTTCCAGATAGCCTTTGTAAGAAACAACAATATATTCCTTGTGAAACTGTTGTTTGGCAACAGCGAATCGCAGGTAACGAAAGATGGAGAATACAATAAAGTACTGAATGGTATTCCAGACTGGGTTTACGAAGAAGAATTCGGATTCAACAGAGCCTTCGAATTTAGCGCTGACAGCAAAATGATAGCGTACATCAAGTTCGATGAAAGCAAAGTTAAACAATTCTCTTTCCCATGGTACAAAGGTCTGTCGCCGGAGAAAAGCGAATACGAATACTATCCGGGAGCTTATGAATATAAATATCCTAAGGCAGGAGAAGTAAACTCTACTGTCAGCGTTCATACTTTCGACATCAAGAGCAAGGTTACAAGAAAAATGGACTTGCCTTTAGATGCTGACGGATATATTCCACGCATAAAATTCACTTCCGACCCAGAGAAACTGGCAATCATGACTCTAAACCGTCATCAGAACAGATTCGATATGTATATGGCTAATCCAAGAAGCGGGATTTGTAAACTTACAATACGTGACGAGGCCGAACAATACATCAAAGAACCTGCTTATGCCAACATCAAATTCTATAATGAAAACATAGTGATGATGAGTGAAAGAGATGGCTACAACCATCTGTATCTCTACACTATAGGCGGTAACCTTGTCAGACAGGTAACAAAAGGAAAATATGAAGTAACAGATTTCCTCGGATGGAACGAAAAGACTGACGAATTCTATTACAGAGGATATGACAACAGCCCGCTGAGAACAGCAATCTTTAAAGTCAATAAGAAGGGAGAAGTAACTAAACTTTCAAAAAGAGAAGGTACAAACAATGCCATTTTCAGTAGCAATATGGAATATTTCATCAATACTTTCTCCAATATGACTACCCCTACCCTTATCACTATTAACAACAATAAGGGAAAAGAAATAGTGACATTGCTCGACAATAAGGAACTTAAAGAAGAAACCAAATCGCTGAACTTGCCACAGAAAGAATTCTTTACTTTCAAGACAAGCAACGGAACAGAACTGAACGGTTGGATTATGAAACCGGTAGATTTCAATCCAAACAAGAAATATCCAGTGATAATGCACCAGTACAGTGGCCCGGGTTCACAACAGGTACTCGACAAATGGGGTATAGGAAGTTTCGGAGATGGAGGTATGTTCGAAGCATATATGTGCGACAAAGGATATATCATGGTATGCGTTGACGGACGCGGAACAGGCGGACGCGGAGCTGAATTCGAAAAATGCACATATCTGTATCTCGGTGTAAAAGAATCTGAAGACCAGGTTGAAACAGCCAAATATCTCAGCTCACTTCCATACGTCGATGGTAAGAGAATCGGTATCTGGGGATGGAGCTTTGGAGGATATACCACACTGATGTCAATGAGCGACGGAAGCGGTGCCTTTAAAGCCGGTGTAGCCATAGCAGCTCCGTCATGCTGGAAATATTACGACACTGTCTACACAGAAAGATTCATGCGTACACCTAAGGAAAACGGCGACGGTTACAAGGCTGGTTCGGCAATAGACAGAGCTGCAAACCTGAAAGGTAGTCTTCTGCTTATCCATGGTACTGCCGACGACAATGTTCATTATCAGAACTGTGCGGAATATGCAGAGGCTCTTGTACAGGCAGGCATCCAGTTCGATATGCAGATTTATACCAACCGTAATCACAGCATTTTCGGTGGTAATACCAGACATCACCTTATGACAAGAGTGAGCGAATTCTTTATCAACAATCTGTAATAAAGACAACGGCGAACGCTCGGTGAACATCCGGTGAACGGTAAATAAACAGAAAATAAACTATCATCTCTGTTTCAGAAACCGTTCACCGAATGTTCAGAAGCCGTTCACTAACCGTTCGGTAAATATTCATTTTCATACACCTTCTTATAGAAAATACTATGACACACATAAGAAAACCTGAATGGCTGAAAATCAGTATAAGCGCCAATGCCAAATATGCTGAAACAAAAAAGATAGTAGATACTCATAAACTACACACTATATGCAGCAGCGGACGATGTCCGAATATGGGCGAATGTTGGGGTAAAGGTACGGCCACCTTCATGATTTGCGGAGCAATATGTACACGCTCATGCAAATTCTGCAACACATGCACCGGAAAGCCTCTCCCACTCGATGAAAACGAACCGGCCAACGTGGCTGAATCCATAAGGCTGATGAAGCTTAATCATGCGGTAATCACCTCCGTGGACAGGGACGATTTGGAAGATTTGGGAGCTTCACACTGGACAAAAACATTACTTAAAATCAAAGAGATAAATCCTGAAACAACCATTGAAGCACTCATTCCTGACTTTCAAGGTAAAAAAGAACTCATAAGCCAGGTCATATCAGCCAGACCTGATATACTGTCACACAATATGGAAACAGTAAGACGAATCAGCCCAATGGTCAGAAGCGTTGCAAAATACGACACAAGCCTTAAAGTAATAAAGCTCATTTCAGAAAGCGGAATAACTGCAAAATCAGGCATTATGGTAGGACTCGGAGAAAGCAAGGATGAAGTTCTGCAGACCATGGATGACCTTCTTGAAGCAGGATGCAAGATACTTACAATAGGACAATACCTCCAACCGACCCACAAGCACTATCCTGTGGCAGAATACATCACCCCGGAACAGTTCTGCGAGTATAAAACCATAGGCGAAAAGAAAGGTTTCCAGACTGTAGAAAGCGGCCCGCTCGTAAGGTCTTCTTACCATGCAGAAAAACATATTGTACATAAGTGAACAATACCGTAATCTTGTTTGTTGATTCTTTGAGATATATTGAAAACAGCGAACAGGACATGAGCATGAATCTAAGGAACAAAATTGTATCAATAGGACTTGTGCCTATCATAATAACATTGATTGGACTACATTTCTTTCCAAACAAAGAAATGCTTGGAACCGGACTGGCTCTAAGCATAATAATGCTTGGATATAACATTCTGAAAATGAAGGATCTTAACTTTTTCCTTCTCCTTGGCACATTCGGAATCGGTACATGTTTCTTTCTCAGACTGTTCTGGGGATATAAATACGTTCCTTTGAACACCATCACCCCTACCGTAGAGTTCTCGCTGATGATATTTGCATTCATATACTACTCAGTGCCTGAACTATACAAGGATATAGTGAGCAAATTAGGAATAAGAGTATGTTTCTCCTACAAGTTTGAAACAAAAATCATCATCATTCTTTCCTCTGTCCATCTGCTGCTGCTCTACATAATAAAGACACTAAACCACGACTGGAGCCCTGAAGGGCGATTTTTCATGATAAACGTTGTGCCGGTGTCAATATATATCATCTGCCTGATTGTAAACACATTAGGAATACATATAGTTGCAAAGATAGAGAAGTCAAGACAGAACATAATCCGTATTGCTCCCATATGCAACGGCAAACTGATGTTGTCACAGAAAAACATCCCGTCGAATAAAGTATGGGACATTCCTATAGAAAGAAACTTTGAAGGCAACATAGATGACTGCAGGAAATATGCTGTAAAGACAGCCGGTAGATTTACAACTAACGATGTACAGCCACGCCTGATATTACAATACGGAGAAGAATGTTCATGTGGCATTCAGAACAACATACTCCTGTTCATACTTCCCATAAAGGACGAAAAGGATATAAAAATAGAAGGAAGATTCATCGGTTTTGATGAAATAGACAAAAACTCTCTGCAATTAAACCCACACATAAAAAAAGAGCTGGAACATCTTAAAGATGCAGCCAGCCTATGGAAAGATTTCTATTTGTAAATAAGGAATATACATGGAATTTTTGATAAATCAGGCAGTTTGCCATTCCATTCCTTCAGTGTACGAGTTTTGATGTACTCTCCCTCGCAAGTGATATTTGCAGCAATACACAGTTTGGTTTGCGGACGACAAGCCTTGATTATATCCTCCATCATCTTATTATTTCTGTATGGAGTCTCGATAAACAGCTGAGTCTGATTTTCCGAATAAACCCTGCTCTCGAGTTCTTTCAGCCTTTTAAGTCTTTCATTTGCGTCAATCGGCAGATAGCCATGAAAAACAAAGCTCTGACCGTTGAATCCCGAAGCCATTACAGAGAGTATTATCGACGATGGTCCTACCAAAGGAACAACCTTGTAATTCTTACGCTGAGCAATGGCCACCACGTCTGCGCCCGGGTCTGCCACGGCAGGACAACCGGCTTCTGATATAACTCCCATTGAATTACCCTCTGCAAGAGGTTTGAGATAACCGGAGATTTCTTCCGGCGAAGTATGTTTGTTGAGAGTAAAGAAAGTCAAATCGTCAATCACTATAGAACGGTCCACTTTCTTCAGAAATCTGCGCGCAGAACGCACATCCTCTACGATAAAATATTTTATCTCTGTTATAATTTCCTTGTTGTATGCCGGCAGAACTTTCTCTACAGATGTATCACCCAACGTAACCGGCAATAGATATAATGCTGTTTCCATATTATCAAGTCTAAAATCAGTCAATGTCAATATCCATCAACATCCCTTCATAATCCGTATTATTCAGAAGTTCTTCGTAAGTAACATCCGGATTGCTTTTCATGTATGCATCAATATACTGCATTCCTAACCACACCCCTATCATTGGAGGAACCTCATCCTTCAGGAACGGATTAGGCATAGACTGAACATAAGAACGTATAATCATAGGGTCAGTACTCTCCAGATGGTTTGATTTTCCTACCCACTCTATAAACTGCTTTCTGTTGTTGCTGCACCATGTAAGTTGCTGCTTGTTGTATCCAAGCAGTTTTGCCCCAAGCTCATCTGAGCCTAAAGCCTTTTCTGTAATCCATGCTATCTTTCCTCTGTACATTATCACATCGAACAACGTACGATGGTCCCTTTCCCACGGAAAAGGATAAAGACTGAGCAAATAAAAAGAGATACAGTCCGGAACGATTCTTTCAGGATTCATCGTTCTTCTCTGATAATCATAATAGTAACGCTTGTACATCGGATATTCCTCGCCCATATACTTGTCAAGGCTTATCCCGATAAGACTGTCCGCCACTACTACAGACTGATTGAGAGCTGAAATCTGCGAATACACTACAGGTATGGGAATTGACGGAATCCTCTTCTTCAGGAACACAAAGCCCTTTGTGAGTTCCTTCTCGAAACTACTGAGGTCCTTATACTTATCTTCCACATCCAACATCAGATTTACAAGAGAAGTATCAGAATAATAAGCACACAGGCGGTCATTGATTTTCTCATCGTCCACCGACCCTAAGGCCAAAACATCCTCGATAAGAAGTTTCGTAGCATGAGGATAATTCGTATTCATTTTCTGCAGCGAGGTAAAGCTGTTTAATGCCGAAGCCTCGAACTGCAACCTGTCATATCTATGAATCTTAATCCCGTTTTCAGATAAAAAAAAGTCTTCCTGCCTATCATCACGACAGGCAGAAAGCGCAAATAAACTTAATATTATGATTAAAATGTATCGCATTAATAGAATTTATTATCCGTAGATAATGTTACCGTTTTCATCTTTATATTCATCAAGACCCTTTTCGTATGTAGCCATCGCACGAAGACTCATACCTACGCTTGAGAATCCACCATCGTGGAACAGGTTCTGCATTGTAACCTTCTTAGTCAAGTCGGAGAACATAACAATACAGTAGTCAGCACACTCATCAGCAGAAGCGTTGCCAAGAGGTGACATACGGTTTGCAAAGTCGAACAACTTATCCATACCCTTAACACCTGATCCGGCAGTAGTCATAGTAGGCGACTGAGAGATAGTGTTGATACGCACATGATGTTCGCGTCCGTAAATATAACCGAAGCTGCGTGCTATAGATTCAAGCAAAGCCTTAGCATCAGCCATATCGTTATATCCATAGAATGTACGCTGTGCGGCAACATAACTCAATGCAAGGATTGAACCGTATTCGTTTATCGCATCAAGTTTCTTTGCAGCCTGAATCATCTTATGGAAAGACACTGCAGAGATATCAAGAGTTTTGTTCAACATATCGTAATCCAAGTCGTCGTATGTACGTTTCTTACGAACATTTGGAGACATACCGATAGAATGTAAAACAAAGTCTACCTTTCCTCCCAATACTTCCATAGAACGCTTGAAGACATTTTCCAAATCTTCAACGCTTGTTGCGTCGGCAGGTATAACCTCACAATTCAATTTTTCCGCCAAAGCAGAAACTTCACCCATACGCACTGCTACAGGAGTGTTTGACAATGTGATTATCGCACCTTCTTCAACAGCTTTTTCAGCTACTTTCCATGCTATTGACTGTTCGTTCAGGGCACCGAAAATAATACCCCTCTTTCCTTTAAGCAAATTATAACTCATATATTTAAATTTGTTATTACGACTGCAAATATACATCTTTATTTACAATATACGCCACATTTGCTCACTTTTCTTTAATATACCTTGAACGCTGAATAAACGGAAACACGCTTCGGCGTGCAACTTGGCACACCGAAGCGCGTTCTCAATTTGTTTCTCCATCTTTATTTCTTCCTCTGCTTTCAAACCTAACTGTCAGCCAATTATAAAAAATCTGCTGGACAGAGTAGTAAAATGGAATCCACACTTCATGTCGTTTCACCACGACAGGCATAATCAGCCAAGCAATGAAAGGAGGTACAACTGCCTGAAGCAACAAGGATAAACGGATATAAGTCCGCATATAAGATTTTTCCACTTGTCTTGCCAAACGTTCTCCCCACCACAAATAGACGATAGGCTGAGTTAATAACACCGCCTGAAGATAACCTCCGTAACCCAACAGCAAACAGGCTGAAACTGGTAACAAAGGAAAAAGGCCTACCAAAACTAATGTAGAATAGCGCGATGATATAGGCATTAATTCGTTTATTTAATACTATTAGTTAATTCCTGAATACAATACTGCTCAACTAAGTTAGAGAAATCCTTAAAATCCATTCGTTCAGTTCCATAAACGACCTGATATCCATGATTTCCTAACACCCAATCAACTAAAGACCCTACAAGTCCTTCAATAGCAGATCCTGCACTATAAGCAGCCGCTGCAGCTGCAATCTCTTTCCAAAATATAACAGAATATTGTCTTCCTATTAATACTATTCTTGTTATACATGAAAAGTCTGCTACAGTGACTCCAATGATAAACCCTCTTAAAGCATTACCTTTTAAAGTTGCATCCCACTGTGAAGCATGATTTCTCCAATAATCTAAAGAACTAATAGCGACATTTGTTGTTGACGAAATAATTTCTCGATCATCTTGATTTGCCTCACGGTACCACTTTAAATGTATCCTATCTATATAATTTTCTATGTATGTATAATCATTACTTGTCTTAAAAAGATCTATCATCTCATTTAAATATGCTTCAACAACAGAAGAAACTTCATTAGGAAACTCTTGTTTTAAATCTTGTGTAAGAGAATAACTTGGATCTGTCAATAAAAGCCTAATAGATGTTATACTACGTTCTGACAATGTCACATTTAAAGCATCATGAACATAGGAAGGAACTTGAGAAACAGACAGTTTATGAAAATCTTGTGAATTCTTTAAAATTGCAGATTGTGCTTGGGCTAAACACTGGGCATAATCATTTATACTTACACTTCCACGAGTAAACGAATTCATCAATGGACTACCATCTATGGCCTCTAAAGCATAATCAAGAGCAACATTATGATATTGTCCTACTTCATCCACACTTATATCCAAAGAGGAACTTCTATCATTAACCTGTTTATCACTACATGACGATAAAACAATTACCAACAATAAAAGCAAAAATGAGAAATAAAAACTTTTCATATCACAATCTACTTTTACAATTAAACATATAAACTTATCATTACACTATCTATAAAAAATATTATAACTGTTAGCACTATACATTCAAATAATTTTAAAGTTACAAAAAAACAATCAATTTCCCAATAATAATCAATCTATTTTATAAAATCTCCGTTTTAAATAATGTTTAAATACTGTTTAAATGGGAATTAATGACTTTGTTTCTGTGTAAATATATTTATCCGAGGAAAGAAATAAGTACTCCGGCAGCTACCGCAGAACCTATCACACCTGAAATGTTGCTGGCCATACAATACTGCAGAACATGATTCTTAGGGTCATACTTCAAGGCTATCTCGTTTGCAACACGGCTTGCCATAGGCACGGCGCTCAATCCTGTTGCACCGATAAGAGGATTGATTTTCTTCTTTGTAAAAAGATTGTATATCTTGACAAAGAAAATACCGCCTGATATTGAAAGACCGAAAGCAAGGAAACCGCCAATCACGATACCAATTGTAGTCCAGTTAAGGAAAGCATCAGTAGTCATTGTCGCACCAACTGAAATACCCAGAAAAATAGTTGCGGCATTCATTATGCTGTTTGATGCGGCATCAAACAGACGTGACGTATTAGAACCTATTTCCTTCACCAGATTACCGAACATCAGCATACCAACCAATGGAACTGCACTTGGTACAAACAATGCCACAATAGTAGTAACCGCTATCGGGAAAACTATTTTCAGTACACGCATGTTCTTTATTTCTATTGTTGGCGGATATTTCTTTTCCTGTTCCTTCATATTAATACTTAATTCCTTCTTGCTGCACCATAATCTGACAACCAAAGGAATTATTACCGGAACAAGAGCCATATACGAATATGCAGCAATAGCTATAGGACCAAGCAAATGAGGAGCCAACTTGATTGTAGTAAATATCGCTGTAGGACCGTCAGCACCACCTATTATACCCAATGAAGCAGCTTCCTGAGGAGTAAAGCCTACCATTATGGCAACAAGCAATACAGCAAAAATACCAAGCTGTGCAGCAGCACCGAAAATTGAAAGACGGAGATTGCGCAGCATAGGTCCGAAATCGGTCAGCGCACCGACACCCATAAAAATTACCGGTGGAAGAAATCCTGTCTTTATGAGCATATAATATATGAAGTTCATCAAACCCAGGTCATGGGCAATCTCATGCAGAGGCATTTCCCATATATTCTTCATCACTCCATTCACCATTACCATACCATTCTCGTCAGCCTGTATCACTCCCATTTCTCCTCCTGGGAAATTGGCAAGCAATACACCGAAAGCTATTGGCACAAGCAACAACGGTTCATACTGTTTCTTTATACCCAAGTAAAGCAATACGAAAGCTATGGCATACATTATAAGAAACCGCGGATCGGCAATTATATTGCTGAACGCAGTCATATCGTATAGTCGTTCAAAAATCTCTTCCATACTGCTATCATTTAATCTTCATTAATACATCATCTTCAGAAACTGAATCACCAGAGTTCATGCAGATGGCGGTAACGGTGCCGTCAAAATCCGCATTTACTGCTATATAAGTTTTCATAGCCTCTATATAGCAAAGCGTATCTCCCTTTTTGACATTATCGCCTACTTTAACAGGTGTTTCCTGAGCCGATTTTGTAAGATAGAATTTTCCTTCAAGCGGAGAAAGCACATCCTTGCCCTCACCAGATGCAGCAACCGGCAGACTGCCATCAGAAGATGCAGACTGTGCCGGCAATGCAGTATCACCGAAAGCTACAGTCACACGGTATGGTTTTCCGTTCACATCTACAGTAAGCACCTGAGTTCCTTCCTTAGGCATAGAACCGCCTTCAGCCTCAGCACGGCGTTTTTCTACGTCTGTTAGGAAGTCCGCCTTAGCCTTTCCGCTCTTGTATGCCTCATACTGAGCCGGATGCATAGCATACTCGAACAGTTCCTCATCGTCCTGACCTGTTTCCCATCCTTTCTCAGCCATCATCTGACGGTATTTGTCAAGCTGGTCAGGATAGTTGTCCTGAGGATTGCCTGTAAAGAATTCCCTACCCTCACTCTTTGCTTTCTCTACTATCTCGTCTGCCAACGGACCAGCCAGTGCTCCGGCCTTGCCGAGTATCATATCCCAAACATCATCCGCTATCATAGCCCAGCGTTCCTTGCCTTTCTCCATCTGAATGACGTTCATCATTGCCAGATTCTTTACATACTGGCTGAAAGGAGTTACCAGACATGGATAACCTACACGCGGCCACACATATGATACCTCATCGAACAGCTTTATAAGCAATTCATCCTGAGTCATAAGCGGCAGATTATTCTTTGCCTTATACTTATTTATAGATTCAAGATTTGTTTCAAGGTCAGCCATCAAGCTACCCATCATACCTCCCGGAAGTCCCGGACCAACGAGCAATGAATTCATCATACGGTTCTTAGGACTGATATACAATCCGAGGAAGTCGTCCATAAACTCCTGAATCATGGTTCTTGCCCTCATATAGGCATTCATATTGATTTCCTTAACCTTGAAACCTGCATCCTTCAACATTGCCTGCACACTGATAATGTCTGCATGACCTGTTCCCCATGACAACGGATCCATACCGCAGTCCACATAGTTACATCCTGCCTTGCAGACCTCAAGTATAGAAGCCATATTAAATCCAGGACCTGCATGAGAATGATACTGTATGGTTATATCCTTTATCTTCTTTATTCCGGCAACAAGTTTTCCGAGGAACACCGGACGTCCTATACCGGCCATATCCTTAATACATATTTCGTCGCATCCGGCATCGATAAGCTTCTTAGCCATATCAAGATAGTATTCCACAGTATGTATAGGAGAATAAGTGATACACAGGCTGCACTGTGAAATCATTCCCGCATCATGCGCATATCCTATTGACGGGATTATATTACGGACATCGTTCAGTCCGCAGAAAGTACGTGTAATGTCTGTACCCTGTGCCTTCTTCACCTTATAGAACAGTTTTCTCACGTCTGCCGGAACAGGACTCATTCTCAGTCCGTTCAAGGCGCGGTCCAGCATGTGTGTCTGTATTCCTGCTTCATGGAAAGGCTTAGTCCATTCTCTCACAGCCTTGTTAGGGTTTTCACCAAACAGCAGATTTACCTGTTCAAAACCACCTCCGTTAGTTTCTACTCTGTCAAAGCACCCCATTTCCACTATCACATGAGCTATCTTTACCAACTGGTCAACACGTGGTACATATTTTCCGGCACTCTGCCACATATCGCGGAATACCAGACTGAATTTCACTTCTTTTTCCATTTTCTTAATGTGTTTTCATTTTTAGTCTGTTATAACTTCTCAATTTTCATCACCTTACCCTTACCGCCTGTAAGTTTCTCCACAGCAATATTAATCGCCTTCACGGAATCTTCTTCCAATGACACGGTTGCTACTGCCGGCTTACTCTTAACTTCCTCTTCCGGCGGAGCAAACTTGTTGACTGCCTTAATAAGAAGAGTACTAAGCCAGATAATAATGAGAAGGATTACAAACACTGTGCACATACCTACGAGCATCAGCATCAGACCTGTTCCAATATTTTCCATATATATCTAATTTTAATGTATTATAGACACCTTTCCAAGCCATTAAACTTAAAAGGCGCCCAAATATACCAATTTAACATATTGCATTGATACAAAAAAGTTTAAAATTTTCAACATTCATAAGTTCGATGGTTATTTTCACACTTCATATTACGACAAAAGCAATATTATATAGTTTTCCACACCACACTGTAATCCATCTTTACACTACTGTAAAGAAACCTTACAGTTATTACGATAACACTTTTCCACAACATCCTTTTTATCAGCCGTTTACGTTTTTGGCACGATTATAGCATTACTATCAGTGTAAAAAACAACTGTAAAATGAAAAAGATATTTACACCTATAATTATAATCATAGCCGGAATGAAATGTATGGCTTCAGCAAGCGACAGTATTCCATCGGCCGAAACATCACGAACCATGTCATTGCACGACTGCATGGAATATGCTATAGAATATTCCACAAAAAATGAAATACAAAGACTTGACAATGCCGATGCACTCACTGAAAGACGTGATGCGATACTCAAGACTTTCACACCATCCATTTCGGCAGGAACATACGCCTATAGCAACTTCGGACGTGCCGTGGACCCCGAAACAAATACATATACCAATACTACATCGTTCAATAACGGTTATTCACTGAGCGCAAGCATCACACTGTTCAACGGATTTTCCGCCATCAACAATATCAGAATTTCGCAGACAGCCGTAAAGATGGGAATCTCGCAGGAAGATAAGCTGCGCGACGAACTGTGTCTGGCAGTAATGGAAGCCTACTTCAATGTTTTGTTCCACACTGAAATGACCGAAGTTCTCCGTAAACAAGTGGAAAACTCGAAAGCAAGTCTGCTGCTGATGCAGAAACAATATGAAACAGGACAGAAAAGCCGACCGGATGTAGCACAGATGGAAGCAGACCTTGCCGACAGGGAATATCAGCTGGAAACATCGTACAACAACAGCCAGGATGCACTGCTCACACTGAAATCCGTAATGATGTGGCCCGTTGAAGAAAAACTTGAAATAGACCGTACGATGATAGACGAAAAATATTCTGCACTGGTGGAAGAAGAGGACAAGGCAAACGAAATAATGGATTACGCAGTAAGTTCACAGCCTTCAGCTCTCATAGCCAAAGGTACGATGGATAAAGCGAAATTTGCCCTGAATACTGCAAAATGGCAATTTCTGCCAAGCCTATCGCTAAACGGAGGATGGTCCACCAGTTACTACAGCTATCCCGGCAAAGCCGACTACTCAGCACCTTCGTTCAACTCGCAGTGGAAAAATAATGCCGGAGAGTACATACAGTTAAGCCTTTCAATACCTATTTATGACAGACTTTCAAGATTCTCCAATCTGTCGAAAAAGAAAAACGAGTACCGACGTGCCGAAGCACAGTATCGTCAGACGGTTCACGACATAAAATCGGAAGTGCAGCGTGCAATACAGGACAAAACAGGTGCACGCAAGTCACTGGTACTTGCCATGAAACGCTCAAAGGCACAAGAGGCTACCTATCTGCTGCACGAAAAAAAGATGCGCCAGGGTATGGTATCCCCTATCGATTATCAGACAATTACAACTTCTTTCTTAAATTCGCAGGCAGAAGAGCTGAACGCACTGCTGCAATATTATCTGAAACGCAGTGTGGTGAGATATTATAAAGGAATAAGCTATATTAATCAATGAATTATAAGTTATCAGTTGTTAGTTGTTAGATGCAGCATAAACAAACTAACAACTAAAAACCAAGAACTAAAAACTACACATAATGGACAGAACAATAGAAAAGAAAAAAGGAATGGCACTGGTGTTCAGCAAAAAAGCTTTACCATACTGGGGAGGCGGACTGCTGTTGTGCCTTATAGGATACATCCTGATAAAAGACAATGTAAGTACACTGAGAGTGAATGCAGAAACACTCTCGATAAACAAAGTAACGGAAGGCGAATTCAATGACTATATCCGAATCTCGGGACAGGTACAGCCGATGACAACCATCCAGCTCAGCCCTCTTGAAACGGGAGTGGTGAAAGAGATATTCATGGAAGAAGGTTCGCACGTTAAAGCCGGCGACAAAATACTGAGGCTTACGAACGAAAACCTCGACATGCAGATATTGAACTCGGAAGCCGACCTTGCAGAAAAGGAAAATATCCTCCGAAACACAATGATTTCGATGGAACAGCAGCGCCTGAGCGTAAACCAGGAAATGCTGCAATTGGAAATGGAAGTAAGACGCTATCGAAGGACTTACGAATCGCAGAAATCCCTATATGCCGAAGACCTGATAGCCAAAGAGGACTTTCTGAAAGCCGAAGAAGACTATCAGCTGGCAAAAGACAAACTGGAACTCGTAAAGGAACGTTCCGTACAAGACAGCCTTTACCGCAGCGTACAGGTGGAACAGATGCAGGAAAGCCTGAGGAATATGCGAATCAATATGCAGATGATACGAAAAAGAAAAGACAACCTTGTTATCACTGCACCTATTGACGGTGAACTGGGATTGCTTGATGTTGTTCTCGGACAGTCTGTACCGTCAGGCAGCAAAATCGGACAGATAAACACTCTTGACAGCTACAAAATTGAGGCTCAGATAGACGAGCACTATATCGACCGTGTCACTTCCGGTCTGGAAGCGGATTTTGAAAGACAGGACGAATCGTTCCAGGCCGTTATACGCAAAGTCTATCCGGAAGTACGCGACGGGAAGTTCAAAGCCGACTTTAAGTTCAGCGGTGCACAGCCGGAAAACATCCGCACCGGTCAGACATATTATCTGAACCTGCAGTTGGGACAACCCGAAGAAGCCATAATGATTCCTCGCGGCACATTCTACCAGAAGACTGGCGGACGATGGATTTACGTGATTACAGAGGACGGTTCGAAAGCTTACAAAAGAGAAATACGTATAGGTCGTCAGAACCCGCAGTATTACGAAGTGCTTGAAGGTCTGCAGCCGGGAGAAAAGGTCATCACTTCGGGATATGACAATTTCGGTGACAATGACTGTCTGGTGTTGAATTAATAAACTCATAAACTCATGAAGAGTTATTTCAGATTTTTGTCGAGAAACAAACTATATACCGCAATCGAAGTATTCGGTATGGCGATAGCCATTGCATTTGTGATATTCATTGGCTCGTTTGTGATTCGTGAATATAATACCGATTCAGAAATAAAGAAACGAGGGAACATCTATATCGGACACTCGGAAAGACTTCTTTTCGGAAGTGCCACTATCAAAGAGCAGCTTGAAGGTAAATTTCCTGAAGTGGAAGGTATGTGCAGAATGTTGAATACACATATCTTCGGAGGACTTAAAATGACTTTTCAGGCAGGCGATTATACCGACCGCCAGAAAGCATCAATAGTGGATGAGAATTTCTTCAGGTTCTTTCCTTTCCCATTGGAATCAGGAACACCGGAATCCGTTCTGAAAGAAAAAAACTCAGTAGTTATTTCACGTACATTTGCCAATAAGGTGTTCGGGAAAGAAGACCCTATCGGCAAATCTATCAAAATCGATGTTAACGGAAATACGGCTAATCTGAACATTACGGGAATTTTCAGCGATTTCAAAAACACGACTTTCTATTCGCCTGAAATAATCTACCGCATTGATTTGGTAAAGGAGCTTGACAGCTCATTGGTAGGAAACGGCAACGGTTCGAGTGTTCTGCTCATAAAAGTAGCGAATGGAACAGATATTCAGTCACTTGAAGACAAAATGGAAAACATAGTCCGGGAAGAAGACTTTCTGTATGTGTATGGACTGTTTAAAGACTTCCTTCTAACCCCTTTCGATAAAATAAGCTCCAGTACTGTGGAAACCACTTCTCCGTTTGAAGGGCTTATGGATGCAAGCTTCATAAAACTGTTTACCGCAGCCGGAATATTTCTACTGCTGTTTGCCGTACTGAATTACATTTCGCTCACAGTTGCACAGACAGGATTCAGGGCAAAGGAAATGGCTTCAAGACGACTTCTCGGCACACAACAATCCGGAATAATAGCCAGATACATATCAGAATCATTCATTCTGACAGTGACATCTTTCGCTTTTGCAATTATACTTGTAAAACTTATATCGCCCCATCTGAGCGAACTTATAGGAAAAGAAGTTTCTCCACTCAAAGATATGGGATGGATGGAAATAGTGTTTATCACACTTCTGCTTATAGTCTTGTCTGTTTTATCAGGTATCATACCTGCAGTTCTTGTTTCAAAGTACAAGCCTATAGATGTGGTACGCGGTAATTTTACACGAACCAGCAAAATGACTTTAGGTAAGATTCTGGTAGGTTTTCAGAGTGGTGTAGCATTCATTACATTGGTAATAGCCACAGTAATGTTCATACAGCTGAAACATATGACCGAAAAGCCAATGGGATATGAAAAGGAAAACAGAATAAGCATACAGAATGCAAGTAAACCTTCTGATTATCACATAGAGGAACTGAAATCACTGGCATGTGTAGAAAAGGTCGGTTGGCTTCAATTCGAACCAATGACAATAGGTACAACAGGAACCTCGTTCAAGATAAACGGCATAGAACAGAAATTCGATATGTATTATGGCGACCAGTCTGCTTTCGAGATACTCGGTTTCAAGATGTTACGCAAAAACGGAGAACCTCTTAACCAATGTGCCTGGCTTCCCGAATCGACCATGAGAGCCTTAGGACTTGATTATGACTGTACACAGGTCAATCTGGATTCAGGTGGAATGTTTCCCGTTTGCGGTATCATAGAAGACTATCATAAAGGAACTGCAAATTCGGAAAGAAGAGGAGGATTTCTGAACATAGCATGGATTAAGGAAATGGAAAAGGAAGAAGATTTCAGAATCCTGAGAACACTTGTAGTGAAAGTTTCAGGTGACGAGAACAAGGCTGAGAACGATATAAAGGCTTTCTACAAAAGTAAAGGTTTCTCGGAAGATGAAATAGTAGTAAAAACTTATAATAAAATGATTTCCGACCTGTATTACTCAGAGCAACAAGACCTTAAGCTCATAGCAGTATTCACCATGCTTACCCTCCTGCTGACGATACTGGCCATGTTTGCCATGAGCACGTATTATGCACGCCAGCACTCAAAAGAAGCCGCCCTAAAGAAAGTTATGGGAAGCAGCAGGCTGCAGCTTTTTATAGAAACTTCATCAGGGTTCATAAAATCGGTAGGAATCTCCATCATAGTTGCATTGCCGATAGCATGGATAGCCGTTGGCAAATGGCTTGAAGGATACAGTTACAGGATTGACAATCCGGTATATGTTTACATAATAGCCATAATTGTAATGCTTCTCATAGCACTACTTTCCATAAGTTGGCAGATGATAAAACTGATGAATACCAATCCTGTAAAATCGCTGAAAGCAGAATAAAAAAAACGTTAAAAAAAATGCTTCGTCATTTTAGATAAAACGACGAAGCGTTTAAATCCAAACGACGAGGCATTTTTTTTAAGCGAGCCATATATTAATAACCATAAACTTAAAAACTCTAAAGAATATGATTAAAGTAACTAACCTCAGCAAAGTTTTCCGTACAGAAGAAATTGAAACTACAGCATTGAACGAAGTGTCTTTCGAAATAAAAGAAGGTGAATTTGTAGCCATCATGGGTCCGTCAGGATGTGGCAAGTCAACACTGTTGAACATCCTCGGTCTGCTGGATAATCCTACAGAAGGTAGCTACGAACTGTTAGGACAGGAAGTGGCAAACCTGAAAGAACGCGAACGTACCAAATTCCGCAAAGGCAATCTGGGCTTTGTGTTCCAGAGCTTCAACCTGATAGACGAACTGAATGTGTTTGAAAACGTGGAACTGCCTCTGAAATACCTCAACATCGGTGCTGCAGAACGCAAACTGCGTGTGACTGAGATTCTGAAAAGAATGAACATAAGCCACCGTTCACACCACTTCCCGCAGCAGTTGTCCGGCGGTCAGCAGCAACGTGTGGCAATAGCCCGTGCCGTAGTGTCAAACCCTAAGCTGGTACTTGCAGACGAGCCTACCGGTAACCTCGACTCAAAGAACGGTAAGGAAGTTATGGACCTGCTCACTGAGCTGAACTCGGAAGGCACAACTATAGTAATGGTGACACACTCACAGAAAGACGCATCCGTAGCACAAAGAATCATCAACCTGTTCGACGGACGTATCGTGGGTGACGTAAGGAATGAATTGTAAATACAAGTGACAAATGAGAAGCATTATCAGACTATTCAAAGGTGCAGGAATACTTAACCTGTTAGGTATGACTGTAGCCTTTGCGGCAATATACATTATAATGGTTCAGGTGAATTACGACTGGAACTACAACAGCAAAATCAAAGACCTGAACCGGATATTCATCATGGCATATAAAGACTGGTACGAAGAAGGCAAATATAGCGTAAATATCAGTCGTCCGATTGCAGAATCCATTTTAAAGCAGTCATCGATAGTAGAGTCTTATACGGTAATTCAACCACACGGAAATTCTTCTGCGAAAATAAAGAAAGGTGATGAAACGAGAAAAGTAGAAATGAATATCACAGAAGTGACAAGCAAAGCTTTCAATCTTTTTGGTTTTGAAGCCATAGCCGGTACATTCGATGGAATGAACAAAGAAAAAACTGTGGCAATAAGCGAAAAGACCGCTAAAAAATTCAACTTAAAACCAGGGGACATCATCTGGATTGATACATACACAAAGCTGAATGAACAAAGAACAGTTACTGCAATATATAAAGGGATGCCGAAAAATTCATTGTTCGGCAATATAGATTTGATTTATTGTGACATGCTGGAAACTGAGAATATTGAGAATTACAGTGAATGGTCATACAAATATTATGTAAAACTAAATAGCTCCGAAAGCATAGAAGACTCTAATGACAATATAAACAAAATAGCTAAAAGCGTACTTCAAAGAATAACAGATGGAAATACTGCAGAACAATCAACCGAAGAAGAATATATAGACGAACACGCAGTAAGACTGTTCCCACTTGACGGCTTACAGTTCAACAATATAGTATCAGACAATTTTACATCATACCAGTGTAATAAAACAACAACTGTAACTCTATTCGTTGTTTCAATCCTTATTCTGGTTATAACCCTAATCAACTATCTTAACTTTTTCATGGCACAGATACCGGTAAAGTTAAGGTCTGTAAATACCAAGAAAATCTTAGGAAGTTCAAGATTATCTTTAGTCACAGGGTTTATAATCGAATCGGCAATACTGGTAATAGTATCATTGCTTCTGGCATATATTATTGTAAAGGTGATAGGAAATTCTACATACGCAGAACTTATAAGTTGTCCGTTGAATATAGAGGAGAATGTAAACATTGCTGTTTTAACATTATGCGTGGCCTTGATAATGACAATTTCGGCAAGTCTGTATCCGGCAATATATATAACCTCATTTTCTCCGGCATTGGCTTTAAAAAGTACAATGGGTACTGCATGCAAGGGAAAATCTTTCAGATACATTCTTGTAGGTTTTCAATTCACAATCTCAATTATTTTCATAATGTGTGCTGCTTTCATAAAGATACAGTACGACTATATGATGAATTATGACATGGGGTTCGATAAGGAATCTCTTTATACCGTAAATATTCCGGCAAACCGGAACAATCATGATTTATTCACGTATGAACTACAGAATAACATAGCCATAAAAGAAGTGGCATGGGGAGATTCTCCCTTGGTAAGTGCCTTCAGAATGGGATGGGGACGCGACTTTAACGGTAAGGAAATTTATTTCACCTGCTATCCTGTATCTTATAACTTTCTGAAATTTATGGGTATAAGCATTTCTGAAGGACGCGACTTTACGGAATCCGACGAAAGAAGCGATAAAGGTATTTTCATATTCAACAAAAAAGCAAAAGAAGATTTCGGACTAACCCTTGAAAGTAAAATTCAAGGGCATGCAGGAGAAACAGACATTGCAGGCTTTTGCGAAGATTTCAAGTTTATGCCTTTACATTATAAGGTAGAACCTTTTGCTTTTTACGTTTTTGGAAAGAATCCATGGAGAGTACCAGCCCATCTTTATATCAGGAGCAACCATGGAGCTACATACAATGAAGTGCAGGAAGCAGTAAGGAAAGTAACCGCAAAAATAGTTCCGGACTTCAATACAGATGAAATAGACCTTAAGTTTTTTGATGAAGAGTTGGGAAAACAGTATGAAAAGGAAGAAAAACTCATCAGCCTTATAACGCTGTTCACCATACTTGCAGTAGTCATATCACTGATGGGAATAATCGGTCTGCTTATGTTTGAAACCAAGTTCCGCAGAAAGGAAATCGGTCTGCGAAGAGTTCACGGGGCAAGCATACGCGAGATACTGGAAATGTTCAACCGCAAGTTCTTCTACATACTGCTCATAAGCTTCCTGATAGCGGTCCCTATAGGATATATTGTAATGGATTATTACTATAGCACATTTGCATACCGCTCTTCGTTACACTGGTGGGTATTCCTGCTGGCATTCATCATGGTAACCATAGTCACCGTAGGAATTGTCACATTGTGCAGTTACAAGGCTGCTTCGGAAAATCCGGCTGAAACACTTAAAAACGAATAATAAACCAGATTTTATATGCAAGCACTGAGAAACATAAAATATACATTAAGAAAATACTTCATACCAATGTTCATGAGCATAACAGGGATGATTCTGTCATTCAGTGCCTTTATGCTCATATCCGTACAGCTGGACTTTGAAAAAGGTTTCGACAGATTCCATCCTGATGCCGGTAACATTTACAGGGTGGATCTTTCGGACAACAATACCATTTTCCGTTCGATACTCCCTCCGGGATTTTCTGACGAGGTTATACGTTCGTCAAGCCATATCGAGGCTGGAACAGTAGTATGTCCGTTCCTGGGCGATATATATATCACTACGATGAAAGACGGAGTTTCAAGCGGATTTATCGAAACTGCAAATGTAGTTAGTGAGGACTTTTTCAAGGTATTCGGAATAAAGATTGTCGAAGGCGACCCTGAAACACTGTCAAAAAACGAACAGCTTGCCATTCCGCAAAGTATGGCACGGAAGATTTTCGGCAACGAATCTCCAATAGGGAAACAAGTCAAGATAAAATCCGGAACGGGATTTCTGCGTTCCGACAAATGGACTGTAGGTGCCGTTTACGAGGATTTGCCTGAGAACTCGCAGATACGAAATGAGATATACATGAAGATTCCCGACTTCTTCCTTCAGAATTTCGGAGCCAGCAACTTTGTATGTTATCTTCGTTTGGACGACAGCGAGAATGTTTCTCTGGTGGAGGATGAGTTCAACAGCAAGTTCGAGTTTGAGAAATACAGCGGCCTCACCCCTATTTATCTCACACCACTAATTGACGTATATTTCCAGGAAGAGAAGTCGGACGGACGTGTGTTCCGAAGCGGAAGTATCACACAATATAATGTACTGACCATTATCTCATTCCTCATAATCATTGTCGGCCTGCTGAACTTCACAAATTTCTATACTTCGCTCATTCCGTCAAGACTGAAATCCATCAACACCAGAATAATACTTGGTGAGGACACCCGTACAATACGCATGGAAATAATTCAGGAAACTGTCCTGCTGTCGCTCATAGCATTCGCTGGAGCGGTGATTGTGGTTGTTCTCCTCTCTCCTATCGCCACGGAAATGGGAATCGTAAACACAGTGTTCAGTTTCGAGAAGAATTCTTCCATCGTAATCATCACACTGCTTCTGGCTCTGTCAGGCGGAATACTTTCGGGAATATATCCTGCATTATTCGCTACATCATATACCGGAGAACTTGCAATGAGAGGCAACTTCAACCTCAGTTCTTCGGGAATGAAAATAAAGAAAGCTCTCCTATGCGTGCAGTATGCCGTTTCGTGCTCATTGATTCTGTTCATAGCGGCAATCTATTTGCAGAACAGAATGATGCTTCAGTTCGACCCGAAGTTTGACAAGGACCGCATAGCCATTGTAGGACTGACAAGCGACATAGTGGAGAACAAAGGCTCGTGGATAAAGGAAGAACTTCAGAAATATCCTGAAATAGAGAATGTGGCATTCACGTCCGAAAGATTTGGGGCACAGGACACTTATTGCACTGAAGGAATAGAATATAACGGAACAGACATTCCAAGCTTCCTGATATATGTCACTCCTGATTTTCTGGAGGTGATGGGAATAAAGATGACAGAAGGGAAAACATTCCCTAAAACGAGCAAAGGAGACATTATAGTAAACCAGTATATGAAGGACAATTACGGTGTGGAACTCGGAAATATCCCTTCCATGGAAGCAGAAGCAATAGGTGTATGCGACAATATGAACTTCACGTCCATGCGCAAAAGCCAGAGTGCTGTATGCTTTGTATCGCTACCGGCTGAAAGCGGATATCTGTCGGACATGTTTGTGAGACTTGCTTATGGATTCGACAGAACTGAGGCGGTATCCCACATAAAGGAGATAATCAGCAAAGTGGAACCCGAATATCCTACAGAAGTATTGTTCTACGACAATGTGGCTGCCGCACAATATCAGCGTGAGAATTCTTTCGCCAACACGATGCTATGTTTTTCAATAATAGCAATAGTATTGTCACTGGTCGGCGTCTTCTCTATGGTGATATTCGACATTCAGCATAAGAGAAAGGAAATAGCCATTCGCAAAGTGTTCGGGGCAGAATACACTGATGTACTCTGGCTGGGAAACAAGCCGTACTTCTTTATTGTTCTGGCTGGTTTCATCATATCGATACCCGTAGCGGTGATAGCAATAAACGAATATCTCCAGGGATTTGCCATGAAAGTAAATGTGTCATGGTGGATATTCCTGCTGGTGTTCATGTTTATCCAAATACTTACTGCGATACTGGTAGTATTAAGATATAACTCAATAGCACTTGAATCTCCAAATACATCATTGGAGACTGAATAAGTAAAAATCTCTCTAAGAAGGCCGCAGGCCACATCAGTTCGTGATGAATGTATGTGCCTGCGGATATTTTTTTCTATATCAGGCCATAAATAAACTCCAAAACTTATATTTTTGCACATAAAGTAAAAAAAGAGAATATGAACAAAGCCAAAATATTAGTAGTAGATGACAACAGTGGAATAAGGGCGGCTCTCCAACTGTTATTACCAAAATATTACAAGGAAGTGAAAGTTGTGGCATCACCCAACGTCATAAATTCACAATTAAGGGAGTTTATGCCTGACGTGATATTGCTGGATATGAACTTCCAATCGTCTGCCAATACCGGAAATGAGGGACTGTACTGGCTTTCGGAAATCAAAAAGACAAGCCCAACAACTGAGGTGGTACTATTCACCGCTTATGCAGATATATCACTGGCAGTAGAAGGAATGAAACGTGGGGCATTCGATTTCATAGTAAAGCCATGGGATAATGACAAGCTTATTTCTGTTTTGAACGCCGCTTATAAACATAGAAGTGCAGGAACTGAAAAAACAAGCATTAAATCCACAGTCAGTCCGGCTGCTACAATGCACTGGGGCAGCAGTCCTGCAATGAAAAATATATTCCGCACCGTAAACAAAATAGCCTCAACAGACGCAAGCATTCTTATTACGGGAGAAAACGGTACGGGAAAAGATGTGCTCGCGGCAGAAATACATCGTCTGTCGGACAGAGGAATGAAACCGATGGTTTGCGTGGATGCAGGAGCAATAACGGAAACACTTTTTGAAAGCGAACTGTTCGGGCACGTAAAAGGAGCCTTTACGGACGCTCATACAGACCGTGTGGGAAAAATAGAACAGGCTAACGGCAGCACTCTGTTTCTTGACGAAATAGGAAATATTCCTCTTAATCTGCAGGCCAAGCTGCTCAGAGTTCTTCAGAACAGAACGGTAAGCAAGGTAGGAAGTTCGCAATCAACATCTGTAGATATACGCCTCATATGTGCCACCAACCGCAATCTTGAGGAAATGATACGAAACGGCGAGTTTCGTGAGGACCTCTATTATCGCATCAACACCATGCATCTGCAACTTCCTCCCCTAAGAGATAGAACTGACGAGATTATTCCTCTGGCAAAGATATTCATAAAGAAATATGCCGAGAAATATCATCGTGAAGTATCTGGCATTTCAAGTGAAGCGGAAAAGGCATTGGTTTCATGCAGATGGAACGGAAACATCCGCGAACTGCAAAACACAATAGAAAAGGCAGTAATCCTGACGGACGGTACAGAACTTCAGCTTTCGGACTTCTGTCTGCCTGACAGGCAACACACTTATGATGTACAGCCGCAAGCATCAGCTTCAGGAGAAGAAACACTGGAAGAAGTAGAGGAAAGAACCATACGCGCCGCAATGGAAAGATACAACGGCAATCTTACCCATGTAGCAAAATCATTGAACATTAGCCGCCCTACCCTATATACGAAACTGAAAAAATATAATATATGATTTCGTATGAGAATGTCATATTAATCGTTATTGCAACTGTATTAATCTCTGCAATAATCTCCGGTATGTACTATGCGAGAAGGACACACCGCAAGGTTTCGTACATTCTTGACGCACTGGAAGATAAGGAAACAAATTTCCGTTTTGACGAAAAGAAATTCCTGTACAGTAAATTCCACAAGACTCTAAACAGGATACGACTGATATTCGAAAAAGAGAAACAGGAGATAAACGAGCAGGAACGTTATTACGGACAGATGCTTGACAGGGTAAAAACCGGAATAATTGTAGTAGAACAAAACGACAAATTCAGCGGAAGAGTTTTATATAGCAATGCTTCGGCACTGAACATTCTTGGAGTTGCCACACTCGGCAACGTAAGACAGCTCGCAAACATCAGCACAGAACTCCAGGCATGTTTTGAAAACATTTCCGAAGCCAACAACGAGATGCGTGTTTCTTTTTATAACGAAAAAGGACAGACCACACTATCAGTATCATCATCCGAAACATCGTTGCAGGGAAAGAATGTAAAAATTATTGTAATAAATGACATCAGTAATGAAATGTCACGCAACGAAGAAATGTCGTGGAACAAACTTATACGTGTGCTTACACATGAAATAATGAACACCGTAACTCCAATTGCTTCGCTGAGTCATACTCTTTATATGGAATTGGATTCCACACCGGACACCCAAGCACTCAATCGTAAAGAACTTAAAATTGGTTTGGACACAATCTCTGAATCTGCCAAAGGATTGATAAAATTTGTTGACACATATCGTTCACTAACCAGGATATCTGCACCTGTAAAGAAAGCATTCTACCTGAAGGAACTGATAGACAGAGTAACCCAACTGACAAAGGAACAGGTACATAACGCAGGAGCGGAAATAACATATACCGAGAAATCGGACGACATTTTACTTTATGCTGATATAGACCAGATTTCACAGGTATTTATAAATCTGATTAAAAACGCTATTCAGGCAAAAGCCACAACTATAGAAATAACCGCCGAAATAGATTTCAACGAAACAGTTGTGATATGTGTATCAAACAATGGTCGCCCTATCAACAAGGAAAACTATGATGATATTTTTGTTCCTTTCTACACTACAAAGCAGGAAGGGACAGGCGTAGGATTAAGTCTATCACGCCAGATTATGCGTCTTCACAATGGAAATATCTCACTGGTGTGCAGTAATGAAAAGAATACGGTTTTCAAGTTACAGTTCAAATAAAAAATGTCAGGTGTTTTTGCCCCACCTGACATTTTAAATATTTCTAATGTATTAATATATTACAAATCCCCTTTCTTAAGCACCGTGCAGCCTTTCGCTTCAAGAACTGCCAGACACGCCTTGAGGTCGTTAGGCTTTATCACCACATGTGCCTTATCGTTTTGGGCAAAAGCGTACATATATTCTATAAAGATTTTTTCTTCTGCCAGATACTCCAAAATCACGGCCAGCGAACCGGGGGTATTATCACAACTGAGGCAGATAACTTCGGTTGACATTACCGCAAAGTTCTGTGCGCGCAATACCTCCACAGCCTTGTCCACATCTGATACTATAAGACGGAGGATTCCGAAATCTGTTGTTTCCGCCATGCTGAAAGCATGCATGTTTATACCGTTCTGTCCTAACGTACGGACTACATCGTTTATTCTTCCTGTCTTGTTTTCAAGGAATACTGATAATTGCTTTATGGTCATGTTACTTTAATTAAAAATGAAAAATTAAAAATTAAGAGCGTCTCACACCAACTTACGGTTATCTATCACTCTCTTCGATTTTCCCTGACTGCGGGCTATGCTGTTAGGTTCAACCAACTTGACATCGGCACTGATGGAGAGTACACTCTTCAGTTTGTCGGCAAGGGATTTCTTCAGGGCAAGCATAGCTCCGATATCATCACTGAAGAAGTCGCGGCGTACTTCAACCTGAATTTCCAGAGTATCAAGATTTCCTTTACGGTCTACTATCAACATATACTGTGGTTCGAATTCCTTCATTTCGAGGATAACGCTTTCCACCTGTGACGGGAATACATTGATACCGCGAATGATGAGCATATCGTCGCTTCGTCCCATGATAGGAGTCATACGCACTGAAGTACGTCCGCACGGGCATGGAGTATCTATGAGCGATGTAAGATCCTTGGTGCGATAACGGAGCAATGGCATACCTTCCTTAGTCAGTGTGGTGAAGACAAGTTCTCCCTGCTGCCCGTAAGGCAATGGCTGAAGTGTGTTAGGATCAATGATTTCAGGATAGAAATGGTCTTCGTTGATATGCGAACCGTTCTGTTCCTGACATTCGTATGATACACCCGGTCCCATGATTTCGCTCAAGCCATAGATGTTGTAACCTTTCAATCCAAGACGGTCTTCTATCTCCTTACGCATATTCTCAGTCCATGGTTCGGCACCGAAAGCACCGATACGTAGTCCGAGGTCATTCTTCGTAAGTCCCATCTTTTCCATCACTTCTGCCAGATACATGGCATACGACGGTGTACACGCTATACCCGTAATTTTCAGGTCGCGGATAAGACGGATATGTTTCTCCGTATTACCAGTTGAAGCCGGTATCACTGTAGCTCCTAAGTTTTCCACCCCGTAATGTGCTCCAAGCCCTCCGGTGAAGAGTCCGTAACCATAGCTCACCGAGAAAGTATCATCACGTGTAACTCCGTATGCAGTAAGACAGCGTGACATTACTTCGGACCATATGGCAAGGTCCTTACGTGTATATCCCACGATAGTAGGATTACCGGTTGTACCGGAAGATGCGTGCACACGTACTATCTCCGAAGCCGGTGCAGCCTGCAATCCGTACGGATAATTATCACGCAAGTCCTGTTTAGTAGTGAAAGGAAGTTTCACTATGTCATCTATACTGCGGATATCATCAGGCGACAAATCCATCTCCTGCATTTTCTTTCTGTAGAACGGGACATTATGATAGACATATGTCACCAGTTTCTGAAGTCTTTTCCCCTGCAGCTCGCGCATCTGTTCGCGAGGCATACATTCCTTATTTTCATTCCAAAACATGGGTATTATCTTTAATGGTTAGATTTATTACTTGTTTTTTCGCTGCTTTATATGAAAAACAAGCAGACATTTCTTGGTGCCGACTATAGTCAGCAGCATTACCGACTACAGTGGGCAGCATTGCCGACTATAGTGAGCAGTGGTGCCGACTATAGTCAGCACCAAAACACACCTATATAATTATACGTTTTTCAGCGGATGGTCCTCTCTGAAAGCTTTCATTCTTTCTTCCAGAACAGGATAAAGTTCTTCCCTCATTCGCGATGTACATGCACGTACTCCCTGCTGGTCGCTTCCCGTCGTGGAAAGTGAAATACTGCTGACACCGTAGTACATAAGTTCTTCGAGCAACTCTCCTCCTGTCATGCCGGGATAGCCCAAGGTGAAGAAGAAACCGTCGCCTACTTTCTGGTGGACATCATAATCGTAAACAATGCTGAAACCGTTGTCTGTGAATATCTGCTTCATCCGGCGTGCACGGCGTTCGTACTCGCGTGTGTCCTCTACGAAGTCTATCACTCCCTCAACAGATTTGTTCAGCATCTCAGCCATGGCATACTGCGTGGTGGCGGTACATCCGGAGGTTATCATATACATGATGGATGCAATGAATGTAGGTCCGAATATTCCGGAATCCTCATACCTCTCTGCAAGTGCAGGATACTGCTTGTCGAAAAGCTTATCAGAGATACATGCCAGTGCGATACGCTGTCCGGCATAGCTGAAGATTTTTGATGCAGAAAGCATAAGGATATAATTATCGGTATATCTTGCTACTGTAGGCACGTACGGCTCCTGATACGGACGACCGAACGGACTGCGGAAGTCCATACAGAAATATGCCTGGTCTTCCATAACTATAGTGTCATATTTGGTAGCAAGTTCGCCAATGATTTTCAGTTCATCCTCATCCAGACAGAACCATGCCGGATTGTTCGGATTGGAATATACTATTGCTGCGACATCACCATCAGCCATCATGCTTTCCAATTTTGCACGGAGAGCCTCGCCACGATAATTGTATATATCAAACAGTTTCCATTTGATACCGAGGATACGCAACTGGGATTTCTGAATCGGGAAACCCGGGTCAATAAACAGAACCTTGTCCTTTCCCGGAATACGCTGCGTACAAGCTATGAACGCTCCGAACGATGCGGCCACGGAACCCGTAGTAGGTAGACATGCACGTGGAGAAATGTCAATATTTATGAATGCCTTGACAAAACGTGATGCCGCATCCTTGAGTTCCTGAACTCCTGCAGCAGCGGGATATTGCGCTCCCAATCCTTTGTCGAGAGCAGCCTTTTCGGCTTCAATGCCTATCTTGTTGGCAGGCAGACCCGGAGAACCCTGGTCCATACGGATGAAAGGTATGCCTGTAAGCTGCTCCAGGCGTGATGCCACAAGGAGTACATCTCCTATGGTAGCATTGCGTAGGTCAGCAACCTTCATCTCTTTTACTACCTGCTCTACTAATTCTTTACTGAAGACTTTCACGTTGATAATTAAAAATGAAAAATGAATAATTAAAAATGAGACTCAATGTCTATTCACTTTGAAGATGTTTTCTTCAAACTATACTCATATCCGATATTAAAAGCACGATGGTTCATCTCTACCACAGCTTCACCCTTTGAACCAAAGATACGCTCTATGCTGTGATAAAGTGTTTCCTTGTCAATGATAGTGAATAATGCCGCAGCCGCACCAAGAAGAATTACGTTTCCGCATTTAGGCATGTTGTTTTCTTTGGCTATGGCATCAATATCCAGCGAAACCACATTGGGCAATGAATTAAGTTCAGCCATCACAGCCTCAACATCCGGATAGTTAGGAATATTCTTGAACGGAGTGGAAGACGTGATAATCCATCCGTCCTTCGAGAGATACGGAAGATAGCGCAGAGCTTCCATCGGCTCAAGAGAAAGTATCATATCTGCTCCTCCGAGAGGAATAAGGTCGGAAGCGATAGGTTTGTCCGACAGACGGAGATTAGACTGAACATCTCCTCCGCGCTGACTCATACCGTGTACTTCAGCCTGTTTCAGATTAAGTCCGCTGCGTGTAGCAGCCTCACCTATTATAGTTGCGATGGAGAGGATACCCTGACCTCCCACACCTGAAAGAATTATATCTGTTTTCATTGTTTTTCGGCTCTTTTCTGTTTCAACTTACGGTTAAGTGTCTGCATACATTCACGGCGCGGGATAATTACCGACACCCCTTTGTATTCTATCTCTTCGCGGATGATACGGGTTATTTCGTCCATATTCTTTGGCAATGGAACTACCACACGCACATGCTCCGGCTCTACTCCAAGACCAAGACAGATAGCCTCGAACTTGTTTGTTCCGGCTGAATCCTGGCCGCCAGTCATGGCTGTAGTAAGATTATCGGAGATTACTACAACGATATTCGACTTGTCGTTCACCGCATCAAGAAGTCCGGTCATACCGGAATGGGTGAAAGTGGAATCGCCTATTATAGCTATTGAAGGGAACTGACCTGCATCCGCCGCACCCTTTGCCATAGTGATGGAAGCACCCATATCTACACAACTGTGCAAAGCGCGGAATGGAGGCAATGCTCCAAGAGTATAGCAACCTATATCACCGAATATCTTTGTATCGGCATACTCGGCAGCTACTTTGTTAAGCGCATCATATACATCGCGGTGTCCGCATCCGTTACACAGTGCAGGCGGACGAGGAACAACATTCTGTGCCGAAGGATAAACCTCAGCTGCTTTCATGCCAAGTCCTGCCTTAACATTGTCAGGGTTCAACTCACCGGTGCGAGGCAACGCTCCGCTCAATCGTCCTTTCACGACATACTGCGAAGGCAATACACCACGGAGTTGTTCTTCTACAAAAGGCTGTCCGTCTTCAACTACCAATATCTCTTTACATGAATTTGCCAAAGCAATAATCTTATCCGTAGGAAGCGGATATTGCGATACTTTAACTATAGGATAAGGACATCCTTCAGGGTAATTTTCCATTACATAATTGTATCCTATACCGCAAGCTACTATTCCCAAATCAGCCTTTTCGGAAGATATATTCTCGGCTTTATTGAAAGGTGATTCTTCCGAGAGTCTGCGCAATACCGGCTGAAGTTCGATTACTTCCTTATTACGACGACGTGCATTTGCCGGAAGAAGTACCCAGTTGGCAGGCGAAGAAGCTCTACCTGTAGATGTAACCTCGGAAGCCTCATCCTTAACGGCTACTGCTGCACGAGAGTGTGCCATACGTGTAGTAATTCTCATAAGAACAGGAGTTCCCTCACGCTCGGACATTTCAAAAGCATATTGCATCATGTCGTATGCCTCCTGCTGTGATGAAGGCTCGAGGATAGGAACCATGGCAAACTTGCCGTAAAATCTTGAATCCTGCTCGTTCTGCGACGAATGCATAGAAGGGTCATCGGCAGCTACCACCACTACTCCACCATTGGCACCGGTCATACCGGAATTGACAAAAGCATCGGCACATACGTTCATTCCCACATGCTTCATACATACCAAAGCACGTTTGCCTACATAACTCACTCCAAGAGCAGCCTCCATGGCTGTCTTTTCGTTCGTACACCAGCTGCTGTGCAATCCGCGTTCTTTTGCAAGAGGATGTTCCTGTATATATTCTGTTATTTCAGTCGAAGGTGTACCCGGATATGCATATACTCCGGAGATACCTGTATGAATGGCTCCCAAAGCTATAGCCTGGTCGCCCAAGAGTAATAATTTCTTACTGTTTTCCATATTTCGAGTTATACTATTTCAAATGGGTCGGCATCATTCAATACCGGGAATTTCTTTCGGAAAGCTTCAAGTTCCGACATATCTATTTCTACTACTGCCTCGCATGCTTTGCCGTCCTCGCAAGCTGCAATCACTTTTCCGTACGGGTCAATCACTGCACTGCCACCTATGTAGTCACAATTCGGATCCTTGCCCACTCTGTTCACACCTACTACATAGCACTGGTTTTCGATAGCTCTTGCTTTCAGCAACAACTTCCAAGCTTCAACCCGCGGAGTAGGCCAACTTGCCACATAGAAAGCCATATCATAGTCATTCCTGTTTCTGCTCCATACAGGGAAACGAAGGTCATAGCAGACTTGCAGAAGAATCCTTACATCTTTATAATTGACAATCACACGCCTTGTACCGGCAGTAAACCTTTTATGTTCCCCACCATAAGCAAACAGATGTTTCTTATCATACCACTCCACAGTGCCTCCGGGGTGTACGAAATAGAATCTGTTGTAAAACCGCCCCTTATCCTCAAGAGCGATACTGCCAGCTACAGCACATTTCTTACGCTGTGCCGTAAGCTTCATCCATTCCAAAGTTCCTGAGTCATATTTCTCTGCTATTCCTTCCGGATTGGTACAGAAACCGGTAGAAAACATTTCCGGCAAAACAAATATGTCAACATCATCATATTTGTTTATTATCTCATCTGCCTTTTCTATATTGGCCGAAGGATTGGCCCAGACTATATCTGTTTGTAAAATCACTATTTTCATGCTTTTCACATTTAGAACGACCCAAAGGTAACAATTTAATGATAAGATACAAAAAATTACGACATTTTATTTGACAAACTACCACTATTCAATATTTTTGACATCAAACGACATTTTAGAATATAAGAAAAAAAGGTTCATTGAGAGCATATGTTGGGTTATTTATGCAAAAAGTGGCACACATATGTTAATATATTCCGAAATGTTTCTTATTTTTGTACCAAAATATAGTTAATATATAAGAAATGAACGTATTAGAACTAAGTGAACAGGAAATTATCAGACGCAACAGTCTGAATGAGATGAGAGCTATGGGCATAGACCCGTATCCTGCAGCAGAGTATGTAACAAACGCATTTTCTACTGATATAAAAGATGAATTCAAAGACGATGAGTCTGAACCACGCATGGTTTCTGTAGCCGGACGTATCATGTCACGCCGTGTAATGGGTAAAGCCTCTTTCATTGAATTGCAAGACTCTAAAGGTCGTATTCAGGTTTATATCACACGCGATGACATTTGTCCTGATGAAAATAAGGATTTATATAATGTAGTTTTCAAACGTTTACTTGATTTGGGCGACTTTGTGGGTATCGAAGGTTTCGTATTCCGCACTCAGATGGGTGAAATCTCAATCCACGCAAAGAAACTTACAGTTCTATCTAAATCTATCAAACCGCTTCCTATCGTAAAATACAAAGACGGAGTGGCTTATGACAAATTTGAAGACCCTGAACTCCGTTACCGTCAGCGTTATGTTGACCTCGTGGTAAACGACGGAGTGAAAGACATATTCCTCAAGCGCACCAAGGTTTATAACTCAATGCGCGAATACTTCAACTCTAAAGGTTATATCGAAGTTGAAACTCCTATCCTTCAGTCTATCGCAGGTGGTGCGGCAGCTCGTCCGTTCATCACTCACCACAATGCGCTTGACATTCCTTTGTACATGCGTATCGCCAGCGAATTGTATCTGAAACGTCTTATCGTGGGTGGCTTCGAGGGTGTTTACGAAATCGGTAAGAACTTCCGTAACGAAGGTATGGACCGTACACACAATCCTGAGTTTACTTGTATGGAAATATATGTGGCATACAAGGATTACAACTGGATGATGAAATTTACTGAAAACATGATTGAAAAAATCTGTCTTGACGTAAACGGTACAACAGAAGTTAAGGTGGGCGACAACATCATCAACTTCAAGGCTCCTTTCAAGCGTGTGACTATGCTTGATTCTATCAAGGAATTCACAGGCTATGACCTCACAGGAATGAACGAAGACCAGATTCGTGAAGTTTGCAAGAAACTCAATATGGAAATTGATGACACAATGGGTAAAGGCAAGCTTATCGACGAAATCTTCGGCGAATTCTGCGAAGGTAACTACATACAGCCAACATTCATCACAGACTACCCTATCGAAATGTCTCCGCTTACTAAGCGTCACCGCAGCAATCCTGACTTGACAGAACGTTTTGAACTTATGGTAAACGGTAAGGAATTGTGTAACGCATATTCTGAGCTTAACGACCCGATAGACCAGCTTGAACGCTTCGAAGAACAGATGAGACTGAGCGAAAAGGGTGACGACGAAGCTATGATTATCGACAAGGACTTCGTTCGTGCACTTGAATACGGTATGCCTCCTACATCAGGTATGGGTATCGGTATGGACCGTCTGGTTATGCTTATGACAGGTCAGAGCACAATCCAGGAGGTATTGTTCTTCCCTCAGATGAGACCTGAAAAGGTTATTCCGAAAGATGCTCCTGCAAAATTTATGGAAATCGGTGTTCCTGAAGAATGGGTAGCACTGATTCAGAAAGCCGGATATAATATGGTAGCAGACATGAAGGACGTAAACCCTCAGAAACTGCACATGGATATCTGCGGAGTAAATAAGAAATATAAACTTGAACTGAAGAATCCTACAGTTGACGAAGTCAGCAACTGGATACAAAATATAAAATAAGTATTTGGTTTTTGAGTTTGTAAGTTTCTGATTAAGTTCAGAGCTTACAAACTTAAAGACTTAAGAACTTAAAAACCAATAAAACAATTACCAAAGTGAAATTCCCTGGTAAAATAGCTATTATGGGAGGAGGTAGCTGGGCTACAGCTATCGCAAAGATTATTCTTGCCCAGGCCGAGTCAATAAACTGGTATATGCGAAGGGACGACAGAATAGAAGATTTCAAACGTCTTGGGCATAATCCGGCTTATCTGACAAGTGTACGCTTCAACGTAAAGAATATCAACTTTTCATCAGACATTAATAAGGTAGTAAGAGAATCGGACACACTGATTTTCGTAACTCCTTCGCCTTACCTTAAAAGTCATCTTAAGAAACTGAAAACCAAAATAAAGGATAAATTCATCGTTACAGCCATAAAAGGTATTGTGCCAGACGAGAACCTTATTGTTTCTGATTATTTTAATAAGGTATATGATGTTCCGGAAGAAAATATCGCCGTTCTGGCAGGGCCATGTCATGCTGAAGAGGTAGCTTTGGAGCGTCTTTCATATCTCACAGTAGGCTGCAAGGATATAGACAAGGCAAAAATCTTTGCACAACAACTGGCAAGCCACTACATTAAGACTTCTGTTAATTCTGACGTGGCAGGTATAGAGTATGCATCTGTACTGAAAAACGTCTATGCAATAGCTGCCGGTATATGCAGTGGTCTGAAGTATGGAGACAATTTCCAGGCTGTGCTTATCTCAAATGCCATACAGGAAATGAACCGCTTCCTGAATACTGTACATCCTGTGGAAAGATGTACGAACGAATCGGCATATCTTGGCGATTTACTCGTTACAAGCTATTCCAATTTCAGCCGAAACCGTGTTTTCGGAACAATGATAGGAAAAGGATATTCAGTGAAAAGCGCACAGATAGAAATGGAAATGATTGCTGAAGGATATTACGGAACGAAATGTATCAAGGAATTGAACAAACATCTGCACGTCAATATGCCTATAGTGGATGCGGTGTACAACATCCTGTACGAACGCATATCTCCTATGATAGAAATAAAACTTTTAACAGACTCATTCAGATAAATTTTTGAATATGGAAAATATTAAATTGAACATCGAAAACTCTGCTTGTTTCATAGCAGAAGGTAAGTTGGCTACATATGAGCCATTGGTAAAAACTTACATGGAAACACTTGAAAAAGGTACAGGACTTGGTAATGACTTCTTGGGATGGCTTCACCTCCCATCTTCTATAACCAAAGAACATATCGAAGATATCAAAGCTACAGCAAAAGTTCTTCGTGAAAACTGCGAGGTTGTAGTTGTTGCCGGTATTGGTGGTAGCTATCTTGGAGCACGTGCCGTGATAGAAGCTATGTCTGACAGCTTCCAGTGGTTGAAAGAAAAGAAAGAAGGAGAACCAACCATTGTTTTTGCAGGACACAACATCGGAGAAGACTATCTTTATGAACTCACAAGCTTCCTGAAAGACAAGAAATTCGGTGTAATCAACATATCAAAATCAGGTACTACTACAGAAACTGCTCTTGCATTCCGTCTTCTGAAGAAACAGTGCGAAGACCAGCGCGGTAAGGAAATGGCTCGCAAAGTTATCGTAGCCGTTACAGACGCAAAGAAAGGTGCTGCACGCGTAACAGCCGACAATGAAGGTTACAAATCATTCATCATCCCTGACAATGTGGGCGGTCGTTTCTCTGTTCTTACTCCGGTAGGTTTGCTTCCTATAGCTGTAGCAGGCATAGATATTGAAAAACTTGTTGAAGGTGCACGTAAGATGGAAGAAGTTTGTGCAAACGAAAATATGTACGAAAACCCAGCTGCACTTTATGCTGCTACTCGTAACGAGCTTTACCGTAACGGCAAGAAGATTGAAATCTTAGTAAACTTCCAGCCAAAACTTCACTACTTCAATGAATGGTGGAAGCAGCTTTACGGTGAGTCAGAAGGTAAAGACGGAAAAGGTATCTATCCAAGTTCTGTTGACTTCTCTACAGACCTTCACTCAATGGGTCAGTGGATTCAGGAAGGCGAACGTACAATCTACGAAACTGTTATCTCTATCGAAACTCCTAACCACGAATTGCGTGTTCCTACAGACGAACAGAACCTTGACGGTTTGAACTTCCTTGCAGGAAAGCGTATTGATGAAGTAAACAAGATGGCTGAACTCGGAACTCAGTTGGCACACGTTGACGGTGGTGTTCCAAATATGAGAGTATCTGTTCCTGCATTGAATGAATACTACATCGGACAGCTGATTTACTTCTTCGAAAAAGCTTGCGGTATCAGCGGCTATATCCTCGAAGTAAATCCATTTAACCAGCCTGGAGTTGAAGCATACAAGAAAAACATGTTTGCCCTGCTCAACAAACCTGGTTATGAAAAAGAATCAGAAACTATCCAGGCTCGTCTGAAAAAATAAGATTTTATTGTAACATTCCTCTTTTTTAATCTCATTCATTTCAAAAGAGGATCGACACAAATACAAGGCACGTAATATGGCAGAATTGCTGTAATACGTGCCTTTAAACGATATTAAAAAAGACACAACCAATGTTTGAAAAGGCAATACAAAACTATTTAAAGGAAAAAAGATATAACAAAATCAATCTTAAAGCAGTACTGTTCGATATGGACGGTGTGCTGTTTGATTCGATGAAGAATCATGCAAAGGCATGGAACAAAGCAATGGCTATGTATGATATGAATCTGAGCGAGGAAGAAGCATACATGCATGAAGGACGTACAGGAGCAAGCACTATAAACATAGTAAGTGCACGCGAAAGAGGATACGAAGCAAGTGAAGATGAGATAAAAAAAATCTATCAAACCAAAAGTGACATATTCAACAGTCTTCCAAAGGCAGAACCTATGCAAGGAGCCTATACTCTACTTCAGGAAATAAAGAATTCAGGACTTCAACCAGTACTCGTAACGGGGTCAGGACAGCTGTCATTGATAGACAATCTTAATCATCACTTCCCTGGAATATTCCAGAAAGAATATATGGTTACAGCCTACGACGTGAAATTCGGTAAGCCAAATCCGGAGCCTTATCTGATGGGACTGAAAAAGGCTGGAATAGAGCCCAATGAGGCCGTAGTGGTAGAGAATGCTCCACTTGGAGTAAAAGCAGGAGTAGCAGCCGGAATATTCGCTATAGCGGTAAACACAGGTCCGCTTCCGGACAATGCCTTACTTGATGAAGGAGCCAACCTGCTTTTCAACTCTATGCAGGAACTTGCTGACAATTGGACTGTCTTAAGAAACGACTTAATATGAAATAAGAACAATATAACTTAAAAAGGTAAGGCTGAATCATAAAAGAAACAGTCTTACCTTTTCTATTGTGTTCTAAATGTAATTATTGCTGTCCGATAAAATCGATTAAATATAAAAAATGCCGCTCGGCCATTGTAT